>NC_011978.1:0-628187 GCF_000018945.1 Thermotoga neapolitana DSM 4359 | reverse complement strand
AGAGCGACCGAAATGGGTTCATTTCGGTGGGGGGAACATCTTCAGAGGGTTCGTTGCCGCCGTTCTTCAAAACCTCCTGGAAGAGGGAAAGGAAGACACCGGCATAAACGTGATAGAACTCTTCGACTACGAAGTCATTGACAGGGTCTACACACCCTACGACAACCTCTCCATAGCGGTCACCATAAAACCGGACGGAAACTTTGAAAAAAGAATCATAGCGAGTGTAATGGAAGCCCTCAAAGGAGATCCCGCACATTCTGACTGGGAGAGAGCAAAAGAGATCTTCAGGAGTCCTTCACTTCAGCTTGCATCTTTCACCATCACCGAAAAGGGATACAACATCGAAGATCAGGCCGGAAACCTCTTTCCCCAGGTGATAGAAGACATGAAAAACGGACCAGCCTCACCCCAGACATCGATGGGAAAAGTCGCTGCGCTGCTCTATGAAAGGTTCAAAGCAGGAAGACTCCCCATCGCACTTCTCAGTCTTGACAACTTCTCCAGAAACGGTGAAAAACTCTACAGTTCTGTGAAGAAGATCTCACAAGAGTGGGTGAAGAACGATCTTGTGGAGAGAGAGTTTCTGGATTATCTGGAAAAAGATGTTGCCTTCCCCTGGAGTATGATAGACAAGATCGTTCCGGGACCATCCGAGTTCATCAAGAAGCACCTGGAAGAACTCGGCATCGAAGGAATGGAGATCTTTGTGACATCTAAAAAGACACACATCGCACCGTTTGTGAACATGGAGTGGGCACAGTATCTGGTGATAGAGGACACCTTCCCGAACGGCAGGCCAAAACTCGAAGGTGCAGACAGAAACGTCTTCCTGACAGACAGAGAGACCGTTGAAAAGGCAGAAAGAATGAAGGTGACAACCTGTCTCAATCCACTCCACACCGCACTGGCGGTGTTTGGATGTCTTCTGGGCTACAAAAAGATAGCAGATGAGATGAAAGATCCTCTTCTGAGAAGACTCGTAGAAGGTGTGGGAGAAGAAGGTATAAAGGTCGTGGTGGATCCCGGTATCATCAACCCGAGGGAGTTTCTGAACGAGGTAATAAACATCCGACTGCCCAATCCTTACCTGCCAGACACGCCTCAGAGAATAGCGACGGACACCTCTCAGAAGATGCCGATCAGATTCGGCGAAACCATAAAGGCATACCACGAAAGGCCCGATTTGGATCCGAGGAATTTGAAGTACATTCCCCTTGTGATAGCGGGATGGTGCAGATATCTCATGGGAATCGACGATGAAGGAAAAGAGATGCAGTTGAGCCCAGACCCTCTGCTCGAAAACCTCAGATCTTACGTTTCGAAGATAAAGTTCGGTGATCCCGACTCTGTGAATGATCATCTGAAACCGATCCTTTCCAGCCAGCAGCTTTTCAGAGTGAACCTGTACGAAGTTGGACTTGGAGAAAAGGTGGAAGGACTGTTCAAAAAGATGATCACAGGACCTGGCGCGGTGAGAAAAACACTCGAAGAAGTCATCGGGAGGGAAGATGAATGAAACTTGTCTTCAGATGGTTCGGAGAAAAACACGACACAGTAACCCTGGAACAGATACGCCAGATCCCGGGTGTGGAGGGAGTGGTCGGTGCACTCTTTGACATCCCTGTGGGAGAAGTCTGGCCCCTTGAAGAGATCATGAAACTCAAGGAAACCGTTGAAAGGGCTGGCCTTAAGCTGGAGGTTATCGAGAGTGTGAATGTCCACGAAGACATAAAACTGGGACTTCCAACAAGAGACAGGTATATAGAGAACTACAAGGAAACGATCAGAAATCTGGCAAAGGCTGGTGTAAAGGTAGTTTGCTACAACTTCATGCCTGTCTTTGACTGGATGAGAACGGATCTTCACAAAAAACTCCCGGACGGCTCTGAAACGATGGAATACGACCACAGTCTCATCGAGGGAGTCACTCCAGACGAACTGATAGAACGTGTGAAGGAAGGATCTGAGGGATTCGTCCTTCCTGGATGGGAGTGGGACAGACTGGAAAAATTGAGAGAAACGTTTGAACTCTACAAAAACGTTGATGAAGAAAAGCTTTTTGAAAACCTCGTTTATTTCCTCGAGAGGGTCATTCCCGTCTGTGAAGAATGCGACGTGAAACTCGCCATACACCCGGACGATCCACCATGGAGCATCTTCGGCCTTCCAAGGATCATCACCAACAAAGAGAACATTGAAAGACTCCTCAAAGCAGTCGACAGTCCATACAACGGTATCACGCTGTGCATGGGCTCACTCGGTGCGAACCCGGAAAACAACATCCCTGAGATGATCAGGTATTTCGGAAAGATGGGAAGGATTCACTTTGCACACGTGAGAAACCTGAAGTTCACCGGCGAAAAAAGCTTCTACGAAACGGCCCATCCATCTTTCTGTGGCTCGCACGATCTATTTGAGGTGATGAAGGCGTTTCATGATATAGGCTACGAAGGGTACATCCGTCCGGACCATGGAAGACTGATCTGGGGAGAAAAAGCACGGCCTGGCTACGGTCTCTACGACAGAGCACTCGGTGCCACCTACATCCTCGGTCTCTGGGAAGCGATTAGCAAGATGAAAGAGAGGTACTGCTGAGAAGAAAGGGGGCATCGCCCCCTTTTATCTTTCCTTCAGTTTTTCCTCCATGAGTTCCCTTATTGCAAAATAGCACGGTTTTGGGTTGTAGTTTTCATCGAAGATCAACGCCTTGCCGTAACCTTTGAAGAAACCCGGCACCCAGGAGTATTTGTCTGTGAATCCCCAGAACTGGATCGCCCTGACAGCGGGGTTGTCCAGACAGATCTCGAAGATCCTCCTGTAGACTTCCGCCTGTTTTTTCAGATAGTACTCTACCGATCCACCAAGGGGAATCCTCACGTCCATCTCCGTGATGTAGATCTGAAGCCCAAGCTCTGCGAATCTTTCCAGGTTTTTCTTGAAACTCTCGTAGTTGATTCCCCTGTAATCTATATGCATCTGAAACCCTATTCCATCTATGGGAACTCCTTTTTCCCTCAGGTTCTTTATCATGTTGTAGACGAAGTTGGACTTGGCGTTGATCTCTTCGATGTTGTAATCGTTGTAGATGAGAATCGCATCCGGATCTGCTTCCTTTGCCCAGATGAGGGCCTTTTCAATGTACTCAGGACCGATCGTTCTGTACCATATGCTTTCTCTGTAGGTTCCAGAGTCACTCACCGCTTCGTTCACAACATCCCAGATCTTCACTCTGCCCCTGAAGTGAGATACCACCGTCTTTACGTGATCTTCAAGAATGTTCAGGAGTTCTTCTTTCGACCACTCCTGGCCTGTGAGCCATCCAGGAAGCTGGTTGTGCCAGACGAGGGTGTGACCGTGCACAATCATATCGTTTTTCAGGGCAAATTCAACATGTTTTTCGGCAGGTTCAAAGTTGTATCTGTTTCTTTCCGGATGGATGGTGTCCCACTTCATCTGGTTTCCGGGCGTGAGGATGTTGAACTCTCTTTTTGCAACTTCCATGTACTTTTCTGCGTCGGGAAGAGACCAGAAGTTGTTCCCTGCTGCAAATCCGATGTGAATGTTCAACTTCTCTGCGAGCACTCTCAAGGGAACATCCTGTGAACCGAAGGACGAAACACACCCGATCAGAAGTAACAGCAGAGCAGGCAACCCTTTCATAACATGAAACCTCCTTTTTCATTTGTGTACGGAAATATGATACCATAAAGAAAAAAAGAGAAAAAAGAAGAAAAACGACAATATTCTGAAATAATCTCCTGTAGTCCGGAATAATCTTCAATATTTATGAAAAATGGATCTTGATTTTTCAGGGAGATTTACATTAAAATATTTCCCGAAAGGAAAAAATATACATACAATCAAGGGAGGTGAGTTTTCATGAGGAAGTTTCTTGTGATCCTGTTCGTTGTTTCCATCTTCACCCTGTTCTTTGCACAGCAACTTCCACCAGGGATTCCCAGAAATGAGACGTTCATAGCCGACAACCTAACGGGTAGAGCTGCCAACCCCGGTAACTTCAACATCTGGGCTACTTGGGTCTGGAACGACAGGGGTATCCAGAATCTCCTTCTGGAACCACTCTGGTGCGTTGAGTACGCCACCGGAGAGATCATCAACGCTCTTGCCGCTGAACCTCCAAAGTACAACTCCGACTTCACAGAACTCACCATAAAACTCAGAAAAGGTGTCTACTGGAGTGATGGTGTACCGTTTACAGCAGATGACCTAATTTATACCATCGAGCTCGTCAAAAACACACCGGGAATGGGGTACAACTCCCAGATGCAGCAGGTAAAAGAGATCGTGAAGGTGGACGATTACACGGTCGTGATCAAGCTTAAAGAGCCTAATTCCAGATTCCACACCTACTTCCTCGACAGATGGGGCGCTCTGAGACCTCTTCCAAAGCACATATTTGAGAAAGTGGAAGATCCTCTCACGTTCGATTTCAATCCGCCCGTTGGAACAGGACCTTACGTTCTCAAAGGATACGATCCCGGAGGATACTGGACGCTCTGGGAAAGAAGAGAAGACTGGGACAGAACACCAACAGGAATGCTATATGGCATGCCACAACCAAAATACGTGCTCTTCATCACGTATGGTGGTCCCGAAAAGCAGGTTCTCGCCATGGCACAGCACCAGCTCGATGCAGCTGACCTCACACTTGAAGCCCTCAAAGCCGTTCTCAGCAGAGTCAAAACTGCAAGGGCCTGGAGAAGAAACTTCCCGTGGACCGTCAACATCGACCCATGTGTGACAGGGCTTCACTTCAACACAGCCAGAGAACCCTTCAACAATCCTGATGTGAGATGGGCACTCACACTTGCGATCGACATCGTTGAATATGCCGCCAACGCGTTCGATGGAGCGGTCACCCTGAGTCCCATTCACATTCCTCTCACAACCGCATACTACAACTGGTACTTCACAAAACTCGAAGACTGGCTGAAGAACTTCGAACTCGACCTTGGAAACGGAGAAAAGTTCAAACCTTATGATCCAACAGCAGGATTCAGACTGGCCGAATACGCAAAGAAGAGAGGATATCCTGTGCCTGACAATCCAGAACTGATCAAGAGGATCTTTGGACCCGGATGGTGGAAGTACGCACCCGATGTTGCAGCAAAACTTCTTGAAAAGAACGGATTCTACAGAGACAAAGATGGAAAATGGCACCTGCCCAACGGTGAACTCTGGAAAATTACCATCACCACGGGAACCAATCCGGCTCACCCGGGTTACAGAAACGCCTTTGCAGCCGCTCAGGCGTGGAAGAAATTCGGTATCGATGTAACGGTCCAGACAACGGATGCAGCGGCAACTCTTGATCAGAGAGGAGAATTCGAAGTCTCAACAGACTGGCCAGCGGCGGAGCCATGGGGAGGACATCCAGATCTGTTCAGAACACTCGAGCCGTTCCACTCCAAATACATCAGACCCATTGGAGAAAACGCCCCATGGGGCAACTACGCAAGATGGAGCAATCCTGAGATGGACAAGATCATAGACGAGATACAGAAGACAGCCTGGGGAGACACAAAGAGGCTCATCGAACTTGGAGTTGAAGGTTTGAAGCTTCTTGTCAAAGAGATGCCGACGATACCAACGTTCAACTACCCGGGTGTCATCGCATGGGATGAATACTACTGGACGAACTATCCTGGTGCGGAGAACATGTATGCACAGCCGTACCATCACTGGCCCAACTTCAAGTACATGCTCCCGTTCTTGAAACCAACCGGTAGAAAATGATGTAAAATATCTTTCAAACGGGGGCCGGGGGGATAACCCCCGGTCCTTTAAAGAGGAAAGGAGGTCAGAGATCTTGAACTTCGTGAGAAGGTATCTCCTCCCAAGACTGGTAACGTACTTTCTTGTTATCTGGGTAGGAATCACGATGATCTTTTTCATACCAAGGTTTCTGCCAACAGATCCGGTACAGCAGTTCATAAATCGTCTTGTGGCACAAGGAACGTACATGGACCCGAAGGCGATAGAAGAGATGACAGAAACCCTAAAAGAACTTTACGGACTGAAGGGAAGTTTGTGGGAACAGTACATAAACTTCTGGAAACGCTTTTTAAAGGGAGACTTCGGTCCCTCCTACTATCAGTTTCCAACACCCGTGATAAAACTGATAAAACAGTCTTTGCCCTGGACCGCATGGCTTCTTCTGGTGACAACTGTTCTTTCCTGGATCATAGGAAACATCCTTGGAGGTCTTGCGGGGTACTTTTCGAACAGAAGATGGGTGAAGATACTTGACGCCATCGCGATGGTGATAAGACCGATGCCGTACTACATCCTTGCCCTTGGGCTTCTGATTCTTCTCGCATACATCATTCCCATCTTCCCAATTGGGGGCGGCTTTGCAATAGGAATGCAGTTCACCTTCAGCTGGGAAAACCTTCTGATCCTATTGAAACACGCGTTCCTGCCGGCTCTGTCTCTGATATTGATCGGTGTATTCATCTGGTTCCAGGCGATGAAGCTCGTCGTTCAGAGTGTGAAGTCAGAGGACTACGTGAAGTACGCCAAGATGGGTGGAATAGAAGAGAAAAGAATCGTTCGAAGATACGTTATAAGGAACGCCATGTTGCCACAGATAACAGGACTTGCTCTATCTTTAGGTCAGATCTTTGGAGGTGCCCTGATCACGGAGATCGTGTTCTCCTACCCAGGCATTGGAACACTCCTTTACAACGCCATATTCACAGGTGACTACAACCTCTTGATGGGTGTCAGCACACTTTCCATCCTTCTGATTACAACGAGTATTCTTTTGATAGATCTGCTTTATCCTCTGTTCGATCCGAGGGTGAGATACAGATGAAAAGGGAGTGGAAAGAATGCAGGTGCTGAAGGATCTGTTGAGAGATACACGCTTCAGATTTGGCTTTATAGTATTTCTGGTTCTTGCGGGACTTTCTGTTCTATCTTTCTTTTCGCCCTACAACCCTTACCTGTGGAACCAGGTTCCAAGGGACCTTCCTCCCCAGTGGCCTCACATACTGGGTACAAACTCCATGGGACAGGATATCTTCTGGAAACTCACCTTTGCCGTGAGGAACTCACTCATCATGTCGCTCATAGCAGGCCTTGTCTCAAGGGTCATAGCGATGATCGTGGGAATGATCGCCGGATACAAGGGAGGAGCTGCTGACAGGGTTCTCATGTTTCTGAGTGACTCTTTCCTTGTGATACCCCTTTTCATCATAATCGTTCTCATCGCCACGATGGTGAAGGCTCGACTCAGTCTACCTATGCTGGGACTTCTTCTTGGCGTCTTCGGCTGGGCATGGGACGCGAGGGTCATAAGATCCCAGGTTTTGAGTCTGAGAGAGAGGGATTTCACCTACACCGCCCTCCTTTCAGGTTCGAAGGCGCTGGCCATCGTCTTCAAAGAGTATCTGCCGTTTTTGATCCCTCTCATCTTCGCAACGCTCATCGGTAACATGTCCTGGGCGATCGGAATGGAGATCACACTCGCAATCCTGGGTGTTTCCAACCTCGATATTCCAACCCTTGGCACCATGCTCCAGTGGTCGATAAACTACCAGGCACTTCTTCTGGGATACTGGTGGTGGGTATTGACACCGGTCATAACATCAATCTTTCTGTTCATAGCGCTGTATCTCATCTCGGTCAGCATCAGTGAGTATCTTGATCCGAGGATGAGGATACAGAGAATAGGACAGGCATGAGGTGATAGCGGTGGAAGTGTTGAGGACAGAGAATCTCAAATCTTACTACATTCTGGACATATTCGGCAAAAAGAGAGTGGTAAAAGCGGTGGACGATGTGAACATCTCGATAAGAGAGAACGAGATATACGGCATAGCAGGAGAGAGCGGCTGTGGAAAGAGCACGCTTCTTAAAGCACTCTTTGCTGCGATAGAGCCACCTCAGAGGATCGTGGGAGGAAAGGTACTGTACAGAGAGAACGGAAGAGAAATAGATGTTTACTCTCTCAGTGAAGAAGAACGAAGGAAACTTAGGTGGAGTTTCATCTCTTACGTTCCACAGGGATCGATGAGCGTGTTGAATCCTGTGGTGAAGATAAAAGAGACCTTCAAGGACTTCATAGAGAGTCACACAACTGGAAAGACAAAGGAAGAGGCCTACGAGATGGCAAAAGAACACATAAAAGAACTTGGCCTTCCGATAGAGATTCTCAACGCCTATCCACACCAGCTGTCCGGTGGAATGAGACAGAGGGTGACGATCGCCCTTGCGACCGTTCTATCACCGAAGGTGATCATCGCAGACGAGCCCACAACGGCCCTCGACGTTGTGACACAGAGAGGTGTAATACAGCTTCTCAAAGAGGTACAGTCCTCAAGACAGAACACCATCATTCTGGTCACACACGACATGGGAGTTCATGCAAACGTGGCAGACAGGATAGCGATCATGTACGCTGGAAAGATCATAGAGGAAGCAAAGACCGAAGAGATCTTTGAAAACCCCATGCATCCCTACACGAAATACCTGATATTCTCACTTCCGAAGTTCGGAGACAAGGGAAGAAGAGAGAGTGCCCCTGGAAGTCCTCCTTCCCTTGCAGACCTTCCACCAGGATGCAGTTTCCATCCAAGATGTCCTCATGCGTTCGACAGGTGCAAAAAGGAGATACCACCTCTCAAAGAGTACCTGCCAGGACACAAAGTCGCATGCTGGCTGGTAGAGGAGGGAAAGAATGCCACTTCTTGAGATAAAAAACCTGACGAAGATCTTCACCATAGGGAGCATCTTTTCCAGAACGAAGATAGTGGCCGTGGACAGGGTGAACTTCGACATAAAAGAGGCGGAGATCTTCACACTGGCTGGAGAGAGTGGCTGTGGAAAGACCACCACGGCAAAGATCATCCTTGGATTCGAAGAGCCCACCTCCGGAGAGATCGTCTACAAAGGAAAGAGGATAGAAAGGGTGCATGAAAAAGAGAGGAAAGAACTCTTGAGGGAGATACAGGCGGTCTTCCAGAATCCGTTTTCCACGTTCAACCCCCTCAGGAAGGTGGACAGGTACTTCTACGAGACACTTTTCAATCTGGGAATAGCAGATACAAAAGAGAAGGCAGAAGAGATCATCAGGGAAAAACTCTCCGCCGTTGGAATCTCCTTTGAGGAGTTCTCAGAAAAGTATCCGAGTGAGTTCTCGGGTGGGCAGCTTCAGAGGATCTCCATAGCAAGGGCGCTTCTTACAAATCCATCGCTTCTTGTGGCAGACGAACCCGTTTCCATGGTGGACGCATCCCTGAGGATGTCCATCGTGAACCTATTCAAGGACCTCAAAGAACAGTACGGTGTGAGTGTTCTGTACATCACACACGACCTCACAACAGCGTATTATGTCTCAGACAGAATCGCTGTCATGTTCAGAGGGAACATAGTGGAACTGGGACCGGCAGAGAAGGTTCTCATGGAGCCAAAACACCCTTACACCCAGCTTCTGAGAGAGTCCGTTCCTGAGCCTGATCCGAAGAAGAAATGGAACATCAGAATAAAGTTGTCTGAGACAGAACAAACAGAATACCTCAGGCAGGGCTGCAAGTTCGCCGGAAGATGTCCGAAGGTGATGGACATCTGCAAAAAAGAACCACCTCCATACTTCGAAGTCGATGGTGTCCAGGTGAAGTGTTTCCTTTACAGATAGGGTGAAAACATGAAAAGATTCATTTTTCTGGCAATTGCAATGATCTTTACAGTTCTGGAAGGGAAAATACTTCTTGTCATCGGACAGGATCTGAACTCGGTCAGAGAGTACGCAAAATCAGGGTACTTCCCAGAACCTGGGGGAGTGACAACGTACACCGATATAGCAACTCTCAACGGTCTCTGCAACGACGCTGACTGGGGAGCGGGCTTGATAAACGCGAAGAAATGCCTGGAAGAGTTCCCAAACTCTGCGCTTGTGATAGGACTGTACATGGTAAATATGGTGGATGGTGTGATTTCTGGGGAGTATGATCGTCAGATAGAGATTCTTGCTGAATTCATCAAAGAAGCAAACAGACCGGTGTATCTCAGAATCGGATACGAATTCGATGGAATATGGAACAGCTACGATCCAGAAAAGTACAGAGTCGCCTTCAGGTACATAACCGAAAAACTCAGAAATCTGCTGGGAGAGAGAAAAAAACTTCTCTTCACAGTGTGGCAGTCGTGTTCTTCTCCCCTGAACGTCATACTTCGGAACTATCAAAAACCGGACATTTCACTCTGGTATCCAGGTGATGATTATGTGGATTTCGTAGGGCTGTCGTGGTTCTTACCTGCGAACATGAAATACCATGGAAAGACACCCACTCAGAAAGAGCTGGCAGAAGAGGTGTTGGCTTTTGCAAGGCTTCACAACAAACCCGTGATGATATCAGAAGCCAGTCCACAGGGGTATGATCTTTCAGAACTCACAAAGGCAAACATCAGTCCCGTTCTTGACGGTCCTTCTGGAAAGAATAGAGTAAAAAAGACACCAGAAGAGATCTGGAACGAGTGGTTCAAGCCTTTTTTTGAGTTCGTGTATGAAAATTCAGACGTAATAAGGGTGGTGGCATACATAAACGCCGACTGGGATTCACAGCCCATGTGGGGGCCGCCTTATGCGAACGGATACTGGGGAGACAGCAGGGTTCAGGTCAATCCCATCATCAGAAACCTGTGGCTGAAGGAAATCAAAAAATCCATATGGGAACACGGCGAATGAGGAGGGAAAGTTATGGAACTGTACAGGGACCCATCACAACCAGTCGAGGTGAGGGTGAAAGATCTTCTTTCGAGGATGACTCTGGAAGAGAAAATTGCTCAACTCGGTTCTGTCTGGGGATACGAGTTGATAGATGAGAGAGGAAAGTTCAAAAGAGAAAAGGCAAAAGATCTTCTAAAAAACGGCATCGGCCAGATCACGCGTCCTGGAGGCTCCACGAACCTTGAGCCACAAGAAGCTGCAGAACTTGTGAACGAAATACAGCGCTTTCTTGTGGAGGAAACACGTCTTGGAATACCTGCGATGATACACGAAGAGTGTCTCACCGGATACATGGGTCTTGGTGGAACCAACTTCCCACAGGCAATAGCGATGGCGAGCACCTGGGATCCAGATCTCATAGAGAAAATGACAGCGGCCATCAGAGAGGACATGAGGAAGTTAGGAGCGCACCAGGGACTCGCTCCTGTTCTGGACGTGGCAAGAGATCCAAGGTGGGGAAGAACGGAGGAAACGTTCGGGGAGTCTCCTTACCTTGTCGCAAGGATGGGTGTTTCCTACGTGAAAGGACTCCAGGGTGAAAACATAAAAGAAGGCGTTGTCGCTACGGTGAAACACTTTGCAGGATACAGCGCTTCTGAAGGCGGAAAGAACTGGGCACCGACGAACATTCCTGAAAGAGAGTTCAGAGAAGTCTTTCTTTTCCCATTTGAAGCTGCGGTCAAAGAAGCAAGAGTGCTTTCTGTGATGAACTCCTACAGTGAAATAGACGGTGTGCCCTGTGCAGCAAACAGAAGGCTTCTCACCGATATTCTGAGAAAAGACTGGGGATTCGAGGGTATCGTTGTTTCCGACTACTTTGCGGTGAACATGCTCGGAGAATACCACAGGATAGCGAAAGACAAATCTGAATCTGCAAGACTCGCCCTCGAAGCGGGAATAGACGTTGAACTTCCAAAGACAGACTGTTATCAGCACCTTAAGGATCTCGTCGAAAAGGGAATTGTGCCCGAATCGCTGATCGACGAGGCCGTTTCCAGGGTACTGAAACTCAAGTTCATGCTCGGTCTCTTCGAGAATCCGTACGTCGATGTGGAAAAGGCAAAGATAGAAAGCCACAGAGACCTTGCCCTCGAAATCGCAAGAAAATCCATCATCCTCCTCAAAAACGACGGAACGCTGCCCCTCCAGAAAAACAAAAAAGTCGCTCTGATAGGACCGAACGCGGGTGAGGTGAGGAACCTTCTTGGCGACTACATGTACCTTGCCCACATAAGGGCACTCCTCGACAACATAGACGATGTCTTTGGAAATCCGCAGATTCCAAGGGAAAACTACGAAAGATTGAAAAAGAGTATAGAAGAGCACATGAAGAGCATTCCAAGCGTTCTCGATGCCTTCAAAGAAGAGGGTATTGATTTCGAGTATGCGAAGGGATGCGAAGTGACAGGAGAAGACAGAAGCGGGTTCAAAGAAGCGATCGAAGTTGCAAAAAGATCAGACGTTGCCATCGTTGTGGTCGGAGACAGATCCGGCCTCACCCTCGACTGCACAACGGGTGAATCCAGAGACATGGCAAACCTGAAACTCCCCGGCGTACAGGAAGAACTCGTCCTCGAAATTGCAAAAACAGGAAAACCTGTCGTTCTTGTCCTCATCACAGGAAGACCCTACTCACTCAAAAACCTGGTCGACAGGGTGAACGCTATTCTTCAGGTGTGGCTCCCTGGAGAGGCAGGTGGAAGAGCGATCGTCGATGTCATCTACGGAAAGGTGAATCCCTCTGGAAAGCTCCCGATCAGTTTCCCAAGGAGTGCAGGCCAGATCCCCGTCTTTCACTACGTCAAACCCTCTGGAGGAAGGTCTCACTGGCATGGAGACTATGTGGACGAGAGCACAAAGCCCCTCTTTCCCTTCGGACACGGCCTGTCCTACACGAGGTTTGAGTACAGCAACCTGAGGATAGAGCCGAAGGAGGTACCATCTGCAGGAGAGGTTGTGATAAAGGTCGATGTAGAAAACGTGGGAGATATGGATGGTGACGAGGTGGTTCAGCTTTACATCGGTCGTGAGTTTGCAAGTGTCACAAGGCCTGTGAAGGAGTTGAAGGGGTTCAAGAGGGTTTCTTTGAAGGCAAAAGAGAAGAAGACGGTTGTGTTCAGACTTCACACGGATGTTCTCGCATATTACGACAGGGACATGAAGCTTGTTGTGGAACCCGGTGAGTTCAGGGTGATGGTGGGTAGTTCCTCTGAGGACATCAGACTCACCGGTTCTTTCTCCGTCACCGGAAGCAAAAGAGAAGTCGTAGGAAAGAGAAAGTTTTTCACAGAGGTCTACGAGGAGTGATGAAAAGTGGCCTTCTTCGATATGCCCCTTGAGGAACTGAAAAAGTACCGGCCTGAAAGGTACGAGGAGAAAGATTTCGATGAGTTCTGGAGGGAAACACTTAAAGAAAGCGAAGGATTCCCTCTGGATCCCGTCTTTGAAAAGGTGGACTTTCATCTCAAAACGGTTGAAACGTACGATGTTACTTTCTCTGGATACAGGGGGCAGAGAATAAAGGGCTGGCTTCTTGTTCCGAAGTTGGCGGAAGAAAAGCTTCCATGCGTCGTGCAGTACATAGGTTACAATGGTGGAAGGGGTTTTCCACACGACTGGCTGTTCTGGCCGTCAATGGGTTACATCTGTTTTGTCATGGACACCAGGGGGCAGGGAAGCGGCTGGATGAAGGGAGACACACCGGATTACCCTGAGGGTCCAGTCGATCCACAGTACCCCGGATTCATGACGAGGGGCATTCTGGATCCGGGAACCTATTACTACAGGCGAGTCTTCGTGGATGCGGTCAGGGCGGTGGAAGCAGCCATTTCCTTCCCGAGAGTGGATTCCAGGAAGGTGGTGGTGGCCGGAGGCAGTCAGGGTGGGGGAATCGCCCTTGCGGTGAGTGCCCTGTCGAACAGGGTGAAGGCTCTGCTCTGCGATGTGCCGTTTCTGTGCCACTTCAGAAGGGCCGTGCAACTTGTCGACACACACCCATACGTGGAGATCACCAACTTCCTCAAAACCCACAGGGACAAAGAGGAGATTGTTTTCAGAACACTTTCCTACTTCGATGGTGTGAACTTTGCAGCAAGGGCAAAGGTGCCCGCCCTGTTTTCCGTTGGGCTCATGGACACCATCTGTCCTCCCTCGACGGTCTTCGCCGCTTACAACCACTACGCCGGTCCAAAGGAGATCAGAATCTATCCGTACAACAACCACGAAGGTGGAGGTTCTTTCCAGGCAATTGAGCAGGTGAAATTCTTGAAGAGACTATTTGAGGAAGGCTAGAGGCTTTTTTGTCACAGGATGTGTTAGTACGACAAATTCCGTTTCAAAAACACTTCGGAGCACCCCTTCGTCGAGGACCTCGGTGGGTGCTCCGATTTTTATGATCCTGCCGTTTTTCATCACAGCCAGTCTGTCACACAGAAGCGATGCCACGTTTATATCGTGAAAAACCGCCACGATGGTCTTTCCGGACTCTTTCAACTTTCTCATCACGTTGCCCACAAGACTCACGTTACTGTAATCAAGATGAGCGGTCAGTTCGTCCACAAGGAGGATCTTCGTATCCTGGGCGATTGCCTTTGAAAGCACAACCTTTCTTCGTTCACCGGCACTCAGCGTCCAGAAAGTTCTGGAGGAAAATTTCAAGGTGTCGGTCAGTTCCAGACTCTTAAGAACGATCTCCTCGTCTCTTTTGCTCGCTCCATTCAGAAGACGCTGATGTGGAAGTCTCCCCATTTCAACGATCTCTTTCACGGTGAAATCGTACGAGGGAAAGAAATCCTGAGAAACGAGGGTTACGGTCTTTGCCATCTCTTTTCTGGAAACTTCCCAGGGAACCTTCCCAAAGAGAAGCACTGTTCCTTTCTGAGGCTTCAGAAGTCCTGATAGTATCTTCAAAAGGGTGGTCTTACCGGATCCGTTGGGACCTATTATCCCAAAAAACTCTCCTTCTTCTACAGAGAATTCAATATTCTCCAGAGAAAAACCCGTCCTGTATCGAAAATACAGATTCTCTACCTTCACCGCCTTCAACTCACACACCCCTTTTCATGAGAAAGGCGAGAAAAGGAGCGCCCAACAGCGCGGTCACAATCCCAACGGGAAGTTCCGTTGGGGAAAATAAAGATCTCGATACCGTGTCGCACAGGGTGAGAAGAACGCCTCCCACGATCGAACTTGCCAGTGCGGACCTTAAAAAACCAGGACCCACAAGGTACCTGGCGATATGGGGAACGATGAGGCCGACGAAACCTATCACACCGCTTCTGGAAACGAGGAAAGCGGTGGTGAGATTTCCAAAAAGAAACGTGATCACTTTCAGGGCCTCCACGTTGATTCCCAGAACGAAGGCCTCTTCCTCACCGAGCGCCATGGCGTTGAGATACTTTGAAAAGATCACAGAATAGAGGAGAAAAGGAGCAACAACCGCGGAGTAGAAGGCAACGTCTTTCCAAACAGTTCCTGAAAAACTCCCGAAGAGCCAGAGAGATATGGTGGTCACGTTTCTTTTGAGAAGAACGATCGTCATATAAGTGAGGGAGCTGAAAAGGGTGCTGATCACAACTCCCGCGAGGATGATGGAAGTCACAGGAAAGCGACCTTCCCTCCTTGCGATGAAAAGGGTGAGAATTGATGCAATCACTGAGAAGCCAAAACTGAGAAGCGGAATACGGTATATCCAGGAAACACCGATGACTTCCGCAAGGTAGAGCGAAAGAACAGTTCCGAAGGAAGCCCCCGAGGAAATTCCAAGAAGATACGGATCAACGAGGGGGTTTTTCAGAAGATTCTGAAAGGCGTTCCCCACCAGAGAAAGTCCTGCTCCCACAACGAAACTCGCAAAGACCCTGGGTATTCTTAAGGCCAGTATTCTCTCAACAAGCGGGTTTTCTTTTAAACCGAAGAGGACCCCCAGTATCTCGAGGGGGTCCAGTGACACACCACCAAAGAGTATTCCAAAAAGAAAACTGATCATCAGAATCGGAAGAATAAATTTCTTCACCTGTTATTTCCTCCGTAGAAGTAGTCGTACAGAATGTCGAGGAGTTTGAAGACATCTGGAGATGGTTGAGAAGCAAGGTTGCCGTCCACAGTGAAGACTCTTTTGTTTTTCACGGCGTTTATCTCTCTGAAGGGGTCAAAATCGAGGATCTTCTTTACCTCCTCGTCCTCCGTTCCCGGAACGTAAACTCCCACGATGATCACGTCGGGATTCTGTGCCACAATGTACTCGAGAGACAGCTGTGGCCAGCCGTTTGGACCTGCAATACCCGAAGCGATGTTTATTCCACCGGCGAGGGAGATGATCTCATCCAGATAAGATCCTTCTCCACAGGTCCATATTTCCTTCACGTCGGGTCCCGGAGCGGAGATCAGATACAGAACCTTCGGACGCTTCGAGGGAGGAATGTTGTAGGCTTTTTTTCCTATCTCCAGCATCTTATTCTTCAGTTCCTCTGCCTTTTCAACTGCAAGCTTCCTTTCACCAAAGATCGTTCCAAGAAGCACCACGTCCCTTATGATGTCATCGAGAGAAGTGGGGTTGATCACCAGAACCTTCAGTCCAACCCTCTCAAGTTTTGCAACCTCAGGAAGCTGAAACCCACCGAACATCAGAACAAGATCCGGATTCAGTGCCACCACTTTTTCGACGTTCACCGGAACCATCGCACCGACTCTTTCTGCTTCGTAACTGTCGTAATCCGTCACACCGACGATCCTATCTTCCAGCCCCAGAAAGATCAGAAACCTTGTCGCGGCAGGAGAGAGGCTGACCACCCTCTCTGGAACGGCCGAAAACTCAACCACCCTTCCTGCATCGTCAACAACGACCACGGCGAGTGTGAGGGTGGACATCAGAACGAACAGAAGAACTCCCAGTTTCCTGAACACGGCTATCCCTCCCAAAACGAAATATTCCCACCTTCCTGGCTTCGAGGAAGGTGGTTCCCTTCACCGCGGGCGGGTTTCCCGGCTTCCGGATCATCCTACTCCCCGCGCCTTCCCAGGGCAAAAGCCCCAGTGGCATCGTGCGGGGTTCGTCCCCGGTCACGGTGGCGGCCCCGCGCCGGATTCTCACCGGCTTCCCCTTTGAACCCAAAAGGGTACCTCACGGTGAGGGAGGTTTTCTCAAAGAATCATACCATAGATTTTGCCCGTTCCATCTCTTCGGAGAGAAGGTGCTTCAAGTGATAATCTGCATTCTCCAGTATCACCTGCATTCCTTTCTTCGTGTTTTGCCTGATGATGATCGGGGCACGGAGATTTATCGTTGCCTCTTCTGGTTTTCCAGGAGGTATTGTCAGGACGCAGAAAAAGAGCAGTTCATCTTGATTCGATACCCCGAGTTTTTCAAGGTCTTCAGACGGTACCACGGGGTCGTAATCGGGTCTTACAAGCTTTGGATCCACAACAGGAAGGCCAACATGGCTGTCTTCCAGGGAAAGCAACCACCCTATGGGAAAGGTCTCTTCTGGAAAGATCAGTGCGAACTTTTTCAGATGCTCAAATCCTGGTATTCCTTCCTCGAATACAAAGATCTGATCATCGGTTATTTCTATCTCTCCGAGTTTTGTGCTGTAAACCACGATATCACCTCACAAAATCCACCAGAGTAGCCTGAAGAACCCTGCTTGCCGATTTCAAAGCGGCTTCCAGAACAGATTGCTGCATCGCAAGATCTGTCACAAGTTCTGTTATATCGGCATCTCTTTCCTTGGAAAGGTACTCGGTAAAGAAATAATCGAGATCTTCGATCCTCTTCTCGACCATTTCTATGAACCTGCTCACTCCCCCTACCTTTCCTGTCACTTTCGTGATGTTCTCTTCGAAGAAGGAAAGATCCTTCAGAGAGATGTTCGATATGTGAGAAGATATCGCACTGTCATCGAGGTTTGAGCGCAGAAGGCCAGACACCTCGTCCAGCACCTGGAATACATTTCTTCCATCGCCCAGTTTGAAAATCTCACCCGCCGTGACACCGTATTCTATGGAACGTCCCAGAACCGACACAGAACGGCTTCTGTTCGCAGAAGGGGAGGTTACTATCTTCCAGGCGTTGTTTTCGTACTTTACAGGCTCACTGAAAACATCGTAGCCGGAGAAGATGTATTCGTTTCCAATCCTGGTGTTTGCTATCTCAACCAGGTTGTCCCTTATCCTGTCGATCTCCTCCGCTATCGCCTCTCGCTCTGCCTTCGAGAGCGTTCCGTTTGCGGCCCTCACAAGCAACTCTCTCAGTCTCTGAGAAATCGCAGAAACGGTCTGTAAAGCACTGTCGTACGCGTTCACATAAGTCTGAACATGATCTATGTTCCTCTGGAATTGCTTGAGTTCCCTTCTTCTCGTCATGATATCGCTCGCCCTTTTGGCAACGACTGCGTCATCACTCGGGTACCTTACTCTGTAACCCGAAGAAAGCTGATCGTGGAGTTTTGCAATTCTTTTCAGGCTTGTCTGTATATTGAACAGTACTCTGTCGCTTATCATTTTGTTCGTTACACGCATTCTATCACCTCACCATGTTTATCACGGTCTGTATCATCTCATCCACTGTGCTGATGACCTTGGCGGCAGCGCTGAACGCGTGCTGATACTCTATCATGTTCGCCATCTCCTCGTCTAGAGAGACACCCTTCACTCTTTCACGCTCGTTGTCTATCTCCTGCCTGAGGATTTCTGTGTTGGTCTTCAAACTGCTGGCAGTTTCCGCTTCGACACCAAGTTCTGCAACAACACCTCCGAAGAATTCGTAGAAACTCTCCTTTCCATTCGACAGCATCTTTCTGGTGTAGAGATTCTGGACCATCTCGAGAAGCTTCGGGTTGGCAGCTCCGGTAGGCCTTATATCCACAGCGTTCCAGTCGGAGTTCTCAAGAGCGTACCCAATGTCAACAGCAAGGTTGTTCGGATTAGACGCCAAAGAAGAACTCACTTCAAACTGGTTGACTATGTTCAGAGGTTCGTCGTGTGGTGCTCTGTCGAAGGTCAGAATGTCCGACACCCTGAACCTGTCTCTCAGTGTATCAAAATCGTCATTTTTCGATACCAGCGTATAGGAATTTGTCCAGTCGAACGTGGTTGGATCGTTGTCTGGATCGATGAGTCCCAGAGCTTCGAAGAATCCCTGTGGACCTTTTATTTCCATCATTCTGAGATCGAAATCGTAGAGTGAAGTGGCCCTGAGAACAAAAGAGTTGTGAGGTGTGAGATCGGCAAGAACCCCTGTGCCCTTCTCGTTGATCTTTTCAACGAGTGTCTCCAGAGTATCCACAACCGGATCGATCTCTATGTCGGTAGAGTTTATCGTGATCGTGAAAGCCCTGGTGGGATCGAATCCCGTCTGTCCATAGAAAACGTTCTCCAGTGTGTCCCTGTACTTCAAAACCTCGTAGTTCCTAACAAAAGCGTTCGCCTCTGTGAAGAAACTGTCATCGCTCAGAACGTTCACCGCCGATGGATCGAAGTTCAGAAACTCGTCGGGAACGATCACCAACATGTTCTCTCCCGTAGCTGGATCGGTGTAGACCTGTGCCCTCAGATGTAAGGAGGAATTTATGGAAGATGCAATGTTCGACAGACTCACACCGGATGAAAGATCGATAGGGATCGTCTCACTCTGTTTCGATCCATCTTTGAGAGTGTACTCAACACTCACTTTGTAGATACCAGGAGAAAGTGAAGAAAAATCGGACTCTTTTATGGTGAGAAAACCTCTTGTTTCTGTCTCAAAACCCATCTTCGAAAGTGAATCTCCCAGAGAAAAGAAAATCTTGTTTCTGAGATCTCCAGAAGTGTCCTCCAGATACAGCCTGTACCCTCCTGCGTGCTGTCCTGTGCTCAGGGTTGTCCCAAGCAAGTTCCAGGAGGAAATGAGGTCATTTATGGTTGATCCGGAAGAAACGGCCAGAGCTGATGATGTTCCTCCTCCAAAAGAGAGGATCAGGTCATCGGAAGTGAATGTTTTTCCAGTTATTTCTGAAACGCTGGTTGCGGAATGAATTCCCGTGACCGTATGGTAAGGTCCCATCTCAAGTTTTCTGTTTCCCTTGATCCTGAATATCGCAGGATCATCCGAGAAAGACTCGATCTTTTTGAAAAAATCTAGATTTGTTGTCACACCACCTGACTCGAACCCGTCTCTGTGAATGAGGTTGATCGCATCCGTTGTGAAAAGAACGAATTCATCGAGCTTTCTCATATACTTCACAATGGTTGAGTCCCTCAGATCTAAAAGCGCTTTCAATTTTCCATCGCTGAGAATCAACTTTGCGTTACCCACGAAGAGCTCATGGTAGCCTCTCCCGTACGGTCTTTCCAGGGCCCGAACTTCGTTGTAGGTGGAACCGTTCAGAACGATTTGATTTCCTATTCTCAGTGTGATCTGTCCGTCCTCTGCTTCCGTGTAATTTATGTTCACAAGGTCCGACAGTTCGTCCAGGATCCTGTCCCTTTCGTCGAGAAGATCGTTGGGAGGAGATTTCAACGTCATTCCTATTCGAATCTTGTTGTTCAGATCAGCGAGTCTTTTTATCATCTGGTTTATCTCAGAAACCCTCTGCACGATCTCGTTGTCTATGTCTTCCCTGAGCTGTTCCAGCCTCCCGTAGAGATCTTTCATCTGGGATACCATCTGCTGCGCCCTTGAAACGACTTCTGCCTTAGAGGCAGTGTTGGTGGGGTCCGAAATAACCTCCTGAAAAGCGTTCCAGAAGTTGTCCACAAGACTTCTGATGCCGTTCTCGCCCGGTTCCGAGAGGAGCTGTTCTATAAAGTGGAGATTGGACAGGATGGTGTCCCAGTAGTTGTACCTGTTGTTCACCTGTCTGTACTGAATATCGAGAAATGCATCTCTCAATCTCACTATCGTTCTGACCCTGGAGCCAGTCCCCATCTGGAGAGGAATGGAGGGCTGGGTCAGAGTGGTCAGTGGAATGGGAGGAGTGGCCTCTATAACGGGTCTTTGCCTGGAATATCCCGGTGTGTTGGCGTTTGCTATATTGTGGCCGACCACGTTCATCGCCAGTTTGTGAGTGTATATTCCAGTGAGTGCCGTGTTGAGAATGCCGAACATGGACATATCAGGCATGTTCAAGACCTCCCAAGGAAAGTGGACGGCCCAGCCTCATCGAAAGAGCCATCCTTTCTGTACGTGACGCTGTACCTTTGAAGTCCGAAAACGAGGTCTATGTATTTCAAATGAAAATCTATGGTCTGCTTCAGTTTTTCCACCTCGAACGTAATCCTGTTCAGAGATTCGAAGAAATCCTTCAAGATCAGCATCATTTCCTCGTCATCTCTGTAAATCTCTAGAAGATCAACTAGTTTCAATCCTTGACCATGCAAGTCCAGAGCGGCTCTCAGCTCTTTGTTAACCGCCTCCATCTGAAAGGACATTTCCTCAACGCGTCCGATAACATCTTCCAGTTTTTTGAAATCCTTCATCACAATAGCTTCGAGTTTTTCCTGAAGAAGCTCTCTCAGTTTTTCCATAAGGTCGATTTTTTCTGTCAGAACGTTCTTCAATTTCTCCCTTTTCATTCGGACAGTTCCTCCAGTATCTTCCGTGCAAGCCTTTCCGTATCAACGAAGTAATTTCCACTCTCTATGGCTTTTCTCAGCTCTTCTACGAGTTCTTCTCTAATGGAAGAAATGTTCTTTGCTTCTTTGGTAAGTTCTTCCACACTCCAGGTGTGGCGAAGTTCGATTCTGTCTCCCTGCTCGCTCTTTTTCTTCTCCTTTGATTTTTCTACGGAAGGTCCCTTTATTCCTTCGAGAGGATTCACTTCCCTTGGCCCGTTCACGCCATCTATCACCATCTTCACCCCCTTCCGTATAATATTATCGGTTGATTCTCTTCAGATTTGAACCGGGAGGAATCGAAGTGTCCAATCTGAAAAAAACTCTTTCTTTTTCATTGGGAACCTTCTTATCCAGGATCACGGGCTTGTTTCGAGATATGATACTCGCGGGAACCTTTGGTGCTTCATCCGTCCTCGATGCCTACTACATCGCCATCATCTTTCCCTTTTTTCTGAGAAGGACCTTCGCTGAGGGAGCCATGAGCTCCGCTTTTCTTCCGATATACAATCAGCTGAAAACCAGAGAAGAAAAAGAAAACTTCGCATCTGCCGTTCTCACATCCCTGGGACTTTTTACCGTCGCAATAGTCGTCTTTTCCGAAGTGTTTCCCCATCTCATGGTGACTCTTTTTGCAACAGGAGCAGAAGAGAACACGAAGACACTCGCAGCAAGCCTTCTTCGAATAACATCCCCCTTCATCACCATCGTTTTCGTCTGGGCAGTTTTTTATTCGATTCACAACTCTTCACACAGATACTTTCTGCCCGCTTTGACACCGATGTTCTCAAACCTCGGTGTGATCCTGGGCGGTCTCACCGGCAGTGTAAAATGGGCAGCCGCTGGTTTCACGCTTGGCGGTCTTACAGGATTGATCGTTCTTCTGCCGTGGAAAGAAGGATTCAGGTACAGACCGAGTTTCAAAGGTCTGTCGTACTTTTACAAGCTCTTCTTTGCCACCTTTCTGACCATGGCGGTCTCTCAGATCACAACGATAGTGGATGTGAATGTGGCCTCTTTTCTGGATCCGGGTTCTCTTTCTCTGATACAGCTTTCCAGCCGTCTTTATCAGCTTCCGTTGGGTATCTTCGGTGTGGCCGTCTCCACCGTTGCCCTCTCGACACTCAGTCAGACAGAGGATTACGAGAAAGACCTGAAAGACTTCGTCTTGAAGAACCTGTTTCTCACCCTTCCATCGTCTATAGGTCTCTTCGTACTTTCTGAAAGACTCATCTCTCTTCTGTTCGGATACGGAGCATTCACCACAGAAGCTGCAAAAAGGGCGGCCGAAATCCTCTCGATGTACGCTGTGGGACTGTGCTTTGTTTCAATGTTTCAACTTCTCTCACGTGCCCACCACGCCCAGAAAAAAGTCAAACTTCCTTTCAAAGCCACCCTGCTTGTCTCTTTCATGAACATTGTACTGGACATCGTACTCGGTTTCACCATGGGGGCAAAGGGTATCGCACTTGCCACCAGTCTTTCCTATATGACAGGGTTTTTCTTTTTGTTTTTCAAAACCAGGTTGTCTTTCGATGTGCAGATCCTCAAAATAATCGCTGCGTCGACTGTAATGGGAATAACTGTCTTCCTTGCAAAAGACTTTCTTCCAGGTAAAGTGGGAACCATCGTACTTGTGCTGCTTGGAATAGCAGTATATTTTGTCACCGGAAAAATACTGAGAATAAAGGAAATAAAGGAAATTTTCACGACAGGATCGCACTGAGATAACCCACTACCTCGAGCGTGTCTCCTGACACATCTCCACTTGTAGCATGCTTCAAAATTCTGACACTGGAAAAGCCAAGGTTCAGAAGAACCGCAACTCCTCCATAACCGCACATGCTTATGTCCTCTTTCACAAGGTATTCGTACAGCAACCTGGAATCACGTTTTTCTATCGCCTCTACAACGAGGTAGTCTTTCTTCAAGGTGGTCTTCTGATCCTCGTAATGGTTCAGATCGGTGGAGGCTATTATCAGGACGTTTCTGAAACTTTTCATCAACTCACGAACGGCGAAGGCAAGATCTTCAGCAACCGTTGGACTCTGATCCATCAAACATACTGGAACTATGGAAAAATCACCGAAGACAAACTGCAGAAAGGGAAGCTGGACTTCAATGGAATGCTCCTTCAGGTGCGAAAGGGTATCCTCTTCAGCGTATCTGGAACTGTTCAGCAGGATCTCTACCGCTTCTTCGTTCACAGGAACTCTTCCAAGCGGAGTCTCCCAGAACCCTTCCGGCCAGATCCCAACAGGCTTTCCAAGACCTGTGTGGTTCGGACCGATGATGACGACAAGTGAGGGCTTCCCAATCCTCGCCACTTCGAGAAATCCCCAGGCTGCAACCGGCCCGCTGTAGATGTAACCTGCGTGGGGAGAGACAAGACCAACAGGATTCTGGAGATTCTTTTCAACAGGACCGGGCAACTCACCTGGTCCTATTCTCCTGTCGAGAAAGCATATTCTTATCTGCTCGATCAACTCATCTTTGCGGGATGGATAAAAGAGACCCGCCACAACAGGCTCTCTGATCATGGTTCCACCACCCTGACGGTGACGAATATCATGAGATCACGTTTTTCTTTGCTTTCAGATTTTGTCCTGAAGAACTGACCTATCACTGGAAGATCTCCAAAGAAGGGTAGCTTACTCTCGCTCATGTTCGTCACCTCTCTGATGAGGCCCCCTATCACGATGGTACTGTTGTTCTTTACGATGAGGTGCGTCGTTGCCTCTCTTGTTCTTTCTCCCGGAACCTCGTTTATGTAGTTTCCAGGTTCGCTCGCCTTGACGAAGAGATCCAGTTCTATCGTATCGTCGCTTCTCACAAACGGAGTTATTGAGAGTTCTATTCCGGTCTCAAGGAATTGCACTTCCGGTGTTCCATCACCGTTTGTGTCTGTAACGTACGGTATTCTGTCTCCTATGAGGATCTTTGCCTCTTTTCCGCTGGTGGTGACGATCCTGGGGCTTGCAAGGATGTCATCCAGGGTGTTGCTCTTCTGATCTGAAAACTGAAGAGACAGAGGGGAATTCAGAATTTCATTAATGACTTTCTCAAAATCAAGATAATCTGTCACAGAGAAAGATATACTCGCTCCAGAAGAACTCAGGTCCACCCCCGTACCGCTCAGTTGCAGCCCCATTTCTTTGGTCACCATATCTATGAGCGACTTGTCCACTATCTTTGCAGAAATTTCCACCTGTTTTGTTGGTTTCTTCAGATTTTCTACAATCCTATCCAGTTCTTTCTTTATTGTCTCAGAGATTCCCGTCACCACCATGAAGTTGTTTAGAGAATCCACGTAGACTGTTCCACCGTAGAACTCTATGAGTGCCTTTATCTGATCAAAGTTGTGAGGGATATCGTAGAAGTAGCGCTTTGCAAGGTCCTGTTTGGGCCTGGAAACGACGTACACACCGTTTTTCAAGTCGAACAGATACCCATAGTTCTGAGAAACAAGATCAAGAAACTTCTCCCACGTGATTCCATCCACTCTCATGGTGACCGTCTCTGAAGGAGAATCCACGAACATCATCGAAACACCGATTTCAGAAGCGGCTTCTTTGATGAGATCGTAAAGCGAGACGTTCTCTGCTCTTATGCTCAGTTTTCCATCTGATACGGTCACATAATCTTTCTTTGTCCTTGCCAGAGATTTTTCTCTCTCTTCCTCGATGAGTTCTGCTGCCTTTTCAACGATGTCTTCTGGACCTTCAATGACCATCTGGCCCATCTTCGGAAAGACCGTGATTTCGAGACCATCGAAGAGTCTTTTCAGATAAGCGGAGAGTTCTGCGGGATCGACATCGGAGGGTATGGACACATTTCTTTTTGCTTTCTTTTTCGATGCTTCCTGCTCTTTTTCTAGGAACGAATCGAGGAGCTTTTTCACTTTCTCAGATTGAGAAACCGGAACTTCCACCAGCACCAGATTGAGCCTGTCAAGGTAAACAACCTGCTTGACCTCCGGTATGAGCACTTCAAGGAACGTTTTGAACTGGTCGAACGGAAAACCGGTGGGTACCTCGAACGTGAGACGGTCTAAAACGTTTTCCTCCAGCACCTTCTGATGTCTTTCATAGAAGGAACGATATATGTCTGAGAGTTTCTCCACAGACTCTGAAGGTCCTTTGAGAACAAGAAGTTTCAACTCGTTGAGGGTAATACACAGAACATCCGGATACAATTTCTCTGAAAAAGCCACAAACTCATCGACTGGGAAAGAAGAATCTATTTCAAGAAATTTCACTGTCTCTTCTGCCCGAACTTCTCCCAGTTTTTCCAGAACCGCCTTGAACTGCTCCTGGGCCTTTTTCACACTTTCTTCTGGTCCTTCGAGCAAAACAACACCATCCATCACCTCATAAACAACTCCTGTGTTTCTTCCAACCACATCGAGCACTTTTGCGGGATTTTCCAGCCATTTTGGAAGTTCAACGAACACCTGGACTGTCTCTTTTGAACTCAGTATCTTTTGAAGAAGATCCATGGCACTTTTGACTTCAAGTTCGCTTCCGATAACAGCTATCTCATTTCCCAGCTCTTCCACAGAGACATCGTAGAGTTGACTGAGCACCGCCTTTAACCTGTCGAGAGGAACGGTTTCAACTTTTTTCACAAACCGCACCGTTTTCTCTTCCGAAACGATGGCTTTCAGTTCTTCGGCTGCTTCCTGAAGCTTCTTTTCATCCGAACCGCTGAGCATGAGCATTTTCAATGCAGAGAAGTAGTCGATCTCCACATTGTACTTTGCCGAGACAAACTTTTTCAAATCCTCCAGACTTTCTTCCTTCAAAGAAATCCTCAAAAATTGAGTGTGTCTGGTCTGAAGTTTGTTCAGATACTCCACAGCGCTATCGACAGAACCCAGAGGTCCTTCGATGAAGACGAACCTTCCCACTTTGTTCACCGAGACACCGTACATTCTTGAGACAGCCTCGAGCAGTTCCGATTGAACATCTTGCTTCAACTCAAAAGTTCTCGCGGTGAAGTTTTTCCTTCTGAGTTTCAGGAGTTTTTCCAGAACAGGAGAGATCTTCTCATACACACTTTTGGGAACAGAAAGAGACACCTTCACATTCTCTCCATCGATGTTGAGAAGTTTCATTCTAGAATCGGGAACGCCGAGAAACTGAAGCGCTTCTTTCAAGAAACTCTCTTCGCTCTTTTTCACATCGAAGTAGTACGTGGTGCCAAGTTCCAGGTTGTTCTGTGCTATAAAGTCCACCAGATCTTTTTCTCTATCCACAGGCACCTGACAGATGACAAGGTTCATCTCTTCGTAGGCCTGAGCATCTATTCCAAGAATCAACCTGATCAAACTGGCTGCAGTCTCTGGATCATAAGCGTAAAAAACGAATTTCTTCGTGGGAACGGTTTGAGGCTCGTTCTGTTCCACGCCAGTTTCCAGGATCTTCAGGTACCTTTCAACCTTCGCGATGGTCTCCGAATCTCCCACAAGAATCACTCTGGACACAGGTTTCAGAAGATGATATTCGAATTGATAGACGTTTTTCAGTGCAGACAGGAGTTCTTCTACCTTATTTACCTCCACCGAGAAGGAGACTTCTTTCTGCTGAAGAGGAGGAGAGACGGAAAGAAGACTCGCCACAAGATCGTGCTCTTCTGATGTTCCGTAGACAAAGAGTACTGATTTCGATGGAAGGTAGTCTATCATGGCCTCCTGTGAAATTAGGCTCTTTATTCTGTCTGCCACGCTCTGGTTTTCCACTCTGTATATCCCCCAAAACCTCTGAAACCTTCCAGAAACCTCTTCGTACTTTCCTATGAACATCGTTCCATCGGGGAAGTAAGCGTAGGCAACTTCCCCAAAGGTCACAAGAAGATCTCTCAAGGCATCCTCCGGTGTTACGTTGTTCAGTTTCAGACTCGTCGTTGCGTTTTTCACGCTTTCCGAAACTATCACGTTGAGGTCCAACCTTTCAGCAAGATACTTCACCATGTCTTCAAAGGGCATGTTCTCAAAGGACACGTCTATTCTTTCTTTGCTTCTTGGAAATTTCATGATCACTTTGTTTCCCTCTACTTCATAATTTCCCGGGAAAGGAACCAATAAACTCGCAGATACCATAACACCGTTTCCAACATTCACAACACGGACACCTTCGACGGGACCGACGCCAACTGGAACCATGAACCTGCTTATCTTCATTTGGACTCCTTTCAGAAACACAGAGAACACGGTCCTGGAAGAATTCATCTCTGCTGAGACATCCTCCACGGGGGAGGAAGTCTGGACCTCTATGAGCACCTGATCCTCCTCTATCCGCGGCAGCACTCCCACAAGTTCAACGGAAAACAGCGTCCCGACGATTAGAAAGAAAAGTATAAGAAGAGCTTTTTTCATGGTCAACACCCCTTTTCACCTTATTGAAAAAAATCTTCCATTTTCAACATCCAGTACCAGTACTCCTAAACTGGAAACGTAGGTGACAACGTACTTTTCAAAAACAGGATTTTCTCCTGATATCTCAAAGCGCTTTTTGCCGTCGGAAAGAAAGATCCTCACACCATCATCCGTTTTGATGAAACCAAGGAAACTGTAGTTCAGCGCTGGAAGAGTCACTATGAGGGTATCGGCCGCTTCTTTTCCAAAAGCAAGTTTGACAGGACTGAAGACCCTCGGCAGATCTTCAGGGGTGTTTTCAATCACCATTTTTTTCAAATCTGGATCGATGTGTATCCTGCTCACAAGAGAAACAAAGTCCACCGTATTTTCCTGCTGAATAGTCGTCACACCTGAACTTCCTCTGAAGAGATAGAAGAACGCCACCACCCAGACTGCACCCATCACTACCAGTAAAACAATCGTTCGCCGACTCACCGTTTCACCTCTTCCACATCCAGAGAGATCTTTACCTTCGGCTGAGATATTGACAGTCCCAGAAAGTCAACAGGTATCACTTCATTTGCATCGATCACCATCTGTTTCACCGTCACCTTCCTTGTCGATATGAGGTTTCTGAGAAGGGTTTCTACTTCTATCACGCTGATCTCTCCGTTTCCCACCATGCCATCGAAATCAGGAGTACTCTCTATAGCTTTCAGAACCTCCATGTACTCCTTTTGTTTTTCACGGAATATTCTGTATGCGGGTGCAAGGTTTGCCAGTCTTTTTTCAACCTTTCTGGTGTTGGACATGAAGATCACAAAGTCCGGAACAACCAGGCCAAAAACCAGTACCAGGAGAGTCAGAACAGAAAACCAGATGGCAAACTTCCGGCTGATTCCTCTCATTTTTTCGCCACCCCATACTCCAGCCTGTATTTTTTCATGGTGTATCCTTCTGGAAGATGCTCTTCGAACAGAAGTTTCAGATTTATTCTCCCGTCCTTCAGAAAACTCTCTGGCAAAACCTCCTGAGTTTCTCTGGAAACCTCATAAAACTCCAGGATCACGCTCTCCGGAGAAAAGCTCAGATAACTCAACGTCCTGCCTTGCTTTTTGAAAATCTCCGTGAACAAATCAGAAAAATCCTCCCATTTCTTTCTCTTTTCAAGATATGAATTCAAAGAATTCACCTTAGACTCCAGGGTTCTTATCTGATTCAACAGCACGTCCTCGATTCGGGACACCTCTTCCAGGTTTTTGGACGAGTCGATGGAAAGGTTCACAGAATACGCGTTGAGGATCTCCGCGTATCTGTTTTCCAGATTTTCCACCATCTGTTCCTTGACGTATCTGAAGTAAACGTTGAACGAAACAGGTGGAAGCAGCATTACAGCAAGAAGAACAACGAAGGTGGTTAACTTCACCTTACGTTTCTTATACGGATAGATGTTTAACCTTTCCAATTTCCCTTCCCCCTCTCAACACCAGCCCCAGTCCTCCCATCGACACACTGGACTTCACGAAAGGAACAGGTCCTTCTTTCAAGACCGTGCCTTCGAACTTCTGCAGGGCCTGCATGAAAGACTGGAAGAAAACCGGTGGATCGATGATGTAAAAGAACTGATCCGCTATATCGAGCGAAACCTCGTCGAGTGATATCTTCACCTCTCTGTCCAGCTCCAGAAGAAAATCTCCAAAGTATGGCTGGAGAAAGTCCAGAGAAACCTCCACCATTCCCTCGAACAGTTCTTTCGGTTGTATACCTGTGTTTTCCGCCACAACGTCCATGTAATCCCAGAAGATAGAAAAGACCATTCTGCAGGATCTATAATGATCGTCTTTCAGAACCACAATGGAGTAGTAGTCGTTGAAAAACGAAGCCACAACGAGAACGGTGATGCCCTTTAAGCGCCTCTTGAAATAAAAATCGAAGAATTCCAGGTACTTCACAACATCCGGTATCACCACATCCGTTTCAGGAAAGCCCGCTTCCATCAACTCCGAAACGAACGCTTTCACCTGATTCACTTTCGACACGAAGAACAACCCTTCCCCCTCGTGTATTTCAAGGGGAGCAACGATCAGCTGTTCGGGAACTATTCCGAGGTTCCTGGATATCTCCATGGTGGCATATTCAATAGCGTTCTGCCTGTTCAGAGATGGTGGGACCTTTATTCTCATGATCAGAACGTTCTCCATGGGCATGTTCGCAACTACGATGTCTTCAAGGTCTTTCTCCATACCTTTCATCAGGCTGGAAATGGTTTCTTTTCTTTTTTCATCGTCGAGAGTGTCCCCCACACTGGATACTTTTTTTAGAACTCTGAGTTTTGAACCCCGTTTTCTGGCACGAACGATCTCCACACAGTGAGAGCACAGATTCAACGCCAGGATATCGTTGTAGAAGATCTGCAAGCTATCTCCCCCTGTATATCCTCATTCTTCCGGTGACAGGCTCAACCGTTATTCTCCATCCTTCACCGTAGACCGTGCCGGCCGTCGATACAAATCCGTTCATGAAAGTAACGTCTTCACCATCGATTGATCCTTCAGATTGAAAAGAAAACGGGAATCTATAGACCGTCTTTTCCTTTTTGAGTGGATCGTAAACTGTTATTCTTCCAGTGTCTACTATTGTTAGGATACCATTTCTAGAAGCCAATTCTAGAGATTTCATGGCCTTTATCTTGACAACGATCGATTGAACATCCTCTTCTGATTCTTTCCAGAGAATGGGGATGAAAAAGCCCATTATCATAAGTGAAACAGCAAGAACCACAAGGATTTCGACTGTACTCATCCTCCAATGCTCCTTTGAAGCTGGAAGACGGTGGTGTAGATAGAATACGCAAGAAAAGCCACAAATCCGCCAACTCCAGCTATCAAAAGTGGCTCCACCAGTGAAACCAGTTGCTTCACACTGTTTCGCACGATGTCCTCATAGAAATCTGCCACCCTTTCCATCACTTCGTCGACCTTTCCTGTTTCTTCGCCTGTCCCTATCATCTCGTAAATGAGTTGAGGAAACACACCACTCTCTGCAAATGTATCTCTTAACGTCTTTCCTTCCGATACTCTCTGCACCATTTCCTCACTCTTTCCTATGATAGAAGGTGAGTTGGAAGCCTGGGCTGCCATTCTGATCGCGTCCGTTATCCTCACACCACTGCTCACGAGGATTCCAAGAGTTCTGGCGAAGCGCTCAAGTCCCATGTTTCGTCTGAGCTTTCTGACTGGAGGAAACAGGAAAGAAAGGTACTCTTTTATGTAAGTTCCGTACCTTGATTTCATGAGGACGAAGAACCCAAAGACAGCACCCGCCATAACGACAGAAAACCATGGCCAGTTCTCACTGAGGAATTCGTTCACCTTCAAAAGGGATTGGATCGTGGGTGATAAAGGAATAGAAGTTCCAAAGGCTCGAACGAGATTGGGAAGAATGTAGAAACTGATCACAAGAACGATCACAACGGCAAAGAAGAGGACAAAAAGAGGATAGGCCATCGCGGATTTAACTTCATCCTGGAGCCTCTTCACACTCTCGTAGAAATCCGCTGCCCTCCTCAGGGTTCTGTCCAGGACACCCCCCTCTTCACCTGCTTCCAACATGCTGATCAACACGTTGTCGAAAACCCCCACCTTTCGAAAGGCATCGGCTAGAGTATCACCGGTTTCCACGTTGATGGCTATTTCCAGTATGATCTTTCTGAATCGTTTCGAGAAGACCTCCTGACGAGCGAGTATGTTCAACGCCTCTTTTATCCTTATACCGGCCGATATCATTATGGAAAGCTGACGACAGAAGGTGGCGATTTCGCTGATGGAGATCTGAAAGAATGGAGTGCTCCTTTTAGGACTCTTGCGTTCTTCGACACGAACGACCATCAAACCTCTTTCGGCGAGAAGTGAGATCGCCTTCAACTTGTTTTCCGCTTCTATAACCCCCGTTACTTTCTTTCCACTCCCCTCCACGGCAACGTATTTGTAAAAAGGCATCCTAAGAGATCATCCCCTTTATCCTCAAGAGTTTCACCACGTGTTGCTTTTCCTGATTTATTATGCTCCTGACAAGATCCTTTGCTCTCTCGTTTTTCAGAAGTTCGAGGATTTCGTAGTAAAAGATTATGGTCTCTTTTTCCACAGATATGGAAAAATCGATCGCCTCCTCGACGGATCTTTCTTTCAAATATTTTTCCATCGTGGCAGCATCGGGGAAGAACCTTCCTTCTACGAAACTCTTCAGATACTCCTCTGCGTCTTCGAGATTCAGGTACGTTTCCTCATCTACTCCCAGCTCTTCTCCTATGCTCTCAAACGTTCGGGCATGCTCTGCTTCCTGACGGGCCATGTAAGAGAAGAACTCCTTTATATCTGGTTTCTCGAAACGTTCCGCCAACTTCCTGTAGAATTCTTCCCCATCCTTTTCTACCCTTACAGCAATGCTCAACAGCTCCTTTGCCGAGAACATGTTTACACCTCCCTGAGAAAATTATAAAACATCTCTTTCAAAGTTTGAAGATTTTTTATTTTCATCATCTCATCCCTGAATCTTCTCGCTCCTTTCAGATTTTTCGTGTATCCCGCTACAAATTTTTTGATCTCTTTGATGGCTTTTTCCTCTCCCTTGTCTTCCACCAGAAGACTCAGGTGCATCTCAAAAGACCTCAAAATCTCGTCCGTGGAAGGTTCAGAATATTTCCCACGTTCTAGGAAGTCCTTTATCTGTTTGAACAGCCAGGGTCTTCCAATTGCACCACGGGCAACAAGGACCCCATGACAACCACTTTCTTCGAGGGCCCGTTTGGCATCCTCTGGAGAGAATATGTCTCCACTCACGAAGGTGGGAATTTTCTTGTCCAGAACAGAAAGGCTCTTCCAGTCGGCTTTTCCAGTGAAAGCCTGAGCAACTGTTCTTGTGTGAATGAACACTTCGTCAACACCTTCTTCCACAAGGATCTCGTATATCTTCGAAATCTGATTTTCATTCCAGCCAAGACGCGTTTTAACTGTGAATTTTCCTTTCACATGCTTTCTGAGTTCTTTCACAACTGCCCTGAAAAGATCCAGATCCCTCAAAAGACCACCGCCTGCTCCCTTTTTAACCACCTTTCTCACGGGACACCCTGCGTTCAGATCTATCCATGGGTACTCATCAGAGAGCACATCGGCTGCTCTGGAAAGCTCCTCAGGATCGCTTCCAAATATCTGAACGGCCACGTTCTTTTCCTCAGGAGAGGGAAGCAGTTCTCTTGTTTTCTCCGAATTCATGAGAAAACCCTTTGCACTCACCATTTCAGAGAACGCAAAATCTGCTCCCCATTTAAAGCACACCGTACGGAAAGCCCTGTCAGTGTATCCCGCCATCGGTGCAAGTCCCACTTTGACCATAGAAGGCCTCCACCTCTTCCCTGATTTCCTCCGGGACAAATCCCTTCAAAGTCTTTCCGGCAAGTGCTCTTTTTCGAATCTCAGTGGAGGAGATCTGAATTATGGGCATATCCAGGAAGATGATCTTGCTCAGATCCCCCAGCACTTTTCTGGCATGTTCATGATAAGGCTTCCCACAGTAACGCGGATAAACAACCAGGTTCGCCTTTTCGAGGATATCGCGGTACCTGTACCACTTCTCGAAATAAGACAGAGCGTCCTCTCCGACGATGAAGAATGGTTTGGTCTTGTACAGATTGGAAAAATGCTCTATGGTGAAGATCGAGTACGAAACACCTCCCCGCTGCCTTTCATAATCGCTCACTTCTATCTTTTCGATGCCACCGAAGACTTTCTTCAGCCATTCGAACCTCTTTTCAAAGGGAATGGACGTTTTTTTGTGGGGAGGATTGTAAGCGGGAACCACGACCAGTCTGTCCAGTTCCAGGATCTCCAGAGTGTACAGACACACAATAATATGACCGACATGCACAGGATCGAAGGCTCCACCGAATATTCCCACCTTACTCCCTGTACTCGAACTCGAAATTTCCGATCCTGACAACATCCCCTTCTTTCACCCCTGCCTCTTTCAGTTTCTCTTCCAGGCCGTTTTTCTCAAGAATCTGAAGAATCAGAAGCCTTGCATCTCTCTGGTTCAGATCAAACCTTTCCATCCACACCCTGAGGCCTTCTCCTTCGACCACCCATTGTCCGTCTTCTTCCTTCACAACCTCTACTTCAAATCTCTCAGGAAGTTTTCTCCAAACGGGAGCAGGTTTTTCCATTGGGTGATCTTTCTTTTCTTTTCTCTCTTCCCTCTCTATTCTCTCCTTTCGAACTATGGAAGCCACCCTGTCAAGGAGAAGATCAACTCCTTCGCCCGTTACGGCAGAAATCGGAATAACTTCCTTTCCTATTGAACTTTCGATCTCCTTTATTCTCTGGGGAAGTTTTTCTCTTTCCAGAAGATCTATCTTGTTTGCGACCACTATCTCTGGCTTTTCCAGGAGGAACGGAGAGTACTTCTTCATCTCCTCTCTTATGATGAAATAGTCTCTTGCTGGATCTTCCCTTTCAAAGCCACTCACATCGAGCATGTGAACTATCACAAAACACCTTTCAACATGCCTCAAAAAGACGTTTCCGAGGCCTACTCCTTCGCTCGCTCCCTCGATGAGGCCGGGAATGTCAGCGACCACGAAACTGAAATCACCGTATTTGACAACCCCCAGGTTGGGAACAAGTGTGGTGAAGGGGTAGTTTGCTATCTTCGGTCTTGCGTTGCTGATGCGTGCTATCAGAGAAGATTTTCCAACGTTCGGATACCCCACAAGCCCCACATCCGCCAAGATCTTGAGTTCAAGTTCCAGCCACCTGGCTTCACCCTTTTCACCCTTTTCTGCGATCAAAGGAGCCTGTCTTGTGGGAGTCGAAAAGTGAGCATTTCCCCTTCCTCCTCTGCCTCCGCGTGCGACACACACTACCTTTCCAGGTTCGTCCAGGTCTGCAATGATCTGACCGGTGGAGGCATCCTTTACCACCGTTCCAACCGGAACATCTATGTAAAGATCTCTTCCGTTTCTTCCCTTCATCTTCTTTCCCATACCGTGCTTCCCATTTTCTGCAAAAAATTTTCTTTTATTCACAAACTCGATCAGCGTTGAAAGAGAGGGATTGGCCCTGAGGAACACAAATCCTCCGTCTCCTCCATCACCACCGTCGGGCCCGCCCTTTGGGACATATTTTTCCCTTCTGAAACTCACACAACCGTTTCCGCCGTCTCCTGCTTTCACAAAGATCTTCACACGATCAACAAATTCTGCACTCTTTATGTTCAACTCAAAACCCTCCTGAACATCTTTTCTATCACATCGAGTTTTTTCAGAAGATCCATATCCTGAATCTTCTCGAAAAGTTCCCTTATCAAGACTCTTTCTTTCCTGAATATGTTCAGTTTGACGAGTAAATCCACAGTTCCACAGGTTGTCTCCACTTTTCTGGCTATCAAAGCCACGAATTTCTTCCTGTTCTCAGGAATCGCATGAAGAGGTGGTAATCGAAAGTTCTTGCCGTAGTGTATTCTGTCTCCAAAAGGGGAGAGTTCAAGGTAAATTTCCTGAGAAGATTCCTTCAGCAGGCTGTAGAGAAACAACTCTTCAATTCTGCTCAGATCAAAGGTTTTGAAGAAGTTTCTTGGTTTGATGTACAGTTTCGGATTCTTCGGCGATTTTGGGACTTTCATCTTCTCCATTTCTTTCAACACTTCCGATTTTATAGCACCGGCCGCAACTCCAAACAAAACCCCTCCTCCCAGCTCCAGAAGCGTCTGATGTGGAAGAAGAACACTCTGAACAGCATCCAGCAGGACCTCCACATCGTCTGAAGTTCCCCATATCCTGAGCTCTGAAAATTCCGCATCGATGTGCCTGGACACCTCGAAGTACTCCGGAACCTTCTCTTTCACGGTTTTTGTCAACTCTTCCAGCATCCTCGAAAGAGAGTTTTTCAGGTGTGGGGGTTCGTTTCTCCACCCAGCACCAAAAACCAGGGAGAAACAGAAGCTTTTTGCGGGTTTCCCTTCAAATATCAGCTCCATTCTTTCCATCCCCTCATGATCTCATCGAAGTTGTAACCTTTCAGTTTTGCTCTATTTTCCACAAATCTCAGAAACTCTTCCTCGCTCATCGTCTTCACCTTCAACGCCTTTGCCTTTTCGTACTTGGAACCTGGATTTTCCCCAACGATGAGATAGTCGGTGTTCTTACTCACCGAGTTGACCACTCTGGCTCCCAGTCTCTCCAGAAATTCGATGATCTCCTCTCTTGTGAAGTTTTTCAGCGTGCCGGTCACGGCAAACGTCAGTCCTTTCAGCACATCGTACTTTACGGTTTTCTCTTCAAGTTTCACCCCTGCCTTTTTCAGTTTTTCTATAATCTCCCTTGTCTTCGGATTTCTGAAGTACTCTACAATGCTCCTTGCTATTTCCGGTCCGATTCCTGGAATGTCCTTCAACGTTTCGTAGGAAGCCTCGGCTATTGCTTCAAGAGATTTGAAGTGTTCTGCAAGAATCTTCGCCGTTTTTTGCCCCACCATCGGTATTCCAAGACCGGTTATGAGCTTGTGCAGGGGTCTTTTCTTTGCTTCTTCTATCTCCTGCAGAATCTTCGCGATCGTTCTCTGGCCAATACCGGGGCCAAGCTGGGCAAGATCAAAGGGTGTGAGATAGAAGATGTCCGCTATGTCCTTAACCAGACCTGAATCCACCAGTCTGTCTATGATCTTTTCACCAAGCCCTTCGATATCCAGCGCCTCCCGGGACACAAACGTCCTCAGTGCCCTCTTCAGCTTCGCCGGGCAGTGAGGATTCAGACATCTGATTGCAACCTCATCAGGAGAGAGTTTTCCCACTTTTCCACCACAAACCGGACAACTCTGGGGAGGCTTTATCTCCTTTTCGCTGCCAGTTCGCAACTCTGGTATTGATTTCACTATTTGGGGAATGATTCCCCCTGCCTTTTCAACGAATACGTAGTCACCTATTCGTATGTCCTTTTCTCTTATATACTCGAAATTGTGAAGGGAGGCCCTTTTCACGATAGTTCCTGCAAGTTGGACGGGTTCGAGTTCTGCCACCGGTGTCAGAACACCCGTTCGACCAACCTGTATCGTGACATCGAGGATCCTCGTTCTGGCCTGCTCCGCAGGGAATTTGAAAGCGATCGCCCACCTTGGTGCCTTGGAAGTCTCCCCCAGAACTTTCTGGAAATCGAACCTGTTCACCTTCACCACAACTCCATCAACCCAGTAGTCCAGTTCCCTCTTTCTTTCTTTCCACTCTCTCCAGTACTCGATCACCTCCTGTATGTTCTTGCACAGTCTTGAATGCGGGTTCACTTTAAATCCTATCTCTTTCAAAAACTGGAGCGCTTCCCACTGAGTTTTGAGGCCGTAATTTTCGGGATGAACAACGTAATAGATGAAAGAATCGAGTCTTCTCGAAGCCACGAGAGCGGTGTTCAGCTGACGGAGAGTCCCCGCCGCCGCGTTTCTTGGGTTGGCAAAGGGAGGAAGTCCTTCTTCTTCTCTCTCCTCGTTCAGTCTTTTGAACTCATCCACCGGCATGTAAATCTCCCCTCTCACCTCAATGGTGAGGGGTTTTCTCAACCTCAGTGGAACACTTCGAATGGTTTTCACATTCTCGGAAACGTCTTCACCCTCCACTCCGTCCCCACGCGTTGCTCCCAGAACGAAGCGACCGTTTTCGTACCTGAGAGCGATCGAAACACCGTCTATCTTCAGTTCGGCAACGTATTCCACTTCCGACTCCTGAAGCGTCTTCTTGACACGTTTGTCGAACTCAATGATCTCCTCTTCGTTGTAGGTGTTGTCCAGACTCAACATGGGTACGGAGTGTTTGACGGTTTTGAATCCCTCGAGAACCTTCCCCCCGACCCTCTGAGTCGGCGAGTCTGGAGTAACCAGTTCTGGGTACATTCTTTCCAGTTCTATGAGTCTTCTCATCAATCTATCGTATTCCTCATCGGTTATAACTGGGTCGTTCAAAACGTAATATCTGTAGTTGTGGTATTCTATTTCCTCGCGCAGTCTTTCCACTTCCTCTATTACCTCTTTTGGAATCTGTCTCATTTTTTCACCCCCTCTAAACATTATAATCCTGTCTGGTATAATCCCGATTAGGGAGCTGAGAGGATGAAAAAGATCGTTCTGATTTTGATAATCATTCCTCTCCTTGCCTTTTCTCTCGACGTGGAGAAAGTTGTTTCGATGTACAAACAGATGCTAGATGAACACAGAAGCGGTTCCTATCAGGATCCGTTTGTGAGGTTCGTCCATGAAAATCTCCTCCAGCTTCAAAAGTACAGGTTCTTTCGAAGACTTCTTGCTGGTGGTGTGGAGAAGACAGAGTTTGCAAAGACGGCAGGAGATTACCTCTTCGTAATGTACCAGAACTGGAAGGAAAAGAGCTGGGAGAAAAAACTGGCAAACGCTCTTTTTCTCGCTTTCCTTCAGTCTGAAATGTCCGGATCTGAGCCTTCCAAAAGCACTTTGAAGAACTCTCCTTCGTTCAATTCCTTTTTCGGTGATTACAAGATGTACGTTCGGTCAAACGCTCTGAACCTGCTGAGATGGATCCTGGCCTACTACACCGGTGGCACAAGCACTCCTCCCCCCGTCAAACTCGATCTTGAAATCAAAAACTTGGGATTTTCCTTTGAGGTGAAACAAGACGTACCACAGGATATCCTCGCGCTTCTTCCGGAAGATCTCGAAGAGAAGGTAAAAAGCGCAATCGATGCTGTTCTCATTTCGAAAGATCAATCCGAGTACAGAAGAAACGTGAACAGAAGTGCCAGTCTTCTGTGGAAAGAGATAGAAAACAGAATCTCCATCATTCAAAACAACATCGCAGACCTTTTTGAAAAAACCACCCCCAAAAAGATTCGTCTTCTGTGGATCAGATACCTTATTTATGGTTTCCTTTTGATTGCCTTTAGAAGGAATTATCAGCTGATCCTTCAGCTGATTCTCTCCTCCGAGATTCTGTTTGTATGGGGTTCAAACACAGTTCATCTGAACACGATTGAAAATATGCTCTTTTCAAGCGTTCTGGTCTTTGCTTTCATCTTCTTCAATCTTTTGCTCATCAGAAAGAGAAAGTATGGATACACCTTGTTCACCATCGTTTTCATGATACTCCTGTTTGTTCCATCATACATCTTCGTTCGTGAACTTGGAATGGACAGAGAGTTCGAAAGGTCTCCCTACTACGATCAGTTGAAATCGGAAGTTTTTGAAGGTAGCAACTCCAGGGTGAAGGAGATGCTCAGGGAAATGTCAGCGGTGTCACTCGCAAGCAAAGAGCACACAAAGCAGCTTGTGGAACACCTTAGTCTTGCTCCAGAAAAGTTTTTGAAAGAAGGTGCTTTAAAGGAATTCGAGCCAACCCCGAACGGCATCTTTCTTCTGATCGACGAACGATCTCAATTCTTCTCCACCTCAAATTTCGAAAGGCGCCTGGAAATCGCAAGAGAGATGAACACCAGTCTGGAGGACTACCTCTCAAAGGAAAAGTCCAGATACAGGCGTTACAGAAATGCGCTTGAAAGCCTGGAACATCTGGTGAAGAAAATCTCGGCGTACACCTCAAACAGGTTCGTGGAGGATCTTGAAAAGGATCTGAAAGCCTCTCTAGACAGGTATCCACTGATAACCGACGTAACTTTTTCTTTCACCGGAGAGAAGAAAAACCCCTCGCTGAAACCCTACCAGACGATCTCCGGGTTGAAGGAAATCTTCTGGTTCTTTCTGTTGTTCTTTTCCGCACTTTTGGGGGGAAAGTACGTTCTGATACCGGCCGGAGCAACTCTGTTTGCCGCTCTCTCAACTGCGATCAACTGGAAACACCTGGAAGTGTTCGTGGAAAGTGGGATCTTTCCGATATCTTTTGAAACCTCTGCCGCACACACTTTCCACATGGAGATACTTTTGATCGCTTTTTCCACAATCATACTGTACAGAAATCTTGTTAAAGGGAGGGTGAAACCATGAGGAAGGTTTTCATGGTGGCTTTTCTGGTATTTGCTATCGCGTTGTTTGGGTTCAAAGTTGTCATGGTGACGGACGTCGGTGGCCTCGGCGACAAGTCCTTCAACGATGGAACCTGGGCGGGTATAAAGAAGGCAGCAGATGAACTGGGAATCGAAGCAAAGGTTATACAGTCCTACGAACAATCTGACTACGTTCCAAACCTCAGCAAGGCAGCAGAAGAAGCAGACTTGGTCTTCGCGGTGGGTTTCATGATGACGGATGCCCTCTTCAAGGTTGCAAAGCAGTATCCGGACACGTACTTTGTGGGAATCGACATCACACCACCTGAGGGACAGATCCTTCCCAACGTGATCACCTTCACGTTCAAGGAACAGGAAGCCGCTTTCCTCGTTGGATACGTTGCAGCCGCCATGACACAGACGGGAACAGTTGGCTTCGTTGGAGGCATCCCCATCCCACCCGTGGAAAGGTTCAGGTACGGGTACGAAGCGGGAATAAAGACCTACTCTGTCCTCCACAGGAAAAACGTGAAGATATTGAGAGGTTACACACAGGACTTCGAAGATCCCAAGAAGGGCAAGGACCTTGCCATGTCACAGTTCGCAGAGGGTGCTGACATCGTGTTCCATGCCTCCGGTGCCTGTGGAAACGGCGTCATAGAAGCCGCCAGAGAGAAATTTTCTTCTCTTGCTGGATCCAGCGATCTTGTCGATCTGATAGATTACTACGTGGAGAACAAAAAAGGCTTCTTCGCCATAGGTGTTGATATGGATCAGGATTACATGGCCCCCGGTGCCGTTCTTGCGAGTGCGATGAAGAGGGTCGATGTTGCCGCTTACTACGGTGTTGTCTGGGCCTACGAAGGAACGTTCGAAGGTGGACACAGGGTCCTTGGTATCTCTGAGGACGCAGTTGGAATAAGTCCGATGAAGTACACGAAGGGGATCGTGCCAAACAGAGTCATAGCGGAGCTTCTGTACCTCGAAAAACTTATGAAAGAAGGTACGCTCAAGGTTCCTGAAACACAGGAGGAACTCGACGCATTCGAGGTACCAAAGATAGAATTCCCGTTCTGAGGAGGGGGTGTTCCCCCTCCATTTCTCAGGGGTGATTCGGTGGAATACGCGGTTGTGATGAAAGGTATCGTCAAAAGATTTCCCGGGGTTCTGGCGAACAACCATGTTGATCTCTTCGTGGAAAAGGGAGAGATACATGCCATCGTGGGTGAAAACGGGGCGGGAAAGACCACTCTGATGAAACAACTCTACGGCCTTTTGAAACCCGATGAAGGAGAGATATACATAAACGGGACGAAGGTGGAGTTCTCCGGACCTGCAGATGCCATAAAACACGGAATAGGCATGGTGCATCAGCATTTCATGCTGGTGGAGAACCTGACCGCCTACGAAAACGTGATAATCGGCATGGAACCAAAAAAAGGATTGATTCTGGACAGGAAAAAGGCAAGGAATGAAGTGAAGAAACTTTCAGAAGAGTACGGTCTCATGGTGGATGTCGACATGAAAATAGAAGACATGCCTGTCGGTCTGCAACAGAGAGTGGAGATCATAAAAACCCTCTACAGAGGTGCGGACATCCTCATCCTCGACGAGCCAACAGCGGTCCTGACGCCACAGGAAACAGAAGAACTGTTCGACATTCTGAGAAGGTTGAAGAAAAATGGAAAAACGATCATCTTCATTTCACATAAACTGAACGAAGTCATGGCCATCTCCGACAGAATCACCGTGATGAGACAGGGAAAAGTAACCGGAAATCTCATCACCTCTCAGACGACCCCCCAGGAAATAGCAAGACTCATGGTGGGAAGGGATGTGGTTCTGACCGTTGAGAAAAAACCGAAAAAGCCTGGAGAGACCCTCCTTGAAGTGAAAGATCTGTGGGTCAAGGATAACCGGGGTCTTGATGCGGTGAAAGGTATCTCGCTCGAGGTGAAAAAAGGAGAAATAGTGGGCATAGCGGGTGTTGCTGGCAACGGCCAGTCTGAACTGGTAGAAGCAATCACCGGTTTGAGGAGAGTGGAAAAGGGAAAGGTGCTTTTCAAAGGAAAAGACATAACAGGATACGATCCAAAACGTCTGAGAGACCTTGGTATCTATCACGTTCCCGAAGATCGTTTGAAAAGAGGCCTCATAGTTGACTTCCCCGCCTACTTCAACACCATCCTCGGAAGGCACATGATAGAACCCTTTGTAAAGAACGGTTTCCTCAACTTCAGAGAAATAAAGTCTTTTTCCAGAAAACTCTTCGAGGAGTTCGATATAAGGCCAAGGAACATCGAACTTCTCGCCGGAAGTTTTTCAGGGGGCAATCAGCAAAAGATAATAGTTGCCCGTGAACTGAGTTTCTCACCAGAACTCCTCGTAGTGGCTCAGCCGACACGGGGACTCGATGTGGGAGCTATAGAGTTCATCCATAAAACACTCGTATCTATGCGGGACAGAGGCGTTGGAATCCTTCTCATCTCCATGGAACTGGACGAGATCTTTTCCCTGAGTGACCGAATCCTTGTGATGTACGAAGGTCAGATAATGGGTGAGGTAAGGCCGGAGGAAACGACCAGAGAAGAAGTTGGTTTGATGATGGCGGGGCACAGACTGGAGGAGATCAGGAAATGAAAGGAAGAATCTGGGCATTTCTTGTCCCGTTCTTCTCGGTTGTCATAGCTCTTCTGATTGCGGCCGTTGTGATCGTTTTAATAGGACAAAATCCTGTGATAGCCTACAAAGCTATGATCGAAGGGGCTTTTGGAAATCTTCAGGCCCTTGCAGACACGATCATAAAGACCACTCCGCTGATACTGACTGGACTTGCGGTTGGATTCGGTTTCAGGGCAGGCATCTTCAACATAGGAGCAGAGGGTCAGATGATAATGGGCGCCATCCTTGCTACGGTGGTTGGAATGAACATGAGGGGTGTTCCACCATCACTTGCCATTCCATTGACGATGATCGCTGGAATGCTGGGCGGAGCAGTGTGGGCGTCCATAGCAGGATATCTGAAGGCAAAGACGGGTGCCCATGAAGTTGTCACCACCATAATGCTGAACTGGATAGCCACTTACATCTCTTCTTATCTCATCACAGGACCACTGGCTGTTGGTTCCGGTACACCGAAAAGTCCGGAGATCGCTCCTTCTGCAAAACTTCCTCCCATCGTCACCGTTGGGGCACTCGAGATGACATCAGGTATTGTGATTTCGATCATCACAGCCGTTGTCATATACATCGTCCTTGAAAAAACCAGGACCGGTTACGAAGTGAAAGCGACCGGATTCAACCCATACGCTGCTGAATACGGTGGAATAAGCATTTCGAAGAATATCGTTATGTCCATGGCAATAAGCGGTGCACTGGCCGGACTTGCAGGAGCCCTTGAGGTCATGGGGCTTCATCATCGATTCCTCGGAACCCTCTCGGGGGGAAAAGGCTTCGACGGTATATCGATCGCCCTGATCGGTCAGAATCATCCGATAGGAATCATTTTCGCCTCTTTCCTGATTGCTTCACTCAGGACGGGTTCCAGCAACATGCAGTTTGTGGGCGTTCCAAAACACATCGTAACGATCATACAGGGAATCGTGATATTCCTTGTCGCCGCCGATAGAATCGTCAAAACTCTCCTCAGAGCCAGGAAGGTGAGAAGATGAAAATTCTGGAAGTTCTCTGGAATATATTCACAAACCCTCTCTTCTACAAACTCACACTCACCGCATCAACCCCCCTCCTCTTTGCTTCACTTGGAGGAGTGTTCAGTGAAATCACCGGAGTTGTGAACATCGCCCTGGAAGGTATCATGCTGCTGGGAGCTTTCTCTTCCGTGGTCATCACTTACTACACTGGAAACGTCTGGCTGGGTTTTTTGCTATCCATTCCAATCGGTGTTGGTTTTTCCTGGTTCCATGCCTGGGCCAGTATTAAGTGGAGAGGGAATCAAATAGTGAGTGCAACGGCACTCATCCTCGTGGCACAGGGATTGACGGGTTTCCTCATGGAGCCGATCTTTGGCCAGCCCGGGCAAACACCCTACGTTGGCAGGATCAACGAAATAAGCATACCTGGGGTTTCGAGCGTTCCGTTTCTCGGAGAAGCAATCGGCACGATCAGTCCCATTGTCCTTCTTGCCTTCGCTCTGGTTGCCTTCGCATGGTTTCTGATATACAAGACACCCCTTGGCTTGAGAATGAGGGCAGTTGGAGAAAACCCGGAAGCAGCGGACACACTCGGTGTTGACGTCTTCAAGATCAGGTACTTCGGTGTACTCATGAGTGGTGCCCTGGCCTCCATGGGCGGTGCTTTCCTCTCCATAGGCGAAGTGGGAAACTTCAGAGAACTCATGACGGGGGGAAGAGGGTTCATCGCCCTGGCCGCCATGATACTCGGTAACTGGAATCCCGTCGGTGCCATGTGGGCATGTCTTCTCTTCGGTATGTCCGAGGCTCTTGCCAATCAGCTTCAAAGCAGTCCTTTGCTCAACGTGCCGGCAACTGTAAAACCCCTCTTCAACCTCTTTCCATTCGTTGTCACCCTCGTGGTTGTGGCGGGACTGATCGGAAGGACAAGACCACCTGCCGCCGATGGTGTTCCTTATGAAAAAGAGGAGTGAGATCTCATGAAGTCCAGAACTCTTTTCGTTGCTCTCACATCGTCCTCGTTGTAGAGAATCATTTGCTTGAGTATTTCCGCATCCCTTGTCTTCCGCCAGGTTTCGTAGAGAGAGATTATTTCATAACCGTTCAGAGGGACTCTCCACTCATAGCCGAGATATCTGGCTATTCTCTTGAGAGAGTAAGACATAACGGGGAAGACAAAGTGGCGCTTCAAAATGGAGAAGACATCGAGAAAGGTGAATTTATTAACCATTCTCAGGATTTTTCGCTTCTCGGGACCATGGTAATGGTAGAACCTTGAACTGCTGTCCAGAGAATTCAAAAACTCGACCAGTTTGTCCTTCTCCTCATCGAACAGAAAGTATCTGTATTCATCATCTATCAAAAACCCATACAGAAAATCCCTTTCCTCAGCTGGATAGTACTCTATATCCACCACTATTCCCTCCGGAAGTCTTTCAGGCGGCTCTATCACTATGACCCGATCTTCAAGGAAGGCACGTGCTGCCAGTATGAACCTTCTTCCCTTCTCTTTTCCAAAGATCTTCTCCATAGCCCTCTGATCGGCGTTTGAAAGATCTTCAATGGTCTCTATTCCCATCTCATAAAGAATCCTTCTTGTCTCCTCACCGATACCGTTCACGAGCAACAGGCTTTTTCTTTCGAGCAACTTTTTCTCACAATCTTCCAGAAAATCACAGTACCTGCAGTGCCTTCCAACCTTTGGGTCGGGATCTTCCGAAATTTCCCTCATCTCCAGTAAGATATTTTCAACGACGGGCACCAGGTTTCTCCAGTTTTCCATCCTCCGTGAGAAACTATCCGATAGAATCTCAACCCCGCTGACAGCAAGACCGGCTCTTGTGAACACGAAAGCATGATAAGCGGCTTCCAGAGCATATTTTTCCTTGAACTTTTTTGCTCGTTTCTTCAGCACGATCTTCCATCCACCCTGCTCCTTCACAACCAGATCAGGCCTTGCGATCAATTTCATGCCTTCAACCTCAGCTTCGACAACGGGATTTTCCAGAGAAAATCCCACGAACAGAAGGTCCTCAAACGTGCTAGAGTAAAAAGGTTCTTGCCCTCTGCTCAGATAGAACTTCCTGGGGCACGTTGTAAAGTTTTCCAGGTCTTTGTAATCGACAACCATCGTCCCACCTCTTTGTCGGCTCTCCATGGTAGAATATCGCTAAGAACATCTACAGTATATAATATCTCTGAAGAAGCCAGTTGGGGGTGTTCAGCGTGAGTGATACTGCAGAACTTTTGAAGAAGATCGAAGAACTCGAAAAAAAACTCAGGCAATGTCAGGAGAGAGAAAAAGAACTGGAATCGCTCATCGAGGAGTACAACGAGGTGTTGAAGAAACAGTTTCAGGTTTTCGATGACTTCTTCGAGAAACTTGGAACCAAGAAGATGATCGATCCTCTGACAAGGGTCTATTCAAAAGATCACTTCCTGAGACTCCTTTCCTACCAGCACCAGAGATCATTCGAAGAGAACACACCGTACACGATCTTCTTCGTGAAAGTGCAACCTTCTGACACAGATAAGGAAAGTACTCTCATGAAAGTGGGGAAAGTCCTGAAAGAATGTGTGAGAGTGCCGCTCGACAGCGTTGGAAGGTACTCGGAGGATATCTTCGCACTCTTCGTTGTCGATGTGTCAAAGAGTGTGGCACCGAAGATAGCAGAAAGAATCGAAAACTCCATCAAAGGTATACCGGCAGAACATAAGATCGCTTTTAAGAGTTACCCAGAAGACTTCATGGATCTGGAAAAAGTACTTTCTGAACTTGAGAAGGCGGTGTCGTAATTGGGGAAATTTCTGGTTCGAGGAGAAACTGTCCTCAGAGGCGAAGTGGAGATATCTGGATCCAAGAATGCTGCTTTGCCCATAATGGCGGCATCCATTTTGTGCGATGAAGAAATTGTTCTTGAAAACGTTCCAAAACTCCAGGACGTTTTTGTCATGAAGGACATTCTGACCTCAATAGGTTTCGAAGTCATGTTCAATGGCAACAATCTCATCATAAAAAGGGTTAAAGATATATCTCAGGAGGTACCATATGAACTGGTCAGAAAGATGCGAGCGTCTTTCAACGTACTCGGACCGATAGCCGCGAGAACAGGAGGAGCAAGGGTTGCTTTGCCCGGTGGATGTTCCATCGGTGTGAGGCCCGTTGACTTTCATCTGGAAGGTCTTAGAAAACTTGGTTTTTCCATAAAAGTGGAGCACGGTTTTGTCGAAGCCGTTCTCGAGAAAAAGGTAAAGGACGTTACGATCACACTTCCGTTTCCAAGCGTTGGAGCAACGGAACACCTCATGACAACCGCATCCCTTCTGAATGGATCGCACGTTGTCATCGAGAACGCCGCCATGGAACCAGAGATCGTCGATCTTCAGAATTTTCTCAACGCGATGGGAGGAAACGTGAAGGGAGCCGGTACCAGTCGTGTAGAAATATTCGGCGTCAGGAAGATGAGAGGAACACGATACAGAATCATCCCGGATAGAATAGAAGCGGGAACATACCTGATCGCCATCGCAGCAAGCAAAGGAGAAGGACTGGTAAAAAACCTGAAACCCGAGCATCTCACGAACTTTCTTGAAAAACTCGAACAAACGGGTGCTACCTTGAAGATCTTCCAGGATTCCATAGAGATAAAGATGAAAGAAAGGCCAGACCCGGTGGACATCACAACGAATCCCTACCCGGGCTTTCCCACCGATCTTCAGCCCCAGATGATGGTGTACCTTTCTGTGGCGAAGGGAGTTTCAGTCATCACCGAGAACGTGTTCAAAACAAGATTTCTGCACGTTGATGAACTGAAAAGAATGGGAGCGGACATAGAGGTATCCGGAAACGTCGCCATAGTGAGAGGTGTGGAAAAACTCAGTGGAGCTCCTGTTGAGGGAACAGATCTGAGGGCAACAGCCGCCCTTCTCATAGCAGGTATCATCGCGGAAGGTTCCACGGAGATAAACAACGTTGAACACATATTCAGGGGTTACGAAAACGTTGTGGAGAAATTCAAAAAATTGGGAGCAAAGATCGAATATGTTCCGGGAGAAGTTGAAAAGGATCGAGAAGATTGAAAACATCCTCTGGGAAAACCTGAAAGAATGCCAGCTCTGTCCCAGAAAATGCAGAGTCAACAGATACAGGGAAGTCGGCTTTTGCAGGCTCAACGCTTTCCCAAAACTCTCGAACGCTGTCCTTCACTTTGGGGAAGAGCCTCCCATCTCTGGAAAGACGGGTGCTGGTACGGTGTTCTTCAGCGGGTGCAACATGAAGTGTGTGTACTGCCAGAACATGGGATTCAGTCAGAACGGCATCGGAACAGAGATCGAAGTGGAAGACCTCGCGGAGATCTTTCTTGTCCTTCAAAGGCACGGTGCAAAAACGTTGAACCTTGTCACTCCCACACCACACCTGCCGTTCATAGTATCGGCCTTGAAGATTGCCATCGAAAGAGGACTGGAACTTCCCGTGGTCTACAACACCAGCGGATACGAAGATCCAGAGATACTCAAACTTCTGGAGGGCATCGTGGACATCTATCTTTCCGATATAAGGTATTCAAGCGACGAAGCATCCCTGAGGTATTCAAAAACACCGGATTACTGGTCGGTGGTCCAAAAAGCAACGATTGAAATGTTCAGGCAGGTAGGACCCTTCAACGAAGAGAAGATGAAGGGCCTCATCGTCAGGATTCTCGTCCTTCCCGGAAACGTTGTGAATTACTCGGAAATCTTTTCTTTCCTTTCTTCTCTTTCCACGCGCATTCCCGTCTCTATCATGAGTCAGTACCTTCCTCACTTCGATGCCAGAAAATTTCCCGAGATAAACAGAAGGGTTCATCATGAAGAGTATGAAAAAATTCTGGAACTCGCAGAAAGTTTTGGATTCACCGAAGGATGGTACCAGTCCGAAGAAAAAGAGAGAGTCACCGCCAGGGGTATCAAGGAAATCACAGAAAAATTGAGATTTTTGCGGCTAAATTCTGATAATCGCCGGTAAACGGCTATAAAGGTTTGCTATCACAGATATTCGACCTTGATTTTAAATTAATTCCTGCATATAATTAATGTGAATATAATTTGAAATCTTCGTGCAGGGAGGTATCGAACTTGAAATACAACTCCCCAAGAATAAAGATTCTCAACAAAAAAACGATCCTAAAGGTGATACATGAAAATCATCCCCTCTCCAGATCCGACATCTCAGAGATCACGGGGCTCACCCCAAGCAGCGTAACAAGACTGACCAAAGAACTCATAGACGAAGGCTACATAAGAGAGATTGGAACCATGGGAAAAAATTCCCCTGGAAGAAGAAGGGTGCTTCTTGATTTGAAGAAGGAGGCTTTTTTGAGCCTTGTCTTCGATATAGGTGTGAACATCACCACCTACGGCATTGGATTTTTCGATGGAGAAGTGGAACTGCGTGGTACGTTCAACACTCCGAAGAATCCGGAAGAGTTCTTCAAAACGGCAAGAGAAATATACGAGCGTATCTCACGCGAACACAGTATCACAAGGATTTCTTTCTCCGTTCCTGGGATGGTGGATCTGGAAGAGAAAAAGATCCTTCTTGCTCCAAATCTCGGTTGGGAGAACGTGAATATAGAGGATCTTCTGGAAGTTGATGTTCCCGTTCTTGCGGACAACGAAGCGAACCTTTCCATGCTCGCTGAGAAGTACCACTCCGAGGATCTGAGAAACGTCGAAGAAGCCGTGTTCATAATCATCAGAGAAGGTGTCGGAACGGGTTTGATGGTCGATGGAAAGATCTTCAGGGGTCCTTCCTTCACGGCGGGAGAAGCGGGACACATGACCGTAAACATGTACTCCGATAGACAGTGTCACTGCTCAAACTGGGGATGCTGGGAACTGGTCTCTTCCATAAACTGGGCAATTGAACAGTACGGAAAAGAACTCGAAGGAAGAAACTCGATAGAGAAATTTCAGGCACTCAAGCAAAAGAACGACGCAAAGAGAGTTTTGATGAGATTCGCCGAGAACATAGCGGTCGGCATCGTAAACCTGGTGAACATCCTGAACCCGGAACTGGTGATCCTGGGAGGAGAAGTTGTGGATCTTGGAGACAGTTTCTTCAGTATCATAGAGGATTTTGTCCGCCAGAGAGCCCTGAAAGCGGCGGTGAGGAATTTGAAAATAAGACCCACCGCTTTCAGGAACATCAGTTCAAACCTCGTTGGTGCGGCTGTGCTGGCCGTGGAAGACATCATAGAAAAAGTGAGATGAAGGAGGTGAACGTATGTTCAAAATATCATGTTATCTTCCAACAGAAATAATCTTCAGAGTGGGTGCAGTAGATGAACTGGAAGAGAGGGCGAAGAAACTGGGAAAGAAAGCGTTGATCGTCACTGGAAGGTCCAGCACGAAAAAAACGGGTCTTCTCCAGAGAGTACAGGATCTTCTCAAAAAAGCAGGCGTTGAAAGCATCGTTTTCGACAAGATCGTTCCCAACCCGATATCGGATCATGTGGATGAAGCCGCAGAGATCGTGAGAAAAGAAAAGATAGATTTCATCGTGGGACTTGGTGGTGGAAGCCCCATAGACAGTGCAAAGGCGATCTCCATCACCGCTCCAAACGAAGGAAAATTCTGGGACTACGTTCCCGTGGGAGGGGGAAAGATCCCTGAAAAGTCCATCCCCGTTGTTGCCATTCCGACCACCCATGGAACGGGAACGGAAGCCGACCCATTCGCCGTGATCACAAACCCCGAAACGAAAGAAAAGGTGGGTATCGGCTACAGAAACACCTTCCCCGTTCTTTCCCTGGTGGATCCTGAGGTGATGAAGACCCTTCCCAAAGATCAGACCGCTTACACTTCTATGGATGCGTTCTACCACGCCATAGAGGCCTTCTTGAACGTGAACGCAAATCCTTACTCGGACGTTCTCGCTCTGGATGCCATGAAGAGGATCGTGACGTATCTTCCTGTCGCTTACGAAAACGGAGAGGACATGGAAGCCAGAACGAACCTTGCCTGGGCAAGCACCGAAGCAGGTATCACAGAAACACTGACCGGTGTCATCGCAAACCACGCGCTTGAACACGGTCTCAGTGGATTTTACCCGGAGATCACGCACGGTCTTGGACTGTGCATCACGGGACCTTATCTGTTCGAGTACATATTCGACCACGCCTATGAAAGACTCGCCATCGTTGGAAGAGAAGTGTTCGGGGTGTACGAAACAGACGACAGAAAAGCCGGAAAACTCGCCATCAAAAAACTCAGAGACTTCCAGGAGATGTTCGGGTTGAACAAGAGACTGAGTGAACTTGGAGTGAAAGAAGAGGACATACCAAAGATGGCAGAAACCGGCTACAGGATATTGAATGGGGTTGTCGTTGTAACACCCGGGAACCTGACGGCAAAGGACATGGAGGAGATATTCAGAAGGTGTTACTGAGGAGGGAATAACTTGGCGTCGAAGTTCAGACAAAAGGCCTTCAGGGAACTTGGACCTCTTGTTGCCCTCATCAGTCTTGCTGTCTTCACTGCTGTTTTGAATCCTCGCTTTTTAACAACGTTCAACCTTCAGGCCCTTGGAAGGCAGATAGCCATATTCGGCCTTCTGGCAATCGGTGAGACCTTTGTGATCATTTCTGGTGGAGGGGCCATCGATCTGTCCCCCGGCTCCATGGTGGCACTCACGGGAGTCATGGTCGCATGGCTCATGACACATGGAGTTCCTGTGTGGCTATCTCTGATTCTCATTCTGTTCTTTTCTATAGGAGTTGGTGCATGGCACGGTCTGTTCGTGACGAAACTCAAGGTTCCTGCCTTCATCATCACACTCGGTACTCTGACGATCGCTCGCGGTATGGCTGCCGTGATCACGAGGGGATGGCCGATCATAGGCCTTCCCTCATCTTTTTTGAAGATCGGACAGGGTGAAGTTCTGAAGATACCAATTCCGGTGTGGATTCTTCTTGTGGTGGCTTTCGTTGCAGATTTCTTCCTCAGGAAAACGGTCTATGGAAAACATCTGAGGGCTTCAGGGGGCAACGAAATCGCGGCGCGATTTTCTGGTGTCAACGTGGACAGGGTGAGAATGATCGCCTTCATGGTTTCTGGTTTCCTTGCTGGTCTTGTGGGAATCATCGTGGCGGCCCGTCTCTCGCAGGGACAACCGGGTGTTGGAAACATGTACGAACTCTACGCCATAGCCTCCACCGTGATCGGGGGAACGAGTCTTACAGGAGGAGAAGGAAGCGTCCTTGGAGCCATAATAGGTGCCAGTATCATCAGTCTTCTGTGGAATGCTCTCGTTCTTCTCAACGTTTCGACATACTGGCACAACGTGGTCATTGGAATCGTCATCGTTGTGGCGGTGACACTCGACATCCTCAGAAGGAGGCTTGCAAGTAAGTGAGCGTTCGTGCACTTTTCGTCTTTCTTCTAATCACCTCAGGGTTGATGTTCGCGGATGGAGATGAAAAACTGGTGGCCCTGACCTTCGATGATGGTCCGGATACGATACTCACAACAAAGGTTCTTGACGTTCTGGAAGAATACGATGTTGTGGCCACCTTCTTTGTCGTGGGGCAGAGGTTGAATGAAAGCACAAAAGCAATTCTTGAGAGAATGGTATCGATGGGATGTGAAGTGGAGAATCACTCGTGGAACTACGAACCTCTGGACAGAAAGGATCCAGAGACGATCAGAGAGTACATCGAGCGCACAAACGAGTTGATTCTAAAATACACAGGAAAAAAACCTCGGTTTTTCAGGCCGCCAAATCTGGCCGTGAGTGATGTCATGTTCGAAGTGATAGACATGCCCTTCATCAGTGGTGTTCTCGGCTATGACTGGGTGGGTTGCGATAGGAATCCAGAAAAGATCGTGCAAAATGTGCTAGATGGTGTGAAAGATGGTGCAATAATCCTCCTTCACGACGTACAGCCAGAGCCACATCCCATCGTTGAGGTTCTCAGAATACTCATTCCAGAGCTCAAAGAACGAGGTTACAGGTTCGTCACACTGGAAGAACTCTTCAAACGAAAAGGAGTGAACCCAAAAAATCCAGAGTACAGGGGGAAAATGTGGGTGTACGTGGAGTGAATCACTCTGAAGAGGGAGTGTTCTTATGAGGAAGCTTCTGGTGTTTCTTTCGGTTGTGCTGATCACAGGTTTATCCCTTGCTCTCACCATCGGTGTCATCGGAAAATCCGTCCATCCTTACTGGTCTCAGGTTGAACAGGGGGTCAAGGCTGCTGGAAAGGCTCTCGGAGTGGACACGAAGTTCTTTGTCCCACAAAAGGAAGATATCAACGCCCAGCTTCAGATGCTCGAGTCGTTCATAGCCGAAGGAGTTGATGGAATCGCTATCGCACCGTCCGACCCAACGGCAGTCATTCCCACGATCAAAAAGGCTCTCGAGATGGGTATACCGGTGATAACACTGGACACGGATTCTCCGGACAGTGGAAGGTACGTTTACATTGGAACGGATAACTACCAGGCAGGATACACCGCTGGACTCATCATGAAAGAACTCCTCGGTGGAAAGGGAAAGGTCGTCATCGGAACGGGTTCTCTCACGGCGATGAACTCACTCCAGAGGATCCAGGGATTCAAAGATGCCATTGCAGATTCGGAGATAGAGATAGTCGACATACTCAACGATGAAGAAGATGGGGCAAGGGCCGTGTCGCTCGCAGAGGCAGCCCTGAACGCTCACCCGGATCTTGATGCCTTCTTCGGTGTTTACGCCTACAACGGACCCAGTCAGGCACTCGTGGTGAAGAACGCTGGAAAGGTTGGAAAAGTAAAGATAGTGTGTTTCGACACAACCCCGGACATTCTTCAGTACGTGAAGGAAGGTGTTATCCAGGCAACGATGGGACAGAGGCCGTACATGATGGGTTACCTCTCCGTCACGGTGCTCTATCTGATGAACAAGATAGGTGTCCAGAACACCCTTATGATGCTTCCCAAGGTCACTGTTGATGGAAAAGTGGACTATGTCATCGACACGGGTGTTGATGTAGTCACGCCGGAGAACCTCGATGAATACCTGAAAAAGATGGAGGAACTCGGAATCCCGATAAAATTCTGAGGACACGGGAGGGGAGTTCTCCCCCTCCCTTTTATGAGGTGATGAAAATTGGAGATCCTGAAAGCAAAGGGTGTGGTGAAGAGATTTCCGGGAGTTTTGGCGGTCGACAACGTCGATTTCGAAGTTCATGAAAACGAGATCGTTTCCCTCATCGGTGAAAACGGTGCAGGGAAATCAACTTTGATAAAGATCCTCACAGGTGTCCTGAAACCCGATTCCGGTGAGATACTGATCAACGGTGAAAGGGTGGAATTTCACTCTCCAGTTGATGCGTTCAGAAAAGGAATCAGCGTCATCCACCAGGAATTGAACCTGTGTGACAACATGACGGTTGCCGAGAACATATTTCTCGCCTACGAGGCGGTGAGAGGTCGAAAAAGAAACCTTTCAAGCAGGGTGGATGAGGATTTCATGTACGAGAAGTCAAAAGAACTGCTCGATCTCATAGGTGCGAAGTTTCCTCCAGATGTCCTGGTAAAAGAACTGACCACCGCACAGAGGCAGATGGTGGAGATATGTAAGGCACTGGTGAAGGAACCCCGGATCATCTTCATGGACGAGCCCACCTCATCTCTCACTGTGGAGGAAGCCGAAAGACTCTTCGAGATCATAGAGATGCTGAAGAAAAGGGGTATCTCTGTGGTCTTCGTCTCACACAGATTAGACGAGGTCATAAGAATCAGCGACAGGATCGTTGTGATGAGAGATGGAAAGAGAGTGGGTGAGTTGAAAAGAGGCGAATTCGATGTGGACACGATTATAAAACTCATGGTGGGAAGGGAAGTGGAGTTCTTTCCTCATGGAATAGAAACAGAACCCGGGGAAGTTGCCCTCAAGGTCGAAAACCTGAAATGGAAAGATAAGGTAAAAAACGTCTCCTTCGAAGTGAGAAAAGGTGAAGTTCTAGGATTTGCGGGTCTTGTAGGAGCCGGACGAACAGAAACGATGCTTCTGATATTCGGTGTGAACAGGAAAGAATCCGGAAAGATATACGTGAACGGAAAAGAGGTTGAGATAGAAAATCCAGAGGATGCCATAAAACTGGGGATAGGACTCATACCGGAGGATAGAAAACTCCAGGGACTCGTTCTGAGAATGACGGTTAAGGACAACATCGTTCTTCCATCGCTGAAGGACATCAGCAAATGGGGTCTTGTGCTCGATGAAAAGAGAGAAGATAAAGTGGCCGAAGAGTACGTGGAGAGGCTTTCCATAAAAACACCATCCATATACCAGATCACCGAAAATCTCTCTGGCGGGAACCAACAGAAGGTGGTTCTGGCAAAATGGCTTGCAACGAACGCCGACATTTTGATTTTCGATGAACCCACCCGTGGTATAGACGTCGGTGCGAAGGCGGAGATACACAGGATGATCAGAGAACTGGCCGCACAGGGAAAGGCCGTGATCATGATCTCCTCAGAGCTTCCGGAGATATTGAATCTCAGCGACAGAATAGTTGTCATGTGGGAGGGTGAAATCACGGCCGTTCTGGACAACAGAGAGAAAAAAGTCACACAGGAAGAAATCATGTACTATGCATCCGGTCAGAGAAGACAGAACGGGAGGGTTGCGTGATGGATCTGTACGTGGGACTCGATGTGGGAACGACCGGTGTGAAGGGAATCCTCGTGAACGAAAAGGGAGAGATATTGTTTGCGTCGAGCGAAAGACTCTCAATGATCACTCCTCAGCCTGCCTGGGCTGAGCAGGACCCTCTCTCCTGGTGGGAGGCCGTCAGGAAGATACTGAAGGAACTTTCCGGAAGATCAGAGGAAATCGGAGGGAAAATAAGAGCGATCTCCACCAGTGGACAGATGCACAGCCTTGTGGCAATAGACAACACAGGGAAGGTCCTGAGAAACGCCATTCTCTGGTGCGATCAGAGAACATACGAAGAATGTGAAGAGGCCACACAGATCCTTGGGGGAGAAGAGAACGTCCTCAAGCTGGTCGGAAATCCCATCCTTCCAGGTTTCACACTTCCCAAGATACTGTGGATTCGAAAACACGAACCAGAGATCTACGAAAAGATCGCAAAGATTATGCTTCCCAAAGACTTCATAAATTACATGCTCACGGGTGCTGTGAAAACAGAACACTCCGATGCTTCTGGAACGGTGATGTACAGTGTCTCCAAGATGGAATGGAACGAAGACGTTCTGAAAGAACTCAAAATACCAGAACACATACTCCCGGAGATAATTCCATCGAACGGTGTAGTTGGAAGAGTAAAACCTGATGTGGCAAAGTTTCTTGGTCTTTCCGAAGACACCCTCGTGATAGGAGGAGGAGCAGACAACGCCTGTGCCGCCCTTGGAATAGCCGTTGTGGAACCTGGAGACGTTATGGTGAGTTTGGGTACCTCCGGTACCGTTCTGGCTCCCACGAAAGGAAAAGAACCAGATCCAAAAGGCAGGGTTCATTTCTTTGCCCACACTGTTCCAAATACGAGGTACCACATGGGTGTGATGCTCTCTGCCACGTATTCGCTGGAGTGGTTCAAAGAGAAGTTCTTGAGCGAAGACTACGATAGGATCAACGATGAGGTGGAAAAAGTACCGATCGGTTCAAACGGAATCGTCTTCCTTCCTTATCTGAACGGTGAAAGAACACCACACCGCGATCCTTTCGCTAGGGGAGTCTTCTTCGGGATCTCCTCCTACAACACCAAATGGGACATGGTGAGGGCGATTTTCGAGGGGGTTGCCTTCGGTATCAAGGATTCTTTCGATATACTGAAAGAACTCGGAGTGGAACTCAACAACGTGAGGATCACCGGTGGCGGATCGAAGAGCAAGGTGTGGAACAGAATGCTAGCAGACATGACCGGGCTTAGAATACAAAAGCCCGTCGTGGATGAAGGTGCTTCTTACGGGGCCGCCATTTTAGCCGTCTCCGGTGCAACGAAAGAAGATCCTGCGAAGATCTCAAAAGAGTGGTTCGGTGTGAAGAGTTACACGGACCCTGTCTTTGAGAACACAGAAGTTTATGAAAAACTGCACGAGAAGTTCAAAAAACTCTACACCTCACTCAAAGAGATGTTCAGAACTTAAGGGGCAGGTCGCCCCTTTCATTTTTGAAAAAGTTCGAGCAATCTCTTTCTGGTTTTCTCGAAATACTCATCCTCAAGGGCCCAGGAGAGGCCCAGTTTTTTGTAGAACTCCTTCACACGCCACCTGTAGTGCATATCATCGATGAACACACAGTCCACGTGTGGTTTCAACATCTTCGACAGTCTCTCCGGATCCATTGGAAGCATAGGACTGATGAAAGCACAGGTTCGCACGCCGTTTTCCTTCAGGGTTTTCAAAACTTCGATCCTCTCTTCTATGGAAGCCGCGTTGGGTTCAAAGACCCTGCGAATTTCATCGTCATCGGTTGTGACGGTGAGTCCAACGGTGATCTTTTTCATCCCTTTGAACAGATCCAAATCCCTCAGAACGAGGGTGGATTTTGTGAGAACCATCAGCTCGATCTCCAGAAGCGGAAACTCCAGAAAAACTTCAAGACACTTCCGGATGAGCCTGTACTTTTCCTCGATGGGCTGATAGGGATCACACATGGTGCTCATGAAGACGTATACTGGTTTCTTTCTGATGATATCACCTCTCAGGGCCTCGTCTATGTTCTTCTTCACGATGATCTCCGATTCCCACTTCATCTCTTTGTAGCGTCGTGCGTAGTCTCTGGCGTAGCAGTACACGCAAGAGTTGGTACAGCCCACGTAGGGGCTGAGAGTGTACCGTTTTTTGACCTCAGAAAAAGTCAAAGCGCTTTTTACCTGTATTTCTCTCACTCTCAACTTCTCACCCTCTCAAGGATACCACGGAAAATCTTTAGAAATTTCCCAGGATTGTTTCAGTGTTTTCACAGAAGAATGGAGTATAATTTCTCGGGAAATCCCACCACATGTTGAATTTCTGTGAAAGAACACACAATATGTTGTTAAAAACTAGGAGGGGTATCATGAAACTGTCCACTCTGATCGAAAAGTGGATCGATGTTGAACCTTCCAGGAATGCGCAGACGATTCTCAAAGATCGATACTTCATGAGAGATCTGGATGGAAAATACCTGGAAACCAGGTGGGAAGACGTGGCAAGAAGAGTGGCAAGGGTGGTGGCAACCGCCGAACTTTTGAATCCGTCTTACAAAAAAGGTGAAAAACTCGACAGAATAAAGGAATGGGAGGATACCTTCTTCAAAATTCTGAAGGCAAGGCTGTTCCTTCCCAACAGTCCCACACTCTTCAACGCGGGACTCGGTGTGAGGTACGAGCTTCTCTGGAAACCCATCGACCAGATGACCCTGGAAGATTACGAGGAGATTTACAGAACTCGAAATCATCTTCACATGCTCTCTGCCTGTTTTGTTGTACCCGTGGGTGACAGCATAGAAGAAATTTTCGAAGCGGTGAAAGAGTACGCACTCATTACAAAAGTGGGAGGCGGTGTGGGAAGTAATTTCTCCGAACTGAGACCAAAAGGAAGCTTCGTTGCGGGCACACACGGAAAGGCATCGGGTCCTGTCTCGTTCATGCACGTTTTCAACTCTGCCATCTCCGTAGTGAAACAGGGATACAGAAGACGTGGGGCTCTGATGGGTATTCTGAACATAGACCACCCTGATATAGAAGAATTCATAGACGCAAAGAGAGAGAACACGGGCGAGGCGGTACTGAACTTCTTCAACCTCTCTGTTGGTATCCCGATGGACAAAAAGGAAATACTTAAACTTTACGAAGAAGATGGTGAACTGGAACTCTCCCATCCAAGAAGCACCATCAGAAAGAGAGTGAAGATAAGAGAACTTTTCAGAAAGATCGCCAGCAACGCCTGGAAGAGTGGTGATCCCGGACTTGCCTTCCTCGGCGAGATGAACAGGTACTATCCCCTCTACCCACACCGGAAGATCAACTCCACCAACCCCTGTGGAGAGATTGGACTCTCCGATTATGAAGCGTGCAACCTGGGTTCGATCGACGTTGCAAAGTTCTACAACAACGGTTTTGTCGATCTTGAAGCCCTTCAGGAACTCGTTCAGATAGCTGTTCGTTTTCTCGATGACGTCATCGACGTGAACGTATTCCCGATAGACAAGATCACAAAGGCAGTCAAGGAAAGCAGAAGACTCGGTCTTGGAATAATGGGGTTTGCGGATCTTCTCTACAAACTGGAACTCCCATATGATTCACAGGAAGCACGTGACTTTGCTTCCAATCTCATGGCCTTCATAGCACTTCACGCCCACAGGGCCTCTTATGAACTCGGGAAAGAGAAAGGGAATTTCCCGCTGCTTGAAATCTCCAGATACAGAACAGAGGAAGGGTTCGTGCCCTTCGCCATGGGAACCAGTAACTACGACGATGAGATAAGAGAGGTCATGAAGATGACCAGAGAGTACAGAAGAAACGTGGCACTCTTGACCATCGCTCCGACTGGATCGATTTCGAACATAGCCGACACCTCCTCTGGACTTGAACCGAACTTCCTTCTTGCCTACACCAGATACATGACGAAGGAAGATGGAACAAAAGAACCCCTTCTCTACGTGAATCAGGTGCTCAGGGAAAAACTGGATCCGGAGATCCTCAGGAGAATCGAGAAAGATCTCATAGAGAAGGGAAGTTTGAAGGACATTCCCGACGTTCCAGAGAAGATAAAAAGAGTCTTTGTTGTTGCACTCGACATAGATCCCATCGATCACCTTCTCATGCAGGATGCGTTCCAGAGATACGTAGACAACAACATCTCCAAAACGATCAACATGCCACAGAGCGCAACGGTGGACGACGTTCTCAACGTGTATCTCGAAGCACTCAGAACGAACGTCAGGGGCATCACCATCTACAGAGATGGATCCTTACAAACACAGGTACTCACGAAGGCCCTTAAAACACCTGAGGCACCGAAGGTACAGTTCTTCGTCGTTGACGAGAAGATGAAACTCCATCCAAGACCAAGAAAAGACACTCTCAGAAGCGTCACGAGAAAGTACAAAAGACCGGACGGGACCACCTACATAACGATATCCTTCGACGACACTGGTGAAGCCGTGGAGATATTCATCTCAAATGGCACCGAAATGGCCGAAGCGATTGGAAGACTCTCCTCCATAGCCCTCAGAGCGGGTGTTTCCATGGACGAAATCATAGAACAGCTCTCGAAGGTGAAGGGAGAATACTGCCGGGGACTTGCCGAAGAGATAAAGAAGGCTCTCGATGACTTCGCAAAGCTCTGGCTCAGAACTGGTAAAGAGGAGTCAGAAACTGAAGAAGAACCGGTAGAAAGAGAAAAGTTCATCGTGGCAAACAACTTGAGATGGCAAAACGGATACTACGTTGACGACGAGGGAAACGTTTACTGTCCCGTGTGTCTTTCGAAGAATTCTCTGATAAAGCAGGAAGGCTGTGTGAGTTGTAAAAACTGTGGATGGTCGAAGTGTGAGTGAGGGGATGAAAGCGTGAAGATCGTTTCATCTCAGAAACACGTTTATTCTTTTTCAGAACATATGACACCGGCAGAAGAGGTGCAGCCAGGTGAACAGGTGGTTTTCGAAACGATCGATGCCCTTGGGGGAAACTACGAAAAGATCGATTTTTCAAAGGTGAATCCCGCCACAGGACCTGTCTACGTCAACGGAGCAAAACCCGGTGACACACTGGTCGTCCGGATCAAGAGGATCGAGCTTCCAAAGAAGGGTGTGATCGTAACCGGGAAAGGGTTCGGTGTTCTTGGGGATGAGATAGAAGGATTTCACACGAAAGAACTGGAGATAGAAAGGTGGGCAGTCCTCTTCGATCACATCAGAATACCCATTCATCCAATGATCGGAGTGATCGGTGTCGCTCCAGCCGAGGGAGAATACCCCACAGGGACCGCCCACAGACATGGAGGAAACATGGACACAAGAGAGATCACAGAAGGATCCGCAGTCTATCTTCCCGTTTTCCACGAGGGTGCACTGCTTGCCCTCGGAGATGTTCACGCAGCGATGGCAGATGGTGAAGTCTGTGTTTCTGCGTGTGAAGTCTCTGCGAAAGTGGTCGTGGAGGTAGATATCACCAGAGAAGAAATCAAATGGCCCATGGTGGAAACAAAAGATTCCTATTACATTGTTGTTTCACTACCAGATATCGAGGAAGCCCTGAAAGAAGTAACAGGAGAAGCAGTATGGTTCATTCAAAGAAGAAAGACCATACCGTTCAAGGACGCCTACATGATCGCAAGCCTCTGTGTGGACATCGGGATTTCCCAGCTGGTGAATCCCAGCAAAACTGTGAAGGCACGTATCCCGAAGTACATCTTCTCGGAGGTTTGAAAATGCTGTACGATCTTGCAAAGAAGAGAAAGACCGTTCGAAGGTTCAAAAAAGAAAAGCCACCTCTTGAAGACCTGATTTACTCGCTAAAAGTGGCAAACGAAGCCCCTTCTGGCATGAACGCCCAGCCCTGGAGATTCCTCATCGTGGAAGATGAAAAACTGAAAGGACAGATCAGAAGAGTCTGTGAAAGATCTGAAAAGACTTTCTACGAAAATGTGAGGGGAAGATTGAAAGAGTGGCTCGATGAAAAAAGATTTACATGGAGAAAACCTTTTCTGAAAGAAGCACCTTACCTTTTGCTTGTCTTTTCGGAAAAGAGCGCACCATACTCGAGAGAGTCAGTCTGGCTTGCCGTTGGATACCTTCTTCTTGCCTTGGAAGAAAAAGGACTGGGGAGTGTTCCCTACACTCCTCCAGACTTCAGAGAAGTGGAAAAACTCGTGAACACTCCCTCTGAGTTGAGACTTGAAGTGATCCTTCCCGTCGGGTACCCGGACGATCCAAAACCAAAGTATCCAAGAAACGAAGTGATCGTGAGATACAACACGTTCTAAAAGAAACACCCCGAAAGGGGTGTTCTTTCAAACCGTGTATTCTTCTATCAATTCTGTGTAATCGTCGAACCAGAGGGCGTTCGGGTTTCTCCTGTAGACCATCACCTTTCTTCTGTTTTCTTCGTCGTGTGCTCTATGATACTTGAAAACGATGAAATTCTTTGTCAGAGCCGCTATCTCTATTTTGCCCGTTCTGTGAGACATCACGTACCTTACCCTCTTGGCAACACCGGAGAGGTTCGAAATAGCTTTTGTGAAGATCTCGTACCCTTTCTCGATTGGCACAGCAAACTTTCTGTTTCCAGAGACCGGCCTGTTTTGAAACACGTAGTAAGGTGTCACTCCAACAAAGGATAACCTGTCAAGAAGCTCTCCCAGGGTTTCCGGTGAGTCGTTTATCCCTCTCAGAAGAGGTGTCTGATTGCAGAGAACTGCTCCCGCATCCTTCAAAAGATTCACCGCTTCTATTGCCTCTTCTGTCAACTCCTTTGAATGGTTGAACTGCGTCATCACATATATTTTCTTCTCCTTCGTGCTGTACTTTCTGATCATTCTCAAAAGTTCGGGATCATCGATTATCCTGTAGGGATTGAACGCCGGGATCTTGCTTCCAATTCTTATTATATGAACATGATCAATTTCTCTCAGGGAGCCAATGATCTTCTCCAGTTTCTCCGTGGACAGAAGCAGAGGATCACCACCCGTGAGCAAAACGTTCGTTATCTCTTTATGTGAGCGGATGTAATCGAGCTGGGGCGTGATGTCCCGTATCACCTCGGCTCCAACGTTTATGAAAAGCCTTTTTCTGAAACAGAATCTACAAAATCCTCCACACACATCGTTTACGAGAAAAAGAGCTGTGTCGGGATACTTGTGCTGAAGCCCCTTGGCAACCGTGTAAGACCTTTCACTGGATGCGTCCAGTGATCCCCATTCTTCGAGTTCATCCTCTTCAGGTATGATGATCTTTCTGATCGGATCATCCGGATCCGACCAGTTGATGAGGCCAAGATAGTAGGAATTCGCCCTGAATCTGAATCTCTCTTCCACTCTCTTCAGTTTCTCTTTCTCTTCAGGACTCAGTTGTTCTACCTGTGTCACACTCGTATAGTATCTGACCTTCAAACAGGATCACCTCCCACATTTGTTTTAACAAAGTTATATATTAAAAATTCGTGCACTTAAAAAATCGAAGAATTCTTCGAGGAGAATGAGGGTATGTTGTTTTTCGTGTTCATTATACCATAATTCGGCATAGCGTTCAAAACCGATTGATCGCATATTCTGGAACATCGATTCTGACTTTTTAGAAATATTGTTTTTACAGACAAAAAAGAAGATCTCAGTGGTATAATATATTTGCAAATGCTTTGCATTTGCAGGTGAGAACATGAGAATGACAGAGAACAGAAAGAAAATACTGAAGATCATCGAAGAGTCGAAAATTCCCCTCACAGCGGAAGAGATCTACAAGAAGACTGGGGTGAATCTTTCCACAGTCTACAGGGCGTTGAAATTCCTGGAGGAAAGAAAGCTCGTCGGCTCTTTCAGTGTGAACAGAGGAGTGAGGTACTTTTTCAGAAGAGACAACCACTACCACTTCATGGTATGTGAAAGATGTGGAAAGCTCTTTCCGTTCGAAGAGTGTGCCAGAGAACTCATCGATGCGCTCCAGAAAAAGTACCGTTTTTCAGAGGAAAGTCACCTGTTCTTGATATACGGTATCTGTGAAAGCTGCAGGAGGTGATCCTCATGAAAAGATTGTTCTTCGTTCTGATACTCACGCTCGGTTTGCTCGCTTTTTCTGAAAAGGTTGTGGTCACGATAAATCCGTACTATTTGCTTGTCTCTCAGATTCTGGGAGACGATTCCAATGTGGTTCTTCTTGTTCCACCGAATGCGAATCCACATCTTTTCTCACTGAAACCAACCGACGCCAGAACGCTGGAAGAGGCAGATCTGATAGTGGCGAACGGAATGGGCCTTGAACCTTATCTGAAAAGATACAGTGAAAAGACCGTGTATGTTTCAGACTTCATCCCTGAGATACTCCTGGAAGGTGAGAACCCTCATGTATGGCTCGATCCTTTCTTCCTCAAGTACCACATCGTTCCAGGGCTGTACAGAGTACTTTCTGAGAGGTTCCCGGAAAAACGTCAAGAAATAGAACAAAACACAAAGAACCTCATCGAAGAGTTGAACGAGGTGATCATGGAGTCTTTCAGAATTTTCTCCCCGCACAGAGGAAAAATCGTGGTCATGTCACACCCAAGTTTTCTGTATCTGTTCGAGGAGTTCGGACTGAAACTTCTTTCTCTTTCCAGCGGGCACGAACACGCAGCGAGTTTCTCCACGATCAGAGAGATCCTCGAAAAGAAAAATCAAATAGTGGCACTGTTCAGAGAACCCCAGCAACCGGGTGAGATGTTGTCATCCCTCGAAAAGGAACTGAAGATGAATAGTTTCGTACTGGACCCACTCGGAACAGGTGGAGAGAGGACCATCTCGGAACTTTTGAAGAAGAACCTGAAAACGATCGAGGAGGCACTGAGATGAAGATCATAGAAGTGAAAGGCCTCACCTACAGAGTCAGGAATTTTGAGATACTGAAGAACATAACATTTTCCGTCGAAAAAGGAGAATTCGTTGGAATAATCGGCCCAAACGGTGCAGGAAAGACCACCCTGGTGAAAATCCTGGTGGGGGAAATAAAAGACTATGAAGGAAAGGTTGTGATAAGAGGAAGGATAGGATACCTTCCACAGACTCAAGAGGTTCAGAGGGAGTTTCCCATGACTGTGAGAGAGTTTGCCGCTATGGGAATGTACGGAAGGTCAAAAAGAATCGACTGGGAAAAGGTGAGATCCACTCTGATCGGCGTTGGGATCTCCCACAAAGAAAACGATCTCATAAGAAACCTCTCTGGGGGGGAGTTCCAGAGATTGTCCCTTGCAAGGGCATTGCTCTCTGAACCGGACATCCTCGTGCTCGACGAACCAGAGGCCGGTGTGGACGAAATGGGGAAAGCTGCGTTCTACGAACTCTTGAACAGATTGAGGAAAGAAAGGAACATCACGGTTGTGATGGTCAGCCATGACATCGGCATGGTCTTCAGAGAATGTACCACGGTCATGTGTCTCAACAGGACCCTTCACTGCCACGGCCCAACGGAAACCATCAGCCCGGATGATTTGAAGAAGATCTTCACAGATTTCGACATCTGGATCAGAGGACCGAGACACTACGAGATATTTCACAGGGAGGGAAAAAATTGAACTTCTTCCATGATCTCGTCCAGTACGAATTTTTGAGAACAGCTTTCATCGGTGGTGTGCTCACTGCCATCCTGGCAGGAATTGTCTCCCCCTTTGTGGTGTTCAAGAGAATGGAGTTCATAGGGGATGGGACGGCACACGCGGTCTTTGCCGGTCTTGCGCTATCTGCTCTCCTTGGTGGTGATCCCAGACTGATCTCTTTTGCCACAGCGCTGGTTTTTGCCCTCGCCGTGACTCTTTTTTCCCGCTCAAAGCTCCACGAAAGCAGTGCCATAGGTATCCTTCTTCCGCTCTTCATGGCCATCGGTGTTGTGTTGTTTTCCGTCTCGGGAAGATACCAAACGGATGTGATGGGATTTTTGTTCGGAGATGTTCTGCTTGTGAACCGTTCAGATGTGATGTTGACATCTCTCATTCTGGTGATAAACACGGTTTTGATATCGCTGTTTAGATGGGAAATCAAGTATTTCATCGTGGACGAGAAAATGGCCCGGTTCTACGGTATAAAGACAGGCCTTGTGCGTCTTCTGATCACCTCTTTCATAGCGATCACCGTGGTTGCAACTGTCAAAGTGGTGGGTGTCATTCTCACGGGGGCCCTTTTGATACTTCCCGGCCTGGTTGCCAGAACATTTGGAAAATCTTTCAAATCGCTGATTTTGATATCTACTGTGTTCAACGTACTCACCTTCTTCTCTGGGTTTCTTGTTGCCTACATCCTCAACCTGCCACCCGGTCCCGTCATCGTGATAGTTGCTTTCGTTTCCTTCATTCCAATGTTAAAATTTTCTTGATGTGGAAAATTGCCGTTGTCGATGATGATGGAAAAATTCTGGAGATCCTCAGTGTAAAACTTTCAAAACTGGGACACGTGGAAACCTTTCTCACCGGAGAGGACTTCCTCAACAGTGAGGAAATTTTCCACGTTGTGGTCCTCGATGTGAAACTGCCAGATTACAGTGGATACGAACTCTGCCGGATGATAAAAGAGGAACACCCTGAAACCTGGGTGATACTCCTCACACTGCTTTCGGACGACGAGAGCGTTCTGAAGGGTTTCGAAGCAGGGGCAGACGACTACGTAACAAAGCCCTTCAACCCGGATATCCTCCTTGCGAGGGTGAAAAGATTCCTGGAGAGGCAAAAGAAGAATCTCTACGATTTCGGTGAATTGAAAGTGGATGCAACCGGGGCAACCGTTTATCTGAAAGGGAAGAGGATACATCTTCCCAGGAGAGAATTCGAGATTCTTCTTTTTCTTGTGGAAAACGCAGGAAAGGTCGTGACGAGAGAAAAACTCCTGGAGACGTTCTGGGAAGAGCCTGTTTCACCGAGGGCCGTCGACACAGTGATAAAAAGGATCAGAAAAGCCATAGAAGACGACCCGAACAGGCCCAGGTACATAAAAACGGTCTGGGGGATAGGATACACCTTTGTGGGGGGAGAAAGATGATCGCTCTGCGCACGTTTCTCATCACGTTTCTTGTGAACACCACTCTTCTCAGCATCTTCTGGGGTTCCAAGGTGAACTTCATAGATGTTGCAATCTTTTCTTTTTTCTCTGCACTTCTGGTGAGTGTTGCCACGCAAGTTCTTGTGAGCAAACGCCTCCTGAAACTCAGAGAATCCATTTCCAGAAAGCAAACGTTCGACGACTTCCTGAACGACGAGATCACAAAACTCTCAGAGGAAATCAACACACTCGTTCAGAACACTGTCATCCAGGAAAAAGAAACCGAAAGGTTGAAAGATGTTGTAACCGGCTTTGTTCACGATGTGAAATCGCTACTGTGGAACGAAGTCAAAGACGAGAGTCTTCAAAGGATCGTGGAGGAATTCTACGAGTTCGCAAAAATCGAGGCCGGTATCGAAAGACTGAGAAAAGAACCGGTGAACCTGGTGGAACTTGTAAACGACGTTGCGGAAAGATTTCCAGAAAGGGTCTTTCTCGATTACGAAGAAGAAATAACGATCCAGGCAGATCCCACAAAGCTCTTCAGAGCCTTCTACAACGTGATAGAGAACGCCGTGAAATATTCCACAGGACCGGTCCGTGTCCACGTGAGAAAGGACAGGGTGGTTATAAAAAGCCCCGGACCAGAGATACCCTATGAGGTCCGTGCGAATCTGTTCGAAAAGAAGAAAAAAAGCAGAGGCACAGGCATGGGCCTATACCTCTCAAGACAGTTCTTCGAAATGCACGGCTTCAAGATTGCCTACAGAAGAGAAGGAGAAAGCAACGTCTTCGAAGTTCAAATAGGGTACACGGGCATGTCGTCGGTGAAATCAGAGAGAGACTCCAGATAGTTGAAATCCACACCTATCTTTTCCTCGTATCTTTTCCTCAGAAATTTCTTTCCAACTTCTCCAAGAATGACGGCTATGAGAAGATCTTCATCCGTTTCTACAAGAACACCAAGTTCTTCTCTTGCCTTTTCCAGTTCGGGTTCCAGTAGGTCAGCAGGCCTGCAGTCTATGGGTTTTTCGTCACCAAGAATCTTTTTCACCAGTTCCGGGTCTATCGGTGCAGGGGGTCTTCCGTAGAGCCCTTTCACATAATTTTTCGTCTCGTTGGTTATCCTCTCGTATCTTCCGTAGACGACGTTCAAAAAGGCCTGAACACCAACGATTTGACTCGTCGGTGTGACAAGTGGGGGATATCCCAGGTCCTTCTGAACCCGGGGAACCTCCTCCAGCACCTTGTCCAGAAGATGCTCCATTCTCTGTTCTTTCAACTGCTTCAGGAGATTGGAGTACATCCCTCCTGGGATCTGGGAGAATATGATCCTGGAGTCAGGATACTTCATTCCCACGTCGTATTCAACATACCTGGCCCTCACTTTGGTGAAGTGTTCCACCAGGAATTTCAAAGCCTCTCTGTCGAAATCCTCTTTTCCGTTTCCTTTGAAGGCGTAGTACATGGATTCAAAGGCAGGTTGAGACGTTCCCATCGAGAAGGGAGAGATGGCCGTGTCGAAGAAATCTGCACCTGCCTCAAAGGCCGCCTGGTATGCAAGAGGTGCAAAGCCGGTTGTACAGTGAGAGTGAACCTCCACAGGAACGGAGAACTTCTCCTTCAACGCCTTCACAAGCTCGTAAGCCCTCTTCGGTGTAAGAAGACCTGCCATGTCCTTTATGCAGATGGAATCCACACCCATGTCCACAAGCTTTCTTGCAAATTCAAGGTAGTACTCGAGGGTGTGAACAGGACTCACAGTGTAACTGATCGCTCCCTGAACATGAAGACCGTGTTTTTTCGACTCTTCTATCGCTTTTTGAAGGTTTCTTTCGTCGTTCAGAGCATCGAAGATTCTGATGATATCGAGTCCATACTCGGCCACCTTCTTTATGAAGAGTTCCACCACATCGTCCGCGTAGTGTCTGTAGCCAACAAGGTTCTGCCCCCTCAGAAGCATCTGAATTCTGGTGTTCTTCAATCCTTTTCTTATCTTCTTCAATCTCTCCCAGGGATCTTCGTTCAAAAACCTGACCGCAACGTCGAAGGTCGCACCGCCCCAGACTTCCATGGAGTGAAAGTTCATCCTGTCGAAAGCCTCAAGGGCAGGCAACATATCTTCTGTTTTCATTCTCGTAGCAATGAGTGATTGATGGCCATCCCGAAGAGTTGTATCTACAAACATTCTTTTCACCTCCGGATCTTTTTCAGAAGGTGAACGACAAGGTTCACCCTTTCTTCAAAAAGGTTGATTCTTGCGTATTCCTCCTCAGAGTGCATTCTTCCTCCCGGTATTCCGAGTCCGTCCACAGAAGGAATTCCCCTCTGCGAGAAAAACGCCACATCTCCCCCACCCGTCGCCCTCACAAAAACGGGCTTCATCCCGATCTCTTCGGCCGCTTCTTTCACCGTACTGATAAAGGCCGGATCTTCCTTCATGGGAGACCTTCTGATCTTCATCCTGTAGGAGACCGTTGCCTCAGGGTGCACGGTGGAGATCTTCTCCAGAGTTTTCTTCAAAAACTCGAATTCCTTGTCCTCGTAATACCTGATGTCAAAGTAAACTTCCGCCTTATCTGGTGTAACGTTGCTTTCGGCGCCTCCTCTAACAACGGTGGGATTTATCGTCAAATTGGGAAACTTCCCGTTCAAAGAAGAAAGTTCAAGCACCTTGAAAGAGATCTCCGTTATGGCGTTCACACCCTCGTCTGGTCTTGAGGCGTGTCCCTTCTTTCCGTGTGCAAACAACCAGAGAGAGATGATTCCTTTTCTGGAAGAGATGAGTTCTCCGTTTTCTCTTCCCGGTTCAAAGGAAAGGCAATGAGAACTCATCGCAGCGATTTCCTCAAAAGTGTCCCTGCTTACAGGAGATCCAAGTTCTTCGTCCACGTTCAACACAACACAGAGATTCGCTTCGTCTTCCTTCAGGAACCTCTCGAGGGCTTCAAGGAGAATCACCACTCCTCCCTTCATATCACAGACGCCGGGACCTCTTGCGATGCTTCCATCCACACTGAAAGGTCTTTTCCTCGATTCTCCCTCGGGAAACACCGTATCGAGGTGACCTATTAGGGTTACGTAAGGAGGCTCTCCAAGGAAGGCAACATGAGCGGCTTTTCTTCTCTCTACCCTGAATCCGAGTTTCTCCAGAATCTCCGCCAGAAACGATGTTCTGTTCAGTTTTTCTTCCATGGAAAGATCGGGACCAGTATCCGTGTTAACGAGTTTTTCGTAGATTTCCATCCATTTCATCTTTTCCCCTCCACTCCATTATACTATAACCGAACGCTGCTACATGGAGGGATCTGTATGTCGAAAAAACAGGCTTTTCTGTTCATCATACTCCTTGGACTGGTCAGTCTCTTTGCGGACATAACGTACGAAGGAGCAAGAAGCATCGTGGGACCATTCATGAAAACTCTCGGAGCGAGTGCCGCAACACTGGGTTTCGCCGTAGGATTGGGAGAGCTGATAGGATACGCCTTTCGGCTTGTATCTGGTGTTTTGAGCGACGTTACCAAAAAGTATTGGCTCTTCACCATCCTCGGCTACACTGTGAACCTTCTGGCCGTTCCCATGCTTGCCTTTGCAGGAAACTGGCAGGTGGCACTCGCTTTGATCCTAATGGAAAGATTTGGAAAGGCATTGAGAACACCCGCAAGAGACACGCTCCTTTCCTTTGCAGCAGAAGAAATTGGAACAGGCAAGAGTTTTGGAATTCACGAAGCACTGGATCAGGTGGGAGCCATCCTGGGTCCACTTTCGGTCACCTTTGCTCTTGCCTTTGGAAAAAGTTACAGGTTTTGCTTTTTCGTACTCTTCATACCCGCCCTTGTCGCGCTCGCTCTTCTTCTCACAGCACGCATTGTGTTCCCTTCTACCCGGATCGAAAAGGTGAAGAAAGTCAGGTCCGCCGATCGAAATCTAGGACGTACATACTGGTTCTACCTGCTCGTTGTTTCGATGATAGCGTTTGGATTTGCTGATTTTCCTCTGATCGCGTACCACATGAAGAACTTTGAAACCACAAAAGATTTTCTCGTTCCTGCCGTGTATTCCCTTGCGATGGCAGTTGATGCCGTGAGTGCCCTCGTTTTCGGATATCTCTTCGACAGAAAAGGCTTTCCAGCGCTTCTTTATCCTGTTCTTCTTTCTGCCTTCTTTCCGATATTTTCGTTTTCCGGATACTTCCCTCTCATCTTCGCAGGAACAGTTCTGTGGGGTATAGGCATGGGTGCTCAGGAGTCGATCATGAGGGCAGCCGTTGCGAAGATAGTTTCACAGGAAAAGCGTGGCTTTGCTTACGGAATGTTCTTTACGGTGTACGGAGTGTTCTGGTTTCTGGGATCGTGGATTCTGGGAATCCTTTACGATACCAATCGACTTTATCTGATTCTTGTTTCTCTCTTCTCTCAATTGATAGCCTTCGCTCTTCTTTTCAGGTTCAAAAGAACAGCAGGTTGAAAAAGAGTTACGATCGTGCAAAAATTAGAAGGGAAAGGGGGGATCTCCATGAGGATCGACAACGTCAGTTTGGTGAGATACATAGAACAGTTGTACCCTGAAAGGACGAACAGAACCGTTTACCGATTCAACTCTGTCTCGGAACTTTCTATCCAGCAAAGGCTGAGAAGTCAGATTGAGGGATACAGATCGACCCTTTCGCAGATCTACAGTGGTATAGGGCTTCTTAACACAGCAGACGCCGGACTTGAAAGCATCACAGCAGCCATTCAAAGAGCCAGGGAACTCGCCGTTCAGGCATCCAGTTCAACCCTCACAGAGAACGAGAGATCTCTCCTTCAGGAGGAATACAGCAGGATACTTCAGGGTATAAGAAGAACGATCCAGCAGACCACGTACAACAACAGAAGGATCCTTGAAGGAGAAAACCTTGTGGTACAGACGGGGCCAAACGAGGGACAGAACATCACGTTGAACATACCAGATCTCAGAGAAACGCTGTCGAAACTTTTCGAAACGGACATCTCAAGGGACTCTCAGCAGGCTCTGAGAACCATCGATCAGGTTCTGGAAGAGGTTTCTCAGACAAGAGGAAACATCGGTGCCTGGATGAACAGACTGGAAGCTTCCGCCAGAAACGTGCTGAATGCATACTCGGAACTGTTCAGATCGGAGAGCGTATTCGAACCAGCAGCTGAAAAAGCCATGATGGAACAAATCAGAAACGAACTGTTGAGACAGGTGACGATAACGGGTCTTCTCTACAGGATGGAAAACAGCAGAAACGTACTGAACCTTCTGATGTGAGTATGTTCTATTTCCCTGAGCGTGAGAGAAAAAGATTTTATCTGAACCGTCCCGCTCTTCTCATAATAGACCTTCAGAATTATTTCACCTCCTCTGACTCCCCAGCGTACCTCTGGGGAGTGGAGTTTGTGGTCGAAAACATCAGGAGGTTGAAGGAAGGCTTCGAAAAAAGCAACCACCCTATCTTTGCAACCGTACACGTGGGGGCCTCTCCCATGATGAAAAGATGGTGGGGAAACGAGGTGGAACGAAAGTGGGCCGTGCCTGTCTTCTCGGATGTGACGACTTTCGAAAAGAACACCTACGATGCGTTCTATTCTACGAATCTCGAAAAAGAACTCAGATCACTCGATGTTCAGCAAGTTGTTATAACAGGAGTGATGACGCACCTTTGTTGTGAAACAACGGCCCGAAGCGCCTTCGTGAGGGGTTTCGAAGTGATAATGGTGGAAGACGCCCTCTGGGACAAGAACGAGTGGTATCACTTCTCTTCACTCAAAAACCTCGCCCACGGTGTGGCGTACATCGCAAAAACGGAGGAGATACTGTGCGCGTTGGAATCGTTGGAGCAGGACCGGCCGGAGTAGCCGCTGCCGTCTTTTTGAGAAGATACGACGTTGAAGTCGTCGTCTTTGAAAAGAACAGAGTGGGAGGACTGCTGAGAAACGCTTACCTCGTCGAGAACTTCCCGATATTTCCCCCGGCCCCGGGAGAAAAGGTCTGTGAGATCTTAGAGAGCAGACTGATGGAGTCCGGAGCAATTTTTCTGAAAGAGGAAGTGATAAAGGTCTCGAATCGAAGGGTCATCACGAAAAAGGGATCTTTTCTGTTCGATTACGTTGTTGTGGCAAGCGGAACCGTTCCGAAAAGGATCTCGGACTTTGAAGTGTCCGATAAGGTGGTATACGAGTTTTCAGAGCTTCCTGAATTCGAAAAACTCGCCATATACGGTGCAGGAGACGCTGCCTTCGATGGTGCACTGAAGGCTCTGGAAGGAGGAAAGGAGGTTCATCTGTTCAACCGGGGGTCCAGAATCAGGGCACTTCCTCTTCTGGTGAAAAGGGCAAGGAATTTCAGAAGATTTTCATATCATGAGAATTGCCCTGTTTTTGGAGTGAAGGCTGAAGGAGATCGATTAAAATTGATCACAGAGAAAGGGGAATTTATATTCGATGCCCTTCTCATCTGCATAGGGCGTGTTCCAAACGTCTCCTTTGTCGAAAAGGATGATAGAACCTTCATCGTTGGAGACGCAAAGGGAAGTTTCAGACAGGCGTCAATTGCCATGGGAAACGCCGTAGAAACGGCGATGGAAATCCTGAAAAGAGAGGGAAGAATATGAACTTCAAAAGGTACATCACGTCATCTCCTTTCGATGTAAACACCTACGTTTTCGAGATGAACGGAACACTCTACGTAGTGGATCCGGGAGAGGGTATTTCACAGTTTGTGAAAGACCCCGTCGTTGTTCTCATCACCCACGGCCACTGTGATCACATATCGGGAATACCGGAACTTCAGGTGAAGGAACTCTTCATCTCACCGGAGGATGCCCACATGTTGACGGATCCTGCGGCGAACCTTTCTCTGAGTTTCATGGATCATCCCGTGGTAGTGGAACTCGAGTGGAAAGACATAGATTCTGGTTTCAAGACTTTAAAAGTACCGGGACACACGAAGGGATCTCGCTTCATCATATTCGATGGTGTGGTGTTCACAGGTGACACCGTCTTCTCGGATACGATAGGACGGATAGACCTCGGTGGGTCCGAAGAGGACATGAAGGTCACCCTGAGCCGGATAGAAGAGTTCTTCAGGAACCTTCCACAGGAGTGGATCGTGTGCCCGGGTCACGGTGAGACGACCACCGTGAAGGATCTTCTGAGAAGAAATCCATTTTTAAGGAGGAACGTAACGTGAGAATCATCAGAAGGATAGGAAAGGAAGAAGTTGCCTACGTCTATCTTGGAGAGACTTCAAAGGGAAACCTCGTGGAATTTGTGGAATCCATCCAGCCTCCCGTTCCGCGCGAGAAAAAGTGGGTACTCATCGTCTCCACTCTGGTCGGATGTCCCGTTGGATGTTTCATGTGCGATGCAGGTGGATTCTACAGAGGAAAACTCTCCTCAGAGGAGATCCTCGAACAGATAGACTTTCTTGTGGAGAGCAGATATCCGGACAGAAAAGTCCCGGTGGAGAAGTTCAAGATACAGTTTGCCAGAATGGGAGAACCCGCTCTGAACGATGCCGTACTCGATGTACTGGAAGATCTTCCAAAAAGATACAACGCCTTCGGTCTTCTGCCGTCGATCTCTACAGTAGCACCCCACGGAACGGACAGTTTCTTCGAAGAACTTTTGAAGATAAAAGAGAAACACTACAGAGGAAGGTTTCAGCTTCAGTTCTCCATTCACTCGACGAACGAAAGAGAAAGAGACCGTATCATGCCTGTGAAGAAATGGTCTCTCAGAGAAATATCAGAATACGGCAAAACGTTTGTGAAGCAGGGAGACAGAAAGATCACACTGAACTTTGCCGCAGCCCAAAACTATTCACTGGATCCCGATGTTATCGTCGACCTTTTCGATCCTAAAAAGTTCCTCGTGAAGATCACCCCGGTGAACCCCACCTACCGTTCAAGAGAAAACGACCTCAAGTCTGACGTCGACGTTGAAAAAGGCGTCCTCATAAAGCACCAAAAGTTTGTGAGCAAACTTAGAGAAGCAGGATTTGAAGTGATATTGAGCATCGGTGAACTGGAGGAAAACAAAATAGGTAGCAACTGCGGTCAGTACGTTCAAAGACATCTGATGAGCCAGAAGAAGTTAGAAGAAGGGTATCAGTACGTTTAAAAAACCCCGCGGCCGCGGGGTCATTTTTCTCCAATGAGTTCTTTCACTCTGGCAACTACTTTTTGTGGTATCTCTTGCCTTTTGCTTTCTTCCATGATCCTCACAAGGGCGCTTCCGACGATTACTCCGTCGGCTATCTCCCACACCTTTCTCACCTGCTCGTGTCTTGATATTCCAAATCCTACAAAAAGCGGAAGTGCTATTTTCTTCTTCACCTTCTTTATGTGTTCCGCAAAGGGAAGGTCTTCCCTTTCTCCTGTGACACCGTATCTGGAGATGTAGTAAACGAAGGGTGCGCGAATCGTGTTTATCGCTTCGAGGTCTTCATCTCTGGTGTTCGGTGCCACAAAAGGAACGATGGGAAAAGATATCTCGATGTTTTTCACTTCTCTTAAGGGAAGATCAGGAATGATAAGCCCCTTCACACCGAGCCTTCTCAACTCGTCAAGGAGCCTATCTTTTCCCTCAGGATAGTTCACTATCGGGTTGAGGTAACTCATCAGATAGAGTTCGTAATCAACGGAGATCTCCCGGAGCATTTCCAGGATCTTCTTCATGGTAACACCGTTCCTGAGGGCTACACTGTGGGCCAGTTGAATGACCGGCCCATCGGCAACCGGATCGGAGAAGGGAACACCCACTTCCACCCCAGTTATTCTGAGATCGTTGAGAGCGAGCAGGACTTTCCTGGTGGTTTCAAGATCGGGAAATCCTGCTGGAATGTATGCGATGAATCCCTTCATCCTATCCTCTCCCTGATGTACGGATGGTTGAGAACGGATTCAAGATCCTTATCACCGCGCCCGGAAAGATTCACGATGACGGTTTTGCCCCTGATGTCTATCTTTCTCAGATAGGCCAGAGCATGGGAACTCTCGAGAGCGGGAATGATCCCCTCGAGCCTGGAAAGTTCAAGGAAGGCGTCCAGTGCTTCTTCGTCGGTCACAGCGTCGTAGAAGACTTTTCCGGTCTCCTTCCAGTAGGCATGTTCGGGACCGACCCCGGAATAATCCAGACCAGCCGATACGGAGTGTGTTATCTGAACCTGACCCCATTCATCCTGAAGAACGAGGGTCTTGCTTCCGTGAAGGTACCCCACCTTTCCTTTCAGAAGGGAAGCGGCGTGTTTTCCCGTGTTGAGACCTTCACCACCTGCCTCTATCCCTATCAGTTTCACTCCACTGTCTATGAAGGGATAGAATATCCCGGCAGCGTTGCTTCCCCCTCCTACACAGGCCAGGATGTAATCCGGAAGTTTCCCCTCTTTTTCAAGGATCTGCCTTTTTGTCTCTTCACCTATCACCTTTTGAAAATTTCTCACTATGATCGGGTAGGGATGTGGTCCCACCACGGATCCGATGACGTAGTACGTGGTCTGAAGGTTCGTTATCCAGTCTCTGAGGGCTTCGTTTATGGCATCTTTCAGGGTTCTGCTACCGCTTTTTACGGGAACCACCTTCGCACCGAGGAGTTTCATTCTTTCAACGTTAGGTTTTTGTCTGATCGTGTCTTCCTCTCCCATGTATATGACACACTCCATGCCAAAGAGCGCAGCAGCGGTGGCCGTTGCCACTCCGTGCTGGCCCGCACCAGTTTCCGCTATTATCCTTGTTTTCCCCATCCTTTTTGCAAGAAGTACCTGACCGAGTGCGTTGTTTATCTTGTGGGCACCGGTGTGGAGAAGATCCTCCCGTTTCAGGTAGATCTTCGCACCGTATTTCTTGCTCAACCTCTCTGCAAAGTAAAGTGGGGTGGGACGGCCCGCGTAGTCCATCAAAAGTCGATTGAACTCCTCCCAGAAAGACTCATCCTTTGTGATGCTTTCATACGCTTCCTCGAGTTCCTCAAGAGCTGGCATGAGTATCTCCGGAACGTACTGACCACCGTAAGGACCGAAGTAACCTTTCATCTCTCACAGCCCCTTTGCCTTTTTTATGAATTCTCTGACCAGATTGTGATCCTTCTTCCCCGGGGAAATTTCCACGCCGGAAGATACATCGACAGCGAACGGTCTCACCATCTCGATTGCCCTCTCCACGTTCCTGGGGTTCAATCCTCCGGAAAGTATGAGATAGCGAAACTGGTCTCTGTAAGGCAAAACAACTGACCAGTTGAAAACCTTCCCGCTACCCCCGTAGCCTGAAACTTTGGTGTCAAGAAGAACGGGAAATTTCCTGTACTCAAGTGCTCGCCTGACATCCTGCTCTTCCGAGATTCCCACGGCCTTTATCACCATGATCTTTTCGTTGAGTCTTTCACAGAACTCAACGCTTTCATCACCGTGGAGCTGGACAGCGTTCAACCCTGCATGAAAAGCAATGTCCAGAACACTTTCAAGGGATTCGTTCACAAAGACCCCCACCCGGAACACGAAGGGAGGTAGATTGAGAGAAATTTCACGAGCCTTTTCGGGAGAAACATAACGCTTGCTCTTTGAATAGAACACGAATCCTACTGCATCGGCACCGCTTTCCACAGAAAACAAGGCATCCTCCAGATTCGTGATCCCACAGATTTTCACTCTGACCATGCTCTCATCTCTTCGAGGAATCTTCTTGGATTCTTCGCCTTCATGATGGAAGTGCCGACGAGAACAGCGTTCACCTTACCTTTCAAGTCTCTCAACTCCACAGGATCTTTTATGCCACTTTCTGCAACCACCACCACGTCATCCGGTATGAGCGGCAAAAGATCCCAGAGTACGTTCTTCTTTATCTCGAAAGTATCCAGATCCCTCGTGTTGATTCCCACGATCTTTGGCCTGATCACAGAGAAGACCTTCTCAAGATCTTCCTTGGAATGGACTTCCACAAGACTGTCCATTCCCAGCTCCTCTGCCGTCTCATAGATGTTCTTTATCTGTTCCTCTGTCAGTATGCGAGCGATGATGAGAACAGCATCTGCCCCGGCACTGGAAGCCAGTCTCACCTGTACAGGATCAAGGTAAAAATCCTTTGCCAGTATTGGCCTTTTTGAAAGTTTCCTGGCAACTCTCACAAACTCGATGTCTCCTTTGAAGAAGTGTTTCTCCGTGAGTATGCTGATCGCGTCGGCCAGTTCGTCGTATATCTCTATGTACTCTTCCAGAGAAGCATCAGCATTTATATCTCCCGCAGAGGGGGATGCCTTCTTGAACTCTGCTATGATCTTCACCCTTTCTCTTCCAGAAAGGGCCTTCACGAAACTGTGGTTTCTCCTCTGCGAAGAGATCTTTTCCTCTTCTATGTTCAAAATATCCTCTTTCTTTCTTTCAACTATTTCCCAGAGTTTTCTGATAGTCCATTACCTCCTTCAACTTTCTGTAAGCCTGTCCTGAGGTGATCAGATCAAGGGCTTTTTCCACACCGTCTCTGATCGTATCGCTCTCCCCAACCAGCCAGAACAGCACACCCGCGTTCAGTGCAACGGTTTCCACCTGCGTTCTGCTGGCCTCTCCCTTCAGAACACTCTCCATCAAGCGATAGGCTTCCTTGGGGTCGGAGGGACCTTTCAGCTCTTCTGAATCTCCTTTTTTCAAACCAAGTTCCTCTGGATCTACGATCAAGGGTGTGATTTCCTCCTGAGTGACCAAAAGAGCCTCGTTTTCACCGCACGTGGTGAGTTCGTCGGTGAAGCCTCCAGAGACGACCGCAGAACGCTCTGTACCAAGTCTTTGCAGGGCCTGTGCCAGCTTGTGTGCGAAGGAAAAATCAAAAACACCAACGATCTGATGTTTCACGCGAGCGGGATTCGTGATGGGGCCAAGGAGATTGAAAGCCGTTCTGATTTTGAGCTGTCTTCTTGCCGGCATCACGTGCTTCATGGCTGGATGAAGAAGAGGAGCAAAGAGGAAAGAAAAACCTGTCTCCCTGAGTTCTTTTTCTATCTCATCTGGTGTCTTTTCGAGTCTGTATCCTCCCGCTTCCAGAACGTCGGCACTTCCCACCTTGCTGGAAACCGATCTGTTACCGTGCTTTGCAACGGGTATTCCGGCAGAAGCCACCACGAACGCTGTTGCAGTCGATATGTTGAAGGTCCCAAATCCATCCCCACCGGTTCCACAGGTATCGACGGTGAGGGGAGAAGGCGCTTTAACATGAACTGCCTTCTCTTGCATGACCACTGCCATGCCACCGAGTTCATCTCCGGTTTCTCCTTTCATCCTCAAGGCCACGAGGAACCCCGCTATCTGTGCGTCCGTTGCCTTTCCCGACATGATGTGCTCCATCACGAGGCGACTCTCTTCAAAAGAAAGATCCTGAAACTCCACAAGTTTCCTGATGGCCGAGACGATATCCAGAGCACTCGTTTCCACCTGCTCCTTTTTCTCACCCAGGTTCAGAAAGTTCTTTATGATCCTCTTCCCTTCCTCCGTCAGGACGGACTCCGGGTGAAACTGTACTCCAAACGTTGGATGCTCTCTGTGCCTCAAAGCCATGATTTCTCCGTCGTCACTCCTGGCTGTGACCTCAAGATCTTCAGGAAGAGATCTCTCCTCCACAACGAGTGAATGATACCGCGTGGCAACTATGGGATTTTTAAGACCCTGGAATATATCTTTGCCGTTGTGCAGAATCCTGGATGTCTTTCCATGAAGAATTCTTCTGGCATGGATGATCTTTCCACCGAAAGCGTATCCTATCACCTGATGCCCGAGGCACACACCGAGTATGGGAACTTTCCCGCTGAAGTGCTTCACGACCTCAACGGAGATACCCGCATCCTCCGGTCTTCCGGGACCGGGAGAGATGACGATATGACTTGGGTTCTTTTTCTCTATCTCATCGATCGTTATCTCATCGTTTCTGAAGATCTCTATCCTGCATTCGGGCTCCACTTCTCCTATATACTGCACGATGTTGTAGACGAAAGAGTCGTAATTATCGATGACTATCACCCTTTTCAAGGCAATCCCCCCTGGATCCTCTGGGCGATCTCCAGACTCCTGAAAAGTGCCCTCAGTTTGTTCAGAGTTTCCTGGTACTCACGCTCCGGGATGGAATCGTACACGATCCCCGCTCCCGCCTGAAGCCATCCCTGTTTCCCTTTGAAGAAAAAGGATCGAATGGTGATCGCAGAATCCATGTTCATTTTTCCGTTCTCGTCTGGGAAGGAAAAGTACCCGACTGCGCCCGCGTACGGCCCCCTTGGAGTTGGTTCCAGTTCCTCTATGATCTCCATGGCTCTTACCTTTGGGGCACCGGAAACGGTACCAGCAGGAAAGGTGGCTTCGAAAACATCGACAGCGTCTTTGTCCTCTTTCACCTCTCCACTCACCTGTGAAACTATGTGCATAACGTGAGAGTACCTTTCTATGACCATCTTCTTCTCAACACGAACCGTTCCTTCCTTGCAAACCCTGCCGAGGTCGTTCCTTCCAAGATCGACAAGCATCACGTGCTCTGCTATTTCCTTCTCGTCGTTCAGAAGTTCTTCTTCCAGCCTCATGTCTTCTTCGACGGTTCTTCCGCGCGGCCTGGTTCCTGCTATTGGCTTCACCGTGGCTTTATTTCCTTCCACCTTCGCCATGGTCTCTGGGGATGACCCAAGAACGATGATGTCACCAAACTTCAGGTAAAACATGTAAGGAGAAGGATTTATCATTCTCAGGGCTCTGTATATGTAGAAGGGATCCAGAGTCGTCTTGAAGGTGAAACACTGGGAAAGTACCACCTGGAATATATCACCCTCTACAATATACCTTTTGGCCTTCTCAACAGCTCTGTAGAACTGTTCTCGCTCGAAATTCGACTCTGGCTCCGTCACAAAGATGTTCCTTTCCGGACGGCTTTCAAGGGGTTTCAGAATCTTGGATGCAAGATCTTCTGGGTTTTCACTGATTATGAAGACGTTGTTTTTCAGATGGTCGAAGATTATGAGATGTTCAGGTATTACAAAGTAGAAAGTGGGAAAGATCGACTCCTTGACTTTAACTTTCTCTATGTGAGAGATGTAATCGTAGCTGACGAAACCAACTGCTCCTCCTCTGAAAGAAGGAAGTTCGTCGTGTTTGATCTCGTATCTGTATACTTCAAGCCAGTCTTTGATCGATTTCAGGGGAGAGGAAGCGTATTCAAATCGCTGGCTTGAAGATCTCAAAACTCCCTTTTCGAACACAAGCTCATCTCTTCTTCCGATACCTATGAAGGAATGCCTACCGAAGGCAGAACCGAGTTCCGCACTCTCCAGAAGAAAGGCAAAATCCTCGTTTGCAGATACCTTCATGAAAGTCGAAACGGGTGTTTCAAGATCCGACACAAGTTTGAGCACATGCATGCTGCTCACCCTCTGTGTTTTTCAGTTATTATATCACGAAGCGGTTCTTTCCGGAGCGTTTGGCCTCGTAGAGTTTCTTGTCGGCCTCTTCTACCAGTCCGGCGGGAGAGGAGTTTTCATCAGAAAAGGCCACCCCACCACTCAGTGTGACTTTCCTCTCCACGTTGAATATACTCTTCCAGTTGAAGTTTCGAATTTTTTCCATGATACCGTTCATGGTGCTTTCAACCAGATTGCGATCTCCGGTTTCAAACACGATCATGAACTCCTCCCCACCGTACCTTCCAGCCTTGCCGTTTGAAACAGTCCTCTTCAGTGTTTCACCAACGACCTTCAATACCTCATCGCCGATGGGATGTCCGAAGGTGTCGTTTATTTTTTTGAAATCATCGATGTCCAACATGGCGACAGCTACACCTTCTCTTTTTCTGAGTGCTTCCTCGAGAAACTTCATAATAGCTCTTTTGTTCAGCAACTGGGTGAGGGAATCGGTCTCCGAAGCGACCATGTAATCTCTGAAGTCGTTCAGATTCCTGAACAAAACGCTCAGGCTGGAAACCGAATTTCTCAGAGCGATGTTCAAAAGATACCGATTTTCCACATCCTCAAAGAGAAGAACGCCAAGTTCTTCATTTTCATCCTTCACAACAAAATGGAGGTTGTTCTCGGAGGGTTTTCCTTCCTCACTGAACACCCCATGAAACGACCAGAAGGAAGGGGAAGTAGGTCTTTCCATTCTGGAAAGGAGATAATCCCTCAAAAGTTCCTTTTTCACAGGCTTTCCAAGAGAATAAACCCTTCCCTCACTCGTTGAAAGAAGAAGAACTCTGAACGCACCGAATCCAGAAAAGTATCTGAATAGAATTCCCAGTAAAGAGACAACGTACCTTTCGTCTCTGGTGAATCTCAGATACGATAAAATCTCTTTTTCCAGCATTTCTCTCTTCAACCTGTTCTCAACTATCTGAAAAACGTTTCCAACCTCTTCCAGCTCACAGCTTTTGTTCGATCTGAAGGGTTTCTCCAGGAAAGCCCTCAAATTATCTTCTATCTCCTCCTTTTTTCCCTTGTTGATGAAGACGTTAGCACCACTTCTTTCGGCCCAGAACTGGTTCACCGTATCGGAAGAACCCGTAAGAATTGCTATTCCGGAATTCTTGAACATTTCGAATTCTCTCAGAACAACGGAAAGATAGATCCCAGAAAAGTCAGGCATGTTGTAGTCGATAATGAAATAATCTGGTCTGTTTCTCAATGCTTTCTGAAGCCCTTCCGTTCCGTTCTCCGCCAGCACAACCTCTGCATCCTTTTCGATCTTTCTCACAATGTCGGACACGACAAGTCTCCAGAATTTACTGTCATCGACTATGAGAACCGTTTTCATCAAATCCCCCCATCGGACACTCTTAATACATATGATACAACATCGCTTTTTGCAGTGGGATTTTTCTGATTTTTCACAAAACTTTAATCTGTAAAACGAATCGACGGTGTTAAAATATCAAACTGGGAGGTGATCATCCATGACCGTGAAGGGATGGATCACCCTCATCTTCGCTATCTGGTTGATCGTCTCAGTTCTGATACCTGGAATTTCGGGATCCAAAGGAGCGAACCTGGCGAACTTTCTCGTAGTGGGAATCATCTTTCTGATCACAGGGCTGACAAGCCTGAAAGACTCCAGAGTACCGGCGTGGATCGTTTTGTTAACAGGAATCTGGCTCATTATCTCCGCTTTCATACCCGGTATAACCGGATCTAGAGGAGCTGCCATCGCAAACGGTATCATCTTCGGTGTTCTGGATCTGATTCTTTCGTTCTATCTCAAGAAGAAAAAGGAGCAAACCAGTTGAACTGAAGCGAACTAGATGGTATCATTTAATTGGTTCGGGGCGTAGCGCAGGTGGCTAGCGCGCCTGCCTTGGGAGCAGGAGGTCGCTGGTTCAAGTCCAGTCGCCCCGACCATTTTTTTATCGAACAAAAGCAATCGGAGGAGGTGAAAGACATGCCAATGTACAGATACGTGTGTGAAGAATGTGGGTACGAAACAACGGTCATGCACGGAATAAACGAGTCACCAGAAGTTACCTGTGAAGAGTGCGGTGCCAGGATGAAAAGAACGATAGGAAGAGTGGGCATCATATTCAAGGGAAGTGGTTTTTACATCACAGACTCGAGGAAAAGTGAAAGGAAAAAAGAAACAGCGACCTCTTCCGAAAAGAAGGATTAAACACTCAAATTTGGATCTGCGTTCAAATACAGGGGGAAAAAGATCCCCCTTTTCGCTTTTTCGTAGCCTGCCCTGGCAACCATCAGGGCGTTGTCCGTGCAGAGAGAAAGAGGAGGAAAGAAGACCTCGTACCCCCACCTTTTCGCCCGATCGTTCACCTTCTCCCTCAATCTGGAATTTGCGGCCACTCCTCCAACGAAGGCGATCTTTCTTATTCCAAGGTTTCTTGCGAGTCTGAACGTTTTCTCAACCAGGATATCAACGACCGCCTCCTGAAAAGACGCGGCTACATCCTCCACCCTGTAATCTTTTTCTTTCTTCAGAAAATAGAGAACGGCCGTCTTCAACCCTGCAAAACTGAAATTGTAATTCGGTTCATCCATCATGGGACGTGGAAAGCTGTACTTCTTCGGATCACCCTTCTTCGCCACTTCATCGATGATGGGTCCACCGGGATAGCCCAAACCAAGAAGCCTGGCCACCTTGTCGAAGGCCTCTCCAGCCGAGTCGTCCAGAGTTCTTCCGAGTATCTCCATACTGTAGTCCTCGTTCACCTTCATGAGCTGGGTATGTCCACCGGAAACCATGAGAACCACGAAGGGAGGAGTCAGGGTTGGGTTTGCCAGAAATACAGCGTGAACGTGTGCCTCGATATGGTTTACTCCAACGAAGGGCCTTTTCAGAGAAATGGAAAGTCCCTTTGCCGCAGAAAGTCCCACAAGAAGAGCTCCCACAAGTCCAGGACCGTAAGTAGCCGCCACAACGTCTACAGTTTGTGGATCAACCTTTTTGAACGTTTCTTTCAGAAGAAATGGTAAATTTTTGAGGTGGTGCCTGGCGGCCACCTCAGGCACCACCCCGCCGAACTTCCGATGAACCTCCACCTGCGAGACGGTGAAGTTCACGATCACATCCTTTCCGTCGTCGAGAACGGCCACCGCCGTTTCATCACAGGAGGTTTCTATGCCGAGAACTCTCATGCAGACTCCCTCATAACGACGATGGGTTTTTCTTTGCCAAGAGCAACCTCTTCGGTGACAACAACTTTTTCCACGTTCTTCAAACTCGGCAGTTCAAACATCATGTCTATCATGAGCTCTTCAAAAACATTTCTCAAAGCTCGTGCTCCGGTTCCTCTCTTCAGAGCCTCTCTTGCAATGATTCTCAGTGCTTCATCGGTCACTTCCAGTTTCACCCCGTCTATCTCGAACAGTTTCTGATACTGTTTCACAATGGCGTTCTTTGGTTCTTTCAATATCCTGATGAGATCCTCTTCCGTCAAATCATCGAGAGTGGCGATCACAGGTAACCTTCCAACGAACTCAGGGATGAGACCGTACTGGACCAGATCGTCTGGCGTCACGTGTCTCAATATCTCTCCTATTCTCATTTCCTTCTTGCTCTTTATCTCTGCTCCGAACCCCATCGTTGTACTCTGAAGGCGTCTTTTTATGATCTCCTCGAGTCCATCGAAAGCTCCACCAACGATGAAGAGGATGTTTCTCGTATCCACCTTTATGAACTCCTGATACGGGTGTTTTCTGCCACCCTGTGGAGGAACGTTGGCAATCGTTCCCTCGAGTATCTTAAGGAGGGCTTGCTGAACCCCCTCACCGGAGACGTCCCTCGTTATAGAAGGATTGGGTGATTTTTTGGCTATCTTGTCGATCTCGTCTATGTAGATGATTCCATACTGGGCTCTTTCCAAATCGAAGTTTGCTGCCTCCAGGAGTCTGAGAACGACGTTCTCCACGTCCTCACCCACGTAGCCCGCTTCCGTCAGCGGTGTGGCATCGGCTATGGCAAAAGGAACGTTCAGTATCTTTGCAAGTATTCTTGCAAGATAAGTCTTTCCCGTACCGGTTGGACCTATGAGCAGAACGTTGGATTTTTCTATTTCTACATCGTTTGAACTGAGATTGGAAAAAACACGCTTGTAATGGTTGTAAACTGCAACAGAAAGGATCCTTTTTGCTCTCTCCTGACCTATGATGTATTTATCGAGTTCTGCCTTTATTTCGGCCGGAGTTGGTATTTCTTTTATCTCGTCCTTTATCCTCACCTTCCTGTCACTTTTCAGAAGATCATGAAACAGGTCGACACATTCGTTACAGATGTAAACGTTGTTCGGACCAGCAATCAGTCTTTCCACCTGACTCATATCTCGCCCACAGAAACTGCAGAACTTACCCTGCATTCTCTCATCCTCCTCAGATCTCTATTCTGTCCGCGTCTATCCACAGACCTTCCAGATCGTAGAAATCCCTTCCCTTTTCGGTGAATATGTGTATAACCACGCTTCCAGCGTCTATGATCAACCATTCGTATTGCTCACCCCTGTCGTAGTAAATCAGAGGAAGTGACATCTCCTTTATCAGGTCGACCAACTCATCTCTCAGGGCCTTCATATGAGTGTAAGAGTTTGCAGTGACTATCACGAAATATTCTGTTGGAACGGGTGTTTTTCTCATGTCGAGAACCACAGGATTTTCTCCGCCCTTTTCAGAAATCTTTTCGATGAGCCTTCTCAGAATCTCGACCACCGATTTTCACCTCCAGAAATCACTCAACGGTCACACTCTTCGCCAGGTTCCTTGGCTTGTCAGGATCGAGTCCTTTCATATCGGCTATGTGATAAGCAAACAGTTGAATCACAGGTGCCATCATCAACGGGTAGAGACTTTCGTGCGTTGGAGGAACGTGTATGATATCACTCGTAATCTCTTCGAGGCTTCTGTTCCCCTCTGTTCCCAGAACTATCACCCTTGCATTCCTGGATTTTGACTCTATAACATTACTTTTGGTTTTGAAGAACAATGAGTCATCCGGCATCACAGCAAAAACAGGAAACTCTGGATCAAGGAGCGCTATGGGACCGTGTTTTAACTCGCCAGCCTGGTATGCAGTGGCGTGAATGTACGTGATCTCTTTGAGTTTCAAAGCTCCCTCGAGCGCCGTTGGATAGCCGTATCCCCTTCCAATGTACATGAAATGTTTGAAATCCTTGTACTTTTCAGAAAGTTCCCTTATCTGTGGATCTTTCCTGAGAACATTCTCGAGAAGTTCTGGCATTCGAACGAGCCTGTCCAGAATCTCATCCGCTTCTTTATTCCAGTATCCGTTTATCTCCATTATTTTCAAACCGAGAAGGTACAGCACCGCAAGCTCGGCCACGTAGGTTTTCGTGGCGGCAACTCCTATCTCCGGTCCCGCGTTCATGAAGAGTGTCACATCGGATTCTCTGTCGAGTGTGGATCCCACCACGTTCACTATGGAGACTATCCTTGCACCGTGCTTTTTTGCGAGTCGAACAGATTCAAGGGTATCCGCCGTCTCACCAGACTGGGAAATCGCCAGTAAAACGTCTCCTTCTTTCACGTGAGGTCTTTTGTATCTAAACTCGGACGAAACCTCCACATCGACGTCTATATCTGTGTTGTTTTCCACGAAGTACTTGAAAACAAGTCCTGCGTAATAGCTGGTCCCACACGATACAACGCGAATTCTGTCTATGTTTTTGAAAAATTCCTCGTAGTGCTCGAGTTCCTCAAAGAACGGTCGATCGTTCTTTATCCTGCCAACAAGGGCGTTCACAAGAGCCTGTGGATCTTCCATGATCTCTTTGTACATAAAGTGTTTGTAGCCGCCTTTTTCTGCGGATTTTTCATCCCAATCAACATGGTAGACTCGTCTGCTCTGTTTCACCCCGTCCACGTTGTAGATCTCAAACCTATCTTTTCTCAGGACCATAACGTCACCATCTTCCAGAAAGACCACATCCTTTGTGAACCTCAAAAGAGGTGTCACATCCGAGGCGAGGATACCAACTCCTTTGCCAGTTCCAACAACAAGAGGACTGCCCTTTCGTGCAGCAACGATCGTATCCGGAATACTCCTGTGAACGACCGCTATGGCGTAGGCTCCTTTCAACTTTCTGACCGCTTTCAAAACGGCATCCAGTAGATCCCCTTCGAACTCTTCTTCTATGAGATGAGCGATCACTTCCGTATCAGTCTCGGAAGAGAAGGTGTGACCTTTCTGTTCCAGAAATTCTTTCAACTCCCTGTAGTTCTCTATTATTCCGTTGTGAACAACGGCGATTTCTTTTCTACAGTCCATGTGAGGATGGGCATTCACATCGTTGGGTTCTCCGTGCGTTGCCCACCTGGTGTGAGCGATCCCAACAAGAAAACTATCTTTCAGTTTCTGTTTCAGACCGTTTCTCAGAACGTCTATTTTTCCCCTTCTTTTGTATACATCGAAATGATCTTTCTGCAGGTAAGCAATCCCTGCCGAATCATAACCTCTGTATTCGAGCTTCTGAAGGGAGGAGACAAGATCTTCAAGTTTCAGGTTCTCACCGACCATCCCCACTATTCCGCACATGTGGTATCCCCCTCTCAATTTCACGAACGAGGTTCATCCTGATTCCTCTTTCAGCCACTCTGATGGCATGTCTTATAGCCTTCGCATCCGAGGAACCGTGAGCCTTCACAACGATTCCTCTTATACCGAGTATGAAAGTTCCTCCGTAAGTCCTTGGATCGAGTCTCTCTCTCATTCGATCAAAGCTCTTTTTCATGAGAAATGCTCCGATCAAAGAAAAAAGTCCGCCTTCTTTTATAGACTCTTTCATCACAGATGTGATCAACTTTGCCGTTCCCTCCATGGTCTTCAAAGCAACGTTCCCTGAGAACCCATCCGTCACTACCACATGAACCGTTCCAAGGTTTATGTCGTGTCCTTCCACGTTCCCGTAAAAGTTATCTCCAAGATGTTCTTTCAGAAGGGAAAAGGCCTTTCTCAGATCTTCGTGACCTTTGTTTTCTTCCGAGCCGATATTCAAAAGCCCCACTCTTGGTGACTCCACACCCAGCACTCTTGCGTAGGCAATTCCCATGAGCGAGAAGTCCAGAAGGTGTTCTGGTCTGACCTTCGCGTTCGCTCCTGCATCGATCAAAACTGTGAAGCCTTTGAGAGAAGGAACCGCCACGCCAAGGGCTGGTCTTTCCACTCCTTTTATCTTCCCCACGATGGAAGTGGCACCGAGAAAAAGGGGTCCGGTTGCTCCGGCACTCACAAATGCGTCCACTTTGCCTTCGGCAACCAGTTTCAAACCGACGTGCATGGATGAGTCCTTTTTTCTCAAAACCTCGAGTGGTGGATCATCCATGTTCACAACTTCTGTTGTCTCAACAAACGAAAGACCCGCATTTTCAACGATCTCTCTGGGTCCTACGAGGACGATCTCACTCTCCAATTCCTTTGAAGCCAAAAGAGCGCCCTTCAAAATTTCATCGGGCGCTCTGTCACCACCCATCACATCGACTGCTATCTTCACCGCATCACTCCGCTATCTCGAGAACCTGTTTTCCTTTGTAGTAACCACAGTGCAGGCAGACTCTGTGTGGCATTTTGTACTCTCCGCAGTTCGGACACTTTTCCAGAGGAACACTGATCGCCCTGTAGATCTTTGCTCTTTTGTGATGTGTTCTCGATCGGGATCTTTTTTGCTTCGGAACTGCCATACCTTTATACCTCCCTGTTCTCAAGGTTATCCTTCAGTTTAGCAAGGATCTCGAATCGACTGTCGACCACAGGAATTTTATCACACCTGTGATCGGGTTCTTCGTTCAAATTGGTTCCGCAGTGCGGGCACAGTCCTTTACAATCCGGTTTACACAGAACCTTTTCGGGTACACTCACCACTATCGCTTCAACGATTCTCTCTGAAAGATCGAATTCCGTTTCATGATAGTATATGATATTCTTCAAAGATTCAAGTTTCTCTTCTTTTACATTTTTTCGCATGCTCTCTGGAAGATAAAGTGCCTCTATCACACCTTTTATCTCCACACGCGTTGGTTCCAGACATCTGGCACACGGGTGCTCTATCGCTGTGTGAACGTACCCACCGATGGTGAATCCATCTTTGGTCTTTGCAACAACCATCTTCACCCGAACCGGCTCCAGGAACTTACAAAAACCCACATCCAGTTCTATTCCTTCACTTTTGTACTCACCTTCCAGAAAAAATCGTTTTTTCTTTTCAATTTCTGCAAGTTCAACTTTCCAGTCCATTCTTCTCACCTCATGACTATTATACTCTTAGTAGTAGTAGTAATAAAACAGACCGCAAAGTGGTAGGTTTCTCAAGTTGAAAATTTCTATCCGTTTTCTGATGCAAGAAAGAATCATGTCTGCAACTTACCACCCAGGTGGTAGGTTAGTGGTAGGTTAGTGGTAAGTTATTCTATAAGTCGCTTTTGAAGAGGATTTCAGGTGGTAGGTTTTCTGAAACTCTCTTCAGAAGAGGATTTCAAAGAACGAAGATTTTACGGTAAAATTGTTTGTGAGAACTAAAGTGCTCTTTTGGTGAATCATACAGAAACCTACCACCTTCAAATCGGCTTTGGAAGCTGATTTCAGAGAGAAGTGGTAGGTTATTTGTGAAAAAAGAAGCAAAGAATGATTCTTCATCACTTTTTCTACTTCATGTTGTGTGTTTTCTACCAATAGATACCATAAGTAGTGTTCAGAAACCTACCACTAAACCTACCATTTTAGTTGTAGGTAAGATATTTTAGTGTTTAAGTCTCAAAATTCATAATCCAAGGAGGTGTTTTTCTGTGAGTCTGAGAGAAGATTTGTGGCTGTGGAAGAAAGAGAAGATCGCTGAGCATTTGGCTAACAGTTTAAGAAAAAAGAAACATGAGGTCTGGGTGGTGAAAGACAGGAGAGAAGTCGTTGAGAAAGTAAAAGAGATCGTTCCAGAAGGCGCAACCGTGGCGGTTGGTGGTTCTCTCACACTGGCTGATACTGGTGTTCTCGATCTTCTGCGCAGTGGAAAATACAACTTCCTTGACAGGTATTCCGCCAAAACCAGAGAGGAAGTGGAGGAGATATACAGAAAGAGTTTCTGGGCTGATTACTACTTCACCAGTGCAAATGCTATAACGGAGGATGGAAAACTGGTCTTTCTCGATGGAAACGGGAACAGGGTGGCAGCGGTTGTCTACGGTCCCAGGAATGTGATCGTGATCGCAAGCGTGAACAAAGTGGTAAAAGATGTCGAAGAAGCAAGAGAGAGGTTGAGGTACATTTCTCCGATGAATTCAAAGCGATTGAATCTGGAAACCCCATGTACGAAGACGGGATTCTGCGCTGACTGTTCTTCTCCCCAGAGAATATGCGATTATTTCTTGGTAGTGGAATCCGGTGTGAGGCAGCCTGGAAGGTTCAAGGTGATCTTGACACTTGAAGACCTTGGACTTTGAAAAAGCGGGGTTGTCCCCCGCTTTAAAAGTTCATGGGAATGATCTTCAGATAATCCTCAAGGGACCCATCGTCGAGGCAGCACTGGATGATCTCTCTTCCAACCGGGTTCAGATCCTCTGTGAGGAATTTTTTGAGTTCTCTCTTGAAGAAGTCTCTGAGTTGCTGTGCTCCTTTTTCGTAGGCTTCCTCTCCCAATTCCGGTTGCAGATGTGGTTGCAGAAGTTCCTTGGGGATCGTTATTCCTTCGATCTTCATTTCCTTGAGTGAAAATCCAAGCAGAGCACATTTTGACGGCACGAGCTGGTTCGGTTTGAATTTCACTCCTCCTCTTCTTGAGAGGTACTCCCTTGCGATCCACTCCGGCATGAATCCGACCTTGTAGACTCCTATGTGTTGGTTTGGAACGAGGATGTACCTGGTTCCGGGTGTGTCTATGATCTGCTCAAGAAGAATGTTGGCGAGCCTCACCATCTTTCCGGAAGAGAACGGCCAGAAAGATCCCACACCTTCGCTCGTCATTCCCTTCGTACCGACTATACTCGGGTTGGCGAATCCTCTTGGTGCCACCAGCCTCCAGAGCCACGCTATTGCGGGGGGTAGTACCTGCATAAGGCCGATGATCCCGTACGTTGGCTTCTCTTTTGTACACGGAGGTGTTCTCACACCGAAACTTCTCACATCCACTTCTACGGGATCGGAGATGGCGTTTTTCATGAATCTCTTTGGGATGATGACACGCGGGTTCGGACAGGGTTTCCCCGGTTCATCTTCGATGTGTTCCCAGATCAGGGCTGTTGAATCTGGAACGGCATGAATGTTGAGAAAAATTAAAGGTTCAGGTGGATGTATCGTCAGCCTTTCCAAGTCTGGAGCACTTCCGTACTCCGTTATGTGGTCCACTCTTATAAACCATCCAGCTTCCGCATCCTTCGCTACGAGTTTTTTCCCCGTTTGGAGTTTCGGGTGGCACATGAACATGTCGTCGGCCACCGGCTGGAGCGCACAGGTTTCTTTGAGTTCTATGTAGAACTTTTCTCCCGTTATCAGATTTTCCGCGAGTTTTATCCTGCCGTCAGGTTCTCTGTGGATCTCTTCGAGTATCTCACTCTTTCCACCACCGCTTGCTCCCTCGTGCATGATAACGAGTTCATTTTCGTACGGGGTGATCACCTTCACCGCAGAAGCGTGTGCGGTGACCCATTTTTCTTTTTCACCTATGTAGAGTAAAAATCCATAGACTCCTTTCTTCGCACTTGGTCCTGGATAGAGATTGTAAGAGAATATCTCGTAATGGGAATTGTGCCTGTAATGGACCACCACCTGTTTTCCGTTGAAATGGGTGTGTCTGAAGGGGGGTGCCAGGAACATGTACAACCTCGGCTTGAAATTCTCCGGGATTTTGCTTGCCGGAACGAAGAACTGAAGATCTGCCAGTCCTCCCACAAAAAAGCCGGCGTTCTTCGGGGCTATCAGAACGGCCGGATAGCCATAATCGTATCCTCCTGCCATGAAGGGTAAAAGGATCAACTCCTGTTTTTTCAACCAGTCGAAGGTTTCCTGCCGAATAGGTTCGAAGTCTTTTCCGAATCGGTCCTTGAACCTTGGCTTGTCTGTTTCCTTATTGTCTCCAACCACAAGGGCATCTGGATCTCTTCTTCTCATGTATGGTTCAGGATAATTCACCACCAGGCCATTTCTGCAACGTGTAACGGTTGCTTCCACTACGAAGCCTTTTCCTGGAACGTCGTATCCCACTTCAAAAACGTCTTTATTGCCTGTTGCAAGTTCAAGAATTTCTTTTCTGCTTTCTGGTATTATTATTTCTGAAGCGCTCTCTATGATATCCTTAACTTCGTCGGAAAACACGAATCTGTTCAGAACGGCTGTTTTCACTTTATCACCCCTCTGTAGAATAGTTTTCAAGCCAAATTATACCATGCTCCTCTTTGCAACTTTATGCGGTGTGTTAATGATTGTTCTCGTGAGGATTAATATATATAACGAAGATGTATTAGAGTAAAGTAATGCTTAAAGATTCCAAAAAACAGAATTTTCAGTGGAGGTTGAGAGGATTGAAAGTGCACATACGCGGAAAAGGTCCCCTGACAGAATCCCTGAAGAAAGAGTTAATAGGTACTGTCTGGGAACTCACAGATTCGATCCTTCAGGCCGAACTTGTGGTATCTGAGGATCTTTTGGATGTGGACCTTTCCGGAAAAGCCGTTGTGGATCTTTATCCATTCAAAGATAAGTCTGTAGCGTTCTATAGAGAAAGGTCTGTTCCCTTTGTCAGCATCTTTCCCGTTTTTTACAAGGAGTTCGCATTCTCAGAGTTTTACGTCCTCGAAAAGAGCGAGGATGAACGTATCACCACGTTTCTGGACTTTTTGAAGAATCTTGGAATTATCCTGAAGGACGTTTCCTGGGGAGAGTACAAAGAGATTCTGGAGAAGTATTCTGTTCTTCTTTTCCTTGCTCGCGCACTGAAAGATTCTTTTCTTATGGGGTATGCTTCTCACCTTCTGAACTGGAGGGAGGAAACTGGTAACTTTCTGGCTCTGGCAGAAAAGGTCATCCCTCGATTGAAAGACAACGACTTTCCCGTCGAACACAGCGAGTTGATAGGTGAGTTTTCAAAACTCTTCAGACCTCCTGTCAGTTTGAACGAGATGAGGCACAAGATCAGGCTTATAGATTTTGTAACATTAGGTTTGATCGATGAAAGAATGAAAGTCGCAAAAAGAATCGCAGAGGAGAAGAAAAAGACAGATTCTCCCGTGGACCTCAGAGAGGTTGAAGAGCAGAAAGTGAAAGAGATTCTGGACAGGACCAGCTTGAACCCTGTGCGTGTGAGACGTGTATTTGAGGAGATCATGAAACTTGCGAAAGAGGAAGAATACAGACTACTTGGTATTTCAAAGACGGTGGCAGTCCTCGGTCCTATGGGGAGCTTCAGTGATGAGATGGCTTTGAAACTGATCGGCTCGAGGATACCGATAAAGTACTGTGCCTCAACGGACGAGATCATAAGGATGGTGGAGAAAGGAGAAGCAGATTATGGAATCGTTCCAATAGAGAACTCCACCCACGGAACGGTGATTCCTGTGCTGGATGCCCTGCTGAACCACGAAGTGGAAGTATTCGGTGAGGCAAAACTGGAGGTTCATCACTGCCTTGTTGCAAAAAGAAGGCTCGATCTGAAAGAGATCAAGAGGATTTACTCTCATCCTCAGGCGATCTCACAATCCCTTGGTTTTATCAACGCTTATCTGCCCCACGCGGAGATCCGTTACACCACCTCAACGAGCGACGCGGTGAATCTACTCGACGATGAATCTGCTGCCATCATGTCAGAAAATGCAGCCAGGATGTACGGTCTGTTCATTCTGAGAAAGAGTATCCAGGATTTAAAAGAAAAGAACATCACAAGATTTTACATCATAAGGCGAAAGACGGGTAAGATGGAGGGAAAGTACACATCGTTGTTCTTCGGTGTTCAGGACAAACCCGGGGCTTTGAAAGCGGTTTTGGATGTCTTTGCAAACAAGGGAATGAATCTGAGAAAACTGGAATCAAGACCAGCCAGAACGTTTCTTGGAGATTACGTGTTCTTCGTGGAAGTGGAGGCACCTCTTGGCAAGGAAGACCTGAAAGATCTCGAAAAGGTAACAGCGTTCTACAAGATAATCGGGGTGTTCGATGAGATCGAAGAACTGGACGTGTTTGAATGAGGGGCACAGAGCCCCTCATTTCATTTCACAGGTTCTTTCACGAGTGGATACTGAAGGGAGTATCCAGCGAGTTTCATCATGATCCTCGGGATATCGGTGTTGTCCAGAAATCCTGTGAAGTTCTCCGCACCGGGACCGAATGCATAGATGGGGACCGGAACACCGGAGTGTGATGTGGTGGTCCAGCCAACGTTCACCTTTTCGCTCAACACCCTTCCGAGTTCTACTTTGGAATTGTTTGAAGAGGTGATTCTGTCGAGATCCGAGTCGGACAGAGTCAGACCGAAGTATTTTTCGATGGCCTTTTTGAAACTTTCGCGATCTTTCAAAGAGTAATTCGCCAAGATCCAGTCGGTGGTCTTTGAGAACTTTCTGATTCTGTCCACATCAACCCTGTAGTCACCCGAAGAGAGTGCAAGACCTCCTGTTTCATGGTCTGCTGTCACGATCACGAGGGTATCTCCTCTTTTGAGGGCAAAGTCGAGAGCCACCTGAACCGCTCTGTCGAACTCCACGACTTCTTTCCAAACACCGTAGATATCGTTGTCGTGTGCTTCCCAATCGATCTGAGAACCTTCCACCATGAGGAAGAAGGGCTCTTCATCATTTGAGAGTATTTCCAGGGCCTTCTTCACCATTTCGTAGAGCATGGGCTGTTCCTCTCTACTGCTTGCTGGGTCAAGATGGCTCGGCGCAAAAAGCGCCAGGACCTTTTCGGTGTTCTCTGGAAGTTTCATCAGATCTTCCTTTTTTGTCACATAGACGTAGCCCTTTTTCTTCGCCATTTCGATGAGATTGAGACCGTCCGATCTTTTACCACCAAGGCTTTCAGGAAGAAAGTTTGCCCATCCTCCTCCCATGACCAGATCCACTGTTTCACTTTCCACGAGTTGCCTTGCTATCTCGTTTTCTTCGCTTCTGCTTTTGACATGCGCATAGAAGGCTGCCGGTGTCGCATGTGTCACTCTGCAGGTGACAACGATGCCCGTTTTGGCTCCATATGCTTTTGCTATCTCAAAGATGGTGGGAACCCTTGTGCCGTCGGGAAGAACGTTGATCATACCGTTTTTCGTCTTAAAACCGCTTGCCAGAGCAGTTCCCGCGGCGGCAGAATCCGTCACCCAGCTGTCCACAGAGTGGGTCTTCACAAGACCTGTGTAAGGGGTTTTCATGAACGAGAGCGGTCTTCCCTCGATCAGACTCGTGAGATACGCCTGTGAAAGTCCCATTCCGTCTCCGATGAAGTAGATGATGTTCTTCACCTGTGAAAATGAAAAAGCAACCAGCAAAAGAGCCAGAACCAGCACGATGAGTCTTCTCACCTGAATCACCTCCCGATCTCTATCGTATATGCGTTCTGTTCAGGATGTTTTCAAAACTGTTGAAAAAAATGAAGGCAGGGAGTTCCCTGCCTTCTATATCAGCCTGTGTTCTCCAAACAGAAGTGGTTGTTCGTCTTTCAGCAGCTTTTGCCTTCTCACCGTTCCAACGTAGACGATGTGATCTCCCGCTTCGAACCTGCCCGCTTTTTCGCACTCAAGATATGCGATCGTTCCCTCTGGAATCGGAAGGTTTCCTTCACTCATTGTGTAGGAGTATTTTTTGAATTTGTCGGTTGTTCTTCCGGAAACAGTTCCGAAGTACTCTGCGATTTCTTTTGCGTCCTTTCCCAATATACAGACGGCGAAAGAGTCCGACTTGTCGAGGAGTTCCCTCGTGTACCTCGTCTTTCCTATGGAAACCGCCACCATGGGAGGTTGCCAGGACACCCTCGTCACCCACGCCACGGTGATACCGTTCATTTTACCATCGACGTTCACCGTAACTATAGCGGTGGAAGTGTAGAGTTTTCCCAGTGCGTCCATATTCTCACCCCCCAGAAAATGGTATCATACACCATGATGGAGGTGAAAGTGTGAGCTTTGTTTCCTTTGGAAGGAAGGTCTTCCTTCCTCGAGAACGAATCGTTGCGGTGATGCCCGTCAGCACTGCCATGGAAAAGAAGTTGAAAAATATAGACTTCTACGCAAACAAAATAATAAACGCCACTTTCGGCAAGCAGGCGAAAACGGCGGTCATCATGGACAGCGGTCACGTGGTTCTCATTCCCACAAGGTACAGGATAGCGGTTCGTGTCATATGGGGAAGGAGGAGAAGATGAAGAGGACCCTGACAGCGTTACTGGTCGTTCTTGGGGTTCTTCTTCTTTCGATCTTCCTTGTGAAGGTGTTCAGTGGCGAGATTCTTGTGAGAAGATACATCTTCAGAATCGGCGGTTTTGAACTTCGATGGTATTCAACCCTCATCCTGACAGGATTTCTCCTCAGCTATTTCCTGGCCAGAAAAAGGGCAAAGAAAGAAGGAATCAATGTGGAAGAGTTCGACGAACTGGTCTTCTATGGAGCAATTTTTGGCATCGTGGGAGCCCGGCTCTATTACGTTCTCTTCAACCTGAGATACTACAGGAGTTTCTGGGACGTTTTGAAGATCTGGGAGGGTGGTCTTGCCATACACGGAGCCATAATCGGTGCTCTGATAACGGGTTTTCTCTACATCGTTTTTAAGAGGCCTTCCTTTTCATTTTTGCAGGCAACGGATCTTTTCACCTCCGTTCTTCCACTGGGACAGGCGATAGGCAGATGGGGCAACTTTTTCAACTACGAGGCCTTTGGAGTGCCAACGAATCTTCCCTGGAAGATGTTCGTTCCTGAACCTTACAGGCCCGTTCTGTACAGGGATTACTCCTTTTTCCATCCAACCTTTCTGTACGAATCTGTCTGGGACCTTCTGGTGTTTTTTATGTTGAGCGTGTATTACAGAAAATACCGCAAGAGACCGGGGGAGATAACCTGCCTTTATTTTCTTTTATACTCCCTTGGAAGGATCATGATAGAAAGACTCAGGGTCGACAGTCTGATGATGGGCAACATAAGGGCTGCTCAACTTTTGAGCGCTGTTTTGATTCTTCTGGGTTTCACAGGCTTTCTGATTCTGAGATCTTCGAGAGTATCGAAAACAGTTTTCTGAAAGCCCTGGACCTGTGGCTGAGTTTTTTCTTGAGTTCAGGCATTTCACCGAAGGTCCTGTCGTACCCTTCTGGTACGAAGAAGGGATCGTAGCCAAACCCACCCGTTCCCCTTATTTCTTCAGCTATATAACCCTCTACTCTGTCCTCTACGGAAACGAGGAGATTTCTTTGAAAATCGAAGAACGTGGCACTGCAAACAAAAGCGGCTTTTCTGTCTTTGCCTTCCAGCATCTTCAAAATTGTTTTCATTTTCTCCTCGTAGGTGTATTCTTCCATGAATCGAGCGGACATAACTCCCGGAAACCCTCCCAAAGAGTAGATAACAAGCCCAGAATCATCGGCTATCACAGGAGATTTGAGTTTTTTCCCATAAACGATCGCCTTTTTCACGGAGTTTTCCAGAAAGGTCTCTCCATCTTCGATCACTTCGATTTTCTCCGGCGAAGGTAAAATCTCTGCCCACTCTGGAGCGATTTCTTTGATCTCTTCGACTTTATGTGGGTTCGTAGTGGCAACGTAGATTCTGAATGTACCCACCATAACTCCTCCCTTTTTCAGTTTGATCAACTCCATTCTAATTCAAAAATTTTGCCACCATCTGAAATTTGGTTGTAGAATATCTCTGGAGCGGAAAAATCTGGAGGGAGGGAAATGTGTTGAAGAAGGCCTGGGTGAAAGCTCTTGTTCTGGACAGGGTGAGCAACACACCCGTTGTAATACTGGGCATAGAGGGTACCAGCAAGGTACTTCCCATCTGGATAGGAGCGTGCGAAGGTCATGCCCTTGCACTGGCCCTGGAGAAGGTGGACTTTCCCCGTCCTCTGACGCACGATCTGCTCCTGAGTGTTCTCGAATCACTTGAGGCCCGGGTGGAGAAAGTCGTAATACACTCTTTGAAGGACAACACGTTTTACGCCTCTCTGATACTGCGTGATCTCACCTACACCGACGAAGAGGACGAGGAGGCTGCCCTCATAGAGATCGACTCCAGACCATCCGACGCGATAATACTGGCCGTCAAAACCGGTGCAACCATTTTTGTGTCCGAAAACCTCGTGGAAAAGCACGCTATCGAGCTGGAGATAGGAGAAGACAGAAACGAAGAGGAGGAATTCAAAAAGTTCATCGAAAATCTCAACATAGATGTGTTCAAGCAGATGATAGAGAAGAAGAGGGAAGAAGATGAAGAAGGAAACGATTGAGAGAAGAATAGAAGAACTGGTGAAGCCGCACTTCAACCTTCTCACCGAAAGCGCGATGCAGTACTCGGTCACGGCTGGGGGTAAGAGGATTCGGCCTCTCCTTGTGCTCACCGTGGGTGAGGATATTGGGGTGGAAGAGGAGCGTCTCGTCGATGTCGCAGTTGCTGTGGAGCTATTCCATACGGCTTCTCTCGTTCACGACGATTTGCCCCCTATAGACAACGCGGATTTTCGTCGAGGGAAGCCCTCCTGCCACAGGGCCTATGGTGAGGGAATTGCACTCCTTGCGGGCGATGGCCTGTTCTTTCTGGCTTTTTCACAGATAGCAAAAGTCAGAGAACCGAAACTCTTTGAAGAATTCTCAGAAACCGCGTACAAACTTCTTCTGGGTGAGGCAATGGACGTTGAATTCGAAAGGCAAGAGAAAGAGATCTCAGTAGAAATGGTAGAGAAGATGTACTCTTTCAAAACGGGCGCACTGTTTGCCTTTTGCTTTTCCGCTCCTTTTCTCCTGAAAGGCCTCGACCATACCTTCGTGAAGAAACTGGGGGAGAAGTTTGGAGTTGCTTTTCAGATATACGACGATTTAAAGGATGTCCTTGGCTCACTCGAGAAGTTAGGAAAAGATGTGGGAAAGGATGTTAAAAAGGTCACGCTGGTCAAAAAGATGGGGGTTCAGAAGGCAAAGCAGCTTGCCGATAAATACTACGAGGAGGTACTGGAGGCTCTGGAATCAGAGGGACTTCACAGAACCTTCGATTTCTTGAGGAATTTGAAAAAAATGGTGGAGGAAAGATGAGCCTGCTGAAAAAGATCCTGGAGATTCTTCTGAGAAGGAAAATCGTTCTCATATCGTTCCTTGTCGTTCTGGGAGCAGTTTTGATACTGTTCTTTCTTTTTCAGAAAGAGGCTTCCCTCAGGGTTGGGAAAGAGGGAGCGGAATCGGGTTTCATCAATCTCAAGGTGGAGGTACCGAGCGGGGCCTTTGGAAAGCAAAAAGTTCTGAAGATAACCAGAATATCAGGTGACGAGAGAAGAAAGTATTCCGACGCGTTCATAGGGGATCTTTACAGAGTGGAATTCGCTGACGGAGTGAACGAGTTCGCTTTAAAGCCCATTCACCTCAAATATTATTTCGATTCCCAATACTTCAGGGGTGAGAACTACAACAACCTTGCCCTCGCTTACGCAACGGATGATGGAGGATACCGGGTTATCCCTGGTTCAATGATAGGAAAAGACGAAAGGGGATACTTTGTTGAGGCCTTCACCTATCATCTTTCTGTTTTTGGTCTGGTGATGAAAACCGCTGGTTTTCAGAAGCATGGCGTGACTCTTCTGAGAGAGATGGTAACCAGTCCTGCTCCGGCTGTCCTGATAGTGCCGGGGGAAGATCCCACCTTCAAAGGTTCTGTCGGTGATGGTAACATATGGGAGGCCGTGTTTCCCGATCGAACGCTGATGATCTATGAGTACGCTCTTTACGATTCGAGATCTCTTTCCTACAGTGAAGCGTACAGGGAATTTGTGAGGAAGGAAGGACGAAGAAGTTTCATCGACTTTGAGGCGGACTTTCTCTCGAAAGAACTGCTTGAACTCTCGAGGTACGATTTCGACATCCTTGCCCATGGAACGGGTGGTTTGATTGTTTTGAGGATGCTTCAGCGCCATCCTGAGGTGGGGAACGTCAGAAGGGTCGTTCTTTTTTCCACTCCAGTGCGTGGAACCAACGTGGTCAACCCACTGTATTTTTCCTCGATGTTTTTCGAAAAAGATCCAGAGGTGCTCAGTGGAATCTTTGGAGTGGAGTGGACGAAGTTGAAGATGATGACACTTCACATCAGAAACCTCATAGATACTCTGGGAGAGGTGGCACTGGAAATCCTGCCTGATTCTTCGTTGATAAGACAACTGGAAAATTTCAACGGGAAAGATGTGGAAATATTTTCCATCTGTGGAGACACTCCCCCCTACGGTGTCGATGTTTCGGGAACCGAACTGGAGAAGTTCTATCCGGAGTTTGTGAAAGAAAACGGCGACGGATTTGTTTCCATCCAATCGTGTAGAATAGGCAAAACACTGCAACTGAAAGGAAGCTTCTACGATCTTTACTCGCAGAGAGAGAACCTGTCACGGGTGGAAGAACTCCTAGGCTACGAAACTCCCGTTTTCTCCGGGTTCAAAGATGACAGTTACAGAGAGTACCTCCCAGTACAAAATCCAGAGATCTCTTCAGAGAGCCTCAGTCCCCAGGAGGAAAAAGTAGAAGTTGAAAAGAAAGTGTTCCCTCAAAAGTTTCTATCGAAAAATTTCCTGAGGCGGGTTCGATCGCTGACACTATCTTCCTACACAGCGGGATCGACTCTTGGGAAGGATGTGTATGTCGCCACCGGCTCGGGTGTTCTGATGTGGGACAGAGAGATGTTCAAGGGAAGCGTGAAATTTTTCAAGAAGGTGAACGATTACATCTCTTTTCTGAGTAAAGGTGATATATATCTGATAGACAGAGTAGGAATAAGCAGGTACGCACCCTTCCCTGTGAACGTTGATGTAGAAGATGCTTTGATAACAAAAGATGCCATTCTCTATGCACAGATGGTTCCAGGTGGTGTGAGGTACTACCTTTTCGAAGATGGAAAAGAGAAGCTTCTTGCCACTTCACCTGGAATCGGAGTTTCCATAAAAGAAGAGAATGGAAGGTATCTACTTTTGAGTAGCAAGGAGATCATCGTTCTCGATGAAGATTTCGCTGAAAAAGAGAGAGTACTGAGTTCTTTATTTGGAGATGGTGCAGACATAGTCGATGGAACTTTCGTGGATGACGCCCTTTACATACTTTTGAGTGATGGTTCTGTTGCTTATGTCTCAGGAGAGAAATTGGAAATGGGGCATCTGGCACTCTCCGTTCCAGTAAAGATTCTGCGCTTTCAGGAAAAGATATTCGCCATCGGTGAAAATGAGGTAATAGACGTAACAGAGGGAGTCAGGCAGAGTTTCACAAGAAAGATCGTTGACGCATTTGCGGGTGAGGAAGGAATTTTCATTGTGTTTGAGGAGAAGGTGGGAGTATCTCTGGAAGAATGGCGTGTAGAAGGTTGATGCTCCTTTTTTTTCTACTGCTTTCTCTGACGATCTTCTCGAACGATCTTTACACAAACGCCCTGAACGCTTATCTCGAAGGAGACTACAGAAGGGCGTTGAGGTTGTTCGAAGAATCCCTCCAGAAAGATCCGACGATCGAGGAAAGAGATCCTCTTGTGAAGTTGAAAATGGGAATATGTGCCTATGCGATAGGTGACTACGAGAAGGCAAGGGCGTATCTGTCGAACTTTCCAGACAACGTGATAGCCAGAGAGATATTGAACAGACTCAACGTTCCACAGGAAGAGTGGGAAAAGTACGTGAGATCGAAGGCACCATCCGGGAAGTCGAAAACCACCGAGACATCGAAGGGTTTTCCTACATGGCTTTCGATAGTTGTTTCAGGTGGAACGTTCCTGGCCGTCTTTCTCCTGCAAAGGTTGCTTATCAAGCGTATCACGAGAACACCGGAAACTGCAAAAGAAGCAGGAAAAACACTCGAAGAACCTGAAGCCATTCCAGAGGAAATTCCCGCTCTGGAAGAGAAAAAAGAGGCAGACGAGAGGCTCGACGTTCTTGAAGAACTTCTTGGAAGAATTCAGGAAGAAAATACTGGAGAGGAAAGCCTCGATGTGGAAGAGGCTTTGAAAAAAGCAAGAGAAATCTACGAAAGATCCGAGGAAGTACCCGACGATTTGACGGCTGAAGAGGCGAATCTGGATGTAGAGGAAACTCTCAAAGAACTTGAAGCCAAAGAAGAGTACACCGAAGAAGATGCCAGAAAGCTCGTTCTGGCCTTGAAAAAGAAACTAAGGGAGGAATAAAGGTGTGGTACTTTTTTTCTGGTGTTCTCATGGGAGCAGCGAACATCATACCGGGAGTCAGTGGGGGAACCATTGCGGTTCTGATGGGTATATACGACAGGTTGATAGAGGCGATAAATTCTCTGTTTTCAAGAGATTTCAAATCTTTGAAGATTCTCCTTCCCGCTGGATTTGGGCTGCTTGCTGGAGTGTTCGGGTTTGCCAGACTCCTTGAGATCTCTCTGATCAGATATCCTGTCCCGACTCACTTCTTCTTCGTTGGTCTTGTGATCGTGAGTTTTGTGAAGGCAAAGGAGTTTTTTTCTCTTTCTCTGAAGAATCTGATTTTTTTCATTTTCGGTATTTTGTGTGTCTTTCTGCTTTCTTTTTCAGGTGGTGCTGAAAGCGGCGGGGAAGGACTTTTCGTTCTTCCTGTGGCAGGCTTTGTGGCTGCAGCGGCGATGGTAGTGCCTGGTATCAGCGGTTCTCTGATTCTTCTGATGTTTGGTGTGTACGATTCCATTCTCTCCATGGTTTCCCATCTTCTTATCGATAAATTGCTCGTTTTTGGTTCGGGTGTGGTCCTCGGGATTTTCGTTTCTATAAAGGTCATGGGATTTCTCCTGAGAAGGTTCAGGGAAGAGACCTACAGTTTCATAGGGGGGATGATACTGGCGTCTCTCTACCGGGTGTTCCCGAAAGAGATCGTTCTGGAGGACCTTTTTCCATCTGTTCTGACCCTTTCTGCGTCACTCGTTTTTGGGTTTTTGCTTTTGAAACTGGAAAGGAGATTATCTGCGGCTCAGAATCCTTAATGCTTCTTTGATAACTTCGGACGTGGACATGCCGTCCTTGAGTACTTCCTTTATGGCCTTTCTTGCCTGTTTTTCTGGATAGCCGAGAGAAACCAGGGCCTCCAGGGATTCATGGTAGGTCTTCAGGTCTTTTAATACAGTGCTTTCGAACTTTCCCTTCAATTCCATGACGATTCGCTCGGCGGTCTTTCTGCTGATTCCCGGAATCTTTGAAAGTCCCTCAACATCCTGGGAGTTGATCATCGATATCAGGGTGTCCACGTCCTCACTCGAAAGTATCTTCAGGGCTGTCTTGGGACCAAGCCTTGAGACTTTCATCAGAGAAAGAAAAAGATCCTTCTTTTTCCTATCCGAAAAACCGTAGAGAGCAACACCATCCTGAGAGACGCTCAGGAACGTGTACAGATAACACTCCCTATTCTCCTCGAGTTCCTCGCATGTCTGTGTATCGCATGCAATTTCGAAGACTATGCCGGAGTTTGTTGAGACAAAAACGGTGTTTCCATTCTTTTCCACCACTTTTCCGTAGATCCCAGCTATCACAGGTACCACTCCTCACCGATCTTTCCTGTCTCGAGGTACTCTCTGACGTAACCCACAAGAAAGAGAGACCCGCTGACGACAGTTACTGATTTTTCCTCGGCGATCTTCAGCGCTTCGAGGGGATCTTCTATGACATCGACGTTTCCCAGTATCTCCTTTGCAAGTGCAACAAACCCATCGAAATCTTTCATTCTGGGGGAAGGAACCCGTGTGAGGACGATTCTATCGAAAACGTTCCTGTATTCCTTCAAAATGCCAGCTCGATCTTTGTCGTCCAGCACACCGATGATCAGATTCAAAGGTTCTTTGAAATACAGTTTCAGCGATTTCACAAGAGACCTCGCACCGTGGGGATTGTGAGCTCCATCCAGAATGAATCTTTTTCCGTCCTTTTCAATCACTTCGAATCTTCCAAGATTTTTCGCCTTTTTCAAGCCTTCCCGGATCGCCGACTCGCTCACCGAAAGATCGATCGCTTCCAGCGCTTTCAAAGCAACCCCCGCGTTTGTCAACTGATGAGGTCCGTTCATCGTCAAAACAAGGTCTTTCAACACTTTGTCTCCCAGGTAGCTGAACCTGTTTTCGAAGAGTTTCAACGATTCAACCTCCACGGCGAAATCTCTGTTGAGAGCGTACACTTTCGATCCTTTCTTTCTCGCCACCTCTTCTATCACTTTCAGTGCTTCTGTCTTTTCTTCTCCGGTGACAACTGGAACAGAGTTTTTTATTATCCCGGATTTTTCCCAGGCGATCTGTTCGATGGTTGTACCCAGCACTTTCTCGTGATCCCTATCCACCGTTACGATGATCGAGCAGAGTGGGGATACGACGTTTGTGGCGTCCAGACGTCCTCCAAGCCCTACCTCCACAACGGCCACATCAACATTTTTCTCTGCAAAATAGAGAAAGGCCATCGCCGTGACCGTCTCGAAGAAACTGGGAGAAAACACTTCGTTCTCATCCAGACGTTTCAAAACGGGTTCCATTTGCTGATAGATCCTTTCTACATCTTCCTCGGAGATGAACTCTTCGTTCAACCTGATCCTCTCTCTGAAGGTGCTGAGATGTGGTGAGTAATACGAACCCACCCTGTACCCCTGTGCTATGAGAACGTTGCTGATCATGTTCGTGACGGAACCTTTGCCATTTGTTCCTCCAACATGAATGACCCGGTACTTCGTGTGGGGATTTCCAAGAAGGGAAAGAAGCAGAGAGATCCTCTCAAGACCCGGTTTTATCTTACTCATAGGGCGCTTGTGGTAGAGATATCTCAAAATGTCCAGGTATCCCATTTATCGACTCTCACCCCATATCAGATTTTTAAAGGACGTTCCATTTTCCAGAGGAGGTACACCAAACATGTCGGCGATCGTCTGTCCAAGATCCGCGAAGGTTTCTCTGACTCCAATGTACACATCTTTCTTCAATTTCCTGCCGTACCCAAGGAGGGGAACCATCTCCCTGGAGTGGTCTGTTGAAGGCGTCGTCGGATCACATCCGTGATCCGCTGTTATGAACAGCACATCATCCTCTTCCATAGCCTGGAAGATCTCGGGAAGTCTTTCATCAAATTCTTCGAGGGCTCTCGCGTAGGCGACATAGTTGTTTCTGTGGCCGTATTTGGTGTCGAAGTCCACCAGGTTCGTGAACACCAGGCACCTGTGTCTTTTTTCTTTCATGAGGAGGATCGTTTTGTCGATTCCATCGTTGTTGTCCTTTGTTTTGTAATTTTCAGTGACACCTCTTCCAGCGAATATATCGGCTATCTTCCCCACACCATAGACAGGTATGCCGTTCTCTGTCAGGACGTCAAGAAGAGTTCTGCCCTCCGGTTCCAGTGAAAAATCCTTTCTCTCTGGTGTTCTGATGTAGTTGGGCCACTCTCCAGTGAACGGTCTTGCGATGACCCTGGCCACTTTGTATCCCATCTCGTCCAGGAGTTCTCTCGCTATTTGACAGTATCTGTAGAGTTCTTCTAGAGGTACGATTTCTTTCTTGGCGGCTATTTGGAACACACTGTCAGCAGAGGTATAGACGATCAATGCTCCCGTTTTTTCGTGTATCGGTCCCAGCTCTTTTATTATTTCCGTTCCCGATGCGGGTTTGTTTCCTATCACTTTTCTTCCTGTCCTTCTTTCGAACTCTTCTATCAGTTCCTTTGGAAATCCTTCCGGAAAGAGGTCGAACGGTTTTTTCAGGATAACACCGGCAATCTCCCAGTGGCCTGTAGTTGTATCTTTGCCGGGGCTCTTTTCCATCATCTTTCCGTAAACACCCTCAGACGGTTTCACGGGTTTGACTCCTGGTATGTTGTCCAGATTGCCAAGTCCAAGTCTTTCCATGTTCGGCAGGTGAAGTCCTCCCACTGCCCTTGCCGTGTTCACGAGTGTGTTACTTCCCTCATCTCCGTACAGATGAGCGTCTGGCATCGCACCGATTCCGACACTGTCCAGAACGATCAGAACCACTCGCATACTCTCATCTCCTTTTTTCCTGAAAGATTCTATCACGAAGCACGGAAGAATTTGATATTATTAGTAGAGAGCAGAGAAAAATCAGGAGGTGCGTCTATGAAGGAGTATAGGCCCCAGGAAATAGAAGAAAAATGGCAGAAAGTTTGGGAAGAAAAGGGAGTGTTTCATACTCCACAGCGCTCTGAAAAACCGAAATACTACGCCCTTGTGATGTTTCCCTATCCCTCCGGAACACTCCATGTGGGACATGTGAAAAACTACGTCATAGGAGACATCGTTGCCAGGTACAAGAGGATGAGAGGATACAACGTTCTCCATCCGTTTGGCTACGATGCCTTCGGATTGCCCGCAGAGAACGCGGCGATCGAGAAGGGAATACACCCTGAGGAGTGGACCAGGAAGAACATTTCCATCATCAGAAAACAGGTGAAGAGACTGGGTATAAGCTACGACTGGAACAGAGAAATTGCAACTTGTGACGAGGAGTACTACAAATGGACTCAGTGGATATTCCTCCAGCTCTACAAGAACGGACTTGCTTACAAGAAAAAGGCAGCCGTCAACTGGTGTCCAAAGTGCAAGACCGTCCTTGCCAACGAACAGGTGAAGGACGGAAAATGTGAAAGGTGTGGAACGAGTGTGACCATAAAGCACCTTGAACAGTGGTTCTTCAAAATAACCGATTACGCGGAAAGACTGCTGAACGATCTGGAAAAGCTTACTGGCTGGCCCGAACACGTCAAGACGATGCAGAGAAACTGGATAGGAAAGAGCACGGGTGCAGAGATAGAGTTCCCCGTCGAGGGATCGGACACGAAAATAAGAGTCTTCACGACAAGACCCGACACGCTCTGGGGTGTCACCTTCATGGCGCTGGCACCGGAGTCACCACTCGTGGAGGAACTGGTGCCTGATGACAGAAAAGAAGATCTTCAGGCGTTTCTGGAACGTGTAAAACAGCAGGACAGATTCAAGAGAACGTCCGTGGAGGCGGAAAAAGAGGGATTCTTCCTGGGAAGGTATGCGGTGAATCCGGTGAACGGAGAGAGAGTACCCATCTACGTTGCAAACTACATACTCATGGAGTACGGAACGGGTGCCATCATGGGGGTGCCGGCTCACGATCAGAGGGACTTCGCCTTTGCCAGGAAATACGGAATACCCATAAAGGTGGTAATAAAACCTGTGGATGGAGAACTCGACCCGGATAAAATGGAAGAAGCATACGAAGGTGAAGGAATCATGGTCAATTCCGGACCGTTCACAGGAACTCCAAGTAAGGAAGGTATTGAAAAGGTTATAAACTGGCTCGAGGAGAAGGGAATCGGTAAGCGGTCGGTTCAGTACAAGCTCAGAGACTGGCTCATATCCCGTCAGAGATACTGGGGGGCTCCCATTCCCATCATCTACTGCGAAAAGTGCGGAACCGTTCCGGTTCCGGAAGAAGATCTTCCGGTCAGACTTCCAAAAGACGTGGAGTTTCTCCCAACCGGACAGTCTCCCCTCTCTTTCCATGAAGGCTTCAAGAAGACAAAATGTCCGATCTGCGGCGGAGAGGCCCAGAGAGAAACCGACACCATGGACACGTTCGTTGATTCCTCCTGGTACTTCCTCAGGTATGTGAATCCACATCTGGATGACAAGCCCTTCGAACCGGATGATGTGAACTACTGGCTCCCCGTGGACCAGTACATAGGTGGTGTGGAGCACGCCATTTTGCATCTGTTGTACTCGAGGTTCATAACCAAAGTACTTCACGACCTTGGATATTTGAATTTCGACGAACCTTTCACCAATCTTTTCACTCAGGGAATGATATACAAAGATGGCGCCAAGATGTCGAAGTCGAAGGGGAACGTGGTATCTCCCGACGACATGATAGAAAAGTACGGAGCAGACACCCTGAGAATGTACATACTCTTCATGGCGCCTCCGGAAAAAGATGCCGAGTGGAGTGATGCAGGTATCGAAGGAGTGCACAGATTCATCAGAAGGCTCTGGAACACATTCTACACAATTTTGCCGCACGTGAAGGAAGAAACTGTCGAAGGGCTTTCGTTGACAACTCCCGTTGAAAAGGAACTCAGAAGAAAACTGCACAGCATCATCAAAAAGATAACAGAAGATATCGAAGGCGGATTCAAGTTCAACACGGCCATCAGTGGTCTCATGGAACTGATCAACCATCTGAATCAGTACCTGAGCGGTGTACCAGAAGATCAGTGGAACAGAAAGCTTTTGAGGGAGATCGCAGAGAACCTCACACTGGTTCTATCACCGTTCGCACCACATCTGGCGGAAGAGTTCTGGCACGAGCTGGGACAGGAGGGTCTTGTTGTTCAGCAATCGTGGCCATCCTACGATCCAAAAGCCCTTGAGGTCGAAGAAATGGAGATCGCCATTCAGATAAACGGAAAAGTGAGGGACAAGATCCTTGTTCCGGTGGACATCTCAGAGGAAGAACTGAAGAAGATGGTGATGGAGAGGGAAAGAGTCAAAGAATACATCGATGGAAAGACCGTGAAGAAGTTCATCTACGTGAAGGGAAGAATAGTAAATATCGTGATATGAGGTGATAGGATGGCAGAGAAGATTCCAAAGCCCGTTTCGAAAAGACTGGTCAGTTATTACATGTGTCTTGAAAGGCTGATCGATGAGGGGGTCGAAGTGGTCTCCTCGGAAGAACTTGCAAAAAGACTTGACCTCAAGGCAAGCCAGATCAGGAAAGACCTTTCTTATTTTGGAGAGTTTGGAAAACGTGGCGTTGGATACAACGTGGAACATCTCTACAACGCAATAGGAGAAATACTCGGAGTCAAGAAAGAATGGAAACTCGTTGTTGTGGGAGCCGGAAACATAGGACGGGCAATAGCCAACTACGCCGTTATGCGTGAAAAAGGTTTCAGGATAGTCGGGATATTCGATAACGACCCCTCGAAGATTGGAAAAGAAGTGGCACCTGGTTTGATCGTGAAAGACGTGAGCGATCTGGAAAGGTTTGTCAGAGAAGAAGGAGCAGAAATAGGCGTCATCGCAGTCCCTGCTGATCACGCTCAGGGTGTGGCGGAAAGACTGGAAAAATGCGGGATCCTGGGTATTCTCAATTTTGCACCTGTCAAGATCAAAGTCTCCGTTCCCGTTGAGAACATAGACATAACGGCAGCTCTGAGGGTACTCACCTTCGAGATTGTAAGGAGGAGCAGATGAATGGAGTACGATATATACGTGAGGGTATCCAAAGAGGATGTTCATCTTCTGAACTACCTTCTGGAAGTTGAAGAGCACATGTTCAACATCAGAAAGTACGAAGACGGCATTTTGAGGATCATCACCCCCTTTCCAAAAGAAGCGATAGAACTTCTGGAAGGCTGTAAAGAGATGGTCGACCTTGAAATCATCGATGTGAGGGAGAATCCTGGAGAAGCATGAAGAGACTGACGCGAGTGAAGAAGGTGGAAGACATCAACTTCGATGAACTGGTTCGAAGGGGGTACAGATATTTTCTGTTTGACTTCGACAACACCCTTGCTCCTTGGAAAGAGAGAGAACTTCCGGAGGAGAAAAGAAAAATCCTGGAAAAACTGTCGAGCAGAGCACGGGTGGTGATCGTCTCCAACGGCAAGCCGAGGAAAGTCGATCTTCCAGCGACGTTCATCTGGAGAGCGGGAAAACCTCTGAGCTTCAAAGTATGGAGATTTTTAAAGAAAGAAAAGATAGATCCCAGACGCTGTGTGATGATAGGAGACCAGCTTTTCACCGATGTCCTAATGGGGAAGATATTTGGATTCCATGTGATAAAAGTGGAACCGATCAGTCAGAAAGAGTTCCTTGGGACGAAGATATTGAGACTCTTTGAAAAAATGCTGGAGGGACGATGCGATGAAGACAGGTGAGATGAAGATAAACTGGGTTTCCAGGTACATGCCTCTTCTGAACGAGATATCACGGGAATTTTCCGGGAAAAGGCCACTCGAAGGTGTGACTGTTGGTATGAGCATACATCTGGAAGCGAAAACGGCCTATCTTGCGCTCACACTCGCAAAACTTGGAGCGAAAGTTGTTGTCACAGGAAGCAATCCTCTTTCCACACAGGACGATGTGGCGGAGGCCCTCAGGAAAAAAGGGATCACCGTCTATGCAAAGAGAACTCACGATGAAGATGTCTACCGGCAGAATCTCATGAAGGTGCTCGATGAAAGACCCGATTTCATAATAGACGATGGCGGAGATCTCACGGTCATAGCACACACCGAAAGGACCGATGTCCTCGAGAACCTGAAGGGTGTCTCTGAAGAAACCACGACCGGCGTGAAACGCTTAAAGGCTCTTGAAAAATCCGGGAAATTGAAAGTACCGGTTGTGGCTGTGAACGATTCGAAGATGAAGTTTCTTTTCGACAACAGGTATGGAACGGGACAATCCACGTGGGATGCCATTATGAGAAACACGAATCTTCTGATCGCCGGAAAAAGGGTGGTGGTGGCCGGTTACGGCTGGTGTGGAAGGGGAATCGCCCTGAGAGCCTCCGGACTTGGTGCAAAAGTGATCGTAACGGAAGTGGATCCCGTCAGAGCGGTGGAAGCGATCATGGATGGCTTCGAAGTGATGCCGATGAAAGAGGCAGTAAAACTGGCCGATTTTGTTGTGACGGCCACGGGAAACACTGATGTACTCACCGAGGAAGATATTCTGTCGCTCAAAGACGGGGCAGTTCTGGCCAATGCGGGTCATTTCAACGTTGAAATTCCTGTAGAGACACTCGAAAGACTTGCCGTTGAGAAATTCGAAGCACGTCCGAACGTGACGGGTTACGTGTTGAAGAATGGAAAAACGGTCTTTCTCCTTGCCGAAGGTCGACTGGTCAATCTTGCAGCAGGAGACGGGCATCCCATAGAAATCATGGATCTTTCGTTCGCTCTTCAGACTTTTGCCATACTGTATCTTCTGGAAAATCACGCCAGCATGGAACCGAGAGTTTACACTCTTCCGCCCGAGGTGGATGAGAAGGTGGCCATGATGAAACTGAAATCCATGAACGTGAGAATAGACAGCCTGACAGAAAAACAAAGGAGGTATCTGGAGAGTTGGCAGTGAATTTGAAGTACCACCATTCCTGTATAAACTGCAGAGGAGTGAACACCGATGAGAGAAACGAGAGGGGACTTCCGTGTGAAGTGTGTCTTCCCGAGGAGTCCCCTTCTGACATTTATGAAGCTCTTCTCGAGAGAAGAACGTTGAAAGATTATCGCTTCTATCACAGATTCTGGCGTGAGTACGAGGACTTTCGGAATTTTTTCAAGGAAATGTTTGGAAAAAATCTGACGGGGTATCAGCGTTTGTGGGCAAAAAGAACGATCCTGGGAAAAAGTTTCACGATGGTAGCACCAACGGGCGTGGGGAAAACGACGTTCGGGATGGTTGCCTCTCTGTGGCTTGCCAGGAAAGGAAAAAAGTCGGCGCTCATCTTCCCTACAGTGACACTGGTCAAGCAGACCCTCGAAAGATTGAGGAATATGTCAGAAGATGCCAAAATCATAGGATTTTATTCCTCAATGGGAAAGGAAGAGAAAAAGAAATTCGAGGAAAGTTTTGAAAAAGATGACTACCACATACTGGTCGTTTCCACACAGTTCGTCTCCAGACACAGAGAAGAACTCTCCAGAAAGAAGTTCGATTTCGTTTTCGTGGACGATGTGGACGCAGTCCTCAAGGCCTCCCGTAACATAGACACCCTTCTCATGATGGTGGGGATCCCGGAAAATGTCATAAAGAAGGCACTCTCTGCCATCAAACAGGGAAAGATCTATGAAAGACCAGACAACTTGAAAACAGGAATCCTGGTGGTTTCCTCCGCCACGGCCAGACCACGCGGTATCAGGCCCTTGTTGTTCAGAGATCTTCTCAACTTCACCGTGGGAAGACTGGTTTCTGTCTCCCGCAACATCACGCACGTGAGAATTTCCAGAAAGTCCAGAGAACGCTTGGTGGAACTGCTCAGGGTGTTCAGAGATGGTGTCCTGATCTTCACGCAGACGGAAGAAGAGGGAAGAAATCTGGTCGATTATTTGAAAGGTCAGGGAATAAGGGTTGAGGGAACCTGGGAAAGGTTCGAGGAAAATTTCGATGCATTCAAAAACGGCGATATCGATGTTCTGGTGGGTGTACAGGCGTATTATGGGAAGCTGACAAGGGGAGTTGATCTTCCAGAGAGGATAAAGTACGTGATCTTTTGGGGAGTTCCCTCCATGAAGTTTCCTTTGGAACTCGATAGAGCTCCGAAGTTTGTCCTCACCAGGCTCCTCAGAGAATCAGGCCTGATAAAAGGTAGAGAGGTGAACGAAGAAGAACTCAGAAAACTCGCAAAATCACATTTTTCTCAGGAAGAATTTGTAGAGAGAGTGAAAGAGATCTTCAGGGGCTCTGCCGTGAGAGGAGAAGAGCTCATCATTCCCGATATTTACACCTACATTCAGGCTTCTGGAAGATCATCGAGGATACTGAACGGTGTACTTGTAAAGGGTCTAGCCGTGATCTTTGAAGAAGATGAGGAAATCTTCGAATCTTTGAGAACCCGTCTTCTCCTCGTAGCAGAGGAAGAGATTCTTGAGGAATCAGAGGTGGATTGGGAAAAACTCATTCGTGAGGTGGAAGAAAGCAGAAAGAGCCTGAAGAAGGAGTTTTCCGACACTTCCCGTTCTCTCCTGATAGTTGTGGAGTCGCCAACCAAAGCGGATACGATCTCAAAGTTCCTGGGAAAGTCCTCTTCCCGAAGAGAAAGAAATATCCTGGTCCATGAAGCTGTAACGGATGAAGGAATCATTTTGTTCACGGCAACGAGAGGACACGTTTACGATCTTGTCACCAGAGGAGGAATTCACGGGGTTGAGGAAAAAAACGGTATTTTTGTTCCTGTTTACAACTCTCTGAAAAGATGCAGAAGTTGTGGATACCAGTTCACAGAAGATCGAGAAGAATGTCCCATCTGTTCTTCAAAAGACCTCGATGACAAAACTGAGACCCTCAGAGCACTGAGGGAGATATCGCTTGAGGTTGATGAGATCCTGGTGGCAACGGACCCCGATGTCGAGGGAGAGAAAATATCCTGGGACGTGACACAGTATCTGATACCCGCCAACGGATCTCTGAAAAGAATTGAAATGCATGAAATCACAAAATACGGTTTCAAAAAGGCACGGGAGAGTGTTCGTTTTGTCGATTTCAATCTGGTGAAGGCACAGGTAGTGAGAAGAATCCAGGACAGATGGATCGGATTTGAATTGAGTGGAAAACTTCAAAAGCAATTCGGCAAACCAAACCTCTCGGCGGGCAGGGTCCAGTCCACGGTTCTGGGATGGATAGTAGATCGAGAAGAAGAGTATAGAAAAAGCGAAAAAAACTTCACACTCATCACGCTGGAAAACGGCGCACAACTCGAAGTTGAAGGGAAAGTGTCCGTCGATGCCATCAGCGTGTCGAAAGTGGAAGAAACAGAAGAAGACATTGCCCCTCCTCCACCTTACACGACTTCTTCTGCGCTCTCGGAGATATCCCAAAAACTCAGACTGGGTGTTCAGGAGACGATGGATATTCTCCAGGATCTCTTTGAGAAGGGATTCATCACCTACCACAGGACCGACTCGATCAGGGTCTCACTGGAAGGCCAGAACGTAGCACGCAGCTATCTGAGAAAGATCGGCAAAGAAGAACTCTTCACAGGAAGGAGCTGGTCAACCGAGGGGGCACACGAGGCCATCAGACCGGTGAAACCCATCGACGATAAAGAAATCGAGGAAATGATGGAAGAGGGACTGATAACGGACCTGACAAAGAAGCACCTGAGGGTTTACTCGCTCATATTCAACCGCTTTCTGGCCAGTCAGTCTTCACCTGTGAAGGTGAAGAGGCAGTCAGTCTTTTTCGATGTGGAAGGAAAGGAGTTGAAGAAGGAGTACGTGGTGGAAATTCTGAAGGACGGCTGGAATCTCTTCATGCCGTTAACAATTTCTCCACGATTCGAACACAGAAGCTACAGAATTCTTGAAAGAAAGATTTACAAAAAACACACGGTACCTCTCTTCACTCAGGCTTCTATAGTGGAAGAGATGAAGAAAAGGGGAATTGGCAGACCCTCAACTTATGCAAAAATAGTAGAGGTACTCTTCAAAAGAGGATACGTGTATGAGGATAAATACAGGAGGATCAGACCAACGAAACTGGGAGTGATGGTCTATTCGTTCCTCAAAGAAAGATACGAAAGGTTCGTAACAGAAGAGACTACTCGCAGGCTGGAAGAGATCATGGACAGGGTGGAAAAGGGAGAAGAGGATTATCAATCCACACTCAGGCTTTTGTACGAGGAAATAAAATCTCTCACGGAGGAGGGGTAATGTATGTGGCTGCTCTTTCTCATTCCTCTGGTTGCACTGGGATTTGCCGCTGCAAACTTCGCCGCTGTTGTTAAAAAACCAGAGGGTACAGATCGAATGAAGGAGATATCTTCCTACATTCGAAGTGGGGCGGATTCGTTCCTTGCGCACGAGACCAGGGCTATCTTCAAAGTTGCCATCGTCATAGCGATACTCCTCATGATCTTCACAACCTGGCAGACGGGTGTGGCGTTTCTTCTTGGAGCCGTGATGAGCGCCTCCGCCGGTATCGTGGGGATGAAGATGGCCACCAGAGCAAACGTCAGAGTGGCAGAAGCGGCCAGGACTACGAGGAAGATAGGACCCGCGTTGAAGGTGGCCTACCAGGGTGGAAGTGTCATGGGGCTTTCCGTCGGTGGGTTTGCCCTCCTTGGACTTGTTCTGGTTTACCTGATCTTTGGAAAATGGATGGGACAGCTGGACAATCTCAATATATACACCAACTGGCTTGGGATAAACTTTGTTCCTTTCGCCATGACGGTCTCTGGTTACGCCCTCGGATGCTCTATCATAGCCATGTTTGACAGGGTTGGAGGAGGAGTTTACACGAAGGCAGCGGATATGGCGGCTGACCTTGTTGGAAAGACAGAACTGAACCTTCCTGAAGACGATCCAAGGAATCCTGCCACGATAGCAGACAACGTGGGAGACAACGTGGGAGACGTTGCCGGTCTGGGAGCTGACCTTCTGGAAAGTTTCGTTGGTGCCATAGTGTCTTCCATTATCCTGGCTTCTTACATGTTCCCGATATACGTTCAAAGAGTGGGAGAAAACCTTGTTCATCAGATCCCGAAGGAAACCATACAGTCCCTCATCACCCATCCGATTCTCTTCGCACTGGTCGGTCTTGGATGTTCCATGCTTGGAATACTCTACGTGATCGTGAAAAGGCCATCTGACAATCCTCAGAGGGAACTCAACATCAGTCTCTGGACTTCCGCCATTCTCACGGTCGTTTTGACCGCTTTCCTGACATACTTTTATCTTAAGGATGCCCAGGGTCTGGATGTTGTTGGCTTCAGGTTTGGTCCCATCTCTCCGTGGTTTTCAGCGATCATAGGAATATTTGCGGGAATTTTGGTCGGTTTCTGGGCTGAGTACTACACGAGTTATCACTACAGACCAACACAGTTCCTCAGCAGATCCTCCATCGAAGGCACAGGAATGGTCATCTCGAACGGTCTTTCCCTTGGAATGAAGAGCGTGCTTCCTCCCACTTTAACGCTCGTTCTCGGTATTCTCTTCGCAGATTACTTTGCAGGGCTCTACGGAGTTGCAATCTCTGCTCTTGGAATGCTTTCCTTTGTTGCAACATCCGTTTCCGTGGACAGTTACGGACCGATAGCGGACAATGCGGGCGGAATCAGTGAGATGTGTGAACTGGACCCTGAGGTGAGGAAGATAACGGATCATCTCGATGCTGTGGGTAACACGACGGCGGCCATAGGAAAGGGATTCGCCATCGGTTCGGCTATCCTGGCGGCCCTCTCTCTCTTTGCCTCTTACATGTTCTCGCAGATCAGTCCATCGGACGTTGGAAAGCCACCTTCTCTCATACTCCTTCTGAACATGGTGGACGCGAGGGTGATAGCGGGCGCACTCCTTGGAGCGGCGATCACCTACTACTTCAGTGGTTACCTAATTTCTGCGGTCACGAAGGCCGCTATGAAGATGGTGGATGAGATCAGAAGACAGGCAAGGGAAATTCCTGGGCTTCTGGAAGGAAAGGCAAAGCCGGACTACAACAAGTGTATAGAAATCACCAGTGATAACGCTCTGAAGCAGATGGGATATCCTGCCTTCATAGCGATTCTCACGCCACTTGTGACAGGATTTCTGCTTGGACCGGAGTTCGTCGGAGGTGTGCTGATAGGGACCGTCATCAGTGGTGCCATGCTTGCCATTCTGACGGCAAATTCCGGAGGAGCCTGGGACAACGCCAAGAAGTTCCTCGAGGCGGGCAACTTGGAAGGGTACGGTAAGGGATCTGAACCTCACAAAGCCCTTGTCATAGGAGATACGGTGGGAGATCCCCTCAAGGATACGGTGGGTCCCTCTCTGGATATTCTCATAAAGATCATGTCGGTGGTTTCGGTGATAGCGGTTTCCATCTTCAAACACGTTCACCTGTTCTGATAAGAAGGGGGCTTCGGCCCCCTTTAAAATTGTGGTAGGATTCTTAGGGGGGATGACCTTGGAAAGAGAAAAGCTTCTTGCAAAGTTTGTGGAAATAGTTTCAGAGAAGATGGGAAAGAATCTGGAGACGATCGATGAAGATGTCTCTTTTGGAGAACTCGGCTTTGATTCGCTAGATGTGATAGATCTTGTCATGTTCTTCGAAGACGAGTTCGCAATAAGGATAGAGGACGAAGAGCTCGAAAGTCTTCGCAGGGTAAAAGATCTGATAGATATCGTGAGCAGAAAACTGGAGGAGGTCAACGATGAGGTATCTGAGGGCGGATGAAAGGTGCCTGATATGCAGTCTCAGGCAGGCTGAAAATCTCCTGAAGAAGACCATCAACTCCCCTGAAAAAAGATGGGTGATATTCCGGGAGATCTTCAGAGTTATGAGCGAGATGAAATGGGGAATGAAACCTCTGGAGGTCAACGGGAAGGTCCACAGGTTCATCATGGAGTACGTGAAGGAGGAGGATCCCTTCAAAGAAGAAAAGGAAAGATCGAACGAGATGGCAATGAAACTCGTTGAGATGTTCAGAACAGAGATCCTGAATTCCCCTGATCCTGTGTACTCTGCTGCGAAACTGGCAGTTTCAGGAAATTTGATAGATCTTGGTATCCCAGGCTGGAAAACAGAAGACGTCTTTGAAAAACTTCACGAAGCCTACGAAAGGCCTTTCGACAGGGAGGATTTCGAAGAGTTCAGAAACGCCCTCGAAAGTGCTTCCACACTCTTTTATATCGCAGATAACGCCGGAGAGATCGTTTTCGATAAGTTCTTCATCGAGATCATGAAGATGCAGAATCCATCGCTCGAGGTGATGGTTGCCGTTCGTGGAAAGCCGATAATAAACGACGTCACAGTCGATGATGCGAAGCAAATCAGGCTGGAAGAGGTTGCCACACTGATCGACTCCGGTGTGGAAGAGCCGGGTGTGGTCCTGGACAAAGCTACACCAGAGTTCAGAAGGATGTTTTTCGAAACAGACCTCGTCGTCTCCAAAGGACAGGGAAACTTCGAGGGTCTTTACGAGGAAGAAAGAGAGAACCTGTTCTTCCTCCTGACCGCCAAGTGTGATTTTGTGGCGGAAGTTCTGAAAGTTCCCGTAGGAGGAAAGGTGTTCATTTCCTCTTCCTCCCTCTGATCTTTTCCCGAGGAGGTGAGTAAAGTTGATAGAAAAGATCAGGGAGTACGTTCTCAGTACTCTTGGTACTCTGGTCACCGCCGTTGGTGTGGTGGTCTTTCTGATACCGAACAACATAGCTGCCGGCGGTGTGAGTGGTCTTTCGATGATACTTCATCATCTTCTTCCGCTTCCAGTGGGAATCTGGATGTACATTCTGAACGGTCTGCTCTTTCTTGTCGCCTTCCTCACCGTGGGATTCGATTTCAGTGCCAAGACGATTTACTGCACTTTCGTTTTCAACTTCTTTGTGGATTTGTTCGATCGTCTGATTCCTTTACCGAAGTACACAGGTGACGATCTGTTTCTTGCGGTCTCCTTCGGCACATTACTCACTGCCCTGGGACTTGCCATAACGTTTTCTCAGAATTCTTCCACCGGAGGAACAGACATCATAGCAAGGATCCTGAACAAATACTTCTGGATCTCCATGGGAATGGGACTTCTGATGGTGGACTTCACCATAGCGGCTCTGGCAGGTGTCACATTCAACGCGAGAACGGGAATGTACGCTCTTCTCGGTGTGATACTGAACGGTATAATGGTGGACTTCATGCTGAGAGGAATAGAGCAATCGAGTGAAGTAACCATCATTTCTGAACGGTCTGAGGAGATAAAAGATTTTGTTCTTTACAAACTTCACAGGGGTGCCACCTACGTTCCTGCGAAGGGAGCTTACACGGGCAAGGAAAGAAAAATACTCCTTGTGGTGGTAAGAAGAAGAGAGTTGAACGAACTGATCAGATTCATAAGGAAGGTAGACCCGAAAGCCTTTGTCGTAATCAAAGAAGTAAGACAGGCTCTGGGAGAGGGTTTTAAAGAACTGGAGGAGTTGTGATGTACTACGAGGCAGCGATATCGGGAACAGGAAGGACGATCTGTGTTCGATCAGAGGAACCGCTGAATCCAGGTGAGAGAATATGGGTCGGCTGGAAAGGAGAAAGGACGAAATGTTACGTGATAGGTCCTTCTTTCCAGAAGGACTCCTTCACTGTGAAGGAGCGAGATGGGAGGAGTTTTCTAACAGAAAAGCACGTTGAAATAGCAAAGTGGATCTCAAGAAGGTTCGGTTCGCCGATAGGTATGGTCTTCGATCTTTTCTTCCCGCCGGGAATCGACGATTACGTAACGGAGAAGGTGATCTCGCAAAGTCCTTTCCTCGGTTTTGAAGAGATGCTTCTTTCCGATTTTGTGAAGGATAAAGGAGAAAAAGTCCTGGAAGAGATGTTGAAGAAAGGGCTCGTGAAAATCGAAAAATCTTTCTATATAAAGGAACCCAAGCCACGTTTAAAAAAGAGAGTTTTTCTGAAAGCGTCCATTCCAGAACTGGTACGAACACCGCTGACTCTGAAGCAGAAGATGGTGGTTGAGTACCTTCAGTTCAACGGCGGAGTACTCCTGGAGGACCTTTTGAGGGATCTGGAGGTCTCCAGAAGCGTGATCGAGTCTCTCCGGGAAAAAGGAATAATAGAAGTTCTTCATCAGGACGTTCCACCGAAAAAGAGATCCAATCGAACCACTTTCAAAGAGGAACTCTCTGATGTGAACCTTTTCTTTGGGCCCGCGGGCAGTGGTAAAACAGAAGCACTCCTTCAACTTGCGGGCGAATATTCTAGAAGGGGAACAGTACTTTTTCTGGTACCTGAGGTTTCCATACTCACGCATCTGCTTTCGCGCTTGAAAGGATTGTTCCCACAGATGAGAGTGGGCATATACCACAGTTACCTATCGAAATCTAGAAAAAACCTAGAGTGGTACAGAGCTGTGGAAGGGAAGATCGATATCCTGCTCGGTACAAGAAGTGCCGTGTTTGTTCCCGTCAAAAACTTTTCTCTGATCATAGTTGACGAAGAGCACGATGAGAGTTTCTATCAGTATTCACCTCCTTCCTATGACGCGGTTGAAGTGGCAAGGGAAATTTCCAGGGTCTTTGAAGTTCCCCTGGTGATGTCTTCTGCTACTCCAGCTTTGAAGACTTACGTGGAAGCAAAAGAGGGAAAAATCAAGGTGTTCACTTTTGTAAGAAAACACGCAGACGTGTCGATAGAGGTCGTCGATATGAGGAAGGAAGAAAGGGTAGGCAGCTTTGCCAGGAAAACCCTCGATCGGATGGAAGAAACCCTGAAAGAGGGTCGGAGAGTGCTCGTCTATGTGAGAAGAAAAGGATACTGGGGAAGGGTGCAATGTGAAACCTGCGGCCACGTTTTGAAGTGCGAAGACTGTGACGTGTCTCTCGTTTTCCACCTGGATTCTAGATCACTGAAATGTCATCAGTGTGGCAGAGAGTACGGATTCGAAGAAGAATGTCCTGTTTGCGGTGGAAAACTCTCCGGGAAAGGATTTGGCACGGAAAAGATTGAAAGGGAACTGCAAAGATATTTTCCGGAAAGGAGAGTAATGAGAATAGATCGGGAAGTTGTCGAGGATGTAATGGAGGTGGAGGATTACATAAACAGGTTGATTTCCGGGGAAATAGACATTCTTGTTGGAACAAGAATGGTAACGAAGAGTTTCGATGTTCCGGAAATCGGTCTTGTGTGTGTACTTGATGTGGACTCACTCATCTTTCTACCGGATTTTTCAGCTTCGTTGAGGGTGTTTCAGTTGATTGTCCAGGTGTTCGGAAGAGCGTCCAGAAAGGGTACGGGAAGGGCTATCCTTCAAACGTACAACCCCGACGAAGAGGTGATCATGAGGGCAATAAAAGAAGATGTGGAAGGGTTCTATGAAAGAGAACTCGAAAGAAGAAAATCGTTGGGTTATCCTCCCTACAAGCACTTGATTCACATCGCACTGAAGTCAAAAGATCCGAACCAGGGAAAAAGGCTTCTGACGAGACTGAGAAATTCCCTTGACGGTGAAGAGGTTCTTGGACCTGCAGAGCACTGGATGTTCAAATTGAAAGGTTTTTATCGACACCACCTGGTGGTGAAAACGGATAAGGTGGAAGAAACCCTTTCAAAGGTGGAGAAGTACTCAAAGGTGCTGGGTTTGGATCCACTGATACTGGTGGATCCGCCTTCTCTGGAGATACCGGATTAACCTTAATGTAACTTTACCTTATCTTTTCCTTAATTGAACTGCTGTGGAAGGGGTGCTATTATTAATCTCGGCGACGTTGAGTGAAAGGGTCTTCAGAAAGCGGAAAAAGAGAATAGAACCCGAAAAGAGAAGTTACACACTCTGGAGCTGAAGCAAACTTCAAGGTTTTTGTCCTCGGGTCATTGAAATATGGATAGCAGCCCCCCGATTTTGTTGAGCCGGATCGAATCTTATATGGAGGGTTTGATCCTGGCTCAGGGTGAACGCTGGCGGCGTGCCTAACACATGCAAGTCGAGCGGGGGAAACTCCCCTTTGGGGAGGAGTACCCAGCGGCGGACGGGTGAGTAACACGTGGGTAACCTGCCCTCCGGAGGGGGATAACCAGGGGAAACCCTGGCTAATACCCCATACGCTCCATCAACGCAAGTTGGTGGAGGAAAGGGGCGTTTGCCCCGCCGGAGGAGGGGCCCGCGGCCCATCAGGTAGTTGGTGGGGTAACGGCCCACCAAGCCGACGACGGGTAGCCGGCCTGAGAGGGTGGTCGGCCACAGGGGCACTGAGACACGGGCCCCACTCCTACGGGAGGCAGCAGTGGGGAATCTTGGACAATGGGGGAAACCCTGATCCAGCGACGCCGCGTGCGGGACGAAGCCCTTCGGGGTGTAAACCGCTGTGGCGGGGGAAGAATAAGGCAGGGAGGAAATGCCCTGCCGATGACGGTACCCCGCTAGAAAGCCCCGGCTAACTACGTGCCAGCAGCCGCGGTAATACGTAGGGGGCAAGCGTTACCCGGATTTACTGGGCGTAAAGGGGGCGTAGGCGGCCTGGTGTGTCGGATGTGAAATCCCACGGCTCAACCGTGGGGCTGCATCCGAAACTACCAGGCTTGGGGGCGGTAGAGGGAGACGGAACTGCCGGTGTAGGGGTGAAATCCGTAGATATCGGCAGGAACGCCGGTGGGGAAGCCGGTCTCCTGGGCCGACCCCGACGCTGAGGCCCGAAAGCCAGGGGAGCAAACCGGATTAGATACCCGGGTAGTCCTGGCTGTAAACGATGCCCACTAGGTGTGGGGGGATAATCCCTCCGTGCTGAAGCTAACGCGTTAAGTGGGCCGCCTGGGGAGTACGCCCGCAAGGGTGAAACTCAAAGGAATTGACGGGGGCCCGCACAAGCGGTGGAGCGTGTGGTTTAATTGGATGCTAAGCCAAGAACCTTACCAGGGCTTGACATGCCGGTGGTACCTCCCCGAAAGGGGTAGGGACCCAGTCCTTCGGGACTGGGAGCCGGCACAGGTGGTGCACGGCCGTCGTCAGCTCGTGCCGTGAGGTGTTGGGTTAAGTCCCGCAACGAGCGCAACCCCTGCCCCTAGTTGCCAGCGGTTCGGCCGGGCACTCTAGGGGGACTGCCGGCGACGAGCCGGAGGAAGGAGGGGATGACGTCAGGTACTCGTGCCCCTTATGCCCTGGGCGACACACGCGCTACAATGGGCGGTACAATGGGTTGCGACCCCGCGAGGGGGAGCCAATCCCCAAAGCCGCCCTCAGTTCGGATCGCAGGCTGCAACCCGCCTGCGTGAAGCCGGAATCGCTAGTAATCGCGGATCAGCCATGCCGCGGTGAATACGTTCCCGGGCCTTGTACACACCGCCCGTCACGCCACCCGAGTCGGGGGCTCCCGAAGACACCTGCCCCAACCCGAAAGGGAGGGGGGGTGTCGAGGGAGAACCTGGCGAGGGGGGCGAAGTCGTAACAAGGTAGCCGTACCGGAAGGTGCGGCTGGATCACCTCCTTTCTAGGAGATTTTCGGGGGCTGCTATCCATATTCCAATGGCTCGGGGGCTCGTAGCTCAGCTGGTCAGAGCGCACGCCTGATAAGCGTGAGGTCGGTGGTTCGAGTCCACCCGAGCCCACCATTGGTGGGGACGTAGCTCAGCTGGGAGAGCGCCTGCTTTGCAAGCAGGAGGCCAGGGGTTCGAATCCCCTCGTCTCCACCAAGGTGAAGGGTCATTGAAAACTGCATAGGGGAGAGTAGGAGGTCAAGGTACTAAGGGCACGCGGTGGATGCCTTGGCGGCGGGAGGCGATGAAGGGCGTGGCAAGCTGCGATAAGCCCGGGGGAGCCGCAAGCAGGCGTTGATCCCGGGATTCCCGAATGGGGAAACCTGGGTGGCCGTTGAGGCCACTCGCCGCCGAAAGGCGGTGCGACACCGGGGGAAGTGAAACATCTCAGTACCCCGAGGAAAAGAAATCAACCGAGATTCCCCTAGTAGCGGCGAGCGAACGGGGAGGAGCCCAAACCAGCGTGGTGCCAAAGCCCGTGGGCGTTGCCACGCTGGGGTTGCGGGACACGACCGGGCGAGGCCACGGACTCGCCGGGGAGTTACAAATCCCTCCTCTAGCCGAACCACCTGGGAAGGTGGGCCGGAGAGGGTGACAGCCCCGTAGGCGAAAGGGGAGGGACTCCCTGGGTCGTGTTCCCGAGTACCACGGGACACGTGGAATCCCGTGGGAAGCTGGGGGGACCACCCTCCAAGGCTAAATACTACCCGCCGCCCGATAGTGCACCAGTACCGTGAGGGAAAGGTGAAAAGCACCCCGGAAGGGGAGTGAAAGAGGACCTGAAACCGCGTGCCTACAAGAAGTCGGAGCCCCCATTTGGGGGTGACGGCGTGCCTTTTGATTAATGAGCCCGCGAGTTGCCGTCGGTGGCGAGGTTAAGCCGATTGAGGCGTAGCCGTAGCGAAAGCGAGTCCGAACAGGGCGTCTAGTCACCGGCGGCAGACCCGAAGCCGGGTGAGCTACCCCTGGGCAGGGTGAAGGTGGGTTAAAACCCACTGGAGGCCCGAACCGGTGGACAGTGAAAAGTCCTCGGATGACCTGGGGGTAGGAGTGAAAAGCTAACCGAACCCGGTGATAGCTGGTTCTCCCCGAAATGCATTGAGGTGCAGCCTCGGGTGGTCTGTGCAGGGGGTAGAGCACTGATGGGGCTAGGGGGGTTTCCTCCGAACCCCGTCAAACTCCGAATCCCTGCACACAAAGCCCGGGAGTGAGCCCGCGGGGGATAAGCTCCGCGGACGAGAGGGGAACAACCCAGACCGCCGGCTAAGGGCCCGAAGAGGTGGCTAAGTGGTAAAGGATGTGGGGCGCCTAAGACAGCTGGGATGTTGGCTTAGAAGCAGCCATCATTTAAAGAGTGCGTAACAGCTCACCAGCCGAGGCGCCCTGCACCGAAAATGTAACGGGGCTCAAGCCACCCCCCGAAGCCGCGGGTCAGTACCTCCGCTGGAGGTACTGGCGGTAGGGGAGCGTTCCGCTGTAGGGTGAAGGCGGACCCGCGAGGGCCGCTGGACGAGGCGGAAGTGAGAATGCGGGCATGAGTACGCGAGAGGAGGGTGAGAATCCCTCCCCCCGTAAGCCCAAGGGTACCTGGGGAAGGGTCGTCCGCCCAGGGTTAGCCGGGACCCTAAGGTGAACCCGAAAGGGGTAGCCGAAGGGAAGCCGGTTAATATTCCGGCGCCACCTGCGGTCGATGGTACGAGGGGTGACGCAGGAGGGTAGGCGCCGGGGGCAAGTGGCATGCCCCTCCAAGCGGTTAGGGCGATGACGGGCGTAGGTAAATCCGCGCCCCGAGCCTGAGCCGTGATGGGGAGGTCCCTTCGGGGACCAACGGCGCCGACCCCACACTGCCGAGAAAAACCTCGCGTACCGCTTGAGACCGTAGGTGCCCGTTCCGCAAACCGACACAGGTGGGCGGGCTGAGAAGGCTCAGGGGAGCGGGTTAACCCTCGCCAAGGAACTCGGCAAATTGGCCCCGTAACTTCGGGAGAAGGGGTGCCGCGTTAGGGTGAACCCGGGGGAAGGGGCAACCCGGAAACCGGGGGAGCCCGAGGCGGTCGCAGTGACAAGGCCCTGGCGACTGTTTACCAAAAACACAGGTCTCTGCTAACTCGAAAAGAGGAAGTATAGGGACTGACGCCTGCCCAGTGCCGGAAGGTTAAGGGGAGGGGTGAGGCTCCCCTTGTGGGAGCGTAGCTCCGACCCGAAGCCCCGGTAAACGGCGGCCGTAACTATAACGGTCCTAAGGTAGCGTTCGCTGCCTGCCCACAGGGAAACCTGTGGGGCAATACCCGGCTGTATGCGGGGAAGCCCTTAGAGCCCTTCCTACCTGGGGGCTGCGGCCAGCCCAGGTAAAAATGGAAGGGATTGGGCAATCCGCAGGAAACCCCGTTGAGGGGGGATCCTCAGAGACTGTACGCCGGGCATCCAGTCCCCGTGAGAAGGGGTGGAAATCTTGGATCTCAAGCCTGACTGGGTCGTTGGGTTCGTCGATGGTGAAGGTTGTTTCTACGTTGGTGTCAGCAGAAATCGCACCATGAAAACGGGTTATCAGGTTCTCCCCGAATTCAGGATCGTCCAGCACAAGCGTGACATACAGGTTCTGTACGCACTGAGGAAGTTCTTCGGATGCGGTGTTGTGCGGAAGAACCACGACGATCGATACGAACTAAGGATCAGAAAAAGGTCGTGCTTGAAGAAAGTTGTAGAATTCTTCGAAAAACATCCTCTAAAGACGAAGAAAAACGTTGACTTCAAAAAATTCAGAAGGATTCTCATAATGATGGAACGGGGAGAACATCTCACAAAAGAAGGTCTCATCAAGATACTGGAAATCGCCATGGAAATGAACACAGGAAACCACGAAAGGTTGAAACGAACCCTCGAAGAGATCCGGGGACTGGATGAAGATACAGTCCACCCCCACTCCGAAAGGGTGGGATAAGGGTGAGCGAAATTCCTTGTCGGGTAAGTTCCGACCTGCATGAATGGCGTAACGACTGGGGCACTGTCTCGGCGGGGGGCCCGGCGAAATTTCAGTCTGGGTGAAGATGCCCAGTACCCGCGGCTAGACGGAAAGACCCCGTGGAGCTTTACTGCAGCCTGGTATTGGGCTCTGGTGCATCGTGTATAGAATAGGTGGGAGGCTGTGAAGCCGCCTCGCCAGGGGCGGTGGAGCCGCCAGTGGAATACCACCCTCGGTGCACTGGAGTCCTAACCTGACCCTGTGAAGAGCAGGGTGGGGACAGTGCCAGGTGGGCAGTTTGACTGGGGCGGTCACCTCCTAAAGAGTAACGGAGGTGCGCAAAGGTCGGCTCAGGTGGGTTGGAAATCCACCGTAGAGTGCAAGGGCATAAGCCGGCCTGACTGCGAGGCCGACAGGCCGAGCAGGGGGGAAACCCGGCCCTAGTGACCCGGCGGCCCCGTGTGGAAGGGCCGTCGATCAACGGATAAAAGTTACCCCGGGGATAACAGGCTGGTCCCGCCCGAGAGTTCACATCGACGGCGGGGTTCGGCACCTCGATGTCGGCTCATCCCATCCTGGGGCTGAAGCAGGTCCCAAGGGTTGGGCTGTTCGCCCATTAAAGGGGTACGTGAGCTGGGTTCAGACCGTCGTGAGACAGGTCGGTCCCTATCTGCCGCGGGCGTAGGAGGCTTGAGGGGGGTCCTCCCTTGTACGAGAGGACCGGGAGGAGGGGGCCTCTGGTGTACCGGCTGTCGCGCCAGCGGCATACGCCGGGTAGCTATGCCCCTAAGCGATAACCGCTGAAAGCATCTAAGCGGGAAGCGCGCCCCAAGATTAGGCCTCCCATCCCGTTAAGGGAGTAAGGCCGGTCCGAGAAGAGGACCTTGATAGGCCGGGGGTGTAAGCGCCGCAAGGCGTTGAGCCCACCGGTACTAATCGGCCGAGGCCTTGACCTCCGAAATCCCCTATGCAGTTTCCAATGATCCTTCGAAGTATCCCCGGGTGCCGATACTGGGGCGGGAAACACCCGGTTCCATTCCGAACCCGGCCGTTAAGCCGCCCTGGGCCGATGGTAGTATGGGGGCAGCCCCATGCGAGAGTAGGTAGCGCCCGGGGATTTGTTTTTTATGAAGGGGCTCTTTCAAGAGCCCCTTTTTGTTATAATGATATCAAGGGGGTGATCCAGTGGCGGAAAAACTTCCCATAAAGACGGTGATGGCTATCCTTGTGGAAAACAGAAAGGAAACGGCTGAGAAGGTTCAGAAAATCCTCACCGCCTGGGGATGTTTGATCAAGACAAGACTGGGCCTTCACGATGGTGTTCTGGACAATTGCTCGGACGCCGGACTCATCGTTCTTGAACTTGTGGGAAGTCCGCAGCAGCACAGAGAACTCTGTGACAAACTAAACAAACTACCGGGTGTGAAGGCCGATTACATGGAACTGTCCTTCGATGAAAAGTAAGCCCCTCGAAAAGAGGGGCTTTTTTCACCAGGCAGTCCAGGTGACCCGGAGTTTTACATTCTCTATCTCAACGGTCACGGTGGCTCCATTTGTGGAGCTGTAGTTTCTCTGCCCAAAGATCACCCAGAGTGTAACGTCTTCTCCGTTGTTTATCCTGTTCAGAGCTTCTTTCAGAGCGGGTGAGTTGCTGGCAGAGATGGAAGGAGAATATTCAGTCTGCTGAGGAGCGTTAATTTTGATATCAATATCACCGATAGTCGGTGTTGATGTTGGCTCGGTGAGAGAAAAACCTATGAATCCTTCAAGATTAAGATCTCCTTCCACGGTGACATTTCCACTCACCTCGATGTTGTGAAGGTGCACTGTTCCTGGAATACCAGCCTCTTGCTGTGCGTTTTTCACATCTTCCGCTTTGATGATAAAGCTTGTCCATGTTGCATCCAGGGTGGTGGAGCTTCCTTGTGGAATCCCGAACACTTGAGGTTCGATACCGAGGTTTCCAAGATCGATAGGAATGGGTACTGGAATACAGCCGGAAACAAGCAGCAAAATACCAGATGTTATGAGTGCAGACCAGAAGAGTACTCTCTTCATTCTTTCACCTCCTTTCTTTAATGGTATCATTTTGAAACTTTTTTCCAAAGCGTGTTAAAATTCCTTTGAGAGGTGATCGAATGCCGGTTACTTTCCTCACGGGTGCCTCGGAGACCAAAAAGGAAGAGCTGATAAAAAAACTTTTGAAAGACGAAAAAGCGGAGTACATAAGGATCCATCCGGACGATCCCGATAAATTGAACTTTCTGAGATCCATCATCAACACAAGAACGATATTTTCCGGAAAAACCGTGGTGGACATCATCGATTTCGATTCGTGGCGCTCTCAGGAACAAAAGCGCTTCCTTGAACTCGTAAAAAACGTTCCAGAGGATGTCCACATCTTCGTGCGATCCCAGAAGTCGACCGCAAAGGGTGTGAACCTGGATCTACCAAAACCCTGGGAGACGGACAAGTGGCTTGAGTGGATAGAGAAACGTTTCAGAGAGAGTGGATTGAAGATCACAAAAGATGCGCTGCAACTCTTCTTTTCCAAGGTTGGAACGAATGATCTTCTCATAGAAAGAGAGATCGAAAAACTGAAGGCTTACTCCGAAACTGGCAACATCTCTGCAGAGGACGTGGAGGAAGTGGTCTTCACCTACCAGAGTCCAGGATACGACGAGTTCTGCTTTGCCGTCTCCGAGGGCAAAAGAAGGCTCGCCCACGCCCTTTTGTCACAGATGTGGAAGAACACAGAACCTGTGGTGATCTCCGCTGTGCTCGTGAATCATTTCCTCGACCTTTTCAAACTGGTCGTGCTCGTCACCAGGAAGAGGTACTACACCTGGCCGGATATATCGAAGATCTCAAAAGAACTCGGTATGCCGGTTCCCAGGGTGGCACGCTTCCTTGGATTTGCGTTCAAGGCCTGGAAGTTCAAGGTGATAAACCACCTTCTCTACTACGATACCACCAAACTCGAGTCGATCCTCAGGAAACTCTACGAACTGGACAGATCCGTTAAAAGCGAAGAAGATCCAAAACCCTTCTTCCACGAATTCATCGAAGAGGTGGCACTGGATGTATATTCTGTTCAGGGAAACGAAGAATAACTGGTACAGTATCGCTGCTCTGCTTTCTACGATATACAGCAGACATCTCGACGTGGAAGCAAGACCTGTAAAATTCGGTGAAATAAAGAACTTCCCTCCCGATGAAACCGTGGTTGCTTACTCTTTCATGAGTTTTGACCTTGAGGTTGTGAAAGAGGAAGTTGTCCAGTTGAAAAAACAGGGCTACACGCTCATAGCGGGAGGCCCGCACGCAAGTGCCGATCCTGAAGGCTGCCTGGGAATGGGATTCGACCATGTTTTCATCGGAGACGGTGAAGAGAACATCCTGAGGTTTCTGATGGGAGAAAGAGAAAGGATCTTCGATGGGATTTCAAAGAGAGTCAATCTGAACCACTACCCGCCTTTCCTTCCTTCGAAGGGAATCTACATGCCCATCGAAATCACAAGGGGATGTCCCTTCTCCTGTGCGTACTGTCAGACCCCAAGTCTTGCAGGAAAACAGGTGAGGCACCGGGATGTGGATGTGATCATTCATTACGCAAAGCTCGGTGTGGAAAAAAACAGAAAACTGGCACGTTTCATAGCTCCGAACTCCTTCGGATACGGTTCTAGAAACGGAGTAACACCGAATGTCGAAAAGATCGAAGAACTCCTTTATGGACTCAAAAAAGTGGGTGTTGAGGAGATCTACTTCGGTACCTTCCCCTCCGAGGTAAGACCTGAATCCGTAACCGATGAAGTGCTGAAAGTGGTGAAAAAATATGTCAAAAACCGATCGATAGTGATAGGAGCTCAGAGTGGAAGCGACAGAGTATTGAAGATCATAAAACGCGGGCACACAGTTGAACAGGTGGAGGAGGCAATAGAAAAGATCGCATTTCATGGTTTCACACCGCACGTTGATTTCATATTCGGGTTTCCGTTCGAGACAAAGGAAGACATAGAGATGACGTTTAACTTCATCATGAGAATTGTAGAAAGATACGGTGCGAAGATACACGCCCACACCTTCATGCCACTTCCTGGAACGGAGCTTTTCAGGGCAGGGCCTGGAAGACTCACGAAAGATCACTACAGGTTCCTTGGAAGGCTTGCCTCAAAGGGTATACTGGATGGATACTGGTTGAAACAGGAAACACTATCAAGGAAGGTGTACGAAATTGCGAGTGGCGGCGGTTCAGATGCTCCCGGCAATCGGGGGGTTCGAGGAGAATCTGGGTAGAATAGAACACTTTGTAGAAGAAGCCATTTCAAGCGGTGTGGACGTGATCGTGTTCCCTGAGCTTACGATCAGTGGTTACACATGGGATGAGAAGACGCTTGAAAGGGGAGCCAGGTTCTTTGAGGAAGTTGTCAGAAAAAAACTTTTGAGGCTCTCAAGAGAGGGACAGATCGTCATCGTCACCGGCACTCCCAGGATCGTTCTGGGAAAACTCCGAAACTCCCTGGTGATTTTCAAAAAGAAGAGAGAACTTCTTTTTTACGATAAGACGCATCTTTTTCGTGGAGAAAAGGATGTCTTCGAACCGGGAGAGTATTTCCTCGTTTTCTCTCACAGAGGAGTGATCTTTGGAACGCTGATCTGTTACGAGATAGGTTTTCCAGAGATCTCCCGGATACTGACTCTCAAAGGAAGCAAGGTGATACTTTCTTCCTTTGCCTTCGGAAAAGAAAGAGGGCACACCTACGATATCGCAACAAGGGCGCGGGCAGTGGAGAACGGAGTCTTTCTTGTGGCCTCGTCCATGTGTGGCAAGGGATTTGTGGAGTTTGTGGGGAGAACAAGGATAGTTGCTCCCAACGGAAAGGTCCTCAGAGAACTGGAGACCAGTGAGGGTGTGATCTTCGAGGACATCGATCCTGACATCGTTTATCATTACAGGTACGACGAAGAGGGCGACTCCCACGCATACCTCAAAAACTACAGGGCTCACATGTACAGTTTGCAGAAGGGGAGGTTGTGAAGGTGAGGTACTTCGGAACCGACGGGATAAGGGGTGTTTTCGGGGATACCCTGACCGATGAACTGGCGTTTAAGGTAGGAAAGGCGCTGGGAGAGATCGTCGGAGAAGGAAAAGTTCTCATAGGAAAGGACACAAGGGTTTCTGGGGATTCTCTGGAGGCGGCCCTCGCCGCAGGGCTCACCTCGATGGGTGTCGATGTTCTCTCCTGTGGAATCCTTCCCACACCTGCTGTGGCCCTTCTCACAAGGATCACAAGGTCCTACGGTGTGGTTATCTCGGCCTCTCACAATCCACCAGAGTACAACGGTATAAAGGTCCTGAAAAACGGTTACAAGATACCGGACGAGTTGGAGGAAGAGATAGAGAGGAGAATGGAAGGAGAGTTTCAGAGACGGTACGTCGTGGGAAAGATCAAGTCTTTCAGGGAAGGAAAAGATATGTACATCGGTGCCGTTCTTGAGATGTTCAAAGATCTTGACCTTTCCGGAAAGAGCGTTTCCCTTGATCTTGCCAACGGCGCCACAACGACCACGGCGAAAGACGTGTTCGAGTTCCTCGGTGCCGAGGTTGAGGTTTTCAACTCCTCTCAGGACGGTCTTCTCATAAATCAGGGCTGCGGTGCCACTCACCCGAAATTTCTCGCAGAGGAGATGAAGAGGGGTAGAATAGGTTTTTCCTTCGATGGTGATGGTGATCGTGTGATCGCTGTAGACGAGGAAAGAAACGTGGTGAACGGCGATAAGATCATAGGAATACTGGCAGAGGGAATGATGGAGGAAGGAAGACTGAGGGAATCCGTCGTTGTAGGAACCATCATGACCAACGGGGGGCTCGAGGAGTATCTGAGGAAACGGGGAATAGAACTTGTTCGAACGAAGGTGGGAGACAAGTACGTTCTGGAGGAAATGCTGAAGTCAGGGGCAAATCTCGGTGGTGAAAGATCGGGGCACATCATAATCCTCGACAGAAGCACAACGGGAGATGGTCTCATAACCGCTCTGGAACTGATGAGAGTCGTTGAAAGGTTGAAGAAGAATCTCTCAGATCTTGCAAAAGAGATACCGGATCTTCCACAGATCACCAGAAACGTGAGGAGGACGGAGAAAACCTCTCTAGAAAATGGAAGATTGAGAGAGTTGATCGAAAGGTACAGTGCCGAGGGTTATAGGATCGTGGTGAGACCGTCCGGGACAGAACCCGTCGTAAGGATCACCGTCGAGGGAAAAGATAGAAACAGAGTGGAAGAGATTGCGGAAGAACTTTCAAGGATTCTCGAGGGTTGATATTCCGTACTCTATCCACACTTTGGCGAGGGTGAGCATCTCACCCCAGCCAACTGCACACTCGAGTTTTATCTTCATGTCCTCTTCTGTAAACACAATCGTGTGGTCCTCCACATGGACCCACGTTCCGTTGTAACTCGATGGGAAAAATTCCATTTTCACCCTCGATCTGTAGCCGTCTTCGTAGGAGTTCCAGGAGAATTCTATAAGATGAGGTGGTTCGAGTCTGTGGATCACCCCTTCGTCCGTCACTTCTTCTCCGAAGGTCTTTCTCACCCATCGAAAGAAAATCCTTCCACCCTCTTTCAGTTCCATCTTCATCCCATCTGTGAACCATCCATCCCAGCCTCTTTCATTCACGAATACCTTCCAAACCCTCTCCAGGGGAGCTCTTATGTGAACTCCTGCTGTCGTTGGAGGAATCTTCATCTTCTTCCCTCCTGTAGACATCCATAATTTCTCTTTCCAGTTTCAAAAAGGCTTTCACAACTTCGGGAGAGTAAAGCTTTCCGGATAGTTCTTCTATTTCCTGAAAGGCCTCTTCCAGCGTTTTTGGTTTTTTGTACGGTCTTCTGGACACCATCGCATCGAAGCTGTCCGCCACCGCCACTATGAGACCAGAAAGTGGTATTTCCTTTCCCTTGAGACCTTTCGGATATCCGGAGCCGTTCCATCTTTCGTGGTGCGTGAGGGCAATCTCCGCTCCAAGTTGAAGGATGGGAGAAGAACTTCGACTGAGGATCCTGAATCCAATGGTGGTGTGTTGTTTCATGATCTCGAACTCTTCCGGGGTGAGAATACCGGGTTTCAAAAGGATTCTGTCTGGAATTCCTATCTTTCCGATATCGTGAAGAGGCGCCGCAAACTGTATCTCCGTAACGAAGGCCTCATCCATTCCCATCTCCTCTGCTATCCTGCCTGAGAGCCACCCCACCCGTTCTGTGTGTTTGTGGGTTTCTGCGTCCCTGTACTCGGAGAGCATGTTCAGTATATCGAGGACCTCAAACAGAAAGTCTTCGTATTCTGTGAAGAACTCTTCTGCGGTCTTTTCAAGAAGGGAAAGCTTTTTCTTCAGGGATTTCAGATAACTGTTTCTGTACAGATGAAACACCCTGTTTCTGAGGGCGTGGGTTATCTTCAGTTTCAAAAGTTCCAGATTAACAGGTTTTTTGATGAAGTCATCAGCACCCGCTTCCACACTCTTTTTCACGGTTTCCGTGTCGTCGTATGCAGTTACAATGAAAACCACACAGGAGAGATTTCTCGACTTTATCTCACTCACCAGTTCTATTCCGCTCATTCCAGGAAGTTTCACATCCACCAGTGCAACATCGACCTTTCTGGAAAGATCGAGGGCTTTCTCTCCGCTTTCCGCTTCGAGGACGTTGAAACCAGAGAGCCTCAAGTACTGGCTTACAGCCTCTCGTGTGATCTCATCATCCTCTACGACCAGTACCGTCATCGCTATCCCTCCTGATGGGAAGGACTATTTTGAAAGTAGTTCCCCCGTCTTTTGAGATCTCCATACTTCCGTTCAGGTAGTTCACCAGTTTCTTGACAGTGAAGAGCCCAAACCCGTTCGGCGATTTCAGGCCCGGCCCCGTGTCAGAGACAATCAACAAGATTCTATCATTTCTTTTCTCCACACTGAGGGTTACCCTTCCGGAGGGAGTGTATTTCACGGCGTTCGAAAAGAGGTTTGTGACCAGTGCAAGGAAGGCATCTCTGTCGAGTTCGAGTTCTTCAAAGTCCAGTATGAGTTCCACTTCGAGTCCCTTCAACCTGGCCATTTCCAGAATAGGATTCAGCGCTTCTTCAAGATCGATCCTTTTGACCGTTTTCTTTTCACCAATCGACATCCTCAGTATCCTTTCTATCTCCCTGTTCATCTCCTGACAGATTTTCTCTATGTTTCCGGCGATGGATGATGTTTCAGGATAACGAAGTTTCAAAAGCTGAGCGCTCACGTAGATGGCGTTCACGGGATTTTTCAGGTTGTGTGCGAGGTTCTTTGTGAGAACAAGGTGCACCTCCTGGAATTTCCTCCTCTCTTCCAGAAAGAGGATGTATTCTTCGACGAATTCAGAGAAGATGTCTTTCAGACCAGAAGATAGGAAGGTGAATCTTCTTGGAAATGCCTGTTGAAGAGTTCCTTCACGTTTTTTTGATCGGTTTCCCGGAGGATATCCGACATGATCCGGGGGATTTTGGCAAGAAAATCCTGAACGTTTTTGAAGGCGGAGGAGATCTCTTCAGGGGGAACGTTCATTTCCTCTGAAAGTTTCTCTGCCTCCTTTTTTGGAATATCCACGTATTTCTTCACAAAGTGCCATGCCAGAAAGAGACTTCCTGAAGTGATGTGGTAGGGGTAGATATCTCTGGAGAAAAAGAAGAACAGCGAGGAGATAGAGTAGAGAAAGACACTCACCGTGAGAAAGGTGGAAGGTAGTCTTCTGATGAGCAGAACCACAGCGAAAAAAGCGAGTGACAAAGTTTCAAGATAAAGCGACAGATCGAATTTCAAAACAGAGAGGACAAAGAGGAACGCGAATGTGGAAAAGACCGCTATTTTGCATAAATTTTTCCTCTTTTGAACCAAAAAGAAGAGAAAACCTTCGGCGACCAGGAACTTGGAGCTGCTCAGGAACACCCACGACTTTTCTGGGTTCATGAGAAAGGCCCGAAGGAAGAAGAAGGAAAGAAAGGAAGAAAAAAGACAGGAAAAGGCAAAGAATTCCTGCGAGCTGTCTTTTTTCAGGCTCGTGTGGTGAATGAAGAAGGAAAGAAAGAGGGCAACAAAATTCAAAACCGAGACGATCACCACGTTCGTTGCTGCTGGAAAGGTGAAGTACATAAGAACCATGCCAAAAAGTAAGATCACTATAAAGGGTCCATGTTATCCCCTCCTCTGATTAATTTAACATATGAGTTGGTTTCTCGTCAATAATTTTATGAAATTTCGTTTTTTAAATTACGATATAATACCCTATAAAACCAAAGATCATTTTATAGAACAATCTAACAATATTTCTCATAAAATGCCATTGTCTCATGATATCATGATATAGAAAACATCACGGGAGGTGGCATCGTGGATTTCTGTCTGAAACCGATAGGTGTGATAAGATCTCCCTACAGAAACGTGGCGGAGTGTCCCTTTCAGGGAAGGTTTTCCAGGGAGGATTTCATCATCGAACTGTACCCGGAGTACGAAGAGGGGCTGAAGGATATCGACACATGCTCTCATCTGATAATTCTCTACTGGCTCCACAAAGCAGACAGGGAAAGACTGATCGCTCTTCCTCCATTTGATAGAAAAGAACATGGTGTGTTCGCCACGCGCTCCCCTCACAGACCAAACCCTATAGGATTTTCCGTTGTGGAACTTTTGAAAGTGGATGGGAGGAGATTGTTTGTGAGGGGTCTCGATGCCCTGGATGGAACACCGGTCGTTGATATCAAGCCTTATTCCTCAAAGATCGATTGTGTGGAAAATGCCAGAATAGGATGGTTTGAAGGGGTGAAAATGGATGAGATTTAAAAGATTTTTGCTGGTGTTTCTTATCTTTGTTTCTCTTTCAGGATTTTCCGAGGTTGTGATGGATCTTTTGGGAAGAGAGGTGGAGATCCCTTCTAAAGTTGAGAGGATCGTGGCGGCAGGGCCCGGTGCCCTCAGGTTGATCGTCTATTTGAACGCCACCGATATGGTCGTTGGTGTGGAGGATTTCGAACGTTTGAGGCCTCTTGGCAGGCCCTATATACTGGCACATCCAGAACTCAAAGAACTTCCCAGAATAGGTCCTGGGGGCCCTGGAAAACTTCCGGATATGGAAGCACTGGTAGTGTTGAACCCGGATGTTTTGTTCATGACCTATGTCGACGTCAAAACGGCTCAGGACGTTCAGGAAAAGACTGGAATACCCGTGATTGTACTCAGTTATGGAGATCTTGGAACGTTCGACGATGAAGAACTTTTTGATTCGATTGAACTTTTGGGTAAGATCCTTGGAAAAGAAGAAAGGGCGCGTGAAGTGATCGAGTTCATAAAACAGATCCAGGAGGATCTTTCGAGAAGAACGGAAAACATCGAAAGTCCCACCGTCTACGTTGGTGGTATCGGCTACAGGGGAGTTCATGGGATCGAAAGCACGATGGCACATTATCCACCTTTCGTTGCTCTTCGTGCCAGAAACGTGGTCGATGAACTGGGAGAAGGTCACAAATTCATCGATCTTGAAAAGTTACTGGAGTGGAACCCTGAGTACATCTTCATCGATGAAAATGCTTTGAGCATGGTTCTTGAGGATTACAGAAAGCGTGGAGAATTCTATGAACTGCTGGATGCCGTGAAGGAAAAGAGGGTATTTGGTATTTTGCCGTACAACTACTACACTACAAACATCGGAACGGCCCTTGCTGACGCGTATTTCATCGGGAAGATTCTCTATCCGAAACGTTTTGAAGACATCGATCCAGAAAAAAAGGCAAACGAAATATACGAGTTTCTCCTTGGAAAGGCGGTATACGAGGAGATGGCAAAACAATTCGGAGGATTTGGAAGAATAGATCTTTCTTCGGGGAAAATCCTTCGAGGTGAGTGATGAACTACAGAAGGTACGTCTCAAGAAACATCCTGATCGGTGTGGTTTTGTTAGTTCTTCTTTTCATCACGATGGTGTACGCACTCTCTCATGGAGGGTACGATCTTTCTTTTGGTGAGGTCTTGAGCGCTCTGTTTGGAAGAAGTGGCAGAAAGACCCATGTTCTCATCTGGAACATAAGATTTCCCAGAGTGCTGGCCGGTATTTTCACCGGTGCCTCTTTGGCCGTTTCAGGTGCAGTTGTTCAGGGGGCTTTGAGAAATCCTCTTGCCAGTCCTTTCACGATGGGTGTATCGCATGGAGCGATGTTCGGAGCTTCCCTTGCGATAATTCTGGGAGCGGGTTATTCGGAGAGTACAGGAAGAATCGTTCTGAGCAACCCTTATGTTATTATCCTTTTCGCCTTCGCAGGTGCGATGATACCATCGATTGTTATTTTCATCCTGGGAAAGACGAAGAAGGCAGCACCGGAGACGGTGATCCTGATGGGAATCGCCATGAGTTCGCTTTTCACCGCTGCCACAACGCTGGTTCAGTACTTTGCAGACGAACTTCAGCTTGCAACCATGGTTTACTGGAGTTTTGGGGATCTTGGAAGGGCAACCTGGAAAGGGAATGTTCTTCTTCTTACAGTTTCGATCGCGATCTTCGTTTATTTCTTCCTGAAAGCCTGGGACATCAACGCTATGGTTGCCGGGGATGAGGTTGCGAAATCTTCCGGGGTGAGAGTAGAGAAGATCAGACTGGTGATGGTTCTTCTTTCATCGTTGATGACAGCTGTCGGGGTAGCACTTGTTGGTGTGATAGGGTTTGTGGGCTTGGTCTCTCCACACATGATCAGGATTTTCATCGGAGAAGATTACAGGTTTCTCGTTCCCTTCTCCGCTCTGCTGGGGGGGTTGATTCTTCTTCTGGCCGATACCTTTGCTCGTCTCCTGTTTTCACCAATGGTTCTACCCGTGGGAGTGGTGACTTCCTTTCTTGGGGCACCTCTTTTCATATATCTTCTGGTTCGGAGTGATCGCATGAAATGAACGTTCTGAGGGTGAAGAACCTTTCTTTCGGTTACAGACGAAAAGAGGTTCTGAGGGAAATTTCGTTCGAAGTGAAGAGGAAGGAATTGGTTGCTATTCTGGGGCCAAACGGTGCTGGGAAAAGCACGCTTCTGAAGTGCCTGGCCGGTATTCTGAAGTGTGAAGGTGTGGAGATTTTAGGAAAACCCATCAGTGTTTACACCAGAGAAGAGCTAGCAAGAGTCATTGGATACGTTCCGCAGAAGTTTTATCCGGGTATGATGAGAGTTTTCGATGTGGCCCTTCTTGGAAGGCGACCTTATATGAAGTTTGGACCTTCGAGAGAAGACATAAAAATGGTTGAATCCTTGCTTGAAAGGCTTGGGTTATCTCATCTGGCTCTGGAGAATGCCAGTAATTTGAGTGGCGGCGAACTGCAAAGGGTGAACATCGCCAGGGCCCTCGCTCAGAATCCTGAAATACTCCTTCTCGATGAACCAACCAGCAACCTCGATCCGAAAAACCAACTGGAGGTCATGCAAATCGTAGAGGACTTCGTGAAAATGGGAAAAACAGCCATCATGGTGGTTCACGATATAAACCTGGCACTCAGATTCGCTACAAGGTTCATTTTCATGAAAGACGGAAAGATCGTGAAAGATGGCGGGAAAGAAACCCTGAAACCGGAGACGTTCGGTGTGGTTTATCACGTGGATGGCTCTGTCGAGAATGTTTCTGGTTTTCCCGTTTTCGTTTTGAAAAGAAGCAGGTCTTGAACAGGAAGAAAAGATTCAGTATAATATATCACGGATGTGGGGCCGTAGCTCAGCTGGGAGAGCGCTACCTTCGCACGGTAGAGGTCGTGGGTTCAAGTCCCATCGGCTCCACCAAAGAAAAAACCCCCGCGTTCGCGGGGGTTTCTTTTTCTTGCAACTCTGGGATTCAATCTTTCGGAAAAACGATGAACTTGATAGCCGTTCTCGTTTCGCCGTTGATCTGCACCTCTGTGAAAGCGGGTACACACACGAGGTTGATTCCACTCGGAGCGAGATAACCCCTTGCAATGGCAATGGCCTTCACAGCCTGGTTCACCGCACCGGCTCCGATTGCCTGAAGTTCCGCTTTTCCTTTCTCTCTGATAACACCTGCGAGTGCTCCTGCTACTTTGTTGGGGTTGGAATTGGAAGCAACCTTGAGTACTTCCATGGGTTTCTACCTCCTCTACGGTGAGTGTTTTTTCTTGGTTTCCTCGAACACTGGTTTATTGGCTTCGGCTGGCGCGCCCGGCAGGACTCGAACCCGCAACCATCGGATCCGAAGTCCGACGCTCTATCCAATTGAGCTACGGGCGCGCAACTGGGGTGACCAGCGGGACTCGAACCCGCGACCACCTGATCCACAGTCAGGCGCTCTACCAACTGAGCTATGGTCACCACGAAAAAAATGGCGCGCCCGGCAGGACTCGAACCCGCAACCATCGGATCCGAAGTCCGACGCTCTATCCAATTGAGCTACGGGCGCGCAACTGGGGTGACCAGCGGGACTCGAACCCGCGACCACCTGATCCACAGTCAGGCGCTCTACCAACTGAGCTATGGTCACCACGAAAAAAATGGCGCGCCCGGCAGGACTCGAACCTGCAACCCTCGGATTAGAAATCCGATGCTCTATCCTGTTGAGCTACGGGCGCACCACCAACCTGGAGCGGGCGACGGGACTCGAACCCGCAACCCTCGGCTTGGAAGGCCGATGCTCTACCAGTTGAGCTACACCCGCCCGTCAAAGACCCTCCAGGCACTAAAAATATTATCATATTCGTACGGGATCGTCAAGAGAGGTGGTGTTCTTTCATATGATCAACTGATCCTCCTTGTTGAAGAAGGCCCGATATCCCAGCATCAAAAACACACTGACACTGATCGTTACTCCCCCGAGGATTCCGAGCATTATGGCTATCTGGTATTTTATAGCGGTTATAGGAGAAGTTCCAGAGAGAATCTGCCCTGTCATCATACCAGGAAGAAAGACGATTCCCATTCCGATCATGGAATTTATCGTTGGAAGAATGGCAGAATCGAAGGCCTTATCGCTGAAGTATTTCGTTGCGTCCTTTGGTCTTGCTCCCAGCATCAGGGCTGCCTCAACGAGAGGTTTTTGAGAGAGAATCGATTCAGAAAGGCTTTTTACACCAAGAGACACTCCCGTCATGGAGTTTCCAATGATCATCCCCGCAAGGGGAACGACGTATCTTGGATCGAACCATGGACTGATCCTCACCACCACGTAGAGAAAATAAAAAAGGCTCAGGAGAGTGCCCGAACTCACGGAGATGGCTATGAAAAATTCAAGACGCATCTTCACATTCTTTGGGAGCGAGAGTTTTGCTCTTCTGTACACGTTGTAGATCGCAAAAGCCTCCATAACGATCACGGCCAGGATCGTGTAAAACGGTGTGGGATTTTCCAGAATGTAGCTCAGGATGAAACCGGCCAGTACCAGCTGAATCGTCATACGAAGAGACGCCATCAAAACATCCTTTTCTCTGGGGATCTTCCGAGCCTTCAGGATCAACATCAAAATCACCACAAAAACGTAGGCACTCAGAAGTTGCACCAGGCTAATGTCCACTGGCCCCATTCAGTACCCTCCCATCTTTCATTTCTATCAGTCGGTCTGCGAATCTTCTCAGTTCTGGGTCGTGTGTGACCACGATGAGCGTTTTATTCCTCTTTCGTACAAGGTCAACCACCCTTCTTATGATCTCAATTCCAGTTTCCCTGTCCAGAGAGGAGGTGGGCTCGTCCAGAAGAAACACGTCCGGGTCCATGAGCAAAACCCTCGCGAGTGCCAGGCGCTGTTTTTCTCCTCCTGAGAATTTTTCCGGGTCATCGTTCAATGACTTTTTCAGCATCACAAACTCCAGAATTTCTCTGAGTCTCTCATCGGAAGGGATTTTCTTTTCTGAAAACCTCAAGCCCGCAATGAGATTTTCCCTCACATCACCCGGAAAAACCACGGGAAACTGCGGTAACATGACTACCTTTCTTCTGAGATCAACAGAGTCTATTTTTTCAAGGGGCTGTCCTTTGAAGAGGATTTCTCCTCTGTCCGGAGTGATCATCTTGTTCAGCATCTTCAGGAGGGTCGTTTTTCCGGAACCACTTTCACCCGTGATGACGGTGATCATCTTTTCAGGGATGTACAGTTCTTCGATTTCAAGAATGTTTTTGTACTTCACGTTCCTGAGAAGAAACATACTCTTTCTCCCCTTGAACATATTCGTGTGTGCTGCTATAATAGAGAACAGGTGGAGAGGTGGCCGAGCGGCCTAAGGCGCTTGCCTGCTAAGCAAGTGTGGGGGTTTCCCCACCGTGGGTTCGAATCCCACCCTCTCCGCCAGTTTTTTATATGTGCCCGTAGCTCAGTTGGATAGAGCGCCAGACTGCGGATCTGGAGGTTGGGGGTTCGAATCCCCCCGGGTCCCCCCCCTATTGTACCATGATCTCCCAGGCGATGCCATACCTGTATCCTTTCGTACTCACTGTCATCTTCGGCGAGTATTTCTTCAAGAGAGCGATCGTCACGATTCCACCTGCGAGTATCGTCTTTTCCCTTCCTTCCGGCAGTATCTTCAGTTTTCTGATATCTTCGAAGCTCATTTTTCTGATCTGATCAACTATCTTCTGTACTCTCTCTATCTCCAGAGTACTTCCGTGTATGGACTTCAGATCCCATTTTCCCTTCATCAGGGCAGCCAACGCTACGAAACTTCCTCCAACTCCGAACAGATCGCTTTTGGCCAGGTCTGGTAATTTATCCATTACGTATTCAACCACATCGTCCACGGATTTCCTGAATGGAAGTGTTAAGGAAAAGATACGATTCAAAATATGGGTTCCGAGTTCAAGACTCGTGTATCCATCTTTCCATGCAAGTTCAAGACTTCCGCCTCCAAGGTCTGCCACCAGAATGTCTTCTTTTCCAAAATCCCTCACCACGGAGATATAAGAATAACGTGCTTCCTCTTCCTCTGACAGTATCTTTCCCCTGCCACCTGTTATTTCATAAAAAACATCGGGGTTTTTTCTGAAGAACGCTGTACCGAATATGTGAAGATCTGCTCCCAACTCTTCCGACTTTCTCACGCATTCTCTGAACACCTCTTTTGCTCTCTGAAGATTTCCGGATGCGATCCCCACCTCGTGTACTTCTTCGAGGATCACCTCTCCCTCTTCGGAGACGATGAGGAGAATGAAGGAGTTACTTCCCATGTCGAGCAATGCTATCATGCCACTCCCCCCTGATGTTAGAATATTTCTGGGAGGTGAAAACATGAGTGTACAGATCGAAGTTGTGGATGTCATCATTCCCGAAGGAGCGAACATCATTCTGGGACACTCTCATTTTATCAAGACCGTTGAGGATCTTTACGAGGTGATGGTGACGACCAATCCCAATCTGAAGTTCGGTATAGCCTTCAACGAAGCGAGTGGACCCTGTCTAGTCAGATACGAAGGAAACGACGAGGAACTGGTGAAGCAGGCGATCGAGACAGCAAAGAAGATAGGAGCCGGCCACACCTTTGTGATCTACATAAAGGGAGGATATCCCATCAACGTACTGAACCAGATCAAGAACGTTCAGGAAGTGTGCAGAATCTACACTGCAACCGCCAATCCTCTTCAGGTGATCGTTGGAATAACCTCTCAGGGAAGGGCGGTTCTGGGAGTCGTCGACGGTTACTCACCGAAGGGTGTGGAAGGAGAGGAAGACAAAAAGAAACGACACGCGTTCCTCAGGGAGGTAACAAAGTACAAAAAATGATCCCCCGCTCACGCGGGGGTTCTGTTTTTTCTCTTTTCCACCTGTTTTCTCAACCGACAGAAAGAACATACCTGGGCTGTTGTTGGATATCCGCACTCTTCACATTCTCTCAGGTTCTCCACCTCGTATTTCGGTTCTTTCTTTCTTTTCAGGAAACCGAGGTAGAAGTTCAATGTGATGCCGGGCTGATCTTCTTCGAGTTCTCTTAAAACTTTTTTGTACACAAGAGACGTCGCTCCTACCGAGAACGGACAGGCCATTTCAAGGTGAGGTATCTCGTTGAGCGTTGCGTACAGTTTTATGTCCTCCTCGTAATTGAGCACGAGGGGTTTGGCTTTTGGAACGAGTTTTTCGTGTGTTTTTGGAAGAAGAGGCCACTGCCTTTCGAGGTATCCCTCTTGCCAGTGCAAGATGTTTCCCAGAAGGACGGATGCTTCATCGTTCAGGTTGTGACCCGTTACCACCACGTCGTATCCGTTTTCATAAGCGAATTTGTTCATAAGGTATCTTCTCACGACGCCACAAATTGAGCACACAGGTCTTCTCAACATAATGGAGATTTCCTGAGTGGAAAGTCCTTCGAAGTACTCTGTTGCGTCAACAATGTGAAGCTTTGTTCCAAGAAGTTCTGCGTTCTTTTCAACGATCTCCTGGGCTTTCTGAACCATTCCGCTTCGTCCTGCCCGTATGAACAGGGCATCCACCTCGTATCCGAGTTTTTTCAGCATGTGCCACAATGAAACGCTGTCTTTTCCACCGGAGACGGCTATCAGTATCTTCGAGTCTCTTCTGAACATTTTAAACTTCTTTATTGCCCTTTCTACTCTTCCCTCTATGAACTCGTTGAAGTGTTCTTTGCAGAGCTTGATGTTGTAGTGTCTCAGTTTCACCGAGGCGTCTCTTTTACACTTCGTACACTTCATTTTTTCCCTCCTTTCTGAGAAGCAGGAGTTTAAATTCGGTTCGATTAAATTGTACCACACTGGGTACAAATTTCTGTTTTTTCAGCGAAGATCGAGTGTGAATTTGGTGAGAATAATTTTTACTTTCTCCTTTCTTTTCAAACACATTTTGAACATTTTTGAAAGGTACCATGTCCATAAGGGTGATATAATGAAATTGGAAGACCCGGAGGTGAGACTATGTTTGATAAGTTCTCGGAAAAAACGGCTCAGATCTTTGTGACCGCCCAGGAAGAGGCAAAAGAACTCGGACATTCTTACGTGGGAACAGAACACCTTCTGCTCGCAATCCTGAAGGTAGATAAAGGTCCTGCTGTAGAAGTCCTTGAAGAGATGGGCGCATCTTACTCGAAGGTAAGATCGGAGATCATCTCCATGGTTGGCATGGGGATGAGAGGTTTTGTCCCCTCACCTCAGATGACCCCCAGAGCCAAGAGGGTAACTGAGCTCGCCTATGAAGAGGCAAAGATCCTTGGAAGTGACAAGATAAATCCCGAGCACATTCTCCTTGGCATCCTCAGAGAAGGTGAAGGGATAGCGATCCACATACTGAGAAAACTGGGAGTGGATCTCAACGCTTTGAGAAGGGAGATCATAGACCTGTACTCCTACTCTTCGAATAAAGGTTTGGAATACGAAGAGGAAGAAGACTACACCTACAGGTCCGTGAAACAACTCGAGGGATTCGGTGTCAACCTCACGGAACTTGCCGCAAAGAAAGAGTTAGACCCGGTCATAGGAAGAGAAGAGGAAATAGAGAGGGTCATGCAGGTTCTTGTGAGAAGGAAGAAGAACAATCCAGTTTTGATAGGAGATCCAGGAGTTGGTAAAACCGCCATCGTCGAAGGGCTCGCTCAGAGGATAGTGGCGGGTGACGTTCCGGAGATTTTGAGAAACAAGGTTATCTTCTCGCTGGACGTCGCCGCTCTGGTTGCCGGCACAAAGTACAGAGGAGAGTTTGAAAAGAGAATGAAGAAGTTGCTTCAGATAGTGACGAAAGACAAAAACATCATACTCTTCATAGACGAAATACACACGATCGTTGGAGCAGGTTCAGCGGAGGGTGCCATCGACGCTGCAAACATTCTGAAACCCGCTCTTGCTCGGGGAGAGATAAGCTGTATAGGTGCAACCACACCGGATGAGTACAGAAAGTACATAGAGAAAGATGCGGCCCTGGAAAGAAGGTTTCAGAAGATATATGTGAAGGAACCAACCGAAGAGGAAACACTCGAGATCTTGAAAGGTCTGAAGAAGAAATACGAATCACACCACAGGGTGATATACACGGACAAAGCATTGGAGGCAGCAGTTTACCTGTCCAAAAGGTACATAACCGATCATTTCCTCCCGGATAAGGCGATCGATGTGATCGATGAAGCGGGAGCCCGGGCAAGGCTCAAGGTCTTCATCATTCCTCCTGAGTTGAAATCAATCAAAAACGAACTGGAAAAGATAAGAACCGACAAGGAACTTGCCGTTTTGAATCAGGATTACGAAAAGGCAGCAAAGTTGAAAGAGAAAGAAATGGAGCTTGAGACAGAGTACAGAAGAAAATATGCCGAGTGGAGAAGAAAGGCGGAAACGGCCGTTGTGAAAGTGGATGTCGATGATATAGCAGAGGTTGTGTCCTCCTGGACAGGAGTGCCTCTCAAGAAGATCGAAGAAACGGAAGTGGAGAAACTCCTCAATCTCGAAGAAGCGCTCCACCAGAGGATCGTCGCCCAGGACGAGGCAATAAAGGCTGTTGCGAGGGCTATAAGGAGAGCAAGAAGTGGCTTGAAAGATCCAAGAAGACCGATTGGTGTCTTCCTCTTCCTTGGACCGACGGGAGTTGGAAAAACAGAACTTGCAAAGGCTCTCGCAGAGTATCTGTTTGGTGATGAAAGAGCGCTCATAAGATTCGACATGAGCGAGTACATGGAGAGATTCTCTGTCTCCAGGCTCATCGGAGCACCTCCTGGGTACGTGGGTTACGAAGAAGGAGGAACGCTCACAGAAAAAGTGAGAAGAAGGCCGTTCTCCGTCATCCTGTTCGACGAAATAGAAAAGGCTCATCCAGATGTTTTCAACTTGCTTCTTCAGATCATGGATGATGGAAGGCTCACCGACTCCCAGGGTCGCGAGGTCGATTTCAGAAACACCATAATCATCATGACAAGCAACATCGGAAGTTCCTACATCAACAAGTCCAAGAGGACCCTTGGATTCGTCGGTGACGATGACGAAGAGAAAGAATTCGATAAAATAAAGGAACTCGTGCTCGATGAGGTGAAGAGGACATTCAGACCAGAGTTCCTGAACAGGATCGATGAGACCATCATCTTCCATCCACTCAGGAAGGAACACATAGAACAGATCATCGATATACTCCTGAGGGATCTCAGAAAGAGATTGGCAGAGAAGAACATGAAACTTGTTTTGACCAAGAGTGCAAAGGAATTTCTGGTTGAAAAAGGATTCGATCCAGTGTACGGTGCCAGACCTTTGAAGAGGGCGATTCAGAGATACGTTGAAGATCCTCTCTCCGAGGAGATACTGAAGAGCAAGTTCGAAGAAGGAGACACGATCGTCTGCAGGGCTCACAAAGATGGTCTGAGATTCACGAAGAAGAAGGAAAAGAAAGAGAAGGTGGTCCAGTGAAGAAGTTCGTGTGCTCCAGCTGTGGTTACGTATCTCCGAAATGGTTTGGAAAGTGTCCCCAGTGTGGTGAGTACGATACGGCTGAAGAGATCCTAGAAAAAAAAGGCAGGGAGGGGAAACCCTCCCTGTTTTTGAATCTGGAGGTAGCTGGCGAGGTTTCCTTGCAGAGAATTGCCACTGGATTTTCAGAAATGGACAGGGTGTTCAAGGGAGGATTCATACCGGGGCAGGTGATTCTTCTTTCTGGAGAACCGGGCATAGGAAAAAGCACCCTTGCCCTCCAACTCGCAGAGACATTCGCACAAAGCGGGCTGGTTGTTTACATCTCCGGTGAAGAATCTCCACAGCAGTTGAAAATGAGGGCAGACAGACTGGCCATCAGGGGAAAGAAGAACATTTTGCTTGCGGTAGAAAACGATCTGGAAGAGTTGATACCGGTACTTCAAAGGGAAAAGGTCAAATTCGTGATCGTTGATTCACTCCAGACGGTTTTCTCTTCGGAACTGGGAAGCAGTCCTGGCAGTATCTCCCAGGTGAAGAACGTGACAATGAAGATGATCAACTTTGCGAAGAAAAAGAACGTTCCGGTCCTTCTGATAGGACACGTGACGAAGGAAGGGGAAATAGCCGGTCCGAAACTCGTAGAACACATGGTGGACACTGTTGCCTACTTCGAAGGCGACAGACGCACGGGTCTGAGACTGTTGAAGATCACGAAGAACAGATTTGGACCATCAGACGAGGTTGCCGTTTTTGAACTCGATGAAAAAGGATTCGTTCAGGTTGAAAATCCCTCTTTCACAGAGGGTGATACCGACCTTCCAGGGAACGTTCTCACCTGTGTCTTCGAAGGGACAAAACCCTTTGTCGTTCAGATACAGGCGCTCGTTTCCAAGAACAAAACCTTTTCACCGAAGAGAGTGTGCAAGGGAGTGGACGTGAACAGGGTTATGCTTTTGATAGCGGTGCTCAGCAAACTTCTGAAACTTCCAGTGGAAACACACGATGTTTATGTGAACGTGGTGGGAGGGCTCAGGATAACCGATCCCGCCGCAGATCTTGCCATCGCCCTTGCTATCGTCTCTTCGTATCTGGAAGTGTCCCTTCGAGATACGGTGGCCATCGGAGAGATAGGTTTGGACGGAAGGGTGAAAAAGGTTTACAATATTAATAGAAGATTGAACTCGTTGAAGGGTTTTGGCAGAATCATCGCACCTCCTTTCGAAGGATCGAAAGAGGGGGTCTTCATCGTTCATGACCTGAAGGAGGCAGTTTCTCTGATCGGGGGTGAGTCTTTTGGTCCCGCAGGAACTGATTGAAAAGATCAAGCTCATCTCACCCGGGACAGAGTTGAGAAAAGCGCTTGATGATATCATAAGTGCCAATTTCGGAGCCCTCATTTTCCTTGTCGATGATCCAAAAAAATACGATGACATCATTCAGGGGGGATTCTGGCTAGATACGGATTTTTCTGCGGAGAAGGTTTATGAACTTTCGAAGATGGATGGTGCCATCGTGCTCTCTGAGGACCTCACACGAATCTACTATGCAAACGTTCACCTTGTTCCCGATCCAACCATACCAACAGGAGAGACTGGAACGAGGCACAGAACCGCCGAAAGGCTGGCAAAACAGACAGGAAAGGTTGTCATAGCGGTTTCCAGAAGGAGGAACATCATCTCTCTCTACTACAAGAATTACAAGTACGTTGTGAATCAGGTGGACTTTTTGATCTCGAAGGTGACACAGGCGATCAGCACTCTTGAAAAGTACAAAGACAACTTTGACAAATTGCTTTCTGATCTTGAAGTACTTGAACTGGAGAACAGAGTTACACTCGCAGACGTGGTGAGAACGCTGATGAAGGGTGTAGAACTTTTGAGGATAACCGAAGAAACACGTCCTTACATTGTAGAACTCGGAGAAGAAGGAAGACTCGCAAGGATGCAACTCAGAGAACTGACAGAGGATGTGGATGACCTGATGGTTCTTCTCATAATGGACTACTCTTCTGACGAGGTGGATGAAGAAACGGCACAGGCTATTTTACAGGACTTTGTAACAAGAAGAGAACCTTCTCCTATCTCAATATCCAGAGTGCTTGGGTACGATGTTCAGCAGGTCTCTCAACTGGACGATATACTCGTTTCCGCAAGAGGATACAGGCTGCTCAAGACCGCAGCGAGAATACCCATCAGTATTGGCTACAACGTTGTCAAGATGTTCAAGACTTTGGACCAGATCAGTAAAGCCTCCGTGGAAGATCTCAAAAAAGTGGAAGGAATCGGTGAAAAAAGGGCAAAAGCCATATCGGAAAGTATCAGTTCATTAAAACACAGAAGAACTTCCGAATGATTGTGGTAATATATTCTATGAAGTAGTTTTTTTAAAAACAATTTGAGAATTTTATCACAAAATCGTGAAACCAATTCTATGGGGAGGTGCTTTGCTTTGGCTGAAGTGACGGTTGTCATAAATGGAAGGACTTTGAATGTGCCGGACAATCTCACCGTTCTGGAAGCCTGTGAAAGGGCAGGAGTGGAAATCCCTGCGCTGTGTCACCATCCAAGACTTGGTGAGTCGATCGGTGCCTGCAGAGTGTGTATCGTCGAGGTGGAGGGAGCCAGGAATCTTCAGCCGGCGTGTGTGACGAAAGTGAGAGATGGCATGGTCATAAAGACCTCCTCTGACAGAGTGAAGACCGCAAGAAAGTTCAATCTCGCTTTGCTCCTCTCCGAGCATCCCAACGACTGTATGAGCTGTGAGGCGAACGGAAGATGTGAGTTTCAGGATTTGATCTACAAGTACGATGTGGAACCCATTTTTGGCTACGGTACGAAAGAGGGCCTGATCGACAAAAGTAGTCCCGCTATCGTGAGAGAAATCTCCAAGTGTATCAAGTGCCAGAGGTGTGTCAGAGTATGTTCTGAGGTCCAGGGAATGCACATCTACTCTATGGTGGAAAGAGGTTACAGGACCTATCCCGGAACACCCTTCGACATGCCCGTTTACGAGACAGACTGTATCGGTTGTGGACAGTGTGCTGTGTTCTGCCCAACAGGTGCCATCGTTGAAAACTCCGCGGTGAAGGTCGTCCTTGAAGAACTCGAAAAGAAAGAAAAGATCCTGGTTGTTCAAACGGCACCTTCCGTGAGGGTTGCAATCGGTGAGGAGTTCGGCTATGCTCCCGGAACGGTCTCCACTGGTCAACTTGTTGCTGCTCTCAGAAGACTCGGCTTTGATTACGTTTTCGACACGAACTTTGGAGCCGACCTCACCATAATGGAGGAAGGAAGCGAGTTCCTCGAAAGGCTGGAAAAGGGTGATCTCGAAGACCTTCCCATGTTCACTTCCTGCTGCCCTGGATGGGTGAACCTTGTGGAGAAGGTCTATCCTGAGCTCAGAACCAGGCTCTCCAGTGCAAAATCTCCTCAGGGAATGCTCTCTGCTCTGGTGAAGACGTACTTTGCAGAAAAACTCGGGGTGAAGCCAGAGGACATCTTCCACGTATCCATCATGCCGTGTACGGCGAAGAAAGATGAGGCGATGAGAAAACAGCTCATGGTGAACGGTGTACCTGCGGTGGACGTTGTTCTCACCACAAGAGAACTCGGAAAACTGATCAGGATCAAGAAAATTCCGTTTGCGAACCTGCCCGAAGAGGAGTACGACGCACCCCTTGGCATCTCAACGGGTGCTGCTGCCCTGTTTGGTGTTACCGGTGGTGTGATGGAGGCTGCCCTGAGAACGGCGTACGAGCTCAAGACTGGGAAGACACTTCCAAAGCTTGTATTTGAGGACGTGCGAGGATTGAAGGGCGTCAAAGAAGCAGAAGTGGAACTCGATGGTCAGAAGATCAGGGTAGCGGTAGTCCATGGCACGGCCAACGTGAGGAACCTCGTTGAAAAGATTCTCCGGAGGGAAGTGAAGTACCACTTCGTCGAGGTCATGGCGTGTCCCGGTGGCTGTATCGGTGGAGGAGGACAGCCCTACAGCAGAGATCCTGAGGTGCTCAGAAAGAGGGCTGAGGCGATCTACACTATCGATGAAAGAATGACCATTAGGAAATCTCACGAAAATCCGGCCATCAAGAAGCTCTACGAGGAATACCTCGAACATCCCCTCAGCCACAGGGCACACGAACTCTTGCACACTTACTACGAAGACAGGTCGAGGAAGAAAAAGCTTGCGATAAAGTGATGCGGGAGGGTTGTTCCCTCCCTTTCTCTTTTGGGGGTGATCCACATGAAGAGGATAACCCTTGTTCTGGTCCTTCTGTCGGCTTCTTTCCTTTTTGGACTCACCGTTCTCAACCCCTTCGGTCCTGCACTGATACCGGTTGTGCCGATAATGAGTGGAAAGGTGTCGGATGATGTGAACATCGAAATCTGGAAGAATCCGGAAGAGGCTGTGGCAAAGATCGTTTCTGGAAAGGTCGACTTTGCTGTGCTTCCTGTAACCGTCGGAGCGAATCTCTACGCAAAAGGTGTCAGGATTCAACTTGTGGGTGTGCACGAGTGGAAGGTGTTCTACCTTGTTGCTGCAAGTGATGCTGGTTTCGATGGTTGGGAGAGTCTTCGGGGAAAGGAAGTCTACACCCCCCATGGAAGAGGGCAGACCGTTGACGTGCTGATGAGGTACTTCCTGTCGAAGTCGGGTTTAAAACCCGATGAAGACGTGAAGATTCTCTACGCTCCCCCTCAGGAGATAGTGGCCCTTTTCAAGGCTGGGAAAGTGAAGTATGCGGCCCTACCTGAGCCTTTCGTTTCCATGTGTCTTGATAGAGGAAGGGTGGTGCTTGATTTTCAGGAGGAGTGGGGAAAAGAGGCGGGAGTTCCCGAAAGAATTCCGATTGCGGGGCTTTTTGTGAGAGAGGGAGTGGATGAAGAAACGGTCAGGAAAGTTGAAAAGGTTCTTTCGGCTTCGATAGAATGGATGAAGAAGAATCTCGAAGAGACCGTTCAACTCTCTTCTGAAAAGCTCGGCATTCCGTATGAAATTCTCAGGGCCTCACTCGAGAGGATAGGGTTTCAGTATGTACCGTCGAAAGAATGCAAAGACGAGGTCTCGCTCTTTCTTCAAAAACTGAACGAACTCTATCCGGAAGGTCTTCAGAAGGTGCCAGACGAAGGATTCTACAGGAAATGAAAACACTATCTGGAATCGTTTTCGTTCTCTTTGTGTGGTATCTTCTTCATCTTCTCTTTCCTTCTTCTCTGATTCTGCCCGGTCCCCTGGAGACTTTTAAAGTTCTCGTTGAAACGATGAACAGAGAAACACTCGAGGCTTTTCTGAGTACACTGTGGAAAGGAGCACTTTCCACAGTGGTTGTTATCGCAGTGGGACTTCCAGTGGGATTTCTCATGGGAACTAGCGATAGGGTGTACGAATTTTTGCGTCCTGTGATCACGGTGATACAGGCAGTACCGGTCATCTCCTGGCTTGCCGTTGTGATCTTTTTGTGGGGTATAGGATGGCAGGGGCCCGTTGTCATATCCATCCTTTCCCTCCTTCCGGTTGCCATCTTCACAACCGTATCGGGTGTCAGAAGTGTCGACAGAAAACTTGTAGAAGTGATGAGGGTTTACAGAGTACCCCGGACAAAGGTTTTGAAAGAGGTGTACCTTGGCTCGCTCTGGCCGTTCGTCCTTTCCATTCTTGAGGTTTCCTCCGGGAACGTCTGGAAGGCGATCGTCATGGCAGAGTATCTCTGTGGTGACAGGGGACTCGGTGTTTTGATCTCCTGGGCAAGGCAGTACGTGGATGTGCCTCGTGTGTACGCTCTCACCATCTTCACAGTGGCTCTTGGAATATCTTTCGAGAGACTTGTGAAAGTGCTCACGGGGAGGATGTGGAGAAGGTGGAGACTCTCCTGAGGGTTGAGAATCTGAAGAAAGACTACGATGGTGTGACGGTGATAGAAGACTGGAACCTTGAAGTAAAGAAAGGGGAAAAAGTGGCCCTCCTTGGACCGTCTGGCTGTGGAAAGACCACGTTTTTGAGGATAATCGCTGGTCTTGAGAGTTTCCATGGAAGGGTGGAGATTTTCACAGAAAGGATAGGATACGTGTTTCAGGATCCCAGGTTGATTCCATGGAAAACGGTCATGGAAAACCTGAGACTGATCAGGGACGATCCAGAAAGGATAAGGTTTTTCCTAGAAAAAGTGGGTTTGGAGGGTGTTGAAGGACACTATCCCTGGCAGCTCAGCGAGGGGATGAAGCAGAGGGTGAACTTCGTGAGAGCTTTCCTTGTGGAGCCGGATCTTCTCCTTCTCGATGAACCTTTTGACGCCCTGGACTTGAAGACGAAAATACGGGTGATGAATCTTCTGATGGAACAGTGGGAAGGGAGAAATTTTTCCATTATCTTTGTGACTCACGACGTGAAAGAGGCCGTTTTCATAGCAGACAGAATCTTTTTTCTTTCTGGAAGGCCTTCCAGGCTCGTCGATGAAGTGACGCTGAACGAACGGGCGTTGAGTCTTGCCGATGAAAGACTGTTCGAGATGGAAAAGAGAGTGATCGAAAGACTGCTCAACCTACCTCTATGAGTTTTATTTCCTCTGGAAGATCGATTTTGTCGACATCGATCTCCCGGACATCCTCTCTTGCCCACTCAAGAAGCTTTAGATCTTTGTAGAGATTTGCCACCTTGAAACCACTCATGCCGTGCTGTTTGAGTCCGAAGAACTCTCCTGGTCCCCTTGTCTTCAGATCGTACTCTGCTATCTTGAATCCATCTGTGTTTAGTGTGAAGAATCTGAGCCTTTCCATGGCTTCTTCTCCCACGTCACCCACCACAAGGAAGCAGTAGGCCTCCTGGCCTCCCCTTCCGACCCTTCCACGAAGCTGGTGAAGCTGGGCAAGACCGAACCTTTCGGGATTTTCTATCACCATAACGTTTGCCCTCGGAACGTCTATACCGACCTCTATAACGGTTGTGGATACGAGGATGTCGTATCTTCCCTCTGCAAATTCCATCATCACCCTGTCTTTCTCTTCCTGAGAGAGTTTGCCGTGCATGAGACCCACACGAAATTCCGGAAACACCTCCCTGGAGAGATACTCGTACATCTCAACAGCGGATTTTGCACTCAGTTTGTCAGATTCTTCGATCAGCGGGTAAACGATGAAAGCCTGGCCTCCTTTCATCACCTCCTGCCTCACAAACTCGTACACCTCGTTTACTCTGTCCATTGAAACAAGGATGGTCTGTACCTCTTTGCGTCCTGGTGGCATCTCGTCTATCACGGTGACGTCCAGATCTCCGTAAAAGGCAAGGGCCATACTTCGAGGAATCGGTGTGGCACTCATCACCAGCGTATCCACCATTCGTCCCTTGTTCATGAGGGCTTCTCTCTGTCTCACCCCAAAACGGTGTTGTTCATCGATTATGACAAGACCGAGATTCTTAAAATGAACGTCTTCCTGTATCAGGGCGTGTGTCCCTATCACAAGATCTATCTGACCGTTTTTGAGGCCAGATTTTATCTTTTCTTTTTCAGATGGAGAAGTTGCCCCGATGAGAAGTGCCACCCGAATATCGAATCTGGAGAAACTTTCCATGGTTCTTCTGTAATGCTGTATCGCAAGTATCGAGGTTGGAACCATGAAAGCAGCCTGAAATCCCGCTTCGTAGTTGTCCAGAATGGCAAGTTGGGCCACCACCGTTTTTCCAGAGCCAACATCTCCCTGAAGAAGACGGTTCATGGGCTTTTCTGAGATCATGTCCTTTCGTATTTCTTCGTGAGCCCTTTTCTGGGCGCCTGTGAGTTGAAAGGGCAGAGACTTTATGAACTCTTCTGCCAGTCTTCCTTCTATTTTCTTTGGGATTCCTCCGTGTTTTTCTCTTTCCCTCCTCACTTTCTGAAAGGCAAGCTGCAATGTGAACAGTTCTTCGTAAGCCAGTCTTTCTCTTGCCTTTTCAAGGTGATGAAGTGTCTTCGGAAAGTGCATACCGTAGTAAGCGTCTTTTATGCTGAGAAGATTTCTTTTCTTTATGATCCTTTCCGGGAGGGTCTCTTCCAGAGAACAGCAAAGAGAGGGTATGTTCTCCTCAAAGATTCTTCTCATCTGTTTCTGGGAAATACCGGAAGTCAGGCGGTAGATGGGAAATATCCGCCTTATGATCTCCCTTTCCTTTGGAAGGACTTCGGCGTTGTGAATTTCGTATTGACCGGTGTAAGGATTCAACTTCACGGTCCCTGTCACGAAAACTTCCTTGCCGACGAGCTGTTTCAGCTGGGTGAGGAGAAAGTCCTGGTTGAACCACTTGAGCAGCACGTGCATCAACCCATCGGACAGAACGGCCACCAGTATGTTCATGTTCTGAAATTTTTTCTTCTCCACACTCGAAATTTTTCCCTGCGTTGTCACCTTTCTTCCCGGTATCAGCTCGTTCAGTTTCAGGACCTTTCTTCTGTCTTCGTAGTCTCTGGGAAAGAATTCGAGAAGGTCCTTTAATGTCTCTATCCCAAGCTTTTTGAGCTTCTTTTTTCTTCCAGGACCAACTCCCCTGGCGTACTGAACGTCCGTTGAAAGGTCTATTTTTTCTGCTGAAGAACAGTTCAGATACTCTATGAGATACCACTTTCTGAGCTTTTCTATCATCTCAAAAGTTTTCCCGACTCTGTATCTCTTCCTTGGTTCTGGAAGGTGGGGAATCTCTCTCACGTAATCTACAAATGCACGAAGTTTGTTTTTTAAATCTTCGTTTTCCAGTAAAGGATCATCCAGCTCCCTGTGGAGCTGGAGGATTTTCTTTTCGTCGATTTGATCTTTCAACATACGTTCGATCTCGTCGAGAAATTCCTCCAGAAGTACAGGCAGAAGGATTCACCCCACCAGAAAGGAGAGGATGTAGAGTATTTGAAGTATTATGAAAGAAACTATCGAAAGAACAACCAAAGCGAAGATGAGGATAAATCCCTTATTCCACATAACCGATGTACGGAAGGTTTCTGAATTTTTCATCCACGTCCAGACCGTATCCAACGAGGAATTTATCACCCACTCTGAAACCAACAAAGTCCAGAGGAACACCGTGGTCATGAACCGTTTTTTCTATGAGAGTCACTATCTTGAAGTCCCTGGGATTGTACTTTTTCAGGTATCTGACTATGTGCTGGAGTGTAAGGCCCGTGTCGACGATGTCTTCCACCAGGAGCACGTACTCGTCGTGTATGGATTCATCGATCCAGGATTTCACCCTGATTCTCCCCGTTGAAGAGGTTCCCTGGTAACTCGATACATGGATGAAGGAGTATTTGACGTTCAGATTTCTCATGTTCAGCACGAGATCACTGAAAAAGTGTATGGAACCCTTCAGAATGCACACGGCGTGGATGGTGTCCGTTTTGTCTTTGTAGTATTCCTCTATTTCCTGAGCGAGTTCCTTCACTCTCTTCTTCAGCGTCTCTTCGTCTATCAGCACCTTTATCATCACTGCACCTCCATGACGACAATTTTTCGCTCGGTGGGTTTTTCGAAGAGCTCCAGTATGTTCCCGACGCGCTCGTATTTTTCAAACAGTTTCAGAAATTCATCGACGGGCAAAAGGTTGAACTTCAGGTATTTTGTCTTGTAATGCATAGGAATGATGAGTTTTGCCTCCAGCAACTCTGAAACTTCCTTTGCTTCACGCGGACCTATGGTGTACGTTCCTCCAACCGGAACCAGTAGCACATCGACCTTTCCAATCTCCTCCACCTGAGACGGTGTGAGCACGTGTCCCAGATCGCCCAGATGACAGACTCTCAACCCTTCACCTTCGAAAACGAAGGCGATGTTCTTTCCTCTCTCTCTTCCGTGTGAAGAATCGTGGAAGGTCTCTACACCCTTTATCTTCACACCGTCCACGGTGTAACTTCCAGGAGAGTTGATCAACCGAAAGTTCCCTTTAACGAGGTGGTGGGCGTTGTGATCGAAATGCTGATGGCTTTCTGTGACAACGCTGGCTGTCACGTTTGGAATGGGATAGCCCACACTTTCATCGAACGGATCGGTGACGATGGTTATCCCTTCGATCTCCAGGGAAAAACACGCGTGACCGAACCAGGTGATCTTCATGCCGATCCCCCCTCACTCCACCTTCAACACCCTTATGGTGTTCGTCGTTCCCACCTTCCCGGGCACTCCGGAAGTTAGGACCACAAGGTCTCCCTTCTCGACCAACCCCATCTCCTCAACCTTTTTCAGGCCTTTTTCGATGAATTCTAGTTCCTGTGAGCATCTTTCAGCGAGAACGGGTATCACCTTTCTGACGATGGAGAGTCTGTAATAGGTTTTCTCTTCAGGGGTCAGAGCCACGATGGGTTGTGACACGTTGTACTTTGAGATTCTGATGGCCGTGCTGCCGGAGATGGTGGGTGTGATGATCAGCTTTGCCTTCAAAGAACTGGAAAGCTGCCAGCACGCGTGAGATATGGCTTCGGAGATGTCGTTTGTATCGTATTCCAGCGTTCTGAAGAACTCCGATTTCTTCTCCACTTCTTCTGCCACCTTACTCAGGACCTTTATCGCTTCCAGGGGATACTTTCCAACGGCGGTTTCGGCCGTCAGAAGCAGGGCATCCGCACCGTCGAAGATGGCGTTCGCTATATCAGTGACCTCTGCACGGGTTGGATACGGGTGTTCTATCATCGATTCAAGGATCTGTGTTGCCACCACAACGGGCTTGGAATAGTACTTGGAAATCTTCACGATCTCTTTCTGGACGATGGGCACCTCTTCTATGGGGATCTCTACACCCAGGTCTCCACGGGCTACCATGACGGCATCGCTCACCTTTATTATGTCTTCCAGGCGTTCCAGGGCCTTCCTCGTTTCTATCTTCGATATTATGGGGACATCTTTCCCATGCTTTCTGATCTCTTCCTTTGCTTTGAGAACGTCTTCTGGTTTTCTCACAAAGGAGAGTGCGAAGAATTCCACATCGTGGAGTGTGCCGAGTCTGATGAATTCTCTGTCTCTGTCTGTGATGGATTCAACTGAAAGGTCCGCCGTTGGAACGTTCACACCCCTTCTGTGTGTGATCTTTCCTCCAACCTTCACGACCGTTTTCACATCCGTGTCCGTTGTTTCGAGTACTTCAAGAACGATCTCTCCGTCGCTCAGAAGGATGGTGTCTCCTTTTTTCACATCCTTTGGAAGAGTGCTCAGGTTGACAGAGACGATTTTCTCGTTTCCCAGGATCTCCTTTGTGGTCAACGTGAAGATCTGACCTTCCTTCAGTTCCACGAACTCTTTTTCGAAATAACCTGTTCTGATCTTTGGTCCTGCAAGATCGATCATGATCGCCACAGGCTTTTTCTTCTTCTCCCTCAGGTCTTTTATCTTCAAGATCTTCTGTTCCTGCTCGTTCCAGTCTCCATGGGAGGTGTTGATTCTGAAAACGTTGACCCCAAGATCGATCATTTTTTCTATCATTTCATAGCTGTCCGTTCTTGGACCGACTGTGCAGACGATCTTGGTGCTCCTTACCACTTTTTTCACCTCGTTTCATGAGAGTAAGTGTGCTATTTCGTAGAGTTTCTTGTCGATGGTCTTCTTGGTTGAGAGCGCCTCCATGATGGGAACCCTGACGAATTTGTTTCCCTGAAGAGCGATCATCACATCCGCTTCACCGTCCAGAAGGGCTTCAACGGCTTCTACTCCCATGCTCAGGGCGAGTCTTCTGTCGAACGCCGTTGGAGAACCACCCCTTTGAACGTGGCCCAGTATCGTGATCCTCGTCTCGTAGCCTATCCTGTATTCGAGGTGTCTTGCAACGGTGTACGCGCTCGCTGCACCCTCTGCAACAACGATGATGCTGTTTATCTTCCCTCTTCTTCTCTCCTGGAGGATCCTGTCCGCGAGTTGAGAGTAATCCACGGGGATTTCCGGAATTATGATGGCTTCCGCTCCCGTCACCAATCCCGCCATGAGTGCTATGTAACCTGAGTGCCTTCCCATGACTTCAACGATGAACGCCCTTTCGTGGGAACTCGCCGTATCCTTCAGCTTTTGAATGGCGTCCATGACCGTGTTCAAACACGTGTCAACCCCGATACACATGTCGGTGAGTCCGATGTCGTTGTCTATGGTCGCAGGAATCCCCACAACGGGAATGTTGTGTTCTTCGTGAAGAAGATGTGCTCCTGTGAGACTTCCCTCACCACCGATGACGACGAGGCCTTCTATTCCGTGTTTTTTCAATTGCTTTGCCGCTGCTTCTCTGCCTTCTTCCGTCTTGAACTCTTCACATCTTGAGGTTCTCAGGATCGTACCACCTTTCTCTGTGATACCCGCTACATCTTTGTACTCGAGCTTCACAAAATCTCCATCGATGAGACCAGAGTAACCTCTTCTCACGCCAATAACTTCCAGGCCGTTTTTGATTCCGTACCTCACAACCGCTCGCACCGCAGCGTTCATACCAGGGGCGTCTCCTCCACTTGTGAGCACTGCTATTTTCTTCAAGACTATCGTCCTCCCTCGAAAGTTTATTTATTAACCTCAATTGAGAGTTTAGCATATGTGGTAGAAGGTGATAAAATCTGTTTGGGATCCCTATGTCAATTTACCACTTCTGTGGGGTGTTAACACATCGTGAATCGTAGTGTAAGGAGGTTTCAATCTTTGGAATGGAGTGTTTTAATCGAGGGAAGTGAACTGGAAATCCGGATGGTGGAAGATCTTTTGAAAGAAAACGACATACCGTATGTGATCGAAACATGCGATGACGTCACTCCCCGGGCCATCTTCGGTTCATCCGCTCTTGTCCAGGTAAAAGTGCCGAAAGATCTTCTGGAGAAGGCGAAAAAGATTCTGGAGGGAATACAGGATGAAGAGGACCCCTCTCTATGAAAGGCACGTTGCTCTGGGGGCAAAAATGGTCGATTTTGCAGGCTGGATCATGCCTCTTTATTACTCGTCCATATTCGAGGAAGTGATGGCCGTCAGAAAGTCAGTAGGGGTGTTCGACGTTTCACACATGGGTGAGATCGTCGTGGAAGGTCAGGAAACTGTGGACTTTGTGAATTTTCTTGTCACGAACGATTTCTCCGCCATCCCTGAAGGAAAGGCGATGTACACTGTGATGTGTAACGAAACGGGGGGGATCGTTGACGATCTTGTGGTTTATAGGATATCTCACGAGAAAGCGATCATGGTTGTGAATGCGGCGAACATCGAGAAAGATTACGAATGGATAAAAGTGCATGCGAAAAATTTCAACGTCGAAGTGAGGAATGTCTCCGATGAAACGGCGCTTGTGGCCTTCCAAGGACCGAAGTCTCAGGAGACCCTTCAAAGAGTTGTGGATATCGATCTTGAAGGGATTGGTTACTATTCGTTCCAATGGGGAAGGTTGGATGGAGAGAGAGTTCTTGTATCCCGAACAGGCTACACAGGAGAAGATGGTTTCGAGTTGATGATGAACGCAGAAAGCGCTGCGAAGATTTGGGATACTCTCGTAGAGATCGCTGGTAACGTGGATGGAAAACCCGCCGGTCTGGGAGCCCGTGATGTGTGTCGTCTTGAAGCATCTTACCTTCTCTACGGTCAGGATATGGATGAGAGCACCAATCCGTTCGAAGTGGGACTCTCATGGGTAGTGAAGATGAACAAAGACTTCGTCGGGAAAGAGGCACTGCTCAAACTGAAAGAAAAAGTCGAAAGGAAACTCGTAGCACTGGAACTTTCGGGAAGAAGAATCGCAAGAAAGGGTTACACCGTTTTGAAAGAAGGAAAAGAGGTGGGAAAGATAACAAGTGGGAACTTTTCACCTACCCTCGGAAAATCGATAGCCCTGGCTCTCGTATCCAGGTGCGTGAAGACCGGCGATCGGCTGGAAGTTGTGTTTCCTGGAAAGAACGTGGAAGCCCATGTTGTGAAAAAACCGTTCTACAGAGGAAGTGTGAGGAGGGAGGCGTGAGGATGAAGAAGTACACCAGAACTCACGAGTGGGTCGAGATTGAAGGGAAAATGGCAACCGTTGGAATCACAAACCACGCACAGGAAGAGCTGGGAGACGTGGTTTATGTGGATCTTCCGGAAGTGGGAAAAGAAGTGAAAAAGGGAGATGTTGTGGCAAGTATAGAATCCGTAAAAGCGGCTGCAGACGTTTACGCACCGCTCAGTGGAAAGATCACGGAGGTAAACGAAAGGCTTGAGTCCGAGCCCGAACTCATAAACAAAGATGCTGAGGGAGAAGGATGGATCTTCAAGATGGAAATCGCCGATGAAAGTGAGCTGTCGGATCTTCTCGATGAACAGGCGTACAGGGAGTTCTGTGAGCAGAAGTGAGTTTTCCGGGGGTGCACAAATGTTGAAACATCCCTACATTCCTCATACGGAAGAAGATATACGTGAGATGCTTGACTTTATAGGGGTTTCATCGGTAGACGATCTGTTTTCTGAAGTTCCAGTTTCTACGAGGTCTTCTCTGAATCTTCCAAAATCTCAGGACGAGTTCACCGTTTTCGCTCATCTCAAGGGAATTTCCAGGAAGAACGCAGACCTTGAAGAATACACCGTTCTTCTTGGAGCGGGTATCTACAGAAGATACGTTCCATCGGTCGTTTACGATCTTGCCATGAAACCAGAGTTCCTGACGGCCTACACACCCTATCAGGCGGAGATTTCCCAGGGAACACTTCAGTCACTCTTCGAATACCAGACCATGGTCTGCGAGTTGACAGGGATGGAAGTAGCAAACGCCTCCATGTACGATGGGGCGACCGCTCTGGCCGAGGCTGTTTTGATGTGTTTTCGCCTCACGGGAAAAGAGAAAGTTCTCGTCGCAAGATCTGTCCATCCAGAGTACAGAGAAGTTCTCGGAACTTATCTCAAAACTCGCGGTTTCAGGATAGAGGAAATGGGTTACGATGACACAGGAAGGGTCGTTCTCGAAGACATCGACGATGAAACGGCGGCTGTGGTGGTTCAGTATCCAAACTTCTTCGGGGTGATAGAGGATCTTGAGTACGTGAGGAAAAAAACGCAGAATACCATGATGGTGGTCGTTGTGGAACCCGTTTCGTTGGCGATTCTGGAACCTCCTGGGAACTTCGGGGCAGATGTTGTCGTGGGAGAAGGGCAATCTCTTGGTATACCGATGTGGCTTGGGGGTTACTCTCTTGGAATCTTCGCCACAAGGGAAAAATACGTCAGACAGATGCCCGGAAGGTTGATAGGAGAGACCGTTGATGCAGAAGGGAACGCTTCTTACACGATGATTCTTCAAACAAGAGAACAACACATAAGACGTGCAAAGGCCACCTCCAACATCTGTTCAAACCATGCGCACGCAGCTCTGATCGCGGCTGTGTATCTCAGTGTGATGGGACCGGAAGGCTTGAAAGAAGTGGCAAAACGCTCCTACGATGCGGCGCACTACCTTCAGGAGAAACTGGAGGAAAGAGGGTTCAGAAAGAAATTTTCGGGTGATTTCTTCAACGAGTTCGTTTTCGAAGTTCCCGAAGATTACCCCGAAAGATGGAAAAAGATGATGGGAAAGAAGATTCTTGGACCTTTGCCTCTGGAAAGGATGTATCCTGAGCTGGGCAACGTTGCCCTTGCGTGCGCCACGGAGATGACCACCAGGGATGACATCGAAAGGTTTCTGGAGGCGATGAAATGACGATTTTCGATAAATCGAAAAGAGGAAGAAGGGCTTTCACCATTCCGGAAAGGGATGTTCCGGAGTATCCTCTTTCGGAACGATTTTCCCGTCGAACACCTCTTAAGTTACCGGAAGTGAGCGAACCCGACGTTGTGAGACACTACACAGAACTTGCCCGCAAGAATTACGCGGTGGATGTGGGAATATATCCGCTTGGTTCGTGCACCATGAAGTACAATCCCAAGTTGAACGAAAGAACAGCGAATTTACCGGGTTTCAGAAACGTTCACCCGCTCCAGCCAGAAGAAACGCTTCAGGGCTGTTTGCAACTGATGTACGAGTTGAAAGCAATGCTCTGTGAGATCACCGGAATGGACGACATGACGCTCCAGCCTGCTGCGGGAGCCCACGGTGAACTCACGGGAATGCTCATAGTGAAAAAGTTCTTCGATGACAGAAAAGACACGAAAAGAAAAAAGGTACTGGTTCCGGACTCTGCACACGGGACAAATCCCGCATCTGCCTCAATGGTGGGTTTTGAGGTGGTGGAGATAAAGAGTAAGAACGGTATGGTGGACGTGGAGGATTTGAGAAAGCATCTGGACGATGAGGTAGCAGCCGTCATGCTCACAAATCCCAACACGCTCGGTCTCTTCGAAAGGGATATTTTGAAGATAGCAGAGTTGACTCACAACTGTGGGGCACTTCTTTACTACGATGGAGCAAACCTCAACGCCATCATGGGTAAGGTGAAACCGGGTGACATGGGGTTCGATATCGTTCATCTGAACCTTCACAAGACGTTTTCCACACCACATGGCATGGGTGGACCCGGCTCAGGACCCGTCGGCGTGAAACGCCATCTTGTCGACTTTCTTCCGTTTCCAAATGTAGAGAAAGAAGGAAATCTTTACAGACTCACCGTCCCGAAGAAGACCATAGGGCGTGTGAGGAGTTTCTTCGGAAACTTTCCTGTTCTCGTCAAGGCTTACAGCTACATCCTGATGATGGGAAGAGATGGCCTTGAAAAAGTCAGTGAGATGGCCGTTTTGAACGCAAACTATTTGAAGAAAAAGATCTCCAGATTCTTGAAGGTACCCTATGATGGCTTTTGCATGCACGAATTTGTAGCCAGTGCCGAAGAGGTGTTCAAAAAAACAGGAGTCAGAACCTTGGACATCGCAAAGCGGATTCTGGACTATGGAGTCCACCCACCAACGGTGTACTTTCCGCTGATAGTACCAGAAGCCCTCATGATAGAGCCAACCGAAACGGAAAGCAAGGAAACACTGGATAGGTACGCAGAGATTCTCGAAAAAGTGATCAAAGAAGCGTTCGAAAATCCGGATGTTCTGAAAAACGCACCTCACAGGACTCCCGTTCGAAGGGTGAACGAAGTGCTCGCCTCGAGAAAACCTGTTTTCAGATGGAGGGGAAAGTATGAAGCGGGTGATCGAAACCAGCAGGGCACCTAAGGCCATAGGTCCCTATTCTCAGGCGATAGTTGTCGGTAACATGATGTTCGTCTCCGGACAGATCCCCGTGGATCCCGAAACGGGCGAGATCGTGGAGGGTACGATCGAAAAGAAAACAGAGAGGGTCCTGGAAAACCTGAAGGCGATCCTTGAGGCCGGAGGATTTTCCCTGGAAGACGTGGTGAAGGTGACGATATTCACCACCAGTATCGAGTTCTTCTCGAAGGTCAACGAGGTGTACTCGCGTTACTTCTCTTCACACAAACCCGCCAGATCCTTTGTGGCGGTTGCTCAGCTTCCAAAGAACGTGGAAATAGAAATAGAGGCCATAGCCGTGAAGGAAGGGGAGTGAGGGATGTATCTTCAGGATGTGATAATGAAACTGAACGAGTTCTGGGCTTCCAGAGGGTGTCTTCTTGAGCAACCGTACGATCTGGAGGTGGGGGCGGGGACCTTTCATCCTGCAACCTTCTTCGGTAGTTTGAGGAAAGGTCCATGGAAGGTTGCCTACGTTCAGCCCAGCAGAAGACCGACCGATGGAAGGTATGGGGAAAACCCGAACAGATTGCAGAGATACTTCCAGTACCAGGTGATCATAAAGCCTTCCCCCGAGAACTCCCAGGAACTCTATCTTGAATCACTGGAATACCTGGGAGTGAACCTCAGAGAGCACGATATCAGGTTCGTGGAGGACAACTGGGAATCTCCTACGCTTGGTGCCTGGGGTGTTGGCTGGGAAGTGTGGCTGGATGGTATGGAGATCACGCAGTTCACCTACTTCCAGCAGATAGGTGGAATCTCGCTCAGGGAGATACCCCTTGAGATCACCTATGGACTTGAGAGAATCGCCATGTATCTTCAGGGAGTCGACAACGTTTTTGAAGTGAAGTGGAACGAGCACGTAAAATATGGAGATGTCTTCCTTGAAAACGAAAGGGAGTTTTCCTTCTTCAATTTCGAAGAGGCGAACGTGGAACTTCTGTTCAGACACTTCGATGAATTTGAGAGTGAGTTCTACAGGCTCATAGAAAAAAAGCTATATCTTCCCGCTTACGACTACGTTTTGAAGTGTTCCCACACCTTCAACCTTCTGGACGCTCGAGGGGCGATAAGTGTATCCCAGAGACAAACGTACGTGAAGAGGATTCAGGCGATGGCGCGAAAGGTTGCAAGAGTTTTCCTGGAGGTGCAAGAACATGAGAACAGCCCTGCTTGAGGTTGGACTCGAAGAACTTCCAGCGAGTGAATTTTATAACATCCTGGAACAGCTCGAAACGAGAACAAGGGAGTTGTTGAAAGCGAACAGGATCCAGTGCGATTCGATAGAGGTGTTCGTCGGCAGCAGACGGTTTGGTGTGCTCCTTCGTGGTCTCCCAGAAAAGCAGGAAGGTTTTGTGGAAGAGAAGAAAGGACCTCCGCTGAATGTGGCTTATGACTCAAAGGGTGCTCCCACCAGGGCGCTGGAAGGATTTTTGAGAAAAAACAACGCCACCTTTGAGGATATCATAGAAAAAGATGGTTATGTCTACATATCGAGGAAAATAGAGGGAAAGGCTGTTGAAGAGGTACTTCCTGAAGTCTTTGAAGATCTCGTGATGGGAATGAGTTTTAAAAAGCCCATGAGATGGGGAACAGGAGAGTACGAGTATGTAAGACCTGTTCACTGGATCGTTGCCATGCTTGACGACAGGGTTTTAAACCTCACTCTCTTCGGTCTCAGGGCTTCACATGTTTCCTATGGGAAAAGGTACCATTCTGGTGCTCTGAAGATAAACACTCCGGAGGAGTACTACGAAGTTCTCAAGTCGGGATACGTGATGGCTTCTCACGAGGAAAGAAAGAAAAGTGTTCTAAAGCAGCTGGAAGATTTTGAAAGAACCTATGGAATGAAGGTCGAACGTGATGAAGCTCTTATCGCTGAAATCGTTGCGATGACAGAGTATCCGAGGATTCTCGTGGGACAGTTTGACCAGAAATATCTCGAGCTTCCAGAGGAAATCATCGTCACGGCTGTGAAGCATCATCAGAGGGCCTTTGTTGCTCATAAAGACGGATTGACAAATTTCTTCGTGGCCTTTCAGGATGGTCCTCAGTCTTCTGAGAACGTTGTCAAAGGGTATGAACGTGTGATAAACGCCCGTCTGGAGGACGCCCGTTATTACTTCCACAAGGATCTGGAAATGTCTCTTGGAGAGATGAATGAAAGGCTGAAGGGCATCGTGTTTCAGGAAAGACTCGGCACACTGTACGATAAAGTGGAGAGGATTGTGAAGATCTCCAGAAAGATATGTGGGGAGCTGAAATTTCCCGAAGATTTCACTGAAAAGGTGCTGAAGGTAGCATCGCTGTGCAAAGCAGACATCGCTTCAAAAGTGGTGTACGAATTCCCAGAACTTCAGGGAGTCATGGGAAGAATCTATGCTTTGAAGGAGGGAATGGATGAAGAACTTGCGTTTGCCATCGAAGATCATTACTCTGAGAACCCAGAAACCGTGATAGGGTCAGTGTTGGGGATGGCGGATAGGCTGGACACCATCGTGGGCAATTTTGCGATAGGGAACATCCCCACAAGTTCGAAGGATCCGTACGGATTGAAGGGTAAGGCGGACACTGTTTTCAGGATAGTGAGGAAGAACGAATGGGATGTCTCACTCGAAGAACTTCTGAACTTTGCAGCGTCCCTGGTTGGTTTCCACCTTTCCAATGACCTGGAAGAATTCTTTTCAAGCAGGTTCTACCAGTTCCTCATCAACGAGATCGGGGTATCCTACGATGTCGCAAGGGCAGTGAATCATCTGTGGAAAAAGCCCCTGAGAGGCACGCTCGCGGCGGAGGCCCTTCAGAATATATCAGAGAGACCGGAGTTTCAGGATCTGTTCGTTGGATTCGAGCGTGTACACAACATAACGAAGAAACACGATTCCAGGGAATTCGATGGTGCACTTTTTGAGAAAGAAGAGGAAAAGAGACTGATGAACAAGTTTTTCGAGGTGAAGGAGAAGGTTCTAAAGGCTCTGGAAAGGCTGAACTACGAGGAGGCACTCCAGTACCTGATAGAGTTGAAACCTTACATCGATGAGTACTTCGACAACGTCTTCGTGATGGTAAACCGGGATGATCTGAGGATGAACAGACTGGGATTCCTGAAGAACATCGACGACCTTTTCATGATGATAGGAGACATGTCACATCTAGTCAAGAGAACGTGAAGAAAGTTCAAAAAGCCTCTGGACGGTTTCTTCGAAAGAAGATTTCTCGAAGATCCCCTGTCTCAAGAACGCGTTGATATCCTCTTGCATTTCAATCGCTTTGTCGACAAGAGGGTTGGTTCCTTTTTTATAGGCTCCTATCTCTATCAGGTCTTTTGCCGACTCGTAAGAGGCAAGCAAAGATCTGAGGCGGTTCGCCGCCTCTTTGTGTTCTTCCGAAACCACGTCGTTCATCAACCTGCTCACACTCGCCAGCACGTCGATTGCCGGATAGTGATTCGATTCTGCGAGTCTCCTTGAAAGAACGATGTGGCCGTCCACGATGGATCGAACCGTATCGGATATGGGTTCGTTGAAGTCGTCTGCCTCAACGAGGACCGTGTAGACGGCTGTTATACTCCCTCTGTCTGAGTTTCCCGCTCTTTCGAGTATCTTTGGAAGTCCAGCAAACACACTGGGAGGATAGCCCCTGGTGGTCGGGGGCTCTCCTATGGCAAGGCCGACCTCTCTCTGTGCCATGGCCCATCGGGTGAGTGAATCCACCATCAAGAGTACGTCGTAGCCAAGATCCCTGTAGTACTCCGCTATGCTGGTGGCCGTGAGAAGGGATTTCACCCTGGCGAGGGCCGGTTGATCGGAAGTGGAAACCACGAGTATGGAGCGCTTCAAACCCTCCTCACCGAGGTCTCTTTCTATGAATTCCCTGACCTCTCTTCCCCTCTCTCCAATCAGTGCAAGCACACACACGTCTGCCGTTGTGTTCCGTGCGATCATACCAAGGAGCGTGCTCTTTCCAACTCCACTACCTGCGAATATCCCGATTCTCTGCCCTTTCCCTATGGTGATGAAGCCATCGATCGCTCTGACACCGACTGAAAGAGGATCTTTTATTCTTTTTCTTTTGAGGGGATGAGGTGGTGAGTTTGTCAGGGGGTATCGCGCTTCCGGGACGAAAGATCTTCCATCGAGTGGTCGGCCCAGTCCGTCGAAGATTCGGCCTATCATGTTTCTGCCCACACCGATTTCCAGGACTCTGTTTGTTCTTATCACCTCGCAGCCCATCTTCAGTCCGGAAACGTCTTCATAGGGCATCAGAACGACATTTCCTTCTTTGAAACCAACAACCTCTGCCAGGGCGTTCTTTCCGTTCTGCAGGGAGATCTTGCACATCTCTCCCAGAAACGCATCGGGTCCGTGTGATTCGACGGTGAGACCGACAACGCGTGTCACTCTTCCGTTGAAGCGATTGAAGTCCTCTTCAGTCAGCCTTTTCTTCAATTCTCTGAGAAGGTCTTTCAAAACCCACCACCTCTTCGAATATGTCCTCGACCAGTTTCCACTGGTAGGAGAAAGTCTTGTCCAGAACATCGTACTCCGTTTCGAGTATCACTCCGCCCTTTTCGACGTTGGGATCCGGTATCACCTGTTTGCCCTTCAGCTCTTTCAAATCGACTTTATCCAGATCCTCCGGGTGTATTTTTATCTTCACATTCTCGATACCGGCTACCTTAGAAAGAGCGGACCTGAGTTTTCTCACCACCACGGACTCGTCCATTTCTTTCTCGAGAATCTTTCTGAACAGCACCCTGAGAACCTCAACGATGTCGGGAAGGATCTCCTCCAGTTTTTGATGGATCTGCATTTGAATCTGTTTTTTCAGCGAGAGAATGTACTCGGAGAACTTCTGTTTTTCTTTTCTCTTTTCTTCTAGAAGCCTTTCCACTTCGAGTTTCAACCTCTCCGCTTCTTCTGAAGCGCTCTTCAATATTTCTTCTGCCCTTTTTTCTGCCTCTTCTACTATCTTTCGGGCCTCTTCCCGGGCCTGGGAGATGATCTGCTCTTTGATCCTGTTGAACTGTTTCCTTGGATCTTCTTTGACCTCTCTGGACTCTTTGGACTCTTTTTCCTCTGTTTTGATCTTTTTTGGAAGGTCTATGTAGAATATCTCATCTTTTCTGAGAAGCATACTACATGATCAACTCCTCTCCACCGCCCCTTGCTATTACGATTTCTCCTGCCTCTTCGAGTCTTCTGATCACGTTTATGATCTTTTGCTGGGCTTCTTCGACGTCTTTTATCCTCACGGGGCCCATGTATTCCAGTTCGTCTTTGAGCAATGCGGCTGCCCTCTTGGACATGTTTCTGAAGATCTTCTCCTTCAACTCGTCTGAGGCACCCTTCAGGGCGAGAGCCAGATCCCGTGTGTCGACTTCTCTCAGGACAAGCTGGATCGATCTGTCATCGAGTTTGAGGATATCTTCGAACACGAACATCCTCCTTCTTATCTCGTCGGCGAGTTCGGGGTCTTCCTGAGCCAGTTTGTCCATGATCTTCTTCTCCGTGCTTCTGTCTATGTTGTTCATGATCTCAGCGGCGGTGTCCACCCCTCCCACCTTGCTGAAAGTCTGGCTCACAAATCCGGATATTTTCTTCTCGAGGTTTTTCTCGATCTCCTTCACAACCTCCGGTGAGGTTCTCTCAAGAAGGGCGATTCTCTTCAAAACCTCACTCTGCAGATTCTCCGGGAGGGCTCCCAGTATCTGGGCAGCGACTGGTGGATCAAGATAGCTCAGAACGACCGCTATGGTCTGAGGGTGTTCTCCCTGAAGAAAGTTCACAAGTTGGACAGGATCCGTGTCCTTTATGAAACTGAAGGGCTTCACCTGAAGGGAGGCAGTCAGTCTTTCTATGATTTTTCGGGCCTTTTCTGGTCCGAACGCTTTTTCCAGCACTCTCTTTGCGTACTCTATACCACCCTCTGAGATCATCTCCTTTGCCTTGGCAAGATTCAGAAACTCCTCTAACACCTGTTTCTTTTCTTCCTGGGAGACTTTACCTATGTTTGCTATTTCCACCACTAACTGTTCTACCGTTTCCTCATCAAGATGTTTCATCACCTGAGCGGCTTTCTCCGGACCAAGCGCCACCAGAAGAACGGCTGCCTTTCTCTTCCCATCCAGTTTTCTTTCGGGCATGATATCATCCCCTCTCGAAGAACCACAGACGGACTATCTCAGCGATATCGGCGGGTGATCGGCTGAAAATGTTCTCCAATTCTTCTATGAGTTCCATCAGTTCCTTCTCTTCGGGTGAGAGTTCTTTTTCTTCTTTCATCTCTTCCTGGAGGACTTCCTTTATCTCTTCTTCGAGCTTTCTTCTTCTTTCTTCTGCCAGTTTTCTGGCCCTGATTCTTCGGATCTGTACTATCAGGATGTACATGAGCAAAAAGGTGAGAAAACCAAGGATAGCGATTCCAAGCGAGTACATGGTGAACCTCTTTCTTGCCTGAATCTGCTCCAGTTCCCTCTGCAGGGTTCTTTCAATTGTTCTGTCGAAGGGCAGAAACGCCACCGCAACGCTAAAAGAAGCGGAAGAGGTGACAGAACCGATCCCTTTCTCCACCAGATCGTTTATGACATCGTTCCAGTTGTTGTTGCTTTGAAGAACTGTGGAGGAAGCGTCGATTATGACAGCAACAGAAAGAGATGATATCTCTCCTTCGTGGTTTTGAAGAATCTTCTGATAGATCTCGTTCAGCTCGTAATTGGTGATGGTGTGGGTTCTCTCGTATGTGCTCGTTCCTTCGCCACTTACGGATGGATAGCTGAGTGGAGGTATGTTCGACTCCGTTCCCACTTCACCACCGCTGACAGGCAGATTTTGACTTCTTTCGGTCTCTGTCTCCTGACTTCTGACCAGTCCTTCTCTTCTGGCCGGTGCTTCGTACCTTTTCATTTCTGTTTCTATCTTCGTCCAGTTCAGGGAAACATCGGGAATCACCTCTACCCTTCCTGGGCCAAAAACACTCTCAAGGGCCTTCTTCAACTTGTTTTCGTAGTATTTCTCAAGTTGTTGTTTCAACTCCAGTTTACTGGATGCCAGAAAGGTTTCTTCATCACTTTCCAGCATATCACTGAGCGATCTGGAGTAGTTGTCCACCACTCTCACGTTTTCTGGTTTCAACCCCTCAACGGCTCCCGAGACGAGTTCAACGATTCCTCTTACTTGCTCTCGTGTGAGCTCAGCACCGGGTTCCAGCACAACGAGGACGGAGGCACGTGGTTCAGCCATCTCTCCGCGGACGTAATAGGTGTACTTCGGCAGGACCAGGTGGACCCGGGCGTCTTTGACTCCCCTGATGGTCATGATGCTTCTTTCAAGTTCCTGCTGTAGAGCGATCTGGTATTTCACCTGTTTGTCAAAACTGGTGGCCCCGAACGAGTTTTCGCTGAGTATGGAGAAACCCTGTCTTGTTCCTCCAAGTATTCCCTCGGAAGCGAGTTTCATTCTCAACTCGTAGACGTTGTATTTGTCGGAGACGTAAATGTCTCCACCCGGGGAGACTTTGTAGGGAATGTTCATCTCTTCGAGTTTCTGAATGATCGTTCCCGCCTCTTCTTCGCTGAGGCCGGCAACAAGGAGTCTGTAGTGTGGGGTGGCGGCTATTATTGCAAAGAGAACGATCGATATTATGAGGGCCGCTGCGATGCCCCCTACCAGAAATCTTCTTTCCCGCGGCATGGAGTTCCATAAATCGAAGATCTTCTTCCAGAGATTTTTGATTTGCTCGAAAAGATTCATCCTTCTGTTCACCTCTCGTTAAATTTTACCACGTATGTGGCTGAAGAGACGGCCGGTCTTTGTTATAATTTTCAACATGAAGATCGAGGTCGTCAACGTCACCCATATCTTTTACCGTGGAACCCCTCTGGAAAGAATCGCACTCAGAGATATCGATCTTACGATCGAGGAGGGAGAGTGTCTCCTCGTTGCTGGAAACACCGGATCTGGAAAATCCACCCTCCTTCAGATCATTGCGGGTTTGATAGAACCTACCGGTGGACAGGTGCTGTACGATGGAAGACAGAGAAAGGGTTACGAGGTGAGAAAACACATTGGCATAGCGTTCCAGTATCCGGAAGATCAGTTCTTCGCAGAAACTGTTTTCGATGAGATCGCTTTCGCTGTGCGGAACTTTTACCCCGATGAAGATCCCGTTCCTTTCGTGAAGAGAGCGATGGAATTTGTTGGGTTGAACTTCGATGAGTTCAAAGATAGAGTTCCTTTCTTTCTATCCGGAGGTGAAAAGAGGAGAGTCGCCATTGCCTCTGTGATCGTGCACGAGCCGGACGTTCTAATGCTTGATGAACCGCTTGTGGGACTCGACAGGGAAGGCAAGGGCGATCTTTTGAGGGTGATAGAGAAATGGAAGAAACTTAAAAGAACGGTTGTCATCATCTCGCACGACATAGAGACGGTGATAAAGCACGTGGATCGTGTAGTGTTTCTGGAAAATGGAAGAAAGATCTTCGACGGTTCAAGGGAAGATTTTTTGAGAGAAATCGATGTTCATTACCTCACGACCAGGTTGAGGACGATGAGAAGACTCCTTCTATCAGGTGAAGATCCTTTTTCGATGGGAGATGAAGAGTTGATAGACAGGGTGTATCGGATATGAGGCTGGATGTGTTCCTGAAGATCTCGGTTGTGAAGAGAAGGACCGTCGCGCAAAAACTCTTGAAGGGACAGAAGGTCCTGGTGAATGGAAGACCGGCCAAAGCCTCTTACGAGGTGAAAGACGGTGATGTGGTGGAGGTGTTTCTTCCCACAAAGAAGGTGAAACTGAGAGTGGTGGGAAACGGAGGGTACGAGATTCTCAGTGAGGAGAGAGTGAATAGACCTTCCTGACACCTTCATCGGTTTCAACGAGCAGATGATCCGGCAAGATTTTCAGGATCTTTCCAATCTTTTCCTGGTTGTTTTCTGAAAAGGTAACGATGTCTCCTTCCTTCTGGAGTAAATGCCTTTTCCAGATCCTCGTCAATGCTTCTTTTTTCTTGGTGTATCTTCTAAAAAGCACCCGGGCATTTTTCAGTATCAATTCCAGTAGTTTCATCAGAGGTATTTCCCTGCCGAGGATTTCCTTCAGACTGATCGCCCTCGTTTTCAGTTCGTCTGGAATTTCGTTGTTCACGTTCATGCCCACTCCTACAATTAACGCCAGCGGCTTTTTCCCTTCGAAGATCCCCTCTGTAAGAATTCCTGCGAGTTTTCTGCCGCGTACGTAAATGTCGTTTGGCCATTTTATGTCCGCATGAACTTTGAAGGTCTCCAGTGCCTTCACAATGGCAACGGAAAATACCCTGGTATAGAAGGTTGTGTCTACCTGTTTTCTTGGCTTGAATAGTACGGAAAACCACAGACCACCCCTTGCCGAATACCATCTTCTTTTGTTTCTGCCGTATCCCGATGTTTGCTCCAGAGCAACTACTACCGTTCCACTGGGATACTTCGAGAAATGTTCTTTCAAAAATTGGTTCGTGGAATCTATCGTTTCAAACGAGATGATCTTCTCTCCGATCATTTCGACATCCCTCCGTGCTACAATTCTAACAAACGAAAGGAGGGGTGGTTGTGAGAATCGACCTTGCCATCAAACCAACTCCCGTTCAATTTCTGAGAAAAGTCTCGGCGGAGTACGGATTCGATCTCTACATCAAAAGAGACGATCTCACAGAGCTTCTCGGTTCTGGAAACAAGATCAGAAAACTTGAATACCTGATGGGAGATGCTCTGAAACAGGGGGCAACGACGATTTTCACCAGTGGAGGTCTTCAATCGAACCATGCCAGGGCAACTGCGTACGTTTCCAGAAAACTCGGGCTAAAACCCGTTCTGTTCCTCAGAAAAGGTGAAAAAGTTTTGAACGGAAATCTCCTGCTGGATATGCTCTTTGGAGCAGAAATCGTGGAAGTATCTTCCGAGGAATACGAGAACATCGACGAGATCTTTTTGGAGTACAAAAAAGAGAAAGAAAAAAGGGGAGAAAAAGTCTACATCATACCAGAAGGAGGATCGAACGCCCTGGGCGCTCTTGGTTATTTCAACATGGTGATGGAGTTGAAGGATCAGATCGATGTGGAATCGTTCGAGGCCATCGTCTGTGCTGTGGGAAGCGGTGGAACAATAGCGGGAATCTCGGCAGCTCTTTCCTTCCTGGGCTATCGTGTACCGGTGATCGGTGTGAACGTCACAACGAAAAATGCAGATTACTTCGTTGAAAAGGTGAAGAAGATCGTTAGGGATATGGGGAAACTCGGCGTGGAGGCGAAAGAACCCAGGTTCGAGATAGTGGATTCGTTCAGAGGGCCTGCCTATGCCGTTCCTTCCGATGAAGATGTGAACGTTATAAAGGAGATCGCAACGAAAGAAGCGATCGTTCTTGACCCGGTTTACACCTCGAAGGCCTTCAGAGGAACACTGGAGATGTTCAGGTCTTCTGGAAAGAGGATTTTATTCGTCCACACAGGAGGAATATTCGGCGTGTTCGCGCAGAGCGGGAGGCTGGTATGATGTTCCACTATGCCGTCATCCTGAACTCTCTTGGAGTACTTCTTGGTGCCTTCATCGGCGCCATATTCAAGAAGAAGATCCCACAAAAGCTCCACGAAATCCTTTTCACGGTGATTGGGCTCACCACCCTGGGAATAGGTGTGCGCATGATCATCCAGGGAAACGACTTTCTGTTGATACTGCTCTCGCTCGTCGCTGGAGGAGTTATTGGAGAGCTTCTGAAGATCGAGGACAGAATAGAGAACCTCGGCAGAAGATTCAAAGATTCTCACGGATTTGCGGAGAGTTTCCTTGCGTCTTCTTTGCTTTTCCTTGTTGGTCCGATGACGATCATTGGTTCCATAAACATAGGGGTCTCTGGAAACGCCGAGTTGATACTCATAAAGACGGTCCTCGATACCGTTTCTGCCGTTGTACTCACGGCAACCCTGGGATCGGGGGTATTTCTGTCTGCTTTTTCCGTGTTCATTGTTCAGGGGTTGCTGGTTGTCTTTGCACGAAGTCTCACTTTCCTCACCGGTGACGTCTTCATAGCCGATTTCGTTGGAACAGGAGGAATCATGATACTGGGCCTTGGAATAAGGATCCTCGAATTGAAAAGAGTGAGGGTGGGAAATCTCCTTCCGGCGCTCGTTCTGATACCATTCTTTGACTGGTTGAAGAACCTTTTCTGAATGTGCGGCTAGAAGTGGTATAATTTTCTATGAATAATTGTGAAATTTTTGACGAAGGGGGAAGGTACATGAGGGAAGCAATAGTTGAGATCATTCGGAAGGCGAAAGAATCGGCGGAGGAGAGGGATATCCTGATAAACACCCTTCACGAGATCCAGAAACGCTTCGAAAACTTCATACCACCCGAAGCAGCCGAAATCGTTTCGGAAGAGCTCAACGTTCCCCTCTCAAAGGTTTACGAGGTGCTCACCTTCTACACGATGTTCTCCACGAAGCCGAAGGGAAAGTACGTGATCAGGGTGTGCGAGAGTCTTCCGTGTCACGTGGAAAACGGAAGGGAAGTGGTGAAAGCGCTGAAAGAGACCCTGAAAATAGACTTCGGTCAGACCACCCCAGACAACATGTTCACCTTAGAGATGACGAGTTGTCTGGGGCTTTGCGGTGTGGCACCTGTGATCATGGTGAACGACGAGTACTACGGAAACATGACACCGGAGAAAGTGAAGAACCTCATAAACAGATTGAGAGGTGAGGAAAAATGAAACCGATCACCGTTCTCGTTTCGGTGGACTCCAACAGTGTTCTGATGGGGGCGCGTCACTTTCTCAATTACCTGAGAGATCTGGTCAGAGATCACAATCTATCGGATTTTGTGGATGTGCTGGAAACGGGAAGCATGGGAGTTTATCCTGAGGGTGTGATCGTTTCCATTCTTCCGGATGATGTCTACTACGTTGTGAAGAGTGAAAACGATGTGAAGAGGATCTTCGAAGAACACATATTGAAGGGAAGAAGAATTCCGGATCTTGAAATATCGAGAGATCAGATAAAGGGAACGGTGGAGGTAGAAAGGGTATCGGAAGAAACACGTATCGTCCTGAAGAACGTGGGAGAAATAGATCCCACACGCATAGAAGAGTACATAGCAAGGGACGGATACTTTGCCCTCGCGAAGGCACTTCAGATGAAACCGGAGGAGATAATAGAAGAGATAAAGCGGAGTGGTCTCAGAGGAAGGGGTGGTGCAGGCTTTCCAACGGGCCTGAAGTGGGAGTTCACCTACAAGGCTTCTTCCGATCAGAAGTACGTTCTCTGTAACGCGGACGAGGGAGAACCCGGCACCTTCAAGGACAGGCTCATAATGGAAGGAGACCCGCATTCTCTGATAGAGGGCATGATCATAGCAGGTTATGCAGTTGGAGCGAGAAAGGGATACATATACATCAGGGGAGAGTACTACAGTTCCATCGAGATCCTGAAGAGGGCGATAGAGCAGGCTTACGAATATGGATTTTTGGGTGAAAACATCCTTGGAACAGGCTTTTCTTTTGATCTGAAGATCAGACTCGGTGCCGGTGCCTACGTGGCGGGTGAGGAAACCGCGCTGATAGAGTCCATAGAGGGAAAGCCCGCACGTCCCAGACTGAAGCCTCCATATCCACCGACTTTTGGCCTTTTTGGAAAACCCACAGTCGTGAACAACGTCGAAACCTTCGTGAACGTTCCAAGGATCATCCTGAACGGAGCGGACTGGTTCAGGAAGTTCGGCACAGAATCGTCGCCCGGCACCAAGGTCTTTTCACTTGTGGGGAACGTGGTGAGGAAGGGGATTGTGGAGGTACCCATGGGTGTAACGGTCAGGGATTTAATCTTCAAATTCGGTGGAGGTGTGGAGAAAGGAAAGAGGTTGAAACTGGTCCAAACAGGAGGAAGTGCGGGAACGTTCATAGGTCCTGACAAACTCGACGTACCACTGGATTTCGATTCGTACGCAAAGTACGGTGTTTCTCTTGGTTCTGGTGTCATACTCGTTGCGGACGAGTCACACTGTGCGGTGGATCTCGCACTTACCGTCATGAGATTCTTTGAGCACGAATCCTGTGGTAAGTGCACACCATGCAGAGAAGGCACGAGGATCGCCGTTGAAATTCTCGAGAGAATAAGCAGGGGAGAGGGAAGGAAAGAGGATCTGGATCTTCTCAGAAAAGTGGCAGAGAACGCGGGTGAAACATCGTTCTGTGGGCTTGGCCAGAGCATCCCGGTACCGTTGCTTTCGATCGTCAACAATTTCGAAGACGAGTTCAGAGCCCACATTGAATCTAAAGAGTGTCCCGCGGGCGTTTGTGAATTCAAAAAGAAAAAAGCCACAAGAAAGATAAGTGTCAAGAACAGATAAAGAGGGCGCCAAGAGGGCGCCCTTTCTGTTTGATAAAATTCTACCAGGGGTGCAGTGAATGGAATTTCCAATCGTGATACTGATTGGGTACCTGACGAAGAGATTCTTCGAGAAAGAAACGGGAAAGATCCTGTCAAAGCTGGTGGTGAACTTTACCCTGCCGGCAGCCGTCTTTTACAGCCTGACCACCGCGCGATTTCACTTTTCCAAGTTTGCCTTCACAGCGACTGGGGTGCTGAGCAATCTGGTTTTGATTTCGGTTGCATTGCTCGTCTTTTCAAGAATAGAGGATCCGAGAGTGAGGATTCCCATCGTTTTATCTTTTGTGGGGTTCAACACAGGTTTGTTCATGTACCCTCTGGCCGAAAGCCTTTGGGGAGTCGATTCCGTTGTGAATTACGCTCTCTTCGATCTGGGAAACTCTTTTTTCATATTCGGGGTGGGCAAAGCAGTGGCGGAGAGATCAGGTGTGAAGGGAGTTCTGAAAGTCTTTGAGTTTCCGCCCTTTCTTGTTCTTATGTTGAGTTTGATTCTCAACCAGTTTGGATTTTATCCTCCAGGGATAGTCCTCAAAGTTGCACAGACAATAAAGAACGCCAACGCTTTTCTGGTTTTCTTCCTTGTTGGATATTACCTGAGTTTCAAATCGGTCTTCAGGAAGGCCCGGTTGATAGCGGTGGCGGGTGTTGTGAAGTATCTTCTGGGATTCATCGTGTCTTTTTTTGCGGTAAGGATGTTTACACTCTCATCGTTTGAAAAGATGAACCTGTTTCTTTCTCCGCTTCTTCCATCTGCCATTATGACCCTTGTCTATTCTATAGAGAAGGACTACGATTCCGAACTGGCGAGTGGGTTGATCACCTTTTCCACAATCGTTTCATCGGCTATCATCTTGCTGACAGATCGTTTCTGGGGGTGAGGTTATGTGGTTGATTTTGAGTGACTCTCACGATAACATGAAGGTTCTGGAAAGGGTTGAGAACCTGATCGTTGAGAAAAAGGTGAAGAGGGTATTTCACTGCGGAGATTTCGTGGCACCCTTCGTTCTGGGAAAACTTCTGAAAGAAGGAGTGGAATTTCACGGGGTGTTTGGAAACAACGATGGAGAAGTTCTGCTCCTTCACAGAAGAAGCGATGGAAGGATAGTGAAGCCACCCTCTGTTGTCGAAGCAGATGGTCTGAAGGTGGTGATGATGCACGAACCCATTCTGATAGAAACCATTGCAAATTCCCAGGAGTACGATCTGGTGCTCTACGGTCACACCCATCGAATCGATGTGAGGAAAGTGGGAAAAACCCTGGTTATCAATCCAGGAGAGCTGTGTGGATATCTCACCGGAAGATCGACCGTTTACCTTTTCGATCCAGAAACGCGTGAAGGAGAGTTAGTGGAGCTCTGAAGCGTCTCCACAAACTTCTTTGAGTAGTGAATGATATCTCCTGCTCCAACGAACAAAAACACGGTGTTGTCTCTGGGAACGATAACGCTGTTCAGCCGAGAAAGGTCATCCACAAATTTCGCTTCTTTACCAAGATTCATTAGAGAGTCCCAGATGATCTTCCCGGAGACGTTGGGTCTTTTCTCTTCGAACGCATCGTAGACTTCTGTCACTATCACCTCGTCTGCCAGCTGAAGTGCTCTTGCGAAGTTTCCATCTTCCCTTTCCAGACGTGAATAACGATGGGGCTGAAAGATCACCACGACCTTTTCGTTTTCGAAGACTTCTTTTGCCGTTTGAAGGAGATTTTTTATCTCCTCCGGGGTGTGCGCATAGTCATCGACCACGTATATGTTGTTCTCCGGATCGTGGTAGGATATCGAAAATCTCCTTCGAACACCTGGAAACCTCTCCAGGGCTTTCAGAACTTCTTCCAGGTCGTATCCCAGAGAATCAAAGAGGGCCGTCACCGCCAGAGCGTTCAGTATGTTGTGAAAACCTGGAATCCTGAGTTTCAGTTCTGCGTATCTTTTTCTGTTTTTTTCGATGATTGCCCGCTGCCCGGAGCGGGACGCACTCCTCATCTCCAGTGTGTACATTCCCTTTCTCACACCGAAAGTCACGTTGCCGAGATGCGAGGTGAGTTCGTCTTCGGCGAAGGTGATCACAAGATCTGAGTTTCTGCTGATTCTTTCAAATGCGGCTCTGTACCTTGAGATCGAGTTTGCGTAGTTTTCCAGGTGGTCTCCTCTGGCGTTTGTGATGATCAGATAGTTCGGGGAAAATTCCGAAAAGGTCTCTTCGCTCTCGTCGAGTTCGTACACAACTGGTCCTTTTCCACTTTCATAGTTACCGTGTTCCAGTGAATCCATGATCCCTCCGAGGAACGCCGTAGGAGATCTGTTCAGTTCTTTCAAAACGTGGGCGATCATGGCCGTTGTGGTGGTTTTCCCATCCGTTCCTGTGACGGCAAATTCTTCCCTGTTTTCCCGCTTGAGGATCACTTTGAAGTAAGAAAGCCTGTTTTCAACCGGTACGTTCTCTTTCCTTGCGCGGATTATCTCAGGATTGTCTTCGTGAACGGCCGGTGTTTTGACCAGGACATCCGGGTCGAACCAGTTCTCCTCAGAGTGAGGGATGAAAACGGGTATTTTCAACTTTTTTAGATACGTGGTTCTTTCTGTTTCCTCTATGTTGGAACCATAAACTTCATTGCCACTGAAAAATTCATGCAGTGCCAGTGCGCTCATTCCGATTCCACCGATACCAACAAAGTGAATTTTCACCTTATCTCCCCCAGTATTTCTCTCGAGATTATCGTTGCAGGGTTTTCCTTCATCTTCTCTATTTTACCTTTTTTCATTGTTTTATCAATAGCCTCAATTATCTTCTGAGGAGTGGCCTCCTTTTCCCTCACAACGATCGCATAACCGAGCCTTTCAGCTTCCAGGGCATTTTCAAGTTGGTGTGACTCTGCCGAGCCTTCCCAGGGTATGAGAACACCGGGCACTCCATAGTAGATCATCTCACCTATCGTACTCGCACCTGCCCTGGAGATGGACGCGCGTGCCTTTTTCCAGAAGGAAGACATGTTTTCTATGTAAGGATGTGCTGTGACGTTCGGAAACACAGAGAGCCTTTCTGCCCATCTCCGAGATCCCGTAGAGTGGACAAAACGAATACAGGAGATCCTGCGATATACTTCCTCCATCAGACTGTTTATCAGGTCACTCCCCAAACTTCCACCAAGAACAAGGACAAAGTCTTCCAGATCTACCTCCTCTTTTGTTTCTCTCACAGGACATCCAGTGAAGAGAACCCTGTCCTTCCACTCTGTCAGGAACTCTCTTGTTCTCTCGAAAGAGACGAAGATCTTTCTGGCGTATTTCGCCACAGTTTTCACCGCAAGGCCGGGTACCACGTTCTGCTCGTGCAGGAAGATGGGAACTCCCATGTTTTTTGCCGCAAGCCCCACAACTCCTGAAATGTATCCACCGGTGAGAACAATCACATCGGGTTTGAACCGGAGGAGTTCTTTTTTTGCCTTCAAAATCGCGTTGACCACCTTCGCGGCTCGCCAGAAGTTCTTTGGATGGTAGAGTGGCCTGAAAAGGCCTCTAACGTCCAGAGTGACAACTTCGTACTCTGGATGTTCCTGTTTCACGACTTTTTCGTCTATCTTTCCTTTCACAGCGAAGAACAGGACCTTTGTTTCCACATCTTTGGAGAGTGTTTCAAGTATGGCAAGCAAAGGGTAAAGATGTCCGCCCGTTCCTCCACCAGCGGCTGCCACCCGTATCATTCTCTTTCACTCTCCAGGATCATGTTACCGACTATGCCAAACCCTATCATCGTGGCAAGAAGAGAACTTCCTCCATAACTCACCAGTGGAAGTGTTACCCCTGTCACAGGAAAGATTCCGGATATAACACCGACGTTCACCATCACCTGAAGCATGATCAGAATCGCAAAGCCTGAGATGAATGTTTTAACAGAAAGCATAGGCTGCATTCTTGAAACCACTTTCACGAGGCTGTGTATCAATCCGTAGAAGGAGAAGAGAACCACACCAAGGCCGATATAACCAAGTTCTTCTCCAACTATCGCCAGTATGAAATCACTGGTCACAACCGGAACAAAAAGCTTTTCTTCTCCCAGAACAAGACCCTTTCCCACAGCCCCTCCACTTCTTATCGCCTCAACGGCTCTCATCACCTGTTCTGAAACGTTTCCTTTCAGATAGGAAACGATTCTTTGCATCTGATAGCTTCTCAGGATGTTGTCTAAAATCCCCATTCTGTACATGTAGATGAAGGAAATCACACCTATAAGGAAGAACGTCAAAACGTATACACCGCGTGTTTCGGCAACGTAGAGGGTCAGCAAAACGGTGAGGAGAAGCAAAACGAAGGTGCTGAAATCTGGCTCCACGAGTATGAGAAAGAGAAACGGAGACACCAGAAGTAAAGGTTTCAGAAATCCCCTGAACAGACGCTTCATGTACAGTTGGTTTTTTTCAACATACCATGCCAGAAAGAGGATCGTGTATATCTTGACCAGTTCGGAAGGTTGAAAGGAAAAATAGCCAAGGTCGATCCACCTGTGTGCTCCTGTCTCTCCACCTGGAAGAATCAGCACAATCATCAGCAGCACCAGGGAAAGGATATATCCACCCACTATCACCTGTTTTGAAAAGAGAAGTCTATGGTCGGTGTACAGAAAAACCACGAAGAAAGCGAGGGCCACCGTCAGTTTCAGAAGGTGATTCAAGATCACAGAACGCTCACTTGTGGGTCTTATGTAGTCCTGCATCATTTCGAAACTGCTGAGAGCCATAAAGCCAACACACAGAAGAACGATGATAAAGAACACGAGGGATTTTTCGTTCAAGATTCACCCTCCTCTTTTTTGTATCTTTCGAAGATTTCTCTGAAGTGTTCCCCCCTCTTTGCGTAGTTTTCGTACATGTCGAAACTGGCACCGCCTGGACTGAACAGGATCACGTCTCCTTCTTCTGACACCTCGAGTGCCTTTCTAAACGCTTCTTCCAGATCAGAGACAATGCTGTAAGGAACATTACTTAGAAACGGTCTGAGATCTCTGTAGATCTCACCGAACACGATCAGATGTTTTATTCTTGGTCTTGCCCTTTCTATGAACACAGAGTAGTTTTCATTTTTTCCGATACCACACATTATCAAAATGACTCTGTCGAAGTTTGAAAGGGCTCCCAGAACAGCGTGAGTGGAAGTCGCCTTGGAATCGTTGTAGAAGGATCTTCCCTTTATCTTTCCGAGAAACTCCATCCTGTGAGGAAGGGGTTTGAAACTTCTGAGAGAGTCTAGAAATCCTTCCACATCCCCAAAAAGTTCATTATACAGAACGGAAACCGCTAGGATGTTCTCCTTCATCTGGAGTGGATAGGATCCTGGAAGTGGAAAACTTTTTCCCTGAAGAACCAATCTGTTTTCTTCAACGAAGGTGTCCTCTGTCCAGAACGGGATCTTTTTCGGTTTCACTCTGCTCAGGTCTTCCAGAGTCTCTATGTTCTTGTTGTACACGAATGTGTCCTTCTCTTCCTGAAAGAAAGCGGGTTTCAATTTCGAGTTGAGATACTCTTTGAACGAAGAGTGCCAGTCCAGATGATCCTCCGATATGTTCAAAAGTACAAATCTGGAAACTCGGGGTCTTTCACACCAGAAGAGCTGAAAACTGCTCACCTCTAGAACGTAATAGTCGTAATCTTCTCTGAGTGCCTCCACAGCGGGTGTTCCGAAGTTTCCTCCCAGAAAGACCTTCAATCCTCGATGTGAGAGGGCATGGTGCATTAAAGCAGCAGAGGTACTCTTTCCGTTCGTTCCGGTGATACCTATGACCTTTTCTTTGTCCGCTCTGTCCAGAAAAAACTGAAGCTCTGTGGATATGTTCACACCACCTGCAAGCAGTTTTTTGACAATGTCCGAGCGGGGTTTCACACCGGGACTGACGTACACAACGTCACAATCCAGGAGTTTCTCGGTGTTGCCTTCCTCCTCAAAATCAACACCGCACTTTCTCAGATAACTCTTCGTATCGTCATCGAGTCTTTTCTCCTCGCTCACGAAGATCTCGGCTTCCCCATTTTCCAGAAGATAATCCAGAAGCGCCCTGTTGCTCTTTCCGAATCCAAGAAGACCGATCCTCATCCTATCACCCCGAAGACCTCGAGGGCTATCAGAGAAGAAATCAGATTGAAAATGGTGAAGACCGCCACGATCTTTTCTTCCTCCCAGCTGAGAAGCTCGAAATGATGATGAAGAGGTGCCATCCTGAAGATTCTTCTTTTGAAGAGTTTGAAGGACAGAATCTGAAGGATCACGCTCAGTGTTTCAACGACCAGAATCGGGAAAAACACGATCAGGTAGAACTCCGTCTTGGTGAGAACGGAGACGACACCCAGTGTCCCGCCCAGCGCAATGGATCCTGTGTCACCCATGAAGATCCTGGCAGGTTTAGAGTTGAAGATGAGAAACGCCAGAACTCCCGCACTCAGAAGGATGATGATGTTTTCTGAAAAACCCTTCTCTTTGAGAAAGAACCAGTATGGAATGGCTCCACTGATGTAGACCCATCCCGCAAGACCATCGAGCCCGTCGGTCAGGTTCATGGCGTTCGAACTTCCCACGATCACGATCAGCGCAAGTAGGTAGTACCAGGCACCCATTTCCAGTTTGATACCAAAGAAATCGACAGCCGTTTCCGGTTGGGAAAAAGCGATCACAACGGAAGCAGCGGCAATTTGAAGGAGAGCCTTCTGGTATGCTCTTAGACCGGTGGAGTTTTTCTTTGCAATGCTGAGAAAATCATCGAGAAAACCTATGAGAAAGAACAGAAATGCTCCGGTGAGGATCACACCATTTTCTTTTGAAAGCACGCCAAACAAAAGTCCGATCAGGACGAACAGAATGCCTCCCATCGTTGGTGTTCCTTCTTTGTACCCATGAAGATCGGGGCCTTCTTTCCTTATGTACTGCCCCACACTCTTTTTTCTGAACAGGTTTATCAGGAACGGATAGATCAGAAGGTTCAAAAGAAAACTTGCTGCTATCATCCTTTTTTCAGCTCCCTTTCGAAGATCTCCAGAACTCTTTCTATTCTAACCGCTCTGGAGGCTTTGAAGAGCACAGTATCTCCTTTTCTGACTCTCGTGTAGAGATCTCTGGCGATCTCCTCTGCACTGTCTGTTTCGAGCACCTTCTTTCTGGTTTTTATCCACCCTGCCTCGGGTTCAGTTGAAAACACGTACACACCGTCCAGGGCATCGAGCTGTTTTCCTAGCATTTCATGAAATTTTTTCGATTCCTCCCCCAGCTCTTTCATCGCCCCCACAACGGCGAACTTTCTGCCGGGGAATTTGAGAAGCGCTTCTATCGCCATTTGAAAGGCTTCTGGACTGGCGTTGTAGGTGTCGTCGATGATCCTCACTCCCTCCACTTCCTTCACGTTGAATCTTCCCGGAACAGCTTTCAGATTGGATAACTCGAGAACGTCCACTTTCTCTCCAAGGACCTTCATGACACAGAGTGAGGCAGCAAGATTGAGAAGTTGTCCTCTGTTCCAGAATCCCGGTAATTTGATCGTGAAAGATGAACCGAACATCCGGTACTCTGAGATGGTGGAGTTTTCGTAGTACCACCAGTCCTCTAGAACGACATCTCCACCCTTTGTTCCAAAGAACAACACGTTTTCTCTAAGAACTGGCACCTTCTTTCTCAGGTCACCATCGTCAAAGAATGTGACGACAGCGGAGTCTTTCTTCGAATGTTTTACGATCTCGAGTTTGGCTTCCATGATGTTTTCCCTGCTTTTGAAGAATTCCAGATGAGCGCTTCCCACGTTCAGCAAAACGGCCACGTCGGGAGGTGCTATGCTGCACAGATGTGCGATGTCTCCTTTTTTGTTTGCGGCCATCTCAAGAACAAGGATCTCCTCTCCACCGTACTCGTTCAGTATAGAAAGGGGAAGGCCATACTCCGTGTTCATGTTGCCGGGGGTTTTGAAAACGTTTCTTCTTCTCTTCAGAAGTTCGTAAAGTATTTCCTTCGTTGTTGTTTTTCCGTTCGAGCCCGTTATTCCAATTATCGTTTTCGGAGAGTCGTTCAATTTCAGGCGGGCAAGTTCTGCCAGCGTTTCCACCGTGTTTTTGACAAGAACAATTCTGTCCGAGTGTACTACTGCTCTCTCTGCTATGACAGCATGAGCTCCGCGCTTCAGAGCCTCATCTATGAAATCATGACCGTCGAATCTTTTTCCTTTCACAGCAACGAAAACGTCTCCTTCCTTTACCTCTTTTGAGTTCAAAACGAATCTTCTTCCAAGGAGCTCCTTCACTGGACGAACTTCCTCCCCCTTAACTTTTCTCTCAGTATCTCTTCGATCACCTCTCTATCGTGGAACGGGATCTTCTTTTCGTCATCTATTATCTGGTATCTTTCATGACCTCTTCCAGCGACGACAACGGTGTCCCCCCTGTTTGCTATCGTGAGGGCTGTCTCTATGGCTTCCTTTCTATCGAAGAGCACAAGATAGGGCTTGTTTTTGTCCACCCCTTTTATCAGATCCTCCATTATTTGCTCTGGATCTTCACCTCTTGGATCGTCCGTCGTCAGTATCATCACATCTGCTAACTCAGAAACAACTCTCGACATCATGGGGCGTTTGCCTCTGTCGCTGTTTCCCCCCGCCCCGAACACAACGATCACTCTTCCCTTAGATATCTTTCTGACGTTTTTTAACAGTTTCTCCAGGGCATCCGGTGAATGGGCAAAGTCAACGATGACGTTGAAGCCCGATTTTTTTGCTGCCTTCACGACCTCAAATCTTCCTTCAACCCCCGTGAAACTCTCCAGGGATTCGGCGAGTTCTTTTGGATCGAACCCCAGCTGGTGAAGGGCGGCTATGGCCGCTGCTGCATTGTACGCGTTGAAATCACCGATGGCTCTTGTGAAAACCTTCAGAAAGCCATCCGGTGTTTCCAGTACGAAAGATGTTCCCTCCCAACTCACTTCGATGTTCCCCAGTCTGTAGTTTGCATTTCTGGATGTGCCGAAAGTGACCTTCCTTACCCTTCGATGAAGGGCATCGGACAAAGATTCGTTCAGAACGGCAAAACCATCGTCCTTCAAAAGATCAAACAGATGGAGTTTGGCCTTCAGATAATTTTCGAAAGTTCCGTGGAAATCCAGATGATCACGTGATATGTTGGTGAAGATACCAACGTCGAACCTCACACCCTCCACTCTCTTCTGTACGAGTGCGTGGGAAGACACTTCAAGGGCAAAGAACCTTCCTCCACCGTCTTTGTTTTCTTTCATTGCGGAGAGAACGGTGATTGCATCGGGAGTGGTGATGTCTTCGTAATAGGTTTTTCCAAGAACGTTCTTTAACACTGTGGTGAGGGCGCTCCCTTTCACTCCCATCGATGTGAGCATGTGATAGATCATCAACGTTGTGGTCGTTTTTCCGTTCGTGCCCGTGATTCCGAAGGTGAGAGTGTCCTTCCAGGGATCCTCGAAGAACAGGCTCGCCAGCTTTGCTTCAAAATATCTCGAATCGAAGACCAGGATGCTTGGAGCATCAAAATTCACTTCTCTTTCCACCACAACGGCCACGGCTCCCTTTTCGATAACCTCTGGAATTATCTCATGGGAGTCGAACTTTTCTCCCTTTCTGCAGATGAAAAGATCTCCTTTCTTCACCCTGGAAGTGTGGTTGGAGATTCCGGAGATTTCCAGATCCATAGGGGCGTTGACCTTCAGAATTTGATCTTTCAAAATCGAAGCGATTGTTGATATAGTCATTATTGAACCACCCCTGAAGGAATTCTAACACCTTATTTAAAACTTTTCCAGGGAGGTGAGATTATGATAGTAACCTATCATCTGGAGAAATGGCAGGACAGGGAAATCATCAGACTGGAACTGATGGAGGGAAAATTCAAAGGAGTCTCTTCAATCGTTCCAGAAAGAAGTCTGGGAGAGAACTACAAGATAGTGGTTGCCGTGCTGGAAGAGTACGAAGGATTTCTGAAAGAAGCAAAATCCGCGCAGATATTCGGTCTTTTTGAGAAACTCGAAGAGCATTTTCCAGAACACCCCAAGGTGCTTTTTTCCCTTTCCTGTGCGATGCTGGATCTTTTCTCCAAACGCTACGGCGTGAGTTTCGAAGAGATGCTCGACGTACCGGAACGAACAGTTGAAGAAGTGGAAAGAGCAGATGTCCTGGTGTTTCCAGAGGCGGTAGGTCATGTCTTCAGGGTGGCGGGTTTTCTGTCCGCCATGAGGAGTGTCGGAGAGAGGGTTTTCCTCGTCATCAGAGAGTATCCCGATCCCGTTACCAATTCTATCCTCAACCTTTTGAAAAAACTCTCCAACGGTTTCGTTGAGGGAAGCTGGGGGTGATAGAATTTCGATGAGGAAGAAGAGAGGTGAAGAAGATGAGAGTGCTCGGTTTGATCCTCGCTGGTGGAAAGAGCGACAGGTTGTGGCCTCTGACGAAGGTCAGAGCAAGTGCTGCTGTTCCTGTTTTCGGGAAGTACAGGGCGATAGATTTCACGCTGAGTAACATGGTGAACTCCGGTATCAGAAAAGTCGGTATCCTGACCCAGTACAACCCAAGAAGCCTCATGGATCATCTGGGGGCCGGGAAGGAGTGGGACCTCGATAGGAAAAGCGGTGGTCTCTTCATCCTCCAACCCTACGTTGGACCGAACAGAGAAGTGTGGTACAGGGGAACGGCGGATGCCATCTTTCAGAACATGACCATCTTGAGGCGAGGAGAAGAAGATCATGTTCTCATAGGATCGGGCGATCACATCTACAAGATGATCTACAAGGATATGTTCAACTACCATCTCAAAAAAGGAGCGGACATCACACTGCTTGTAAAAGAACTAGATGAGACATACAATCTGAGCGAGTATGGAATCGTACAACTTGACCAGGACATGAGGGTTGTGGAGATAGAAGAAAAACCCGCAAAACCGAAGGGGAACATTGCGTTTCTCGGAGTTTATTTTCTCAACAAGGAGCTTCTCAAAGAACTTCTTTACGCAACCGTTCCACAGGGAAAGTACGATTTTCTACTCGATGTGGTGATCCCAAATCTGGACAAATTGAAGGTGTACGCTTACAGGTTCGATGGATACTGGAGGAACGTGAAGAAAGGAATACGAGAGTACTACAGAATAAACATGGACATCTTGAAAAAGGAAGTCCGTGATGAACTGTTCTACAAGAACGGCAAGGTGTACACGAAGCTGAAGGATCTTCCACCTCCAAAGTTCACTTCGACCGCCGTTGTGGAGAACTCTCTGATAGCCGATGGAAGCGTGATCGCTGGTACTGTGAGAAATTCTGTTGTGTTCAGAAACGTCAGGATAAAGGTTGGTGCCGTCGTGGAGAACTCGATAATCATGGAAAACACGGTCGTGGAGGAAGGTGCGGTTCTGAGGAACGTGATAATCGATAAGAACTGTATCGTACGGGAAGGACGGGTCGTGGAAGGCAGTGGTGATCTTCCCGTTTTCGAGAAAAGGGCTGTTCTGTGAGGTGAGATATCATGGGAAACGTAGTTGCAATGATCCTGGCAGGTGGGCAGGGAACGAGGCTCGGTGTTCTCACTGAAAGGATAGCAAAACCCGCTGTACCGTTTGGTGGGAAATACCGCCTAATAGATTTCACACTGAGCAACTGCGTGAACTCTGGTATATACAGAGTTGGAGTACTCACGCAGTACAGACCACACGTTCTGGCAAAACACATAGGAATAGGTAGACCCTGGGATCTGGACAGAAAGGATGGAGGAGTGGAAATCCTGCCACCTTACGTTGGAAGAAACGAATCTGACTGGTACAAGGGAACGGCGAACGCGGTGTATCAGAACCTGGAGTTTCTGGAAGAAAACGATGCAGAGCTCGTTCTGGTTCTATCCGGTGATCACGTCTACGCCATGAACTACAACGACCTGATAGACTATCATCTGTTGAAAGGAGCAGACGGTACGATAGCCTGTATGGAGGTGCCGCTGGAGGAAGCGAGCAGATTCGGTATCATGATAACGGACGTCGAAGGGAGAATCGTGGACTTCGAGGAAAAACCACCAAAGCCTCGCTCAAATCTTGCTTCCCTTGGAATCTATGTGTTCAACTACGAATTCCTGAAAAGGGTCCTCATAGAGGACGAAAACGATCCGAACAGTTCGCACGATTTCGGAAAAGATGTGATACCGAAGATTTTGAGGGAAAACAAAGGGTCCCTCTATGCGTTCAGGTTCGATGGATACTGGAGGGATGTGGGGACCATCAGATCTTACTGGGAAGCAAACCTGGAACTCGTACTTCCCGTTCCTCCCTTCAACCTTTACGATCCAAACTGGAGATTCTTCACTCACTCTGAAGAGATGCCTCCAGCGTACGTGGCACCAGAGGCAAGAACTTCCACTTCCCTTATCAGCGAGGGTGCAGAGGTGTACGGAGAAGTCACCAATTCTGTGATCTTTCAGGGAGTGAGGATCGGGAAGGGTACCGTCGTGAAAAACTCGGTGATAATGACGAGGACGGAGATAGGAGAAAATTGTTATCTGGAAAACGTGATAGTGGCAGAGAACGTGAAGATAGGAAACAACGTGAAAATGGGAGTGGGCGAGGACGCCAAGAGCAAACTCGACCCCAAGATCTACACGGGACTTTTGACGGTGGTGGGAATGAATTCAACGATACCGGACGACGTGGTAATTGGGAAAAACTGTGTAATAGGCGTTGGTGTGAAACCCGAGGACTTCAAAACAAAAAAACTGGAGTCAGGGGATTTTGTTCTACCCAGGGAGGAATGATAGGTGGATCTCTATTTTGTGAAGTTCAGGGCGATCTCGAAGCTGACATCCGAAGTCGTCCAGGGTTATTTTCTCGGAAAGCTAAACCAGGTTCCTGAGTACGACTTCTTCGTTGTCCCTGGCCGATACGCAAGGAAGTACTCTGTCGACCTCAACGGAAGCTTCGAGGATTTTCTCGAAGATTTCAGAATAAAAAAGGAAAAAGCACTGGTGGAAGTTGCGGAGAGCCCTACTCTAACGGACGAGTTCTTCGACTTCTGGTTGATACAGTCCAGAAGGCAGAACCTGCGCCTCATTGGAAGCGAGCTGTTCAGGCTCACCGAAAATGGCGACCACGAAGCCTTGAGGGTGTTCATCTCCGATATCCTGAGAGAGTGGTCTGAAAAGGTCGATGTGGAAGTTGTCGCCACCCCATTGAATTTCGAAGACGTGTCTCTTGAAGCGGTGAAGCAACACTTTGAAGAGCTCTCTACGGAGGCGGTGTTCAGTGTCTTACAAAGGGAAGACCTCAAAAACCTCCCTGAGATCTTTCCCGTTCTCGACCCCCTGAACGGTGTCACCATAAAGGAGATAGACGTTGAAGACGTGGTGGATTTTGTGATCCTCAACTACGGGAATGGTGGTGTTTCCGAAAAATTCAAGAATTTTCTCAAAGAGAGGTTTGGAACAGAGAATGTGGCAAGTCTTCCAGGAAAGTTGATATCGAAAGAACTCATAAAAACGAAAAGTGGCAACTTTTACCTTCTAAAGGTAGAATTCGACGAGGGCATCTACGGAAAGGCCATAGTGTCGCCAAACCTGAAGATAAAGTACGGTGAAAACAGGGTGAAGACTTCCGATGAGGAATGGATGGAAAAAATCGGAGAGATACTGGAGGGGGAAAAAGCATCAAAAGAGGAGAAAAAACCGCCTTCAAGAAAGTACGCACAACCTGTTCAGGCGGTGACGAGTTCGGATTTCTTCCTGGCTTTTGTTCTGGCCTTGCTCGTGATGGGGATACTTCTGATTCTGTCTTATCTTCTGTTCAGTTAGGTTCGTTGATTCTCGAAACTCTCTTCGCCTTGCTCATTGTGACGATGGCCTTTTTGATGGTTTGTAGTGTTTCAGTTCAGGCCAGAAAAAGGTTCGTGTTGTACAGAGAACGGGAGATCGCAAAAAGAACAGCAAAGGGTGTTCTAATGAGGATCGAAGCAGGTCAGACTGTTCCCGGAGCGTACAACGGCTTCGAAGTGTCTGTGAGGGACGGTTTCATATATCTGAAAAAATCTGGGAGAGTGTACAGGTTCGAGGTGGAGCAATGATACTGAGGGCCTCAGCAGGAACACTTCAGAAGTTGGAAGGGAAAACCGCCTTCAGCATGGACACTGCTTATCTCATGCTCGGTGAGAGGTGTGTGTACAATTGTCTTTACTGTTCCCAGGCAAGGTCCTCTACTTCCCCCTCACATTTCCTCTCCCGGGTTGTCTGGAAAGAGATCTCCGGTGATCTTCTCGACAAACTGAACGTTCATTTCAAAAGGGTGTGTGTTCAGGTCGTTTCCCAGCCAGGTTACAGAAAGGCACTTCGTTCCATCGTTCCAAGGTTCACGATACCTGTCTCCCTGAGTGTAAGGCCAGTCAGTTTAGAAGAGGTGGCAGAGTACTTCGAACTGGGAACCGATAGAGTGGGAATCGCCGTGGACGTTCCGAGAAAAGATCTCTTCGAGAAAATCAGGGGTGGAAACTACGAAAGACACCTTTCCATCCTTGAGAAAGCCTCGGAGATGTTTCCGGGGAAGATCACAACGCACGTCATAGTGGGACTGGGAGAGAGCGATAGAGATATCATCGAATTTTTCCTCTGGACAAAGGAGAGAAAAATCACGTTCTCTCTTTTCGCCTTCACACCCATAAAGGGTACCGCTCTGGAGAAGAAAGAAAGGCCCTCCCTGGAGCGTTACAGAAGGATTCAGCTTTCGACATATCTTTTGGAGAAGGATCTGATAACACTGAAGGATATCATTTTTGATCAAAATGGTAGAATAATTGACGTCAGATGGTCCGGTGAGTTTCCAGAGGAGGCATTCAGAACCAGAGGCTGTCCACATTGTACACGCCCTTATTACAACGAAAGCCCGAAGGGACCGGTTTACAACGTGCACTGGAGGTGAAAGCGTGCTCACTTTCAAAGGAGGGGTACATCCTCCACAGTTGAAAGATTGGACGAAGGAAAAACCAATCGAGAAGATGCCACTTCCTCAGAAGGTCTACGTTTTTCTACTGAACCATGCGGGAAGTCCCTCCAAAGCACTGGTTTCACCCGGCGATGAGGTGAAAACGGGACAGATCATAGGAGAGCCAGATGGTTTCATCTCGGCCTACCTCCATTCTCCTGTGACAGGAAAAGTGATCGAGATAAAAAAGATTCTTCATCCAGTCGCTGGAAAACCCGTTGAAGCTGTCGTGATTGAAAGGACCTCCGATGACGAATGGGTGAGGCTAGAAACAGGTGATTTCGAACGCATGTCGAAAGAGGAGATACTGGATGTCATCAAAAAGGCAGGGGTAGTTGGACTCGGTGGAGCCATGTTTCCCACCCACGTGAAACTCTCACCGCCTCCTGAGAAGAAGATAGACACCCTGATCATCAACGGTGCAGAGTGTGAACCCGTCCTCACAATAGATCACAGAATGATGCTGGAGAGGGCAGAAGACATACTCCAGGGAATTTTGATCATGATGAAGGTGCTGGGAGTTCAAAAAGCAGTAGTCGGAGTGGAGAACAACAAAATGGATGCCTACAATCACTTGAAAAAGGTCTTCAAGGGATATCCTGTTGATGTGGCACTTCTCAAGACAAAGTACCCTCAGGGGGCAGAAAAGCAGCTCATATACGCTATCACGAGAAGGAAGGTCCCAAGGGGCGGTCTTCCCATGGACGTTGGGGTGGTCGTTCAAAACGTTGGAACCTGCGTTGCGGTGAAAGAAGCGGTCGTTGATGGGAAACCCCTTGTGGAAAGAGGCATGACGGTCAGCGGTGATGCGGTCAGAGATCCGAAAAATCTCATCGTCAGAATTGGAACACCCGTGAAGGACGTCCTCGAGTACTGCGGTGGAATCGATGAAAGGACAGAACGGGTCATTCTGGGTGGTCCAATGATGGGCATCTCTATCACAAGTCTCGATACTCCCGTTATGAAAGGAACCTCCGGAATAACAGCCTTTCTCCCAAGGAAACCCCAGTCTCAGAAACCCTGTATAAGATGTAGTGAGTGTGTTCAGGTGTGTCCGATGAACCTTCAGCCCTATCTGCTTTATCTTCTTTCCACGAAGAGAAAATACGACGAGGCAGTGGAAAACGGCCTCATGGACTGTATAGAGTGCGGATCATGCACGTACACCTGTCCGTCCAAGATAGAGCATGTGAGATACATAAAACTTGCCAAAACTGTCTATCGGGCCACAAGGAGGGGTAGAAAATGAAGTTGGCGAGCGCCTATGCACCCCATCTTCGGGAAAACGACGATGTGAGAAAGGTCATGATAGACGTTCTCATCGCCCTCTCACCTGCCGTTGTCGGAGCGGCCTATTTTTTCGGGTGGTACGCGTTGTTTCTTTGCGTTTCAGGGGCGTTGCTTGGGGAACTCTTCGACATATTCGTCATGAGGTACCTGAGGGGTATAAAGGAATTTGTCCCTGACGGGAGTGGAGCCGTGACCGGATTGCTTCTTGCGATGAACGTGAGTACAAGACTTCCCTTCTGGGCCTTTCTGGTGGGACTTGTTTTCGCACTGGGATTGGGTAAGCACGCGTTTGGAGGTCTTGGACAGAACGTGTTCAATCCAGCGCTCGTTGGAAGGGCTTTTCTTCTCATCTCCTTTCCCACCTACATGACCACGTGGGTTGTACCCGGCGCAGGGTTCTGGAAGTCCCCGGCGGACGTGATGACGGCAGCCACCCCACTTGCCCTCTTCAAAGAACATGGTGTGATCACTTCCTACTGGGATCTGTTCATAGGGAACGTTGGGGGATCTCTTGGTGAAACGAGCGCTCTTCTTCTCCTTGTAGGATTTCTCTATCTTCTTTTGAGAAAGAGAGTTAAGATCTTCATCCCCATTTCTTACATAGGAACTGTTTTTCTGTTCTCTTCAATAGCCTATCTGGTGAATCCGAGATTTGGGGATCCTCTCTTCCATATTCTCAGCGGTGGCCTCATGCTCGGTGCCCTTTTCATGGCCACCGACATGGTGACGAGCCCGATCACCGCAAAGGGTCAGTTGATCTTCGGTGTGGGATGTGGTGTTCTCACCATGGCTATAAGACTCTTTGGGGCGTATCCTGAGGGTGTTTCGTTCTCCATTCTCTTCATGAACGCGCTGGTTCCTCTGATAGACAGATACACCAGACCCCGTATTTTCGGTGAGGTGAAAGAATGAAGGACATCATCAAAACAGGGCTGATTCTCATGATCTTCACGGCCATCTCTGGTCTTTTCCTGGGATTCGTGTACATGGGGGTCAAAGGAAAGATTCAGGAGGCAGACAACGCGGCTAAATTGGACGCTATCAAATTTGTTCTGAAAGATCCCATCAGTGGTGAATATCTGGTGAACGAAAAAACGATCGAAGAAGTGGTGAAGAAAACTGGAATAGAAACGATCGTTTTGAAAGAGTACAGAGAAGGTACCGTTCTTGGACCGGTTTATGAGTTCAGAACAAACGGTGGAAAAAAGGCGTACGTTCTGTCAGGCTATGCACCGGGTTTCGGAGGGAACGTAACCGTTGTGGCCTGTTTTCTTGAAACTGAAAGCGGCTTGATGCTCAACTCCGTGAGGGTGATCGACTACTCTCAGGAAACACCAGGTCTTGGAGCGAAGATAGGAGAGGAAGACATTCAAAAGAGGTTCTTTCCCATCCCACCGGAGGGTCTGAAGAATGGACTAAAAGTGGACAAAGATGCCGGTCTTCCGAAGGGGTCTCCAGAGGAACTGAAGCAAAAAGGAATCGTGAAGGTGAGCGATGTCATGACGGGTGCGACCATCACTCCAAGGGCGGTCACGGTGGCTCTGAACCTCATGTACAGGTATCTGACCGAGGAGGTGCTGAAATGAACCGTCTTAAGGAGTTTACAAAGGGTTTCATAAAGGAAAACCCGACATATGTTCAGGTCCTTGGAATGTGTCCCACTCTTGCTGTCACCACGAGTGCGATCAACGGTCTGGGAATGGGGCTTGCCACCACGGCGGTTCTCACCATGTCGAACGTGGTCATTTCTCTCATAAGAAAACTCGTTCCTGAAAAGATCAGAATTCCCATATTCATCGTTGTCATAGCGTCCTTTGTCACCATGATAGATCTTCTCATGCACGGTTTCACCTACGAACTGTGGAAAACGCTGGGGCTTTTCATCCCGCTCATCGTCGTCAACTGTATAATCATGGGAAGGGCAGAGGCTTTTGCTTCAAAACACGGAGTTTTCGACTCTTTCCTCGATGGTCTGGGAATGGGTCTTGGTTTCACTGGTTCTCTCGTTCTGCTCGGGAGTGTGAGAGAGTTCTTTGGGAACGGAACGATATTCGGATACGAGATCTGGAAGGTCAAGATCTTCCTGGAAATACTGCCCCCCGGCGCTTACATAACACTTGGACTCCTTTCAGCGCTCTTTTCTTATGTCGGCCTGAGAAGGAAGAAGAGAGGTGAAGCCAAATGAAGGTGTTCTTGCTCTTCTTCTCTGCCATTTTCGTGAATAACTTTGTTCTCGCCAGGTTCCTGGGAATATGTCCCTTCCTTGGGGTTTCCAAGAGGCTGGAAACGGCGACGGGAATGGGTATCGCCGTTACCTTCGTCATGACGGTTTCTGCTGCAATCAGCTGGTTTCTGGACAGACTCCTCATCGCCACGGGTCTGGAATTTCTGAGAACGATCGTCTTCATCCTGGTCATTGCCTCCTTTGTTCAATTCGTTGAACTCTTCCTGAAGAAGTCGAGTCCCGATCTGTACGAAGCCCTTGGAATATTTCTTCCTCTCATCACAACGAACTGCGCAATTCTTGGAATGGTGCTTCTGAACAGTCTCATGAAACTGACCTTTGTTGAGGCCGTCTTTCACGCCCTGGGTTCTGGACTGGGATTTGCCCTTGCGCTAGTGATCTTTGCCGGTATAAGGGAAAAACTCGATCTGTACGATCTTCCAGAATCCTTCAAAGGAACCGCTATCGCTCTGATCACCGCCGGTCTTCTTTCTCTGGCGTTCATGGGTTTCCAGGGCATGGTGAAGCTGTGAGGAGGTGATGGAGTTGGTTGTTCTTTACTCTACACTTCTGCTCGCTATCCTGGGATTTGGATTCGGAGTTTTTCTTGCCTATTCTGCACAGAGGTTCAGGGTGGAAGAGGATCCACGTGTGAAGATGATAGTGGAGGTTCTTCCCGGTATAAACTGCGGTGCCTGTGGGTTTGCCGGTTGTGAAGCCTACGCGAAGGCGATAGTTAAAGGACAGGCAGAAACCAACAGATGTCTTCCAGGAAGACCGCAGGGCGTGGAAGAGAAGATAAAAAAAATACTCGAGGAGCACAAAAGTGACGCCTCTTGAGATAGCTCTACTCGTTCACCACGGAGGGTTCAGATTTTCTGAACTGAAACCTCATCTTGAACTGGAAGACTTTCTGGAAAACTCCGATCCAAAAAAAGCACAGAGGTTTCGAAAAAAGTGTGATGAAGAAGAGTTTGAAAGACAGAAATTCCTCATAGAGAAATACGATGTGAAACTCATCTCTTTCTGGGACGATTCCTATCCGGAGTCTCTGAGAAGAAGCAAGTTTCCACCTGCTGTTCTCTTCGTTCGAGGGGATGACAGTCTTCTCAGAGAAAGCTGTGTAGGAGTTGTGGGAACGAGAAGGCCGACCGGTTATGGAATCAGTGTAACAAAGCGTTTTGTGAGGCTTTTGTGTGAGCGCTTTGTGATTGTTTCGGGTATGGCTCTTGGGATAGACTCTGTTGCCCACAGAGAAACTCTGAAAAGCGGTGGAAAAACCGTTGCGGTTCTTGGAGCCGGGGTGGACGTGATCTATCCAAGATCGAACGAAGGTTTGTTTTACAGGATATTGGAGAGCGGGTGTGTTGTGAGTGAGTACCCGATGGGAACAAAGCCTAGAAAACATCACTTTCCGGCGAGGAATCGTATCATAGCGGGCCTTTCCAAGGTGATCATCGTCACAGAGGCTCCCATAAAAAGTGGTGCTCTGATAACGGCGAAGTTTGCTCTGGAAAACGGAAGGGATGTGTTTGCGGTCCCCGGTGATATAGACAGGAAGACGAGTGAGGGAACGAACTATCTCGTCAGGTCTGGAGCGTATCCCCTCACGGACGAAGAAGACTTGAGACTTTATTTTGGAATTGCCTCAAAAAAAGATCTTTCACTCGAACCGGCACAGAGGACGGTTTACGAATATCTGAAGGTTTCTCCAAAATCTGTGGATGATCTGGTAGAGGAACTGGAATGGGATGTGTCGGAGGTTCTCAGGGTGATCTCTGAACTGGAACTCATGGGCCTTGTTGAATTCACTGGGGGTATCTACAGAACACTGGGGTGATAGTATGCTGGTTCTCACAAGAAAGGTCGGAGAAAGGATCGTGATCGGTGATGATATAGTTATAACTGTTCTTAAAATCGAGGGAAATTCTGTTAAAATCGGAATAGAGGCACCAAAGCATGTGAAAATTTTGAGGGAAGAACTCTACGAAGAACTCAAAAATGAGAACGTAAAGGCAGCCAGCGTATCAAAGGACGATCTCAAGGAGGTATGGAAGAATGATAAAGGTTACAAAAGACCTGGTCCTTCATCTTGAAAATCTGGCAAGACTCGAACTTTCTGAAGAACAGAGAGAAAGCCTCATGAAGGATTTTCAGGAGATACTCGATTATGTGGAACTTTTGAGTGAAGTGGACGTTGAAGGTGTGGAACCGATGTACACACCGGTCGAGGATGTTGCTGAACTCAGAACAGGTGGGCCCAGATTTTTCGAGGGTAGAGATCTCATAAAGAAAAACTTCCCCGAAGAAAAAGACGGTCACATAAAGGTTCCCGGGATTCATCGGTGATGGACTGGAGAGCGGCTGAAGACCTCGCGTGTGACTTTTTAAAAAAGAAAGGATACAGGATTCTGGAAAGAAACTACCGAACAAAGTACGGAGAAATAGACATAATAGCGCGCTGTGGAAAAGAAACCGTGTTCGTGGAGGTCAAAAGTGGGAGAGGAAAGGTGGATCCCCTTGAAAGGATCGATATGAAGAAGGTTCGAAACATAGAGAAAGCGGCAAAACTGTACATGCTTCAGAAAGGATTGAAAGGACCTGTGAGGGTGGATTTTGTGAGGGTAACACCGAAAGGGATTGACCACTTTGAAGGTCTCTGGCTGGGGTGAGAGAGTGAAGATCGTGGCCACCAACAAAAAGGCCTACACGGACTACGAGATTCTTGAGACGTACGAGGCGGGCATCGTTCTCACCGGAACCGAAGTGAAGTCTCTCAGGAACGGTTCAGTCAATTTCAAAGACTCTTTCTGCCGGTTCAAAGATGGAGAACTGTATCTTTTGAACCTCCACATACCACCGTACAGTCATGGCGGAATACACAACCACGATCCAGAAAGACCCAGGAAACTTCTTCTTCACAAGAGGGAACTCAAAAGGCTCATGGGAAAAGTGCAGGAGGAAGGAATCACCATAGTCCCCTTGAAGATATACTTCAACGATAGGGGAATAGCGAAGGTAGAGATAGCCGTTGCACGGGGAAGAAAGAAGTACGACAAGAGAGAGGCGATAAAGAGAAGGGAGATGGAAAGGAAAATAAGAGAGTACATGAAGTACTCCAGATAACTGTGGTATACTCATGAAGAGAAAAAACAGATCCACAGGAGGTCGTGATCATGGCAAAAAGGTGTGAAGTGTGCGGAAAGGCGCCCAGATCTGGAAACAACGTGAGTCATTCCAACAAAAAGACCGGTAGATGGTTCAGACCGAATCTTCAAAAGGTACGAGTCGTGCTCCCGGATGGAACCATCAAGAGAATGCGAGTCTGCACTTCTTGCTTGAAAGCCGGAAAGGTGAAGAAATACGTAGGTCAGGTTTCGGAGGTGTGAGCGGGCGTTTCGCCCGCGTTGTTCATGACAATAAGATTCAGAACACCTTTCTGGTACAAGTTTGCCTTGCTCGCCTTATGGGTTGTGAGTTTTGATCTCACAATTTTCCTTTTATACAAACCCCTCTTGGCTCTTCTGAGGTATCTCTTCCTGATTCTGGATATAATCTTTGGTGTATGGGTACTTTCCATATTCAAAAGAGAAATCGTCGTCGATCAGGAAGCAGACGCGTTGAGATTGGGAAAAAAAGTCTTCAGGCTCTCTTCGGTGAAGAGTGTAGAGAAGAGAGCTCTATCTGTAGTTTTTTATTTTGAAGATGGGACATCTTTTGTTTTTCCTCATCCTGTTGAGGACTTCGACTTTTTGAAGAAATTGATCGTCGAGAAAGGAAGTGAGTGAATTGAAACTGGGAGATCTGATGCCGAAGGATCTGCTTGGTCAGGAACTCTTCGTTCAGGATCTCAAGGATCACATCAACGACAACGTCGAAATCGTTCTGAAAATTCGAAGCAAAAAGCTTCAAGAAACTAAAGACAACAAGAAGTTTCTGATAATGACCCTGGAGGATCGAACAGGGGCGGTGAGGGCCGTTGACTGGTACAACGCTGAGTTGAACGATCAGAGGTTGAAAGAAGGAAGTGTCGTCAAGGTGAAGGGAAGGGTCGTTTTCTTTGAAAACAGAATCCAGATAAACGTAGAAAACGACTACAACGCCATCAGGGTTTTGAAGAAAGATGAATACGACTTCTCGAAGTTCGTGGCCCAATCGAAGAAAGATCTTGAGGTTATGAAGAAAAAATTGTTCTCTTTGATAGATCAGATCAAAGATCGAGATTACAAAAGACTGTTGAGGGCATTTTTCGTAGAAGATGAGGAGTTCTCAGAAAAGTTCTTCAAATCGCCTGCGGGGATGAGGGTTCATCATGCCTACATAGGAGGACTTCTGGAACACAGCCTTACGGTTGCAGAAATATGCAGGGAAATCAGCAGGTATTATCCGGTGGATCGTGATCTTCTCATAACCGGGGCTCTTCTCCACGACGTAGGGAAGGTGAGAGAGTACGTTGTGACGGAGTCTGGAATCGATGTGACCACGGAGGGAGAGTTGAAGGGGCACATATCGATAGGTGCCATGATGGTGAGGGAGAAGGCAAAAGAACTTGGCCTTCCTGAGAAAAAGGTGCTGGAGGTGGAACACATCATCCTTTCTCACCATGGAGAGCTGGAATGGGGATCTCCCGTCGTACCGAAGACCATAGAGGCGTTGATCGTTCACCATGTGGAAAATCTTGACTCAAAACTTGCAAGGTTCTTTGAAATCATAGAGAACGCCGATTCGGATCAGGTGTGGACGGAGTACGACAAGAATCTCAAAAGAAGGATATTCATAAGAGGTGAGGAGTTGAATGAGTAAAAAAAAGAAGTACATAATAGTGGAATCTCCGGCGAAGGCAAAGACGATAAAGGGAATTCTGGGGCCCGAGTACGAGGTTTTCGCTTCGATGGGACACATTGTGGACCTTCCAAAGAGCAAATTCGGTGTTGATTTGAAGAACGACTTTGAACCACAGTTCACCGTGATAAAAGGAAAGGAAAAGATCGTCGAAAAGATAAAGGCTATTTCGAAAGTGGGAGAGATATTCATCGCCTCCGACATGGACAGAGAAGGTGAAGCCATCGCATGGCATGTGGCCAGACTCACGAACACCCTTGGAAAGAGAAACAGAATCATCTTCTCTGAGATCACCCCCAGGGTCATAAAGGAAGCGGTCAAAAATCCCCGGAAAATAGATATGAACAAGGTTCATGCCCAGCTTGCAAGGAGGATTCTGGATAGAATCGTTGGCTACTCTCTGAGCCCTGTGTTGTGGAAGAATTTCAAATCCAACTTGAGCGCCGGTAGAGTACAGTCTGCCACTTTGAAACTCGTGTGTGACCGGGAAAGGGAAATACTGAGATTTGTACCGAAGAAATACCATCGCGTTGTCGTTAAGTTCCATGGTCTGGAAGCCGAGATGATAACGAAGGAAAAGACCTTTCTGGAAGAGGATGTACTCAAAGAGCTGCAGTCCATAGAGGAACTGGTTGTGGAGGAAAAGACCGTCTCCAGAAAGAAGTTCTCACCACCGGATCCCTTCAAGACCAGTTCACTCCAACAGGAAGCCTACGCGAAACTGGGTTTTTCTGTAGCAAAGACCATGTTACTCGCCCAGCAGCTGTACGAAGGAGTGGAGACGAAAGAAGGTCACATCGCTTTCATCACCTACATGAGGACGGACTCCACCCGAGTTTCAGACTACGCTAAAGAGGCCGCTCGTGAGCTGATAGAGAAAGATTTTGGAAAGGAATACATCGGAACTGGAAGAAGAAAAAAGAGCAGGACTGCCAGGATACAGGATGCTCATGAAGCCATACGCCCTACGGATGTTTTCATGACGCCCGAAAAGATCAGCAAGTATTTGAACCCAGATCAGAGAAAGCTTTATGAACTGATATGGAAAAGGTTCTTTGCTTCTCAAATGAAACCCTCAGAGTACGAAGAGACTCGCTTTGTGTTGAGATCGAAAGACGGGAAATACCGATTCAAAGGTTCGATTCTGAAGAGGATCTTCGATGGTTACGAGAGAGTATGGAAAACGGAGAGGAACGTCGGTGATTTTCCCTTCGAAGAGGGTGAGATCGTAAAACCGGTGGAAGTGGAGATAAAGGAACTGGAAACAAAGCCAAAACCCAGATACACTGAAGGTACTCTGGTGAAGGAAATGGAAAGACTCGGAATAGGACGCCCCAGCACGTATGCATCTACGATAAAACTTCTTCTTTCCAGAAAATACGTGAAGAAAATCAGGGGATACCTCTATCCCACGGTTATCGGAAGTGTTGTCATGGACTACCTGGAGAAAAAGTACGCCGACATCGTGGATATTTCTTTCACCGCCGAGATGGAGAAAGAACTCGACGAGGTAGAACAGGGAAAGAAAACAGACAAAGTAGTTTTACAGGATTTCTATCGAACCTTTTCAAAGGTCTTCAACGAGAACGACAGGATCATCATCAATTACCCAACGGATCAAAAATGTTCCTGTGGAAAGGACATGGTTCTTTCTTTTGGAAGGTATGGGTTTTACCTGAAGTGTGAATGTGGAAAAAGCAGAAGTGTAAGAAACGATGAGGTTGCCGTCATAGAGAACGGAAAGATGTTCATCGGGAGGAAGAACGATGAAGATAGCACTTCTGATGGGGGGAACGTCAAGAGAAAGAGAAGTCTCACTGAGAAGCGGAGAAAGGGTAAAAAAAGCTCTTGATGCTCTGAGGTACGAATACGTCGTCTTCGACGTTGGCAGAAATTTCCTGGAAGAGGCTCCAAAGTTGAAGGAGTTCGACCTGGTGTTCAACGTGCTTCACGGAACGTTCGGAGAGGATGGTTCACTCCAGTCCATACTGGATTTCCTCGGGGTTCGGTACACGGGTTCTGATGCGTTCTCCAGCATGCTCTGCTTCGACAAACTTCTCGCCTACAGATTCCTGAAGGATTTTGTTAAGATACCGAATTTCGTCGAAGTCAAGGAACACATCGATTCATCTCCTGTTGGTTATCCCTGTGTGGTGAAGCCACGAAGAGAAGGTTCCAGTATCGGTGTTTTCATCTGTGAATCGGATGAGGAATTCCAGAGGGCGCTGAAAGAAGATCTACCGCTCTACGGCAGTGTGATCGTTCAGGAATACATCCCGGGGCGAGAAATGACGGTATCGATAATAGAGACCGAAGAAGGTTTCAAAGTTTTACCCATACTGGAACTGAGACCAAAGAGAAGGAAGTTCTATGATTACATCGCGAAGTACACAGAAGGTGAAACGGAATTTCTGCTGCCAGCCCCGCTGAAACCAGAAGAAGAACAGCGAGTGAAAGAAACTGCCCTCAGGGCATTCACTGAAGCAGGCTGCAGGGGCTTTGGACGTGTGGATGGAATCTTCTTCAACGGAGAGTTTTTCTTTCTCGAGATAAACACAGTCCCGGGACTCACCGAACTCAGCGACCTTCCCGCGAGTGCAAAGGCAGCTGGCATCGAATTTGAGGAGTTGATAGATATAATCATAAAGAGTGCCTTTTTGAAAGGAGAGTGAGGCCATGAGGTTCATAGAAAAGATGATACCTGAAGAATCTCCGATCCAGTTGCTCGTTGGTCTTGCTAGGCGTGGAGAAACAGCGGTGGTCCTGCTCAAGGATGCTATCCAGGACTATTTTGAAAAGAAGTTCGGTGAAGGACACCTCAACCGTGTCATCGATCTGGAGAGAGATGCTGACCAGTTGAAAGCGAAGCTGAAGAGAATTTACCAGAAGATCAAATACTCCTACTTCGAAAAGGATGATTTCCTCTACATAGTGCACAAATCGGACGAAATACTCGACATCGTGAGAGATGTGGTCATTATGCTCGACATGAACAGAGTTGATGATGTGCCAGAGGAAGTAAAAGACCGCTTCCTGGAACTTGTTGACAGTGTTCTCAGCACGATCAGAGAAACGGTGGAGGCTGTTGAGCAACTGAAGGTTCTGGCAGAAACGGATTTCTCCCCGATCGAAGAGGAGAAGGAAAGGAGGGAAGTGTTTGACGTCTCAATGGAGGAAAGAGAGGTGGACACCATCTCCAGAGATCTTGGAAAGAAACTCTACTCTTTGAAGAATTCCATGAATCCGGTCGATCTCATCTTTCTGAACAAGATAGCACGTCTTGTCTCGAAGATTGCGGACCAGGGAAAGGACATAACAAAGAGGATAAACTCTGCAATTTTGAAATAAAGGAGGGAGTGTCGTGTTAATACTCGTTGTGGCTGGAGTTCTCGGATTCATAATGGCGTTCTCCATAGGAGCCAACGATGTTGCAAACTCCATGGCGACTGCTGTGGGTGCCAGAGCCATCACCGTAAGGCAAGCTGCTTTGATAGCCATGTTCCTTGAGTTTCTGGGGGCTGTGATGTTTGGATCTCATGTTTCGCAGACGATAGTGAAGGGAATCGTGGAGATCGAAAGGATACAACCGGTCGAACTCATGTACGGTTCTCTTTCGGCGCTGATAGCGGCTTCTCTGTGGATCCTGATCGCCACAAACTGGGGCTATCCCGTTTCCACGACGCACTCGATAGTTGGTGGCATGCTGGGATTTGGAATTGTAGCAGCGGGTTTCGATGGAATAAACTGGAAGGTGTTTCTCTTCATAGTCCTGTCCTGGATCATTTCTCCTCTCCTGGGTGGAGCACTGTCCTTTGTCGTTTTCAAACTGATCTCTTTCACCATATTTCACACAAAAAACCCGAAAAGATCCTCTGTTTTCGCCGTTCCCTTTTTCATATCTCTGGCCATCTTCACCATGGCATCCCTCTTTGTGAGGAAAACTCTGAAACAACCATTGTCTGAATCCTTGATCTTGGGATTGGTCCTCGCCGTAGTGACTTTTATCTCACTGCATTTGATCGTCAAGAGATTGATCCGAAACAGCAAGAACGAGTACGATGTGGTAGAAAATGTATTCAAACGTGCTCAGATTCTGACCTCTTGCTATGTTTCTTTTTCGCACGGTGCAAACGACGTGGCAAACGCTGCCGGTCCAATAGCCGCAGTCATGATGGTTGCATCAACGGGTGTTATCCCCAAAACCGTTGAAATTCCCTTTCTGGCACTTGCTTTGGGTGGAATCGGTATCTCCATGGGGGTTTTCTTCCTCGGGCAGAAGGTCATGGAAACGGTGGGTGAGAAGATAACCACCCTGACGAACTCAAGGGGATTCACCGTTGACTTTTCAACCGCAACGACGGTTCTTCTTGCGTCCTCACTGGGTCTTCCTGTTTCCACCACGCACGTGGTCGTGGGAGCGGTCACCGGTGTTGGATTGGCCAGAGGGCTTGAGGTTGTGAACGTCGGTGTTCTCAAGAACATAGTTATTTCCTGGTTTCTGATCGTTCCCACCGTCGCTGCGACCTCTGCGGGTGTGTATTCTATTTTGAAACTCGTGTTAAAATTCTAATGGGGGTGTAAAGATGAAGATCGTGACCACCACACTGGAACTGAAGGACAAGGTAACAATAGCATCAAAGGCACTCGCAAAGAAATCGGTCAAACCGGTTCTTGCTGGCTTTCTCTTCGAGGTGAAGAACGGAAACTTCTTCATCTGTGCCACAGATCTTGAAACGGGTGTTAAGGCGTCAGTTAACTGCGCCGAGATTTCTGGGGATGCTCGATTTGTAGTGCCAGGGGATGTTCTTCAAAAACTTGTGAAGGTTTTGCCGGATGAGACCACCGAGCTTTCCCTCGAAGGAGACAATCTGGTGATCACGTCGGGAAGTACTGTTTTCAGGATAACGACCATGCCGGCCGATGAATTCCCGGACATTGCTCCGGCGGAATCTGGAATATCCTTCGAAATCGACACATCACTTCTGGAGGAGATGGTTGAGAAAGTCATATTTGCGGCGGCGACAGATGAGTTCATGAGAAACCTGAACGGTGTGTTCTGGGAGCTTCACAAAGGTTTTCTCAGGCTCGTGGCAAGCGACGGTTTCAGATTGGCACTGGCTGAGGAGCAAATAGAAAACGAAGAGGAGACGAACTTTTTGCTTTCTCTGAAGAGCATGAAGGAAGTCCAGAACGTTTTGAACAACACAACGGAACCGACGGTGGTTGTGAGATACGATGGACGAAGGGTTTCCCTCACAACGAACGATGTTGAAACCGTGATGAGAGTGGTGGACGCGGAGTTCCCCGATTACAGAAGAGTGATACCCGAGACCTTCAAAACGAAGGTGGTTGTTTCGAAGAAGTCCCTTCAGGAGTCTTTGAAAAGGGTGATGGTGATCGCCAGCAAGGGAAGCGAATCCGTGAAGTTTGAGATAGAAGAGAACACGATGAGACTTGTGAGTAGGAGTCCGGACTACGGTGAAGTCATCGATGAGCTGGAGGTTCAGAAAGAGGGTGAAGACCTCATCATAGCGTTCAATCCGAAGTTCATAGTGGATGCTCTGAGGCGCATTGAAACGGAAGAACTGGAGATGAACTTTGTCGACTCGACCAGTCCCTGTCAGATAAATCCTCTCGATATCTCCGGCTACATCTACATTGTCATGCCCATAAGATTGGCATGAGGTGAGAATTTGAGGCCAGACGATGATAGAGTCTATGACATCATAGTGGTGGGTGCCGGTCACGCCGGTATAGAAGCGGCTCTGGCTTCTGCTCGAATGGGTTTCAGGGTACTGGTGCTCACTGTGAATCCCGACACGGTAGGCTGGGCTCCCTGCAACCCAGCCATAGGTGGTCCCGCAAAGGGTGTTGTTGTTCGTGAAATAGACGCTCTCGGGGGCGAGATGGCCAAAACCACCGATGAGACGATGATCAACGTACGAATGCTGAACGTGAGCAAAGGACCGGCTGTAAGAGCTCTGAGGGCTCAGATAGACAAGATCTCGTACAGCAGAACCATGAAAAGAAAACTCGAAACCAACCCGAACATTGTTTTGAGACATGGAATCGTTGAAAGGCTTCTTGTGGAGAAAGGCAAAGTCGTCGGAGTTGTTGACAACTACGGGATAGACTATCTTGGGAAGGCCGTTATCATCACAACCGGCACGTTCTTGAGGGGAAAGATATTCATAGGTCGATCGGTTTTTCCTGCAGGTAGAATGGGGGAGTTTCCGGCCGCAAAACTCACGCAGAGTCTGATCGAACTGGGTTTTGAGGTTGGAAGATTCAAAACGGGCACTCCCGCTCGGGTCTTGAAGCGCAGCATAAACTTTTCTGTCATGGAGAGGCAGGACACGTCAGATGAGCCCCTTGCATTTTCTTTCTTCAGCGAGCCAAAAGTCCTTCCGAAAGATTATCCCTGCTGGCTGACCAGAACAAATCCCGAAACCCATAACATAATAAGGCAGTACCTGGAATTTTCGCCACTCTACGGAACGGTAAAACTCATAGAGGGTGTTGGACCAAGGTACTGTCCATCGATAGAGGACAAGGTGATCAAATTCAGGGACAAAGAATCCCATCAGGTCTTCGTTGAACCAGAGGGCAGAGACACGGAAGAGTACTACCTGAACGGTCTGAGTACGAGCCTCCCGTATGAAGCCCAGATAAAGATGATAAGGAGCGTGAAGGGACTAGAAAACGCCATCATCACACGACCTGCTTACGCCATAGAGTACGACTACATAGATCCAAGGCAACTCTATCCAACACTCGAGTCAAAGATCGTGGAGAACCTGTTCTTCGCAGGGCAGGTGAACGGAACGAGCGGCTACGAAGAAGCGGCCGGGCAGGGCTTAATAGCCGGTATAAACGCCGCCTTGAAGTTGAGAGGGGAACCTCCCCTGATTTTGAAAAGATCGGAAGCCTACATCGGAGTTCTCATAGATGACCTGGTGACAAGGGGTGTCGACGAGCCCTATCGACTTCTCACCTCAAGGGCAGAGTATCGCCTTCTCTTAAGACACGACAACGCTCACCTCAGACTGGCAAAACACGGTTATCGTGTTGGATTGATCCCAAAGTGGTTCTACGAAAAGGTGCTTAGTCTGGAGAGAAGAGTCAAGGAAGAAATAGAGAGGCTCAAAAAAGTTGTGATCAAACCTTCAGACAGAATCAACGACATTCTGATGGCCGAAGGCACAACTCCTCTGAAAGAAGCAACCTCTCTCTACCAGCTCTTGAAGCGACCAGAGTTGAGTTACGAGGTGCTGAAGAGATTCGATCCGAATCCCATAGACGATCCAGAGGTTGCGGAACAGGTGGAGATCAACGTGAAGTACGAGGGATACATCCAGAAGATGTTTGAAGAGGTGGCGATATTCGAAAAGTACGAAAGTTACGAGATACCTGCAGACATAGACTACGACGTTGTTCCAAACCTCTCCACCGAGGCAAGGGACAAATTGAAGAGGATCAGACCAAGATCGATAGGACAAGCCATGAGGATCCCGGGCATCAATCCTTCCGATATATCCAACCTCATCATCTACCTGGATGGAAGGAAAAAATGAGACTGGATAGATATCTTTCAAACAGGGGAATAGGAACAAGGAAAGAAGTAAGGGCGTTAATAAAACACGGAAGGGTAACCGTCAACGACAGAACAGTCCTCGATCCCGCTTACAAACTCTCGGATAAAGATGTGGTGAAAGTCGATGGAAAGGTGATCGATCTTCCCGAAAAAGTTTACATCCTCTTCTACAAACCTGCCGGCTACGTTACAAGCACCAGAGATCCTCACTCGGAAACTATCATGGAATTCTTACCGGATATAAAGGGTATATTCCCTGTGGGAAGACTCGACAAGGATGCAGAGGGGCTTCTTCTGGTGACCAACGATGGTGAGTTCGCCCACAGGGTGATCTCTCCGAGATGGAAGGTCGAGAAAGAGTACGTGGTCAAAGTGGAAGGAGAGATAACGGAGGATAAACTGGAAAAACTGAGAAGAGGTGTGAGTTTAAGGGATGGTTTCTTTGCAAAGGCAAAACACGTGGAGAAAATCTCGAATGATACGGTGAAGATCGTCATAACGGAGGGGAAGTATCATCAGGTGAAAAGAATGATGGCGGCGGTTGGTTTGAAAACGATCCATTTGAAGAGAGTCAGAATAGGTGGACTCAGACTTCCCCAGGAGATGAAACCGGGTGAGTACAGGTTCCTCAGCGAAGAGGAGGTGAGGCAGGTCTTTGAAGGAAACGATCAGAAAGAAGATCGAACTGGCACCGGATGATCCGGGAGTTTACCTGTTCAAAAAGGGTGAGACTCCCATATACATAGGAAAGGCAAAGAGGCTCTCTTCCAGACTGAAAAGTTATCTCAATCCCTCCTCGGAGAAGGTTGAAAGGATAGTGGAAGAGGCGGACGATCTGGAGACGATCGTGGTAACAACCGAAAAGGAAGCGCTTCTTCTGGAGGCAAATCTCATAAGAAAATACAGGCCAAAGTACAACGTTCGACTGAAAGACACGGAGTTTTACCCTTACATCCGGATATCGAATGATGACATCCCCTATGTGGAAATCGTGAAGAGAAGGCTGAAGGATGGTACCTACTTCGGCCCCTACACGACGGTCCGTTTTGTTCGAGATCTTCTTGAGACGCTTCAAAGGATACTGGGTTTTAGAACGTGCAAGTTCGATCTGAACAGGGTGAAAAGACCCTGCTTTCTTTTCCATCTGAAAAGGTGTGTTGGACCGTGTGCTGGTAACGTTGATCAGCACGAAGAAGCGATAGAGAAACTGAGAGACTTCCTCTCTGGAAACATGCGGGACGTTTTCGATTATCTGCGCAGGAAGATGGAACTTCACAGCAGGATGCTGGATTTTGAGAATGCTGCAAAGTACAGGGATCTGCTTTTGAACCTTTCGAGTGTTCTGGAGTCGCAGGGAGTTGCTTTTGAAGAGAAGATCAACTGTGACGTTGTAGTTCACGCTCAGGGATTGTTCGTGGTTTTGAGGGTAAGGGATGGTTATCTGATAGGAAAGATCTCCTTTGAGATGGAAGGAGGAAACCTGGACGACTTCATAAGAGAATACTACGTGTCTGGAAGGGGAGATGTGCCAAATTCTCTCGTAGTGGAAAGCGACCTGGAAGAAATGGACTACACCTCACTGGGTTTCCAGTATGTTGGAAAACCTCGATCTCAGCTGGAAAAGGATCTGCTGGAAAAGGCCAGGAAAAATCTCGAAACCGAGCTGAGTATGAGAGGGCTTAAAAAAGAAGCACTGAAGGAGTTGATGAAACTGTTGAACCTGAAAGAATTCGTCTATAGAATAGAGGGAATCGATGTTTCTCATCTTCAGGGCAAACACACCGTTGCTTCCCTTGTGGTGTTCGAGGATGGCCTCCCGAAAAAGAGCGAGTACAGACGGTACAGATTGAATCTGGAACGGCCCGACGATTACGAAGCTATAAGGGAAGTTGTAAGAAGACGGTACAGCAAACATCCTCTTCCGAACCTTCTGTTCGTGGACGGTGGAAGGGGACAGGTAAACGCTGCCCTGGAAGCGTTGAAAGATCTGGGAAAAGCATGTCCCGTTGTTGGTCTTGCGAAGAAAGAGGAGATCATCGTGACTGAGGACAAAGATATCGTACTCCCGCAGGATCATCCTGTTTTGAGGCTTCTCATTCAGGTGAGGGACGAAACTCACAGATTCGCCGTCAACTACCACAGAAGAAGAAGGGAAAAAGAGTCTCTCAGATCTGTTCTGGACGAGATTCCTGGAGTGGGTCCTATCAGAAAAAAGAAGCTTCTTGAGCACTTTGGTTCCATAGAGAGCATTCGCTCTGCTTCTGTGGAAGAAATAGCAAGAGTAATAGGAAGCGCTGAGGTGGCAAGGAGAATTCTGGAGAGATTGTAAACTTTTAGTAAAAAGTCCAATTTTTTTCTTTGTGATATCCAAATCCGCTTCTGATGCTGGTTCTGGAATTCAAAATCTTCGAAATGCTTTTGTGTAGAGACTTGCAAACCCCTCGTACAAAATGGTATATTTACAAGCAGTGAGGAGATCGCTTCACAACCCTAGGAAGGAGGGGGTTTCATGAACAAGAAGGAACTCGTTGACAGGGTGGCGAAGAAAGCGGGTGCGAAGAAGAAGGACGTGAAAGTGATCCTCGATGCTGTTCTCGAAACGATCACAGAAGCCCTCGCAAAGGGCGAGAAGGTCCAGCTGGTTGGATTTGGAAGCTTTGAAGTGAGAAAGGCAGCCGCCAGAAAAGGCGTGAACCCGCAGACCAAGAAACCCATCACCATTCCCGAAAGGAAAGTTCCGAAGTTCAGACCTGGAAAGGCTCTCAAAGAAAAGGTCAAGTGATGGGGAAGGGGAATCCCTTCCCCTTTATTTTCCCACGCAGAAGGTGGAGAATATCGCGTCCAGAAGGTCCTCCCTGAAACTCCTGCCGGTGACTTCGTCGAGAACATGAAGTGCCCTCTCTAGATCGATGGATACCAGATCGATAGGTGTTTTGTTCTTCAAAGATTCGATGGCACTTTCCAGAGATTTTTTCACGTTTTCAAGCAGCTGTTTTTGGCGAAGATTCGTTATCAGAGAACTGGAACCCTTCTCGAATATTTCCTGTGTTTCCCTGTAGACGGCTTCTTCCAGTTTCTCCAGGCCTTCACCTTTCAGCGCTGAGATCTTAACTATGTGCCTGTCGGTTCCGAGTTTCCTTTTCAGCTCTTCCTCGTCTATTCTCTCGACAATATCCACCTTGTTTATCACCACAAGGTATCTTTTGTGCTTTATTCTCTCGAGAATCAATCGGTCCTCGTCGTCCAGCGGTGATGATGCGTCGAGCACGAAGAGAACGATATCGGCCTTTTCTATCTCCTGAAAAGTCCTTTCTATTCCCAACCTTTCCACCAGATCTCTCGTTTCGGATCTCACTCCCGCTGTATCCACAACTCTGAACAGAATGCCTTTTATCACGATCTCTTCGCTTATCACGTCCCTTGTGGTTCCAGGTATGTCGGTGACGATCGCTCTGTCTTCTTTCAAAAGCCTGTTCAGAAGAGTGGATTTTCCCACATTAGGCTTTCCCACTATCACCATCCTGAGACCCCTGTTCAGCATGATTCCTGCGTCCGCTTTTTTCAGTTCTTCTTTCAGTCTTTCATGAATCGATTCGATCTTTGTTTTGACACTTTCCACATCCGTCTCCACATCATCGGGATAGTCCAGTTCCACCCTGATCTCCGCGAGGACGTTTATGAGTTCTTCCCTCAGTGTTTCAACAAATTGTCTCAGGCCACCTTTCAGATTTTTCAGAGAAAGCTTCAGGCTCGCTTCACTCTTTGCTTCTATAAGATCCCGTACTGCCTCGGCGGAGGTGAGATCCATCTTTCCGTTCAGAAAGGCTCTCTTTGTGAACTCACCTGGCTCTGCCATCCTCGCCCCTGCACTCAAGAACACATCAAGGAGCTTTTTCACAACGAATGGCCCACCATGACACATCACTTCCACCATGTCTTCTCCGGTGTAACTCCTTGGAGATCTGTAAAAGATCACTACCACTTCATCAATGTCTTCTCCGTTTTCTCGTATCCAGCCATGGATCGCTTTTCTTGGGACGATGTTTGAGCGGGTTTTGAAGTGTTTTCTTACAATGTCCCAGCTTTCAGGGCCACTCAATCTCAAAATCGCTATCGCTCCCTTTCCGGGTGGCGTGGCAACCGCCACTATCGTGTCCATACTCTCATCTCCCAAGAGACTTCAATATCTTCACAGCTTCAGAAGCGTTCTTTGCGTAATAATCGGCTCCAAGTTCTTTCGCCAATTTTTCGTTCAAAGATGCGCCACCTGCTATAACCGGAACTTTCAATCCCTTCTTCTTAAGGCTTTCAACGACTTCCTTGATCCTTCCCACGGTGGTCGTCATCATGGCAGAAAGTCCCAGTGCAACCGGTTTTTCTTTTTCTACCGCTTCCACTATTCTTTCGGTATCGACGTCTTTTCCCAGGTCTACCACTCGATAACCGCTACTCCTGATAACGGACGCCACGATGTTCTTTCCTATGTCGTGTACGTCTCCTTTCACGGTCGCTATGACGAAGGTTTCTCCCTGGTTTTCGGATGAAAGCATCGATGCCAGTTTGTCGAAGACGGGTTTTACAGTCTGAGCAGCAAGAATGAGTTGAGGAAGGAATATTTTTCCTTTGTCGTAAAGCAAACCGATTTTCTCCATGGCCGGTCTCAGGTGTTCCTCTATTATCGAGAGAGGATCTTTCTCTTTCAGGAGGTTCTCCACCTCTTTTTCAACGTCCTCTCTTCTTCCTGAAAGTATCGCTTCCACCAGTTTGTCTTCTCTTACCTCGGCTTTTGGAAGATCTTTCTTTTCAAGAATCACGAGCGTGCTGTCCAGGGTCTTCATCAGGTTCTCATCGAGCGGGTTCATGATGGCTGAACTCAATCCCTTTGATATTCCAAGAACGAGAAAAGCCGTGTTGTAAAAACTCCTGTCGGGCAGCCCAAAGGAGAGATTGGAAAGACCAACAGTCGTTTTGAAATCCATCTTCGAGATGTACTCTATGGTCTTCAATACCTCGGTGGGCTTTCCCTCTGCTCCAAGGGGCAAAACTCCCGGATCGAACAGCACTCTGTCCAGAAAACGGTGTTCTTCCAGGATCTTCAAGGCTTTTTCGAAGTTTTTCTTTCTCTCTTCGAAGGTCTTTGGAACGTCATTTTCCATGAGAAGAACAATGAGAACTCCACCGTATTTTTTCAGCATGTTTATCTTCTCTTCGAGATCTTTTTCCGTGACTTTTGATGAATTGAACAGGGGTCTTCCGGGGTATACTCTCAGGGATCTTTCTGCAAGGTTTAAACTCTGCACATCCAGAGACAGGGGAACGCTTGCTGTATAGGGAAGTGACTGCACCACTTTTTCCACATAAGATGGATCCACCTGGGATTCTATGCCGAAGTTGACGTCGAGAACCTCTGCACCTTTTTCCACCTGATCCTTTGCCTCGTTCGCCACCACATCCAGGTTTCCTTCCTGCATTTTCTTCCACAGCTTCTTTCTTCCCGCAGGATTTATTCTCTCCCCTATCACCACGAAGTGGTCGAACGTCACAAGTTTAGACGGGGAAGAAACGGCGATGATCTTTTTCTTTTTCCTTGGAAGTGGTTTTCTGCTTCCGAGCACCTTTCTGAACAACTTTATGTGTTCTGGAGTGGTGCCACAGCAGCCACCAAAGATGTTCACGCCTGCCTCGTAGTAGGAATCGATGTGAACTGCAAAGTCTTCTGGTTTCAGGGGGTAAACCGTCTTTCCGTTTTCCAGAATGGGCTTTCCGGCGTTCGGTTCTACGACGAGGAACTTGTCGGTGTACTGAGACAGTTCTTGAAAGATGGGAAGGATCTCCTCCGGTCCGAGTGAGCAGTTTATACCCAGGGCATCGACATCCAATTCATCGAAGGTGAGGGCAAAGTTCACCGGATCCGTCCCCGTGAGACTTCTTCCATTCTCGTCGAACGTCATGTGCGCTATGAGGAACACATCCTTTGAAACATCCCTCACCGCGAGAACCGCCGCTTTCAGTTCCAGAATGTCGGAGAACGTCTCCAGAATGATGCCGTCCACACCTTCTTCCACCATGATCCTGGCTGTTTCTTTGAAATTCTCGTAGAACTCTTCGAACAGGGTGTTTCCAAGCGGGAAAGGGAGCTCTCCCGTTGGACCGATGTCACCGAACACAAGTCTTTCACCGGCGGCTTTTCTTGCGATCCTCACTGCGTTTCTGACGATAGAATCCAGTTCGTTCTCCAGTCCGTGCTTTCTCAGTTTCATTTTTGTGGCACCGAAGGTGTTTGTCAACACGGCATCGGAGCCACTTTCTATGTACGTCCTGTGGACCTTAAAAACCACCTCAGGTGCTTTTATGTTGAGTTCTTCTGGAAGTTCTTCGTGTCCCAGTTTCATGAACTCCGTTCCATACGCCCCATCCAGGAGCAACACCTTTTCCGACAACATTTTTGCGACTTCACGCCTGTTCCTCATTCTTTTCCCTCCATCCCACGAGTGCTGTGATGGTTTTTCTGGGAACGAGAACGTAGGAATCTTCGAGTACGTCCACATCCACTTCGTCTTTGAAGAGTTTTACTATCTCTTTGTTCAGCGAAAGTGGCAAATCCCCATAACCCGGTGATATCCTGAAACTTCCTTCAAGGTGAGATCGTTTCGTTCTCAGATCGGAGTCGACCTTTCTGAGGGCGTACTCCACCCATCTCCGATGCGATACCGTCTATGAAAAAGCCAAGAAGATCGTTTCCTTTCTTGAAGCACTCTTCTATTTTCTTATCCACCTCTTTTCCCAGCGTGGCAAGAAAAACGGTGATGATCTTGCTACCCGACAGATGCTTCTTTGCCAGATCACCCGTGATCTCTATGTCGTTGAAAGAAAGGGATCCCTTTGTTTCGAAATCTTTCCACAGAACAACAGGTTCTGCAACCTTGAGTAACTCTTCGTAAGCCTTCATCACGTATTCTCTGAAATGCTCCGGAATTTCCCTGGCCTTTCCAAATCCAAGTTTTGCTTTCAACACGTTGTCTGGAATCTTTATTTCCTCCGGATTCAGTTCAACCTTTGGCAACCTCCACCACCATCCTTATTTTTTCGAGATCCTTTACGACGGCCACTATGTAGAAACCGTCGACGATGTTTCTGGTTTCCTCGACGAACCTCAGAACAGCCTCGAAGCTTCTCTCCTTCACATGTTCGTCGCCCTTTTCTGCTGACTCGATTATTTCTTTTGGTATTTCTATTCCCGGAACACCAGAAAAGTGATTCATTTGCTTTGCGTTTTCGAAGAATGCTATCGAAACAAGGATTTTCGTGCTCAATTTCTCCTTGATCTTTTGTGCTACATCCCTCTGGAAAAGAGGTTGTGTGACAAGGAAATCCACTCCAGCCTCTATTTTTTGCTTTGCCCTCTCCAGATCTTTTTCGCTGAATGGATTCAACGCACCTCCAACGAAGAAATTCGTCTTCCCATACATCCTGTTTCCCGCAAGATCTGTTCCTTCGTTCAAAAGTTTTGTGAGTCGTATAAGATCCAGTATATCCACGTCGTTCACGGAAGTTGTCTGTGGATAATCCCCGTGGGACGGATCGTCTCCAGAGAGGAGCAAAAGATTCTCTATTCCGAGGGCGTGACACCCCAGAAGGTCGGACTGTATCCTTATCATGTTTCTGGTGTTCCTTGTGAAATGCATGAGAACCTCCTTTCCACTCTCCACAAGCAGATGAGAGACCGCCCATGGTGCCATTCTCACCCTGCCCATGGGCATGTCCGTCACCGTGAACGCGTCGATGCCGGTTTCCCAGGCTTTTTCAGTGAAATCCAGAAACTTTTTTAGATTCGTCCCTCGCGGTGTCAGAACCTCCAGAACCACACACTTTCCTGATTCAAGAGATTTTCTCAACTTGCTACCTCCTTTCCTGTGTTATCATAGAAGTTGGGAAGAAAAACAAGGAGGAGGTCCTCATTATGAGAAAGTGGCTCGTTTTCATTTCGGTGTTGATCGCTGTCCTTTCTTTTTCACAAATATTAAACTATGTCCCGACCGATTTCAAGGCGATTCGATATGTGAAAAATCTCTCGGACTTCTACGGTGAACTCAAAAACCTTCCTACCGGAAGATTCCTCACAGAAACTCTTGGCCTGGAGATGATGGTTCAGGGTGTTCTGGAATCCCAGCTTCTCAGCAGAAACATAGAACCTTCAGATTTCTACGATCTTCTCTCCCATGAGCTCCTTTACGTACAGCTCGACGACGAAGACAACTGTTTTATCCTGGGACCGTCCAGCAAGGCAAAGACTCTGAAAGACAGTGTGAAATCCCTTCTGGCCGATCTTTTTGGAGCAGAAAGCGTCGTCACGATGGAAAAGGATGGTTATCTTTTCATAGGTACGAGCAAAGCGGTGAGCGCTGCTTTGAAGGGTGGAGGAAGTGTTCCTGAGGAGTTGAAGAGTCTCGATTTCTTCAATTACGCCAGAGTTCATGTGAAAGACTATTCGTTCACGATTGTGAGCAGGAAAAAACCGGTTGAGGATCATCTTACCATAGAGACAGAAATAATTCCCAATGATGACATCTCCGGAGATTTCCTGAGAGAAGTTGGCCAGCCAAGGAACATTCCACAGGACTACTACGTGTACGGTGAACTGACGCTCATATTCAACACGGCAAATTACGACGGTTTGATGGATCTGATTTCCAACGCAGGTATCAGCCTCTCCAGTGAAAGTGTGGAAGTCCCCGTCCAGCTTCCAGACGAAAAACTCGGAAAAGCAATGGAGAATCTTTCGAAGAAACTGGACACTCCCATGTTTATCAGTGCCAACATCTCTTCGTCGCTCATGGACCTGATTTCAGGCTCGACACCCACCACTCTTGAACTTGTGGCAAAGGCCAGGATAAAAGATCCCAAAGCCATCGAAGAGGCCTTGAAAGAAGCCAACGTTCAGTACGAAAAGAGAGGAAAAGAATTCATTCTGCAGAACAACCTGCGTCTTGTTTTAGAAAACGGCACGGTCGTTTTGAAGAGTGAACAGTTCACACCGAAGACTCCTGGTGAGCACCCTGGCGAAAAGGACGTATTCTTCCTCTTTCTCGATATGAAAGCTGTGATGGAGGCACTCGTTGGAGAGGGTGAAGAAGCGTACGTACTTGTGAGAGGATTCTACGATGATGGAAAAATGGTTCTCTATGTTAACGTGAAATGATACCGAAGTTAATCGTGAGTTTTTGTGCTTATAATAGATCTTGGATTACGAAGAGAAAAGGAGGGAGTCAGAAGATGGCCAAGAAATACGTGTACTTCTTCGCAAACGGTAAAGCAGAAGGCCGGGCAGACATGAAAGATATCCTCGGTGGAAAAGGTGCCAACCTTGCTGAAATGACCAACCTTGGTATACCCGTTCCCCCCGGTTTCACCATCTCCGCAGAGGTTTGTAAGTACTACTACGATCACGGAAGAACCTATCCAGAAGAACTCAAGGAACAGGTTGAAGAAGCAATGAGAAGACTCGAAGAGGTCACCGGAAAGAAGTTCGGTGACCCCAACAATCCGCTCCTTGTTTCCGTCAGATCCGGTGCGGCCATTTCGATGCCTGGAATGATGGATACAGTTCTCAACCTCGGGTTGAACGATGAAACAGTGAAGGGACTCGCCAAGCTGACCAACAACGAAAGGTTCGCTTACGACGCTTACAGACGATTCCTTCAGATGTTCGGTGACGTCGTTCTCAAGATACCTCACGAAAAATTCGAAAAAGCCCTCGAAGAAATCAAGAAGGAAAAGGGTGTAAAACTCGACACAGAACTCGACGCGGAGGATCTCAAAAAACTCGTCGAGAGGTACAAGCAGATCTACAAGGAAGAGGGTAAAGAGTTCCCGCAGGATCCCTGGAAACAGCTCTGGCTCGCCATCGATGCTGTGTTTGGTAGCTGGATGAACGAAAGGGCTATAAAGTACAGGGAAATCCATGGAATCAAAGAAGGAGATCTTCTCGGAACGGCCGTGAACATCGTTGCAATGGTTTTTGGAAACATGGGTGAGGATTCCGGAACAGGTGTTGCGTTCACAAGGGATCCGAACACAGGAGAAAAGAAGCCCTACGGAGAGTTCCTGCCCAACGCTCAGGGTGAAGACGTCGTTGCCGGTATAAGGACTCCGTTGAAACTCGAAGAACTGAAGAACAGAATGCCCGAAGTCTACAATCAGCTCCTTGAAATAATGGATAAACTTGAAAAGCACTACAGAGACATGCAGGACATCGAGTTCACAGTCGAAAAAGGCAAGCTCTACATCCTCCAGACAAGAAGCGGAAAGAGAACATCTCAGGCTGCTATAAGAATTGCCGTTGATATGGTCCATGAAGGACTCATCACCAAGGAAGAGGCCATTTTGAGAGTCAGGCCAGAGGATGTTGAGCAGGTGCTTCACCCTGTCTTCGACCCGAAAGAAAAGGCCCAGGCGAAGGTCATTGCAAAGGGTCTTCCAGCATCACCTGGAGCCGCAACTGGTAAGGTTGTCTTCAATGCCAAGAAAGCGGAAGAACTCGGAAAAGCCGGAGAACTCGTCATCCTTGTAAGACCGGAAACAAGCCCCGAAGACGTCGGTGGAATGGCAGCAGCACAGGGAATTCTCACCTCCAGAGGAGGAATGACCTCTCACGCTGCCGTTGTTGCAAGAGGAATGGGTAAGCCCGCCGTTGTCGGAGCAGAATCCATAGAGGTTCATCCAGAGGAAGGGTACTTCAAAGTCGGAGATGTCACCGTGAAAGAAGGAGAATGGATCTCCATCGATGGAACGACCGGAGAGGTTCTCCTTGGAAAGGTGACGACCATAAAACCACAGGGACTCGAAGGACCAGTTGCCGAACTTCTCCAGTGGGCTGACGAAATCAGAAGACTCGGTGTGAGAACCAACGCAGACATTCCAAGGGACGCTGAGGTTGCCAGAAAGTTCGGTGCTGAAGGAATCGGTCTTTGCAGAACAGAACACATGTTCTTCGAAAAAGACAGGATACCCAAAGTGAGAAGAATGATCCTTGCCAAGACAAAGGAAGAAAGAGAAAAGGCCCTGAACGAACTTCTGCCACTTCAGAAGGAGGATTTCAAGGGACTCTTCAGGGTGATGAAAGGCCTTCCGGTCACAATAAGGCTCATAGATCCTCCTCTTCACGAGTTCCTCCCGCAGGAGGACGAGCAGATCAGAGAGGTCGCAGAACAGATGGGAGTTTCCTTCGAAGAACTCAAGAACGTCGTAGAGAATCTCAGAGAACTCAACCCAATGCTTGGACACAGAGGATGTAGGCTCACCATCACGTACCCTGAAATCGCTGTGATGCAGACTAAAGCGATCATCGGAGCGGCCATCGAACTCAAGAAAGAGGAAGGAATAGATGTCATACCCGAGATCATGATTCCTCTTGTGGGACACGTCAACGAGATCAGGTACTTGAAGAAGATCATCAAAGAAACAGCCGATGCGCTGATCAAAGAGGCAGGAGTCGATCTCACCTACAAGATAGGAACCATGATCGAAGTTCCAAGAGCTGCTGTCACCGCACATCAGATCGCAGAAGAGGCTGAATTCTTCAGCTTTGGAACGAACGACCTCACGCAGATGACCTTCGGATTCAGCCGAGACGACGTTGGAAAGTTCTTGCCGGAGTACCTTGAAAAGGGCATCCTCGAACACGATCCGTTCAAATCTCTCGATTACGATGGTGTGGGAGAACTGGTGAGGATGGGAACGGAGAAAGGAAGAAGCACAAGACCGGACCTCAAAGTCGGAGTCTGTGGAGAGCACGGAGGAGATCCAAGATCGATCCTGTTCTTCGACAGAGTGGGTCTTGATTACGTTTCCTGTTCTCCTTACAGGGTACCCGTTGCCAGACTTGCAGCAGCCCAGGCGGCTCTGAAGAATAAACAGTAACAATTGGGCCGGGCTTGTCCCGGCCTTTACCTTGAAGGAGGTGCGATAATGCCCTACGTGAAGAATACGAAAGAGATACTGGATAAGGCCAGCAGGGAAGGTTATGCCATCGGTGCGTTCAACTTCAACAACATGGAATTCCTTCAGGCGATCCTTGAGGCAGCGGAGGAAGAAAAAGCCCCTGTCATAGTTGCCACATCCGAAGGTGCGATAAAGTACATAGGAAAGGGTGACATAGAAACCGGTGCAAAACTCGCCGTTGAGATGGTCAGAACCTACGCGGAGAAACTCTCTGTTCCCGTGGCTCTCCATCTGGACCATGGAAGAGACTTCAGAATAATCATGACCGCCATAAAGGCCGGTTATTCTTCGGTGATGATAGACGCGTCTCACCTGCCGTTTGAAGAAAATCTCAGAGAAACCAAAAAAATTGTGGAGATCGCTCATGCCGTTGGTATCAGTGTGGAAGCAGAACTTGGAAAACTCAAGGGAATAGAAGACAACGTTGTGGAGAAGGAATCCGTCCTCGTCGATCCCGAAGAGGCAAAGATCTTTGTGAAAGAAACAGAAGTGGACTTCCTTGCTCCCGCCATTGGAACGAGCCACGGAGCGTTCAAGTTCAAGGGAGAAGCGCAACTTGACTTTGAACGACTCAAGAAAGTGAAAGAGTACACCCAGATTCCTCTTGTCCTCCATGGGGCATCCATGGTTCCTCAGGATGTTGTAAAACTGGCAAACGAGTACGGAGCAGAACTTTCCGGAGCAAAAGGTGTACCCGAGGACATGTTGAAAAAGGCCATAGAACTTGGAATCAACAAGATCAACACGGACACCGATTTGAGAATCACCTTTGTTGCTTATTTGAGGAAGGTACTCTCCGAAGACAAGTCGCAGATAGACCCAAGGAAGATCTTCAAACCCGTGTTCGAACACGTGAAAGAGATAGTCAAAGAGAGAATCAGAATCTTCGGATCCAGTGGAAAGGCGTGAGGTGAAAGAAATGAAAGTACTCGTGATAAACTCTGGAAGTTCGTCGATAAAATACCAGCTCATCGAGATGGAGGGCGAAAGGGTCCTCTGTAAGGGTATCGCCGAAAGAATTGGACTCGATGGTAGCAGGCTCGTTCACAGGGTAAACGAAGAAAAGCACGTGATAGAAAAAGACCTTCCCGATCACGAAGAAGCGTTGAAACTCGTTCTGAACACCCTGGTTGATGAGAACCTCGGTGTTATAAAAGATCTCAAAGAGATAGATGCCGTTGGACACAGGGTGGTCCACGGTGGTGAGAAGTTCAAAGAATCCGTGTTTGTAAACGAAGAAGTGATCAAAGCAATCGAAGAGGTATCTCCGCTTGCTCCGCTTCACAACCCGGCAAATCTCATGGGAATAAAGGCAGCCATGAAACTTCTTCCTGGAGTTCCCAACGTTGCAGTCTTTGACACAGCGTTTCATCAGACGATCCCTCAAAAGGCCTATCTTTACGCTATTCCCTATGAGTACTATGAGAAGTACGGAGTTAGACGCTACGGTTTCCACGGAACAAGCCACAGGTACGTCTCAAAAAGGGCAGCAGAGATCCTCGGGAAAAAACTGGAAGAACTCAAGATCATCACCTGTCACATAGGAAACGGAGCCTCCATAGCGGCTGTGAAACATGGAAAGTGCGTCGACACTTCCATGGGATTCACTCCTCTTGAGGGGCTCGTCATGGGTACAAGATCTGGTGATTTGGATCCAGCCATTCCTTTCTTCATCATGGAGAAAGAGGGGATCTCTCCCCAGGAGATGTACGATATACTGAACAAAAAGAGTGGTGTCTACGGTCTTTCGAAGGGTTTCAGTTCTGACATGAGAGATATTGAAGAGGCTGCTCTGAAGGGAGACGAGTGGTGCAAGCTCATCCTCGACATATACGACTACAGGATCGCCAAGTACATTGGTGCGTACGCTGCGGCGATGAACGGAGTCGATGCCATAGTCTTCACAGCCGGTGTTGGAGAAAATTCCCCAATAACAAGAGAAGATGTCTGTTCCTATCTGGAGTTCCTCGGAGTGAAACTCGACAAACAAAAGAACGAGGAGACCATAAGGGGAAAAGAGGGAATAATCTCAACACCAGATTCTCGTGTGAAGGTTCTGGTTGTTCCCACGAACGAAGAACTCATGATCGCAAGGGATACGAAAGAAATAGTTGAAAGGCTCGGAAAGAGGTGATCCTGTATTCTTCCAAAGTACAGAATCATAGAGAAGTTCTTGATCGAAGAGATAAAATCGGGAAAGTACAAACACGGAGACAAACTTCCGACGGAAAAGGAACTGATGGAAAAGTTCAACGCCAGTCGGGAGACGGTGAGAAAGGCCCTCGAAAGACTGGTCGTGAAGAACCTGGTCATCAGAAAGCCAGGGCTTGGAACGTTCGTGAACATCGAAAGGAGAAACAAAGTCGTTGGAATCCTCGTTCAGCAGATCACGAGTTACATATTTCCGTACATAACGCTTGGCGCTGAAGAGGTTCTTTTCACCAATGGTTACAAGATGCTTCTTGGAAACGCATCCGAAGATCCGCACAAAGAGAGGCAGATCATAAACGAGTGGCTTGAAATCGGTGTGGATGGTCTCATTATAGATCCTGTGTGCAGTGCCACCAGGCGTTCCAACAGAGATCTCATAGAAGACATTGTACGGAAGGGAACGAAGGTGGTTCTTGTCCACACCAACTGGGATATAGAAGGTGCGGGAAGTGTCGTTCTAGACGACTGGTATGGTGGAGAAAAGGCCGCAGAGATCTTTTATCAATACGGCCACAGAAACGTGGCAGTCCTCTACAAAACCATACACCTTCCCAGTGTTGTCAGAGCTCAGGCGTTTTTAAAGCGAGGACGAGAACTCGGTTTTGAAAAGATCCATGAAAAATCCTTCCACGTTTCCGAGTTCACCGGTGTTGTTATGCAGAGTGCATTCGAGCTTCTTTCACTTCCCAAGGATCAGCGTCCCACAGCCGTTTTCTGCTACAACGACGCAACGGCTTTGCAGTTCTTTCTTGCAGCCAGGAGAATGGGACTGAAGATACCGGACGATGTCTCTGTCATAGGATTCGACGATGCTCCCATAGGTGACATCAGAGAAATCCTGACCACGTTCGAGCATCCAAAAGAGGAAGTTGGAAAGAAGGCAGTGGAAATCCTTTTGAAAATGATCGATGGCGAAAAACCTGAAAAGTACGTTTTCAAGCCAAGGCTCATCATGAGAGAATCCGTCACGTATCCAAAAAAATGAGGGGCTTTCGCCCCTCGTTCATCTTTTTAAAAGTCCCCAGTAGAGTTCGTTCCATCTCAGTTCCTTTTTGAAGTTCTCCAGATCCAGATTTTCATCGATGACAAGATACTCTATCTCCAAAGCCTCCGCCCAGTCGATGAGGTACTCCACATCCACCGCTGTTGAGAAGGCAGTATGATGGGATCCTCCAGCGAGAATCCACGCAGTCGTCGCCCTCTTGAAATCAGGAAGCGGCTTCCACAAAACTCTTGCCGTTGGAAGTTTGGGCATCTTCCTTTCAATGGGAACAGACAACACTCTGTTCACTACCAGCCTGAACCTGTTTCCCATGTCAACGATGGAGGCGTTGACAGCGGGACCTTCTTGTCCATCGAAAACAAGGCGTGCAGGATCTGCTTTTCCACCGATGCTGAGAGGATGCACCTCTATTCTTGGCTTTTCCTTAGCGATCGTGGGGCACACCTCTAGCATGTGCGCTCCCAGCACGAGTTCGTTTCCCGGTGTGAGATGGTAGGTGTAGTCCTCCATGAAGGATGTACCACCGGGAAGACCAGCTCCCATGACCTTCAAAGCCCTCACAAGCCCGGCTGCCTTCCAGTCTCCTTCCGCTCCAAATCCATACCCTTCCTCCATGAGCCTCTGGACTGCAAGACCGGGAAGCTGGGGAAGATCGTGAAGATCCTCGAAGGTGGTGGTGAAGGCGATGGCATTCTTCTCTTTCAGAAACTCTCTCAGTGCAATCTCCATCTTCGCCTGTTCTCTGATCGCTTTGAGGCTGTATTCGTCTTCTGGCATGATGTACCTTTCTTTGTACTCCTTCAACAATTCCTCCACTTCGTTTTCTGGAACCGCCTTCACTCTCTCGGCGAGCTCTCCGACACCCCAGGTGTTTATGGACCAGCCGAGTTTTATCTGTGCCTCCACCTTGTCTCCTTCGGTGCTGGCAACCTCTCTCATGTTATCGCCGAATCTCACGATCTGTCCAGTTCTTCCATCCTGTATCGCGCAGGCCACTCTCATCCATTTTGCGATCTTTTCCCTGACTTCTCTGTCTTCCCAATGTCCCACCACGACCTTTCTTGGGAGTCTCATCCTCGCGTGAATGAATCCGTGTTCCCTGTCACCGTGGGCAGATTGGTTCAGGTTCATGTAGTCCATATCGATCGTGTCCCACGGGATCTCCCTGTTGTACTGGGTGTGGAGGTGAAGCAGGGGTTTTTTATTGATGGAGAGGCCTCTTATCCACATCTTCGAAGGTGAGAACGTGTGCATCCACACGATGACACCGGCGCATTTTGGTTCTGCATTTGCCTTTTCGAAGATCTCTCTGATCTCGGCGGAATTTTTCAGAACGGGTTTCAGAACGATCTTTGAGGGAAAAATGGGATCATTGTTCAGTGCCTCAACTATCCTGCTTGCCTGCTGCTCTACCTTCTTCAACGTCTCCAGACCGTAGAGATACTGGCTGCCGACAAGAAACCAGAACTCATACTGTTTGAGATCGATCATTCTCCAACCTCCCTTCCGATGTGTTCATCTTCATAGTATAACACAAAAGTACGTACCTTTATACGTATCCTAACACAACACCAGGGAAGTGAATGTTAACAAATTGACTGTAGGGTGATTCTTTATTGACAGATGTGATATACTTCAACTGGTACGTACCGATATCAACCATTTTTGAGTGGGGGGGATTTCCATGAAAAAACTTTTCCTGGTGGTCTTACTCGTTGTCGCATCTTTCATCTTCTCGGTCAAGATTTCGGTTCTCTGTTCTCCAGACAACGCAGATGCCTTGAAGTGGCTTGCACAGGAGTTCATGAAGAAAAACACGGATATCCAGGTAGAGATCGTTCCACTTTCGTGGGAAGTGTTGTATCCAAAACTGCTTCAGGATCTGAGATCCCAGGCAGGTTCATTTGATGCGTTCACCTACGACGTGATGACAACGGGAGCCGTCTCTTTTGGTCTGGTCGATCTCGGAGAATTCATGAAACAACATCCAGAGCTTGTTCCAGAAGATTATGACCTGGACGACTTCATACCGCAGGTTCTTGAAGAATCCGGAAAGTGGCAGGGAAAACTCATTGGTCTTCCGTTCTACAACAACACGATGCTCTTCTACTACAGAAAGGATTTGTTCGAAGATCCAAAGATCAGACAGGCCTTCAAGGAAAAGTACGGTAGAGAACTCACACTGCCGACAACCTGGGAGGAAGTTGTGGACATAGCCGAATTTTTCACCAAGAAATACAACAAGAACTCTCCAACTGAATACGGAATCGCCCTCATGTTCCCGAGAACCCACACACTCTTCTACATGTACCTGTTGTTCTTTGGAGAATACAGGAACGCACCTCTTGGTATCATGAGACACGGAACCGCCGATCTTGAGTACGGAGAGTACTTCACCGCCGACCATAAACCTGCTTTCAACAGTGAAGAGGGACTGAAGGCACTCGAGATGATGAAGAAACTCATGCCGTACAGTCCGGATCCTCTCGGATCCGACTACGGTGAAACGATCGAATATTTCAACCAGGGACTCGTTGCCATGGTTCCTCAATGGACAGGACCGTATCTGATCTTCAAGAGCACACTCGGTGAAGACAAAGTTGGCATCATTCCCATGCCGGGTCGTTCCGTGAGCGGTCAGTGGGCCCTCGGTATCAACAAATTCATACCCGAAGAGAAGAAGATAGCGGCGTTCAAATTCATCGTCTTTGCCACCAGCAAATGGGCTGACAAGAACAAGTTCCTGAAATTTGCCGTCGCACCAGCCAGAATCTCGACGCTCAAAGATCCAGAAGTGAGGGCTGCTGATCCCAGGGTACCAGCCCTTGAGGTGACGTACGTCACGCAGACTCACAGACCAAGGATTCCGGAAGAACCAAGACTCGAAGACATCACCGTTGAGACCTTCTCCAAGATCCTCTCTGGAGAACTTCCACTCTCCATGGAAACGCTGAACGATCTTGCAAAGAAGTGGGAAGAGATTCTCGGCAAATAAGGAGGTGAAGAGGGGGCGTCTGCCCCCTTTCCATATGAAGCGAAGAGTCGTTCCCTGGTTGATGGTCCTTCCTGTCCTTGCACTCTTTCTTGCGATGACGATATATCCCTTTGGCTTCATGATCTGGGCCTCCTTCAGAGACTACGACCTGTCCAGAAGTGCCGAAACACACTTCATAGGTCTTTCAAATTACTTCCAGATTTTCAAAGACTCAACCGCTATAGAATCCATGAAGTTCACCATAAAACTTCTCTCGATAGCAGTTCCTGTGGAACTTGTCCTCGGTGTTCTCATAGCCTTCCTGATAAGAGGAGTTAGGGGAGAAAAGATCATCAGGTCCTCTCTTCTCATTCCCATGATGATTCCACCTGCCGTTTCTGGTGTTGCCTGGAAGATGCTTTACAATTTCGCTTTTGGTCCAGTGAACTGGTTTTTATCGCTCTTTGGTGTTCCCAAGATCTCGTGGCTTGGTGATCCGTTCTACGCACAGCTTGGAATCATAATAATAGACATCTGGCAGTGGACTCCTTTCATCTTCCTCATGATCTATGCAGGCCTTCAGTCCATCCCTCAGGATCTCATCGATGCAGCCCGTGTGGATGGTGCTGACTGGGGAAAGGTGTTTCTTCACGTGGAGTTTCCCCTTCTAAGGCCTTTGATTCTTGTTGCTCTTGTTTTGAGGATCATCGACTGTCTGAAGACCTTCGATATTGTCTTCATGACAACATGGGGTGGCCCGGGTTCTGCAACCCACACCTACAGCTTTTACATATACAAAGTTGGAATCTCGTTTGGATGGAACATTGGCTATGCTTCAGCGTTGAGTGTGTTGCTTTTGATTGTGGCCATAGTTCTTGTGAATGTGGTCTTCAGACTTGTGAGGATGAGGCAGCAACTGGGATTCGGGGGTGAAGAATAATGAGGAAAATCTTTAAAGTTGTAAGATACATCCTTGTTGCTGTTTGTCTGATATTCTTTCTGTTTCCCGTGTACTGGCTTGTTATCACGGCTTTCAAGCCTTCGAACGAGTGGTTCACCATGCCACCAAAGTTCTTTCCGACAAGACCCACCCTTTCCAACTTCTTTGGAGCAAAAGAAACAGAAGTCTTCGGTGGTACGACGGGTTCTATTGAGAACATCTTTCCGTACCTTAGGAACAGCATCGTTGTCGGTGTTTCCGTGGCTCTCATAGGAACGGTGATCAGTGCCCTTGCTGCTTACGCCATCGCCCGGTACAGGGTTGGGGGACCGTTCCTTGCGGAGTGGATCATTTCCATCAGGATGCTTCCACCCATCGTCTCTGCCGTTCCGCTGTACGTGATATTCACAAAGCTGAGACTCATAAACACCTGGTGGGCACTCATACTTTCCCATCTTGTTATAGTGGTACCCCTTGGTGTGTGGCTTCTCATAAGCTTCTTCAGGGAGATTCCAAGAGAGATAGACGAAGCAGCCTATGTCGATGGAGCAACGCCGTTTCAGGCCTTCTTCTACGTGGTTCTTCCCCTCAGTGCCCCGGGGCTCGCAGCGGTCGCTGTTCTTTCGCTCATTCAGAGTTGGGGAGAGTTCCTTCTTGCTCTCGTGTTGACCAACGACGCCCGGGCACAGACGCTTCCCATCTTCCTTGGAAGATACATCACGGGCTGGAGGGTTGCATGGGGACCTTTGTCAGCCGCGGGTATCGTCACCATGCTTCCAGTTGTGGTTTTCGCCCTCATCGCCCAGAGATATCTCATCAGAGGACTCACCTTCGGTGCGGTGAAGGGATAAAAGGCAAAGGAGGTTTGTTCATGTCCAGGATCGTCAACGTTTCCAGAAGTCCTTATGCGAAACTCAAAACAGTACCTGTTGGTTCTGTAAAGGTGAAAGGGTTCATGGGGAAGTACTTCGAAACTCTTGTCAACGTCACCCTTCCCACTCAATACGATCTTCTGGAAAGCACAGGAAGACTGGACAACTTCAGGATCGCTTCCGGAAAGATGGAAGGTTCTTACAAAACTTTCTTTCCTTTCGATGATACAGATGTTTACAAATGGTCCGAGGCGGTTTCTTTTGCTCTGGCAAACAGAGAACTACCAGAACTGGAGAAGATCCTTGACAGCGTGATAGAAGAGGTGAAAGCAGCACAGGATGAAGACGGCTACCTTGGAACATACCTTTCTGGAGAAAGGAAAAAAGAGCGCTGGACGAACCTTGCATGGAACCACGAACTCTACAACGCAGGACACCTGATTCAGGCTGCCGTTGCCCACAGAAGGGTAACCGGTAAGGACTCACTCTTCAATGTGGCAAAGAGGTTTGCGGATCATATCTACAACACCTTTGGACCTGGAAAGAAGGAAGGAGCACCAGGACATCCCGAAGTGGAAATGGCACTCGTTGAACTCTACAGAGAAACAGGAGAGAAGAAATATCTGGATCTTGCAAGATACTTCATCTACGCACGTGGAAAAGGGCTAGCCAGTGTACCAAGAAACCCTGGGCCAGAATATTTCATCGATCATAAACCATTTGTGGAACTGGAAGAGATCACAGGACACGCTGTGAGGGCACTTTACCTCTGTGCTGGTGCCACCGATCTTTATCTTGAGACGGGTGACGAGAAGATCTGGCAGGCTCTCAACAGACTCTGGGAGAATTTCGTGACGAAGAAGATGTACATCACAGGGGGTGCTGGTTCAAGACACGACTGGGAATCTTTCGGTGAAGAGTATGAGCTTCCAAACAGAAGGTCCTATGCTGAATCCTGTGCCAGCATAGCGAATTTCATGTGGAACTTCAGGATGCTTCTTGCAACAGGCGATGGAAAATTTGCAGATGTGATGGAACAGGTTCTCTACAACGGCCTTCTCTCAGGAATATCCCTCGATGGGAAACATTATTTCTATTTCAATCCGCTGGAGGATTCTGGAAGAACAAGAAGACAGAAGTGGTTCGACTGTGCATGCTGCCCTCCAAACCTTGCAAGATTTATCGCCTCCTTCCCGGGATACATGTACACCACATCAAACGATGGAGTGCAGGTCCATCTGTACGAAAAAAGCACAGCAAAGGTGTCATTCAAAGGATCAACTGTGAAGATAGAGCAGGAAACGGATTACCCCTGGAGTGGTGAGATAGTTCTTTCGATCGAGACTGAGATCGAAGAGCCTTTCTCCATTTATCTCAGAATTCCCACCTGGGCAGATGATTTCTCTATCAGAGTGGATGGAGAAACTCTCGATCTTGAGCCACAGAACGGTTATGTGAAACTGAATCGAAACTGGAAGGGAGGCCATAGAATAGAACTTTCACTTCCTATGAGGGTAGAACTCGTAGAATCTCATCCGTTCGTGAGGGACAATTTGGGGAAAGTGGCGGTGAAGAGAGGGCCAGTTATCTACTGTGCTGAGCAGGTGGACAATCCGAACTTTCACGTGTGGACGCTTGGGGTGGGCTCAGAGGATCTGGAAGAAGAAAGAGCAAAGATACTCGACAGAGATGCTGTGTTTCTCAGGGGAACGGGGAAGGCACTTGTCACTTCCGACTGGGAAGGAGCGCTGTACAGAAAGATATCTGAACCTAAAGAAAAGGTGGCGAAATTCACCCTTGTTCCCTACCACATGTGGGCGAACAGACAGCCCGGTGCTATGGTGGTGTGGTTATTGAAGTCATAAAAAAGGCCCCAAAATGGGGCCTTTGATTTTTCAAGGTATAGAAATTCTACTTTTTTCCCTGATAGTACAGTGCCTTCACTTCTTCCGCCGTCAATGGTCGATCATAGGTATTTCGATAACACCAACTTTTTTGGAGTGAGGAGGGAAAAGAGTATGGCCTACAGGATCGTTGTCGATCCAAAAAAGATCGTTAAGCCGATCAGCAGACACATCTACGGTCATTTCACGGAACATCTGGGAAGATGTATCTACGGAGGAATCTACGAAGAAGGTTCACCGCTTTCGGATGAGAGGGGTTTCAGGAAGGATGTGCTGGAAGCGGTGAAGAGGATAAAGGTTCCGAATCTGAGATGGCCGGGTGGAAACTTTGCATCGAACTACCACTGGGAGGATGGTATCGGTCCCAAGGATCAAAGACCCGTCAGGTTCGACCTAGCGTGGCAGCAGGAAGAACCGAACAGGTTTGGAACGGACGAATTCATCGAATACTGTCGGGAGATAGGAGCAGAACCCTACATCTGTATCAACATGGGCACGGGAACGCTCGATGAGGCCCTTCACTGGCTTGAATACTGCAACGGGAAAGGAAACACCTACTACGCTCAACTCAGAAGAAAATACGGACATTCAGAACCCTACAACGTGAAGTTCTGGGGAATAGGAAACGAGATGTGGGGCGAGTGGCAGATAGGCCACATGACGGCAGACGAATACGCAAGGGCTGCCAAAGAATACACAAAATGGATGAAGGTTTTCGATCCGACCATCAAAGCAATCGCCGTCGGCTGTGATGATCCCATCTGGAACTTGAAGGTTCTCCAGGAAGCAGGTGATGTGATAGATTACATATCCTATCACTTCTACACGGGATCTGACGACTACTACGAAACGGTTTCCACGGTCTATCTCCTCAAAGAAAGACTCATCGGAGTAAAGAAGCTTATCGACACGGTGGAGGTTGCAAGAAAGAGGGGTGTGAAGATCGCCCTGGACGAGTGGAACGTGTGGTACAGAGTTTCCGACAACAAACTCGAAGAACCTTACGATCTCAAGGACGGTATCTTCGCGTGCGGGGTACTCGTACTCCTTCAGAAGATGAGTGACATCGTACCGCTTGCCAACCTCGCACAGCTTGTGAACGCCCTCGGTGCCATACACACGGAAAAAGACGGTCTCATTCTCACACCTGTCTACAAGGCCTTCGAACTCATCGTGAATCATTCCGGAGAAAAACTCGTCAAGACCCACGTTGAATCGGAGACATACAGTGTAGAGGGAGTCATGTTCATCAACAAGATGCCCTTCTCCGTTGAAAACGTTCCCTTCCTGGATGCGGCTGCCTCCGTCTCGGAAGACGGTAAAAAACTCGTCATAGCCGTTGTAAATTACAGGAAGGAAGATGCCCTGAAAGTTCCTATCAGAGTGGAAGGTCTGGGACAGAAAAAAGCCACAGTTTACACGCTCACAGGACCAGATGTGAACGCAAGAAACACCATGGAGAATCCAAACGTCGTTGACATCACCTCTGAGACCATCACGGTTGACACCGAATTTGAACATACTTTTAAACCTTTCTCCTGCAGTGTGATTGAGATAGAATTGGAGTAGAGAAATCTGCTTTCAGGGGGAGAAGGCAATGGACTATCTGATGTGCCATATCGAGAAGGAGTTCTTCGGGACAACATCTGAGGGAATACCCGTTCATCAGTACACACTCATAAACAGAAACGGTGCGATGGTGAAGATCATCACCTATGGTGCGATAGTGAGAGAGCTGTGGGTGCCAGATAAATCTGGCACCCTTTCTGATGTTGTGCTGGGGTTCGATACCTTTCAGGAGTACGAGGAGAAGAATTCCAATTTCTTCTTTGGGGCAATCGTGGGAAGGTATGCAAACAGGATAGCCAGTGGAAGGTTCGAAATCGACGGGGTCACGTATCAACTCGCACTGAACGATGGAGACAGGCCGAACGCCCTCCACGGTGGCGTGAGGGGGTTCTACACGAGGGTCTTCAAAGCAATTCCCATGAAGACACCCGATGGGCCTTCTCTCGTTCTGAAGTATCTCAGTCACGATGGTGAGGAGGGCTACCCTGGGAACCTGGATCTCACCGTTATCTACACTCTCACGAACGAAAACGAGTTGAGGATAGAATACCATGCCACAACGGACAAACCCACCATTGTGAACCTCACACACCACTCTTACTTCAATCTCTCTGGCGAAGGAACGATTCTGGACCACGAACTCATGATAAACGCCGATCACTACACCCCCGTTGATGAAAATCTCATACCCACGGGAGAGATCACACCGGTCGAAGGGACACCGTACGATCTGAGGTCTTTCAGAAGACTGAAAGATGCGATCGAACCGCTGAAAGACACACCAGTCAGAGGATTTGACATAAACTACGTTCTGAACGGCAAAGATGGAGAGTTGAAACTAGCGGCCGTTTTGAAGGACAGAAAATCCGGCCGCGTCATGAAGGTGTACACAACGGAACCTGGTCTTCAACTCTACACGGGGAACTTCCTTGACGTAAAAGGAAAATGTGGAAGATACTACGGTTCCTATTCCGGTCTGTGCCTTGAGACTCAGCACTTTCCTGATTCTCCGAATCATCCAAACTTTCCAACTACCATCCTGAGACCGGGGGAAGAGTACAGGCAGGTTACTGTTTACAGATTTTCAACGGAAGAATGAAAGTAGCAGGTTGATAAAGAATGAGAACTTTTCGCACGAAAAATTTTGACCGTACGTTTACCCATAAAGGAGGTAAAAACCATGTACGAAAAGGAAAGGAAAGATCTTTACGATGCCCACATGATACTGGAGAAATACGGTCTTGTTGCTTACACGAGCGGGAACGTGAGTGTGCGAATAGGAGAACATGTCCTGATAAAGCCCTCTGGTGTTCCCTACACCGTCTTGAAACCGGAAGATTTCGTCGTGGTGGATCTGGAGGGGAACGTGGTAGAAGGCGAGAAAAAACCATCCGTCGACACGGCCACCCATCTTTATCTGTACAGACACCTGGACTGGGCAAGGTCTGTGATCCATACCCACTCCACGTTCGCCATGGTGTGGGCGATCCTCGAAAAACCCATTCCCGTCCTCTGCACAGCCCACGCGGACGTGTTCGGTGAGGAGATTCCCCTGACGGAGTACGCTCCCGTTGGATCTGAGGCGATAGGGAAAGCCGTTTTGAAGGTGATCGGAAGATCCGGTGCCGTTCTCCTCAGAAAACACGGTGTGATGGTCGTGGGAACCTCCATAGAGGACGCTGTGAAGAAGGCCATCTTTCTGGAAGAAGTTGCAAAAGCGGCATACTTTGCAACACTTGCAGGAAAACCAGAACCTCTACCTTCTGAAGAGGTCGATCGTCTTTACAACCAGTACCACACCAAATACGGGCAGAAGTGAGGGGGGAGAGCATGTACCTCATCGGAAGTGATATAGGAACGCAGGGAACAAAGTCTGTTATTGTGAACGAAAAAGGAGAAGTGCTTGCAGAAGCCCTCAGGGAGTACGAAGTGATCACACCAAGGCCGAACTGGGCGGAGCAGTGGCCTGATGTGTGGGTGAAGGCAGTGTTTGAAACAGTGAAGGAAGTGGTGGAAAAGTCCGGTGTTCCAAAAAAGGAGATCGCCGGGATCGCAATAAGTGGACTCTACGGGGGATCCGGTATACCCGTCGATAGAAACATGCAACCTCTGCGGCCCTGTCTCATCTGGATGGACAGAAGGGCGGTGAAGGAAACAGAGTGGGTGAAACAGAACGTTCCCAGGGAAAAACTCTTCGAGATCACAGGAAACTATGTGGATTCTTACTTTGGCTTCACCAAGATCATGTGGATCAGAAACAACGAACCCGAGATATGGAAGAAGATCTACAAGTTCATCACCCCAAAAGATTACGTGATCTACCAGATGACAGGAGAAGTCGTCATAGATTATTCTTCTGCGGGAAACCTCGGAGGCGTTTTCGACATCAGAAAACTCAACTGGTCAAAGGAGATGTGCGACATACTGGGCATTCCGATCGAGCTTCTACCAGAAAGAATCGTGAAATCTTCGGACGTGGTTGGAAGGGTAACGAAGGAAGCTTCTGAACTGTGTGGTCTTCTCGAGGGAACACCTGTGGTTGCGGGGGGAATAGACGCTCCTGTGGCACAGCTTTCTGCCGGTGCACTCGAGGAAGGAGAACACGTGGCAATGGTGGGAACATCCACCTGTTGGGGAACCGTGCACGATGGATCAAAACTTGCTTTTGGGCTTGTGAACTATCCGTACGTGGTCTACGATACCGAGAGGATCTACACGTTCGGAGGATCCGCTACAACGGGAGCTCTTGCAAGATGGTTCAAGGAGCAGTTCGGAGAAAGCGAGACGATCGTCGGCGAAAGAACGGGTATATCACCGTATCAACTCTTCGATAAAGAAGTGAAGGATATTCCCGCCGGAAGTGAAGGCATCGTTGTTCTTCCATACTTCATGGGAGAGAGGTCACCGATCTGGGATCCCACCGCAAGGGGTGTGTTCTTTGGAGTCACACTGTACCACAAAAGAGCGCACCTCTACAGAGCGCTGATGGAGGGTGGAGCGTACGCTCTGAGACACAACATGGAAGAGGGACTGAAGGCTGGTCTGAAACTGAACGACGAATGCTGGATCGTCGGTGGTGTTTCGAAATCCTCCGTCTGGGTTAAAATATTCGCGGACGTCACCGGTTTCAAGATGAGACAGGTGGCAAGCCTTGTGGAGGCTCCCTACGGAGATGCCTTCCTTGCGGGACTTGGAACAGGAGTCATAGACAGACCGGAGAGGATAAAAGAGTGGGTGAAGTACAAAGATCCTGTGGAGCCAGATCCAGAGAACAAGAAGGTATACGACAGGTACTACGAGATATACAGGGAGCTCTACGAGAGAACAAAAGATCTGATGGCGAGGCTGTGAAAAAATGAAGGACATTCTCGGTAAGACCTTTGAGTGCACCTGCGGAAGAATTCATGAGGTTCCAGACATAGAAATCGTGGAGTCGTCCATAAAAAGCGCACCGGACATCTTCCCGGAAGCGTTTTTCATAGCGGATCTGAACACCGCTTCTCTGGTGAATCTGCCAGAGAGGCGGTCTTTTGTCTTTGCAGAGAAAAGGCCTCTCACCACCGTGGAAAACGTGAATAGGGTGATCGAAGAGTCCGGTGACTTTCCGGAAATCGTCTCGATCGGATCGGGCAGCCTCACCGACATAGCAAGGTACGCTGCGTACCTTTCCGGGAAACAGTTCTCATGTGTTCCCACGGCTCCCTCCGTCGATGCGTACACTTCCACCGTTGCCCCCGTTCTGGTGGATGGTGTGAAAAAGACGTTCAAGGCGATACCACCAAGAAAGATCCTGATCGACATTGATATCTTGAGAAATGCACCGATCGATCTTCTGAGAGCAGGTGTCGGAGACATCATCGCGAAGGTCCCGGCGAGAATGGACTGGATTCTTTCACATATCACAAACAACGAGTACATTTGCGATTTCGTCTGGGATGATATAAAGGACCTTCTGAAAGAAGTCCTGCTGAGATCCGAAGACATCCTGAAAAGAGAAAAGATCGCTGTCAGGACTCTCATGAATGCCCAACTCGTCTCTGGTTTGAACATGGTGATCATGGGAAGTTCAAGACCAGCATCCGGTGCCGAGCACATGGTATCTCATCTCATAGAGATGTTCCATGAAGAAAGGGGGGAACTCCCTCCGTTCCATGGTCTGACCGTTATGATAGGGGTCTTTGTTTCCATGAAGGCGTACGAGGTGTTGATGGAAGAAAAGAACCTACCCGTGGAGGATTTCCCCATAGACGAGAGAAGAAAAGAACTTCTGGAGCTTTTCGATGAGAAGAAAGTGATGGAATTTCTGAAGACCTACGAAGGGAAAAGATTTCAAAGAGTCGATCTGGAAAAGATCAGAAAAGCACTGGAGGATATCTACAGTGAATTTCTCCCGCTTCTCAAAAAAGCCCTTGAAACGATAGATGTGACTTCGATGATCAGAAAGTACAGAAGAGAATTTCTCTCGAAGATCGTGAGACTCTCAAACACCATCAGAGACAGGTTCACCATCCTGGATGTTTTCGACGAAATGAAACTTTTGAAGAGTTTCTCCAGAGAGATATTTTGAAACGTTCCTGGATATCGGTTATAATTTCTGTTGAACGAATAATCTAAAGATATATCTGGTGATAATCATGCGAGATATCAAAGGACACCTCAAGTTTCTTGTTCTTCATGTCATCTCCCAGGAGCCATCTCATGGGTACCACATAATGAAGAAGATCTCTCAGATCATGGGGGCAGAGCCGCCAAGTCCCGGTGCACTGTATCCCGTTCTTTCCTCTCTCAGGAAACAAAGGTACATAGAGACACACGAAGAGGGAAAAAAGAAGATCTACCGCTTGAGCGAGAAAGGAAGAAAGTTTCTGAAAGAACATGAAAAGGAGATAAAAGAAGCGCTGGAGTTTGCCGAAAGGTTCAGGATGTTCTCTGAAATATGCGGATCTTCCATAAGGAATGTGATGGATGTGATCTTCAAGAACGTGAAGAACCTGAGTTCAGACCAGAAAAGCAAACTAAAACAGATCACAGAAGAGTTCGAAAAGAAGGTGTACAGCATCGTTTATGGAGGGAAAAATGAAAAATGAGAACGCTTGCAGGCTATCTTAAGCCTTACTGGTTGTTCGCCGTTCTTGCACCCCTCTTCATGGTCGTGGAAGTGATATGTGATCTTGCACAGCCAACGCTTCTGGCGCGCATCGTCGACGAGGGAATAGCCCGAGGAGATCTTTCTATGGTTCTGAAGACAGGAACGCTGATGTTTGTGGTGGCGCTGATAGGAGCGGTTGGAGGAATTGGCTGCACCATCTTTGCGAGTTATGCCAGTCAGAACTTCGGTGCCGACTTGAGGAAAGATTTGTTCAAGAAGGTAATGAGCTTTTCTGTCTCCAACGTGAACAGATTCCACACATCTTCTCTGATCACGCGCCTCACCAACGACGTTACACAGCTTCAAAATCTGGTGATGATGCTTCTCAGAATCGTTGTGAGGGCTCCCTTGCTCTTTGTGGGTGGAATAGTGATGGCGGTGTCCATCAACGCCCGACTTTCTTCCATCCTCCTCTTTTTGATACCACCCATAATACTTCTTTTCGTGTGGCTCACCAGAAAGGGAAGTCCTCTCTTTCGAAAGATACAGGAGAGCACCGATGAAGTGAACAGGGTTGTGAGAGAAAACCTCATGGGAATCAGGGTGGTCAGGGCATTCCGCAGAGAAGAACACGAAAATGAAAATTTCCGGAGGGCAAACGAATCTCTGAGAAGATCTATCATCGACGCTTTCTCTTTGATCGTCTTTGCTCTGCCTCTTTTCATCTTCATAGTGAACATGGGAATGATCGGTGTTCTCTGGTTTGGAGGTATTTTGGTCAAAAACAACCAGATGGAGATAGGAAGCATCATGGCGTACACGAACTATCTCATGCAGATCATGTTTTCCCTCATGATGATCGGAAACATACTCAACTTCATAGTCAGAGCGGGTGCTTCGGCAAAGAGGGTTCTTGAGGTGCTGAACGAAAAACCCGCAATCGAAGAGACAGAAAGCGCTCTGGCTCTCTCCAGTGTGAAAGGGGAGGTCTCTTTTGAAGACGTTGAGTTCGGATACTTCGAAGAGGCAGAGCCAGTCCTCAGTGACGTGAACTTCTCTGTAGAACCAGGAGAGGTCATTGCCGTTCTGGGGGAGACGGGTTCCGGAAAGACCACCCTCATGAACCTCATACCAAGGCTCATCGATCCGGATCGTGGATGTGTGAAGGTTGATGAGACGGATGTGAAAATAGTGAAGTTGAAAGATCTGAGGAAACACATATCCGTTGTTCCTCAGGAGACCATCCTGTTCTCCGGTACCGTGAAGGAGAACCTGAAGTGGGGCAGAGAAGATGCCACAGACGAAGAGATCATCGAAGCGGCGAAGATAGCCCAGATACACGATTTCATAGCCAGTTTGCCCGAAGGTTACGATTCTCGTGTTGAAAGGGGTGGGCGGAACTTCTCGGGAGGCCAAAAACAAAGGCTCTCCATAGCACGGGCCCTCGTGAAAAAACCCAGGATTCTGATACTGGATGACTGCACAAGTTCCGTCGATCCCATAACGGAAAAGAGGATACTGGAGGGTTTAAAGCGCTACACAAAAGGATGCACGACGTTCATCATCACACAGAAGATCCCGACGGCGCTCCTTGCCGACAGAATTCTGGTTCTCCACGAGGGAAAGATCGCCGGGTTTGGCGTTCACGAAGAGCTCCTGAAGAACTGCAGGCCTTATCAAGAGATATACGAGTCTCAGTTTGGAAACGGGGTGGTGAACGATGCCTGAGTTCAGAAGGCGACCACACGGTCCTGTCCTGGAAAAGCCGACATTGAAGAATCCAAAAGCCACTTTGAAGAGATTTCTTGGTTATCTGAGACCACATGCTCTCACACTGATACTGGTCTTTGTTTTCGTCACGGTATCTTCTTTTTTTGGGATACTCTCGCCGTACCTAATAGGAAAAACGATCGATGAGGTCTTCGTCCCAAGGGCGTTCGATCGACTTCCAAGGTATGCGCTTGTTCTTGGATCGATCTATGTGCTCACCTCTCTTCTCTTCTGGCTTCAGGGAAAACTCATGCTGAGACTTTCCCAGGACGTTGTCTTTCGCATGAGAAAGGAGCTCTTTGAGAAGCTCCAGAGAATACCGGTTGGTTTTTTTGATAAAACACCCCACGGAGACATCATGAGCAGACTCATAAACGATGTGGACAACATAAACAACGTTCTTGGAAACAGCATTGTCCAGGTGTTTTCTGGGATCGTGACCCTCATCGGTGTTGTGATCATGATGTTCAGGGTCGACGTTCTCCTCTCTTTCGTCACACTCTCCATCGTTCCTCTGACCGTTCTGATCACCAGGATTGTCTCCAGCCGAACAAGAAAGTACTTCTACGAAAACCAGAAGGTCCTGGGCGAACTCAACGGGATAATAGAAGAGGACATCTCCGGACTTTCCGTTATAAAACTGTTCACCCGTGAGGAAAAGGAAATAGAAAAGTTCAACCGCGTGAACGAAGTTCTCAGAAAAGTTGGAACAAGAGCACAGATTTTTTCGGGGATTCTGCCACCTCTGATGAACATGGTCAACAACCTCGGGTTTGCTCTGATCAGCGGTTTTGGAGGATGGCTCGCTCTCAGAGGGACGATCACGGTGGGTACAATTGCCACCTTCATAGGGTATTCCAGACAGTTCACCAGACCGCTGAACGAACTTTCGAACCAGTTCAACATGATACAGATGGCACTCGCCAGTGCAGAGAGAATATTCGAGATTCTCGATATCGAGGAAGAAAAAGATGATCCCGAAGCCATCGAACTGAAAGATGTGAGGGGAGAAATTGAGTTCAGAAACGTCTGGTTTTCCTACGACAAAAAAACCCCAGTTCTCAAGAACATAACCTTCCACATAAAACCCGGTCAAAGAGTCGCCCTGGTGGGGCCCACTGGTTCTGGAAAGACGACCATAGTGAACCTTCTCATGAGATTCTACGAAGTGGATGAGGGACAGATTCTCATCGACGGTGTGGACATAAGGAAGATAAAAAAGAGCTCTCTGAGATCTAACATAGGAATCGTTCTTCAGGATACCATATTGTTTTCAACAACCGTGAAAGAGAACCTGAGGTACGCCAATCCCGATGCAACGGATGAGGAGATAAAAGAGGCGGCGAAACTGACACATGCGGATCACTTCATAAAGCACCTTCCGGAGGGATACGACACGATTCTCACAGACAACGGCGAAGATCTGAGTCAGGGTCAGAGACAACTTCTTGCCATAACCAGGGTCTTCATTGCAAACCCGAAGATTCTGATACTGGACGAGGCCACGAGCAACGTCGACACGAAGACAGAAAAGAGCATACAGTCGGCCATGTGGAAACTCATGGAGGGGAAGACCAGCATCATCATAGCTCACAGATTGAACACGATAAAAAACGCAGATCTGATCATCGTTTTAAGAGACGGAGAAATTGTGGAGATGGGAAAACACGATGAGTTGATTCAAAAGCGAGGCTTTTATTACGAGCTCTTCACAAGCCAATACGGTCTCGTTGTAGAAAGATAATGAGCCCCAAGATGGGGCTCATAAAAGTTTTATGGAAGCTCTGTCGTGTGCCAGTATTTCTTTTTGAATTCTTCAGGTTCCATCTTTGCGAGCTTTGCTAGTTTTTCGAGAGTTTCGGGATCTTCGAGATCTTTCTTTTCCAGCCTTATCATGTATTTTCTTGCTACTCTGTAATCTTCCGATCGAACATCCACCAGTCTCACCCTGGTTCTACCGGTCTTCGGGTCCATGAAGGCATCGAACGGCAGGATCTTTATCCTTCCTCCGACAACACACACCATGCCACCCGGAAGGTCCGAGTAGTCTCCAAGGAGAAATCTCACAGCGCCGTATCCGAGTGTTCTGGTGTAGACGATGTCGAACGGAATGGGTCTTGCGCTTCTGAGCTCGTAACCTATCGTGACATCGACGATATGGATCTTTTCTCCCCTCTCAGCGAACCTTTTCTCTATGGCCCTCTTCAGGATCGTTGCAAGTGGGATTTCAGCGAGCCTCAGATGGCCGTGTGGATCTTTTTCCACTATCACTCCTGGAATGTTGGCAAGTTCTTCCGGATCCATCTTCTCTGCGATTCCTTCACCTATGACCGCAACCCCGTCGTTTCTTCCCATAAGTTTTCTCTTCAGGATCGCTCCATCGAGAACGTCGCATACCTCCTCGAGAGTCACACCCTCTCTGAACTCTTCGGGAATGATGGTGATCGTTGCACTCGCAGCTTTTCCCACGCCGAGGGCAAGGTGTCCCGCTTCCCTTCCCATCATCGCCACAAAGTACCATCTGTCTGTTGTTCTTGAGTCCTGCATGAGGTTGTAGACGAGTTCTGTTGCCACGTGTCGTGCCGTCTCAAAGCCAAAGGTAGGCATGTTCTCTGGAAGAGGAAGGTCGTTGTCTATCGTCTTTGGAACGTGGACCACCTTTATTTCTCCTCTGGATCTTTCACTCACCTTGCTCGCGGAGAAGGCAGTGTCGTCCCCTCCGATCGTGACGAGGTACTTTATTCCCAGTTTCTTCAGGGCCTGAATGGTTTTCTCAAGTGTCTCTTCGGATTTTGCGGGGTTCACCCTTGAGGTTCTGAGGATGGAACCTCCTTCGATGTGAATTCTGGACACATCTTCGATGGTGAGCTTTTTCACCATGTTCGTTTTTCCTTCCACCAGATGTTTGAAACCATCGTAGATGCCGATCACCTCAAGACCGTTGTTTATGGCTTCGATGGTGACAGCACTGATCACACTGTTGATACCAGGTGCCGGTCCTCCTCCAACGAGTATCCCTAATTTTTCAGCCACTTCAACCCCTCCCCGTGCTTAATGTCTTCAAAACATATTCTACCAATTTTTCTGCGGAAATGTTAAAGCTTCTTCTCAAACCAAAGCATTAAAATGCCAGATTTTCTATGTGTGATGGTTTAACTTCAACTTCAAATTCGTATGATAAAATTTCCCAAAGCCCTCCTTCATTTTTAATCATCCCGGTGTATAGTTATACAGCATGGAGGTGTTATTTTGATACAAAAAGGACTGGAAGGTGTCAAGGTATGCAAAAGTTCGATATGTTATCTGGATGGCATCAACGGGAGACTCTACTATCGGGGCATACCGGTCGAAGAACTGGCGGAAAAATCGACCTTTGAAGAGACGGCATACCTGCTCTGGTACGGGAAGCTTCCCACCAAAAGCGAACTGGAAGAGTTCAAAAAGAAGATGGCAGAATACAGAGACCTTTCTGATGAGGCAGTTAACATACTCTACCATCTTCCCAGAAATCTTCACTACATCGATGTTCTGAAGATATTTCTCTCAATACACGGTTCAACGGACGGGGTGGATGAAGATCTCAAGGAGAAAGCGATAAAGATCGCAAGTGTTTTCCCTACCATTCTCGCGTATTACTACAGGTATTCAAAAGGAGAGGAACCGATAAAGCCAAGGAAAGATCTGTCGCACGTGGAGAACTTCTACTACATGATGTTTGGAGAGATGAACGGAAAGGTTCGCCTTCTGGAATCTGCCTTCATTCTTCTGATGGAGCAGGATATAAACGCCTCCACCTTCGCTGCCCTCGTGATAGCCTCCACCCTCTCCGATCTTTACTCGTGTATCGTTGGAGCTCTCGGTGCTCTCAAAGGGCCTCTCCACGGTGGAGCAAGCGAAAAGGTTCCGCCCATGCTCGAGGAGATCGGAAACGAAGACAGGGTGGAAGAGTTCGTTCAAAAGTGTCTGAAAGAGAAAAGGAAAATCATGGGTTTTGGACACAGAGTCTACAAGACGTACGATCCGAGGGCGGTCTACCTGAAGGAGGTTCTACAGAGGCATTTTCAGGACAGCCGGCTTTTCAGAATTGCCAGTAAACTTGAAGATTACATAGTTTCAAACAGGATAAAGAACATATATCCCAACGTGGATCTGTACTCCAGTATCCTGTTTGAGGAGTTCGGGTTCCCAAGGAACATGTTCACCGCCCTGTTCGCCACCGCACGTGTCGTGGGCTGGACGGCCCATGTGATTGAGTATGTGAGCGACAACAAACTGATCAGGCCAACGAGTGAATATGTTGGTCCTTTGAACATCGAATACATTCCCATCGAGCGGAGGGATGAGAATGGGTAAGACGCTTGCAGAGAAGATCTTTTCCGAACACGTTGGAAGGGATGTGAAGGCTGGAGAGATCGTCCTTGCCAGAGTGGATGTGGCCATGGCCCAGGATGGAACCGGTCCTTTGATGATAAAGGAGTTCAGAGAGCTTGGCTTCAGAGAGGTGAGAGTTCCAAAGGCCTTTTTGTTCATCGATCACGCCTCTCCGAGTCCAAGAAAAGAGCTTTCGAACTCACAGAAATTGATGAGAGAGTTCGGCAAAGAGATGGGAGTCACTGTCTTCGATGCGGGAGATGGCATTTCCCACCAGATTCTTGCGGAAAAATACGTGAAACCAGGAGACCTCGTCACTGGTGCAGATTCGCACACTTGTACAGCGGGTGGACTGGGCGCTTTCGGGACAGGAATGGGCTCCACAGACGTTGCGATCGTGTTTGGCCTTGGTCAGAACTGGTTCAAAGTGCCTGAGACGATAAAGATCGTGATAGAAGGAAAACTCCAGGAAGGAGTCTACGCAAAGGACATCGTTCTCGAGATCGCACGCATCTTGAGGAGCGATGGAGCAACCTACAAAGCGCTTGAATTCCACGGAAGCTGTATCGAGAACATGGACGTGGAAGACAGACTCACCATCTCCAACATGGCGGTAGAAGTGGGAGCCAAGGCAGGTCTCATGCCGTCCGATGAGAAAACAAGAGAATTTCTGAAAAAAATGGGAAGAGAAGAAGACTTCAGGGAACTGAAGGCAGATCCGGATGCAACCTACGAGATGGAACTGGAGATAGATGCATCTTCTCTTGAACCTCTTGTGTCTCTGCCTCACTACGTGGACAACGTGAAGAAAGTGAGTGAGGTGGAGAAGGAAAAGATAAAGATAGACCAGGTGTTCATCGGAACCTGTACCAACGGAAGACTCCAGGACCTTGAAATCGCCCTGAGGATCCTGGAAAAACACGGCAAGCACCCGGATGTGAGGCTCATCGTTGGGCCTGCATCCAGGAAAGTCTACATGGATGCCCTAGAAAAGGGTATCATCAAAAGATTCGTGGAACTTGGAGCCGCCATCATTCCACCGGGATGTGGTCCCTGTGTGGGAATCCACATGGGAGTGCTCGGAGATGGGGAAAGAGTACTTTCCACTCAGAACAGGAACTTCAAGGGAAGGATGGGAAATCCCAACGCAGAGATCTATCTTGCATCTCCTGCAACAGCGGCAGCCACAGCAGTTGCCGGGTACATAGCAGATCCCAGAAGGTTCATCTGAGGGAGGGTAGAGCATGATAAGGGGAAGGGTATGGAAGTTCGGAGACAACATATCGACCGATCACATAGCACCGGGAAGGTACTTTCACCTGAGAAACAACCTCGAAGAACTTGCAAAGCACGTCCTCGAAGATGCGATGGAAGATTTTGCAAAGAAAGTTCAGAAGGGAGACATCATAGTGGCAGGAAAGAACTTCGGCCTTGGCTCTTCCAGAGAGCACGCCGCACGCATCATAAAGATCGCCGGAGTTTCCTGTATCGTGGCAAAATCCTTTGCGAGGATCTTCTACAGAAACGCCATCAACGTGGGGCTTCCCGTCATAGAGTTGAAGGAAGTCGATGAGATCAACCAGGGAGACGAACTGGAGATAGATCTCGAAAATGGAGTGCTGAAGAATCTCACCACAGGAAAGGAGTACAGGTTCAATCCGATACCAAAGTTTCTCCTTGGGATCCTGAAAGAAGACGGGATCGTGAACTATCTGAAAAAACACGGCACCTTTCCGAAGGTTTAGGGGGTGAGGGCTGTGGAAGAACTCCTCGAAAAGGCCAGAAAGGTCCGGGAGGCTTGGGACGTTCTGAGAAACGCCGAGACGAGAAAAAAGAACGATGCTATAAGGAAAATTGCCAGAAAACTCGACGAAAGGAGAAAGGAGATCCTCGAAGCAAACAGAATAGATGTGGAGAATGCTCGTGCACGTGGTGTGAAGGAGTCCCTGGTGGACAGACTTGCTCTGAACGACAAGAGAATCGATGAGATGATAAAGGCGTGCGAGACGGTGATCAGTTTGAAAGATCCAGTCGGAGAAGTGATCGACTCCTGGGTGAGAGAAGACGGCCTCAGAATCGCAAGGATAAGGGTGCCCATAGGCCCCATAGGGATCATCTACGAGTCCAGGCCAAACGTCACCGTGGAAACATCCATCCTCGCTTTGAAGAGTGGAAACACGATCCTCCTCAGAGGAGGATCCGACGCCCTGAACTCGAACAAAGCCATCGTTTCCGCTATGAAAGAAGCGCTCAGAGAGTCTGAGATTCCGGAAAGTTCCATCGAGTTCATAGAGAACACGGACAGATCGCTCGTTCTTGAGATGATTCGCCTCAGAGAGTATCTCTCCCTTGTCATTCCACGTGGAGGGTATGGCCTTATCAGCTTCGTCAGAGACAACGCAACCGTTCCCGTCTTGGAAACAGGGGTTGGAAACTGTCACATCTTCGTCGATGAGAGTGCAGATTTGAAGAAGGCGATCCCCGTGATCATCAACGCAAAGACCCAGAGGCCCGGCACCTGTAACGCCGCTGAAAAACTCCTTGTCCACGAAAAGGTAGCAAAAGAGTTCCTTCCTGTAATCGTGGAGGAGTTGAGAAAGCACGGAGTTGAAGTTCGCGGTTGTGAAAAGACAAGGGAAATTGTGCCGGACGTGATCCCTGCAACGGAAGAAGACTGGCCCACCGAGTATCTGGATCTCATCATCGCGGTGAAGGTGGTCAAAGATGTGGATGAGGCGATCGAACACATAAAGAGATACTCCACGGGTCATTCGGAGTCAATCCTGACGGAGAACTACTCGAACGCAAAAAAGTTCGTCTCAGAAATAGATGCTGCGGCGGTCTATGTGAACGCCTCCACTAGGTTCACGGATGGAGGACAGTTTGGTTTTGGTGCAGAAATTGGGATCAGCACCCAGAGGTTCCACGCAAGAGGACCGGTTGGTCTCAGAGAACTCACCACGTACAAGTTCGTTGTTCTCGGTGACTATCATGTGAGGGAATGATATGAAGATCGTCGTGAAAGTGGGAAGCAATCTTCTTGTTGGAAGTTCTGGCCTGAGGAAATCTTACATCGCAGAACTCTGCCGTGAGGTCGCCCATTTGAAAAAGCAGGGACACGAAGTTGCCATCATCACCTCCGGTGCCCGCGCAGCGGGCTTTACCTATCTCGGAAAAGGAAAAAAAACACAGGATCTTCACACGAAGCAGGCTCTCTGTGCGGTGGGACAGGTACAACTCATGAAGGTCTACGAGAACGCCTTCGACTTTTACGGCATCAAGATCGCTCAGATCCTGCTCACAAGGGACACCTTCTCGGACAGAAAAAGATACCTCAACCTCCGAAACACACTGATAGGACTTTCTGAGTTCGACGTTGTACCGATTGTGAACGAGAACGACACCGTTGCGACCGAGGAGATCACGCTCGGTGACAACGACACGCTCGCCGCGATGTTTTCGATAGCGTGGGATGCGGATATTCTTGTACTTTTCACAACGGTGGATGGGGTTATAGACAAATATGGAAAACTCGTCGAAAGGTTCGACGAATCCGTGGAGTTGAAGGATCTTGGAAAAAGCAGCTGGGGAACGGGTGGTATCAGATCCAAGATAGAAGCCGCTCTGATGGCTTCAAGGTGTGGTGTGAAAGTGACGATCTGCAACGGAAACGATCTCTCCAACCTCACCAGGTTTGTGAGAGGAGAATCCGTTGGTACTGTCTTTGAACCCAGGGAGCGACTGAGGGCAAAAAAGGCATGGATCGCTTTTCTTTCGGAGCCGTCCGGGAGGATATACGTGAACGAGGGAGCAGAACAGGCTCTCAAGAATGGAGGAAGTTTGCTTCCCGTCGGTGTTGTTCGTGTTGAGGGAAACTTCGATGTAGGGGACGTTGTGGAGATAGTGAACGAGAAGGGAGAACTTGTGGGCCGCGGGATCGTGAACTACTCCTCATCGGATCTTGAGAAGATATCTGGCCACAGAAGTTCCGATTTGAAGAAAATACTGGGCTACGAAGGAAGCAAGGTGGTCGTTCACATAGACAACATGTGGCTTGCATGAAAAAAGCCCGCAGGAAGCGGGCTTTTTATTTCTTCAGGTTCTCCAGGTACTTCTTCCAGTCGTTCATGAAACGCTCTATACCGAGGTCTGTCATCGGGTGTTTGAAGAGCTTTTCAAGCACAGCAAAAGGCATCGTCACGATGTCCACACCCATGAGGGCTGCCTCCACCACGTGCATCGGATGTCTGATGCTTGCAGCGATGATCTCCGTCTCGAATCCGTAGTTGTCGTAGATCTCGACTATTTCGGCGAGCATTCTCATTCCATCGTTTGAGAGGTCGTCCATCCTTCCGATGAAGGGGCTCACGTAGGTTGCGCCCGCTTTGGCGGCGAGGATGGCCTGTGCCGGGCTGAACACCAGAGTCACGTTCGTCTTAATCCCTTCGGCAGAGAGTGTCTTCACCGCTCTGATTCCATCGGGTGTCATGGGTATCTTGATCACCACGTATTCGCTGAGCTGGGCAAGTTCTCTTGCTTCTTTCACCATACCCTTGTAATCAAGTGAAACAACCTCTGCGGAGACGGGTCCCTTCACCAGATCACAGATCTCTTTCACCCTTTGCTTGAACTCGGCTCCTTCTTTTGAGATCAGTGTGGGATTCGTTGTGACTCCATCGACGATTCCCCATTCGACACCTTTTTTGATCTCCTCTAGATTTGCCGTGTCCAGAAAGATCTTCATCTTTCCACCTCCCAAAGGCTATTTTCTCTCATCTTCTTTAAGAGCCAACTGGGGATTTTTAGAAATTTCGGTTGGTTTTTGGTTAATGAAGTATCAACTCAACGTTTCTGGTTCGATAGAAAGGTTTCGACTTCATCTAACGTGGGCATCGCATCCACCCCACCTACCCTCGTGATGACGATGGCCGCAACGGCGTTTGCGAACCTTCCCATCTCAACGGCATCTTCAATCGTTTCTGGTTTTTTCTCCAGGTATTTGTGTATCAAAGCAGCCGTGAAGGAATCTCCACATCCCGTTGCGTCGACTGGTTCTACCTTGAAAGCAGGTACCATACGCACTTTACCTCTGTACTTCACAAGACATCCCTTCTCTCCCATTGTTACAAAGAGCACTGCATCTTCTCTTATCGGAATCTTCTCAACGGAAGTTTCCAGATCTTCCTGGAAGATGTATTCAAGATCTTTGTCACTGAGTTTTACGATGTCGACCTTGGATGAAATCTCAAGGAAATCTTTCACAAACGATTCTCTATCTTCTATCAGTGATGCCCTCACGTTCGGGTCGTACGAGACGGGTTTTCCCGCTTTGAGAAATTCTTCCATCACCTTCAGATAGGTGCTGCGGGAAGGTTCCACAACGAGGGAGTAAGATCCGATGTGGAGGAAAGAAAAATCCTCCGGATTGAGTTTCACCTCTTCAGGTCTCAAATTTGTGTCCGCCGGATTTTCCCTGAAAAACACAAAATCCGGGTTCCCCATCTCGTCCCTCGCTACAAAAGCGAGCGTTGTTTTGCAGGAAGGATCCACAACTACGTGTGTTGTGTCTATGCCTTCCTTTTTCATCGCTTCGAGAAGAAACGAGGAGAACTGATCTTTTCCGAGTTTTCCAAGAAAAGAAACGCGCCTTCCCAATCTTCGAAGTGCAACGGCAACGTTCAGTGGAGAACCTCCTGCTTTCTTCCTGAAGAGTTCACTCTGGGAAAGGTTTTTTCCCCGATCTTCTGAGATGAAGTCTATGAGGATTTCACCGGTGCAGAGAACATTCATTCACCTTACACCTCCTGTGCCTCTTTAACTCAATTATACTTACACGGATTCAACCGCAGTGTGTTAATATTGTGTTGAAACGATTGGTATGGGAGGAGAAACCATGCAGATTCTTGAAAGACTTTTCTCTCTCGAGGGAAGAACTGCTCTTGTAACAGGTGGAGGTCAGGGAATTGGAAAAGCCATCGCACATGCACTGGCAGAGGCAGGAGCATCCGTTTTGATCATGGACATCAACGAAGAAACGGCTCGAAAAACAGTTGAAGAGATAAGAGAAAAAGGCAAAGAAGCAGATTTCTACGTGGGGGATGTGACAAAAGAATCGGATTGTTTCCATGCGGTGAAGAAGGTACTGGACAATTGGGGAAAACTTGACATAGGTGTTAACAACGCAGGAATAGGTGACTGGTGTGAGGCAGAGAACTATCCGGTGGAAAGGTGGAAGAAGGTCATAGACGTGAATATGGTAGGGGTTTTTCTTTCTGCAAAAGCAGAGTTCCACGCAATGAAGGAGAGAAAATACGGAAAGATCATAAACATCGCTTCGATGTCGGGTCATATAGTGAACAGGCCACAAAAACAGACAGCCTACAACGCATCAAAAGCGGGCGTGATACACCTCACCAGATCACTTGCCGCCGAGTGGGCACCGTACGGTATAAGGGTGAACAGCATAAGCCCTGGCTACATCAGAACTCCTCTCATAGAGTCTCCAGAGGTGAAAGATCTTGTTCCCCTTTGGCTCGATATGATTCCACTTGGAAGGCTGGGGGAGGTGGATGATCTGATAGGTGCTGTCATCTTTCTTGCAAGTCCTGCCTCTGATTATATGACCGGTCACGATCTTGTGATAGATGGAGGGTATACCATCTGGTGAGGAGGGGAAGTTATGAAAGCACTTCTCATAGAAAGTCCTGGTGATTCAGAAGTTGTGGATCTGGAAACGCCCGTTCCTGGAAAAGGACAGACACTTGTGAAAGTCCTTGCCTGTGGCATCTGTGGGACTGATTACAAGATCTTCTCAGGAGAAACGAACGCGAACTATCCGGTTGTTCCAGGGCATGAAATCGCAGGTGTTGTCGAAAAGTCCGATGCTTTTGAAAAGGGTCAGATGGTCGTGATAGATCCCAACAGATCCTGTGGAGAGTGCAGTTTCTGTAGAAAAGGAATGCCCCAGTTCTGTGAAAATCTTCAGGCGACAGGGGTGACAGAGCCGGGTGGTTTTGCGGAGTACGTTCTTGTGGAAAATTCACAGGTTTATCCCTTGAAAAATGTACCGGTGGAGAGAGCGGTGTTTGCAGAACCACTCTCGTGTGTTCTCGAAGGAGTGAAGATGGTAAAGCACGGGTTTTTCGACAGGATCCTCATAGTGGGGGCAGGCAGTATAGGTGTGATCTTTGGTTTGGTGTTCAAGAAGATCTTTCCAGGTGCAGAGATTGTTCTTTCAGAAAAGGACGAAAAGCGTGCAGAATTCGTCACTCAAACGTTTGAGTTGAGGGTGGATGAACCGAAAGGTGAATACGACCTTGCCGTTGAGTGTTCTGGAACAGCAGAGGGATTCAAAGTGTGTTTCGATCACGTTGGAAAAGGTGGAACTCTCCTTCAGTTCAGTGTTATAGCAAAGAACAGAACCATCGACATCTCACCCTTTGAGATCTATCGGAAGGAGATGAAGATACTCGGTTCTTATCTCAATCCGTTCACCATGAAGGAAGCAGTGAAGATCATAGAATCAGGGGAGTTTCTTTTTGAGAAACTCGTCACCGACCGGTTGGATCTCAACGGAGTAAGAGAGTATCTGTCGTCTCATAAAAAAGCGTTGATGAAAGGAATTTTTGCTCCCTAAAAAGTGGGGGATCATTTGTGTACTGTGGAATAGACGTTGGGACAACCAACACAAAAGTTCTGGTGTTCGATGATGATTTCAAAGTTGTGTTTTTGAAAAAATTCAAAACACCAGTGATTTCCAGCAAAGAGGGGGATCTTTTGTCATCAAAAAAGCTTTTTGTGGAGATTCTGAGTTCTCTCAAATCAATTCCAGAGAGCACAAAAGATAAGATAAAAGCTATCGGCATCTCTTCACTCGGAGAGACGGTGTTTCCAATTTCGCAGGATGGAGAAGTACTCCAGGACGGGATGATGTGGTACAACAAGAACGTGCTGGAAGAATACAGGGAGTTTCTAAAAAAAGTTCCATCGGATGTGATATTCAAAAAAACGGGATTGTGGCCTTCGTGGATATACTCGGTGTTCAAAATGAAGAGGTTTTACAAGAACAACAAAGAACTGGCCAAAGAAGTTTACAAATGGCTTGATGTAGCAAGTTTGATAGCCTTTTTGTTGACAGGAAACATTGCGATGGATAGGGTGCTCTCTTCAAGAACACTTTTGATGAATATACTCACCGGGAAGTGGGATGAAGAACTGGTGGAGGCATCTGGTATTCCGAAAGAGCATCTTCCGGAGGTTGTTGATAGCGGTGCTTCTCGAGGAATAATAAGAAAAGAGATTTCTGAAGAGACTGGTCTTCCAAAGGACACAGTTGTGACCACAGCTGGGCAGGATCATATAACCGCTTCCTATGCTGCCGGTGTTCACGATGAAACCAAGTTACTAGATTCCTCCGGTACGACAGAGGCTGCACTTTGGACAGTTAGCAAAGAAACCCTAAAGAAGTACTTGAAAAAGGCTCCGAGTATATTTCAGGCTGGTTTTCACTGTATCCCTGGTAAATACTATCTTCTCACAGGGCTTCCCACGGGTGGATTTTGTATCGACTGGCTTCTCAACAAAATTCTTAAGGAGGATTACTCTGTTTTCAGGACATTTAAATATCAAAAGAACGCGGTCTTCTTCTTCCCCTATCTTCGTGGCACGTTCGACAGGGAAGAAATCGGCGGTGCATTCTTCAATCTGAAAGACACGGATGATCGGGATGTTATCATCTCAACTGTTCTTGAATCAACCGCTTTTGAAATGAGAAGCTGTCTGAATGGATTCGAGAAACTGGGATTGAAAGACTACGAGATTGTGGCAACAGGCGGTGGCAGTCAACTAAGGGAGTGGTTGGAGGTAAAAGCAAATGTCTTTGGCAAAGTTGTAAAGGTCCTTTCTGTCCACGAGAGTGTTGCCCTTGGTGCTGCCATGATAGCCAAAATTGCAAAGATTGGCCAAAAGAATTGGGAAGAGTTTTTCAAAGAAGCTTCACAGAATTTTGAGTACGAGTATTTCCAGCCAGACGAAGGTGAGTATTTCCAGAAAAAATACCTCGAGTATCTAAAACTCAGAAACAGAATTTACGGGTTCTAAAATAAGGAGTGAATCAGATGTATGGTGGGAAAGCAGTGAGGTTCTCAAAACTTTTAAATCCGAAATCTGGAAGATCTCTTATTATTGCTCTAGATCACGGTTTAATATTTGGAAACGTAGAGGGACTAGAAGATCCTGTGAAGACTTTAGAGAGAGCGATATCCTGTGGCGTGGACGGAGTTCTGTTGAGCCCTGGTATAGCAAAGCTGACGGAACACCTGTTCGAAGGGAAAAATGCCCCTGCCAGAATTCTTACAATAGATTTCCCAGTGGGTTCAACCATTCCAGGGAGATTCGAAAAAGTATTCACCCATAGGTTGATACACTCTGTAGAGCAGGCGGTGAAGATGGCAGTGGACGCCGTGAAGATTCTCTTCCCCTGGGGATTGGAAAAAAGTGCACAGGCTGAGGTTGTTCGGGTAATTGCTGAAACAGTCGAAGAATGCGAACGCTGGGATATGCCGCTAGTAGTCGAGCCGGTCCTGTGGGAAGAGAATTCTTCAGAAAGAAATGAGCCTGATCTCATAGAATCTGCTGCGAGAATAGCTGTAGAGATAGGAGCGGACATTCTGAAGATTCAGTTCTTGGGAGAAGACCGTCTTTCTCGGATAATTCATAGGCTTCATGTTCCTGTCTTTGTGCTGGGAGGGCCGAAGTCAGACGACTTGAAACAGATTTTAAAGACAGTCCAGGAATCGATAGAGTCAGGCGCAAAAGGAATTATGTTCGGAAGAAACGTGTGGCAAAGAGAAAACATGGAGGAAGTTCTGACGGTTTTGAAATCCATCATACACGATGGATTGAAATATGAGGAGGTTGTTCAGAGCTACGATCTATAGCAAAGAGGTGATGAGCAATGAAACCCCGCTACAACCCCACATGGGAATCACTGAAAGAGCATGCTCTTCCAAAATGGTTCGATGAGGCAAAGTTTGGGATCTTCATCCACTGGGGACTTTATTCTGTTCCAGGTTGGGCAACACCCACCGGGGAACTTGGAAAGGTGTCGATGGATGTGTGGTTTTTTCAGAACCCGTACGCTGAATGGTATGAGAACTCACTCAGAATCAAGGGAAGTCCCACCTGGGAATATCACGTGAAAACCTACGGTGAAAACTTTGAGTACGATCGCTTTACAGACCTCTTCACGGCGGAGAGATGGAATCCTTACGAATGGGCTGATCTTTTCAAGAAAGCGGGTGCGAAGTACGTCATTCCGACCACAAAGCATCATGACGGTTTCTGCCTTTGGGGGACGAGGTACACGGATTTCAACGCTGTGAAGAAAGGGCCGAGAAGAGATCTCATAAGGGAACTTGCAAAAGCTGTTAGAGACACCGGTTTGAGATTTGGTGTCTATTACTCGGGTGGTCTGGACTGGCGCTTTACGACCGAGCCGATAAGGTATCCGGAGGATTTCTCCTACATAAGACCCCACACCTATGAGTATGCAGACTACACCTACAAACAGGTCATGGAGCTCATAGATTTGTATCTGCCCGATATTCTCTGGAACGATATGGGCTGGCCCGAGAAGGGCAAAGAAGATTTGAAATATCTCTTTGCTTACTATTACAACAAGCATCCGGAAGGTGCCGTGAACGACAGGTGGGGTGTTCCACACTGGGATTTCAAAACAGCGGAGTACCATGTGAACTATCCAGAAGATCTGCCAGGTTATAAATGGGAATTCACAAGGGGAATAGGACTTTCCTTTGGCTACAACCAGAACGAGGGCCCAGAACACATGCTCTCTGTTGAGCAACTTGTGTACACACTGGTGGATGTGGTGAGTAAAGGTGGAAACCTTCTTTTGAACGTAGGTCCAAAGGGAGACGGAACCATTCCTGATCTTCAGAAGGAAAGGCTTCTTGGTCTTGGAAAATGGCTTGAAAAGTACGGTGATGTGATATACGGCTCTTCCGTATGGAGGAAGTGCTGTGCGAAAACAAAAGATGGCATGGAAATTCGCTTTACCAGAAAGAACAACAGGTACTTCATCATCTTTCTTGGAATTCCAGATGGGGAAAAAGTCGCGATCAGAGATATCACTCTATCTGGGGCGGTAAGACATTTTCTGACGGGCGAAAGGTTGAAATTCCACAACACAGAAGAAGGTGTGGAAATCATCGTTCCACGAAAACTCCTCGAAACAGACAGCATAACCCTTGTTCTAGAGGTGGTGGAAGAATGAAGGAAAAGTACAAAGTAGGACTCATCAGTTTTTCTGACGGGAGAGAGTACGTACACAAAGAGCTGGAGAAAATCGTGAAAGGGTTCGAAGACAAAATAGCAAGGACACTGGAAGAGACAGGAGAGGTGGAGGTCATCAGGGCAAAAGAAGTCGTGTGGAAGCCATCGATAGCGAAAAAAGAGGCAAAAAGGCTGGCAGAAGAGGGAGCAGAGGTGACGATATTCAACTACGCGGTATGGGCGTTTCCACATTTTACAGTACTTGCTAGCAAATTTGCACCGGGGCCTTTTCTTCTCTTTTCCAACATAAATCCCCAGTATCCTGGGATGGTGGCAATGCTTTCTGCAGCAGGAGCACTGGAACAGGATGGGACAAAGCACTACAGGATGTGGGGAGATATAGAAGACGAAAAGGTTCTCAGAAAAGTTCTGGCGTTCATCAGGGCAGGGAGCACATACAAGAAGTTGAGAGGGCAAAGGTACGGTGTGTTCGGTGGAAGATCGATGGGGATGTACACGGCTGTTCCGAACGTGGACCTGTGGAACAAGATCTTTGGAGTGGACGTAGAACACATAGACCAGTTCGAGATCGTTCGAAGAAGCCAGCAGATACCTGACGAAAGAGCAAGGAAAGGAAGACTCTGGATAGAGGAAAAAGCGAAAGCGGTCCACTACGATGGAAAATATCTCACACCGGAAAAACTTGAACTTCAGATAAAGAGCTACCACGCGGTAAGAGAGATCATCGAAGAGATGGAACTGGATTTTGTGGGGATAAAAGGTCAGCTCGAACTCACAGAACACTTTGTCACCATGGACGTGACAGAGGCCTTCCTGAACGATCCTTACGATTGGGAAGGAAAGCACGAACCGATCGTGTGTGCAACAGAAGCAGATTCCGACGGTGCACTCACGATGCAGATATTCAAACTGATCGCAAAAACACCGGTGCTCTTTGCAGACGTGAGGCATTACGTAAAAGAGTACGACATACTGGACCTGTGCAACTCAGGAAACCACGCCACGTACTTTGCGGTCAGATCGTTCGAGCCGGATGAGAACATGAAAAAGGTGGAGTTTTACCCACAGACCTTCTACTTCCCTGCAGGTGGAGCTGCGGTGAAACACATAGCAGCTCCTGGAAGGGTGACACTTGGAAGACTCACAAGAGAAGGTGGTAGATACAGGTTCACGGTTGTTCCTGGAGAGTTTGTAGACTTTGGAGAGGAGAAGAACTACGAGATAGCAGACAGCATACAGAACAACTGGCCGCACGCGTTTTTGAAGATGGAAACACCGATAGATGAATTCTTGTCCAGGTATTCCTCCAACCACATCCACGGTGTCTATGGAGACTACGTGGAAGAGATCAGGATCTTCTGTGAGATCGCCGGTATCGATTTTGTTTTGATGAAATGAGGGCGCTACGCGCCCTCATTTTGCTTCCAGGATGGCTTTCTGAGATCTGAGGATTACCGCTGTTCCCTTTTCTGTCTCTTCTATTTCTGCTCCTTCGAAGTTTTCAACTCTTTCATTCCAGAAGAACAATTTCCAGGGTTTCCCTGAGTTCCTCAGAACTTCAACGTGTATTTCATTCTCCTTCCTTTCCACCTTCACGGACAGTTCGAGATCACCGGATGTGTTGTAGACATTCGCCGTTTTGCTGGATATTTCAAAGACGTTCAGCGTGACACCGTCTGCATAGTCGTAGTCTGGCCTGTTGTCTGTGTTTCCCGTGGGAAGGATGGTGTTCGGTCTCACAAAGAGAGGAAGACCGAAATAGTCGTACCTTTCCGTTCTCCATCGTCCTCCTTCCACCCTTTCTCCCGTGAGAAGATGTGTCCAGATTCCATCTGGAAGATAATAAGTTACCTCTCCAGTTTCGCTGAAGATCGGGGCAACGAGGAGCGATTCTCCAAGCATGTACTGTTTGTCCAGATAAGAACAGGTGGGATCGTCTGGAAACTCTAAAATCATGGGTCTCATGACGGGAATTCCCTTCTTATGTGCTTCAACTGCACAGGAGAAGATGTACGGCATCAGTCGGCATTTCAGTTTCGTGAAAAATCTGAGAACCTCTACTGCCTCTTCGTCGAAGTTCCATGGAACCTTGTACATCGAGTTACCGTGAAGCCTGCTGTGGGAGGAAAGAAGGCCAAAAGCAACCCATCTTTTGTACAGATCTGCCGTTGTGATGTCCTCAAAACCACCGATGTCGTGGCTCCAGAAACCAAAACCACACAGTGATAGAGAGAGTCCTCCTCTCAGGGTCTCTGCCATGGACTCGTAGGAGGCAAGACAATCCCCTCCCCAGTGAACGGGGAATTTTTGACTTCCCGCCGTTGCGGATCTTGCGAAAACGACGGCGTTTCTCTTTCCGAGTTTTCTCTCAATGGTTTCGAAAACCGTTTTGTTGTACAGGTAGGTGTAGTAGTTGTGCATCTTCTCAGGATCGGATCCGTCGTGATAGACCACATCCGTGGGTATTCTCTCTCCAAAGTCCGTCTTAAAGCAGTCAACTCCCATATCTATCAATTTCTCCAGTTTCGAAGCGAACCACTTTCTGGCTTCTGGATTCGTGAAATCAACGATCGCCATGCCCGGTTGCCAGTCGTCCGTTTGCCAAACATCTCCGTTTGATTTTTTCAGGAAGTAGCCCTTTTTCTTTCCTTCGTCAAAGAGACTGGAGAACTGCGATACATAGGGGTTTATCCAGACACAGACCTTCAGGCCTTTTTCTTTCAGCCGTTTCAAAAGGCCTTCTGGATCCGGAAAGTTTTCCCTGTTCCATTCGAAATCAACCCAGTGAAATTCCTTCATCCAGAAACAGTCGAAGTGAAAAACGCTGAGAGGGATATCCCTCTCTTTCATTCCCTCTACGAACTCCATCACCGTTTTCTCATCGTACTGTGTGGTGAAGGACGTTGTGAGCCAGAGTCCAAAACTCCAGGCAGGTGGAAGTTCAGGTCTTCCCGTGAGGAGTGTGTAACGTTCCAGAACTTCTTTCAGATCTTCTCCCGCAATGACGAAGTAATCCAGCGTTTCTCCTTTCACACTGAACTGAACCTTTTCCACATGTTCTGTTGCTATCTCGAAATCCACCTTTCCGGGATCGTTCACGAAGACCCCGTACTTTCTGTTACTCACGTAGAAGGGGATGTTCTTGTACGTCATATCGGAGATCGTCCCTGCGTCTTCGTTCCACATGATGACCCTCTGTCCATTCTTCACAAACGGAGAAAACCTTTCTCCAAGGCCGTACACACACTCTCCAACGCTCAGGTGGAGCCTCTCAAAACAGAACCTTCCTTCCGGGGCGATTGCGTATCCGGGGGTCGATCTTGTGAGGAATCGATCCTCGTAGAAGAACTCAATGCTGAAGGGGTCTTTCTTCACAACGGCCTTTGTTTTCCCCGAGGAAAAGATCAAACCGTCGTTTGTTTCGACGATCTCTGGAACGAAACTTTCGTCCTGATACGTTTCAAAGTGAAGTCCCTGCTGAACACCTTTGAAATGCCTGAATTGTACCCTTATCACGTTTTCAAACGGCGAGGAAAGTTCGATCTCGAAAACCGGGCCCTGAAGGGTTTGTCCGCGACTCACCACTCTCTGGAACGGTACGTGAAGAACAAGTTTTTTTCCATCGCGGAAGTATTCATATATCTGCTTCGCACTGAACACCTGAACCCCTTCCCTCAATCTCCAGAGTCCCTCCATGAACCGCATGTTATCCCTCCTCAAGCGAAGTTGATTTTTAATCAAGATTATCATGAAAATGTTTTCATACAAATACAGATTTCCTTGATGAAATTTTCAAATCAGGAAATACGGTTTCAAATTGAAGATCGAACGATAAACGGCGATAATCTGTGATAACAGTGAATAAACCATGGAAATAGGATTTTTCTGTGTTTGTTTTTCTGAGGGAGATGGTGGTAATATAATGGTTGGGAAAATTGTTTGGTAGAAAAAAAGAAACGATCTTTCGCAGATCATTCATCGAAGGGGGTGTGTTCGTATGAGAAAGGTCTTCGCTTTTTTGATGATCTCGCTGCTTGTTGTGGTAGGGCTTTCCTGGAGTGTCTATGCAACACCCGAAGATTACTACAAAGCAACAGGGAAGAAGATCGAGAAATTCCATGAAGCACCCATGCTTGCGGAACTTGTAAAACAGGGAAAACTTCCACCCGTCGAAGAAAGACTTCCGAAAGAGCCGCTCGTCGTGGTCCCCGAAGAGAGCGTGGGACAGTACGGTGGCACGTGGAGAAGAGTCTGGAAGGGACCATCCGACAGGTGGGGAATTCCCAGGATCAACCAGGCAAGCCTTGTGTTCTGGGATAAAAACGGAGAAAAGTTTGTACCGGGTCTTGCGAAAGGTTGGGACATTCTCGAGGACGGAAAGGTCTACGTCTTTCATCTGAGAGAGGGAACGAAGTGGTCAGATGGTCATCCTTACACCTCGGAAGACATTCTGTTCTGGATAGAGGACATCCTGGGAAACGATGACCTCACCCCTGCAAAGCCCGCCTGGTACAGACTCCTTGATAGGGTTGAAGCACCTGATCCATACACGGTGAAGTTCATATTCAAGCAGCCCTACGCCCTGTTCCTACTTCAGGTGGCAAACAGAGGATTCACAGGGGCACCGAAGCACTTCCTGAAACAGTTCCACCCGAAGTACACACCGATGGAAGAGATAGAAAAGAAAATGGTACCCGGTGTGCACAACACGTGGGTAGATCTCTTCGACGACAAGAGCGATTTTCTCGAAAGTCTTGATCTACCAGTTCTAACACCGTGGAAACCTGTGACTGATCCCACCGATCAGTTCTACATCCTCGAGAGAAACCCGTACTTCTGAGCTGTTGATATCGAAGGAAATCAACTGCCTTACATCGACAGGATCAGGCACGAGTACGTTCAGAGCAGTGAGGTCATAATACTGAAGGCGATCTCTGGTGAAATCGACATGCAGTGGAGACACATAGGTCTTCTGGGACCTGGTCCGGGTGTTCTGCCGCTCCTTCTCGAGAACGCAAAGACCGGTGGATACAAGGTGTTGAAATGGAGTACCGACAACGGTTCTGTGAGCATGGTGATGCTGAACATTTCTGATCCACCAGATCCTGCTCTGGGTGAAGTCTTCAGGGATGTGAGATTCAGGCAGGCACTTTCACTTGCCATCAACAGAGAAGAGATCAACGAGATACTCTTCAACGGCCTTGCAGAGCCAAGACAGGCGTCCTTCGTGAGTGGATCTCCATACTACGATCCTGAGTGGGAAAAGGCGTACGCCGAGTACGATCCAGACAGGGCGAACAAACTGCTCGATGAGATGGGACTGAAGTGGGACGACAAGCACGAATACAGACTCCTTCCAGATGGAAGACCTCTGAGGTTCACGATACAGGTCACCGGTCAGACACACGTTGATGTCTGGACGATGGTGAAAGAGTATTGGAAACAGATCGGTGTGTGGGTCGAGATAGAAAACCTTGAGAGGTCCCTCTACGATTCAAGGCTCAGTGCACACGAGTTCGATGCCCAGGCGTGGGTGATGGACAGGGCAGGTCAGCCCCTTGTGGATCCCATGTGGATCATTCCCGGAAGTACAGAGTACGCGGCTGCCTGGTACATTGGATGGGCTGAGTGGGCAGGTTCTTACCTCGAAGGAGAAGAATCTCTAAAAGAATACCTCCAGCAGGAAGATGCGATCGTGCCTCCTGAGGGAATAAGAGAGCCACTCGAAAGGCTGCTTGACCTCTGGAAAGGGATCCAGAACACCCCCGATCCAGAGAAGATAAAGGAACTCATGAAAGAAGTGACGAAGATCCACAGAGAAAACCTCTGGATGATAGGGACTGTGGGAGAGGACGTGTCTCCCGCTATCGTCAAGAACAACTTCAAGAATGTACCCGAAGAACTGGTGACCGCAACGCCGTTCTTCAGCCCATGGAACGCCATGCCGATACAGTTCTACATAGAACAGAAATGACGATTCACCCCGGCGCTCGCCGGGGTTTTTTGGAGGTGAACACAGGGTGATCAATCCAAAACTTCCTGTGATCTGGTACGGTGGGGACTATTACCCAGAGCAGTGGGATGAGGAAACCTTTGAAAGAGACATCAAGATGTTCAAAGAAGCAGGGATCAACGTGGTAACACTCGGTGTCTTTTCATGGACTCTGATGCAACCGGATGAGAACACCTACGATTTTTCGTTTTTCGAGAAGGTGATGGATCGTCTTTACAGAGAGGGCATCTACGTCTGTCTTGCGACTCCCACATCCGCTCCTCCTCACTGGATGACGCAGAAGTACCCGGAAATACTCCTCACAGACGTGAACGGTGTGAAAAGAGAAAAAGGTGGCAGACAGAACTTCTGTCCAAACAGCGAAAAGTACAGATATTTTGCAAGAAATATCGCAGAAAAACTCGCAGAACACTTCAAGGATCATCCCGCACTTGTTCTGTGGCACGTGAACAACGAATACCTGAACTACTGTTACTGCGACACGTGCAGGGCAAAGTTCCAGAACTGGCTGAAGGAAAAGTACGGTACCCTCGATGAACTGAATAGAAGGTGGAACACGAGGTTCTGGTCGCAGACGTTTACGAGCTGGGAGGAAATCCCCGTTCCAACAACAAGGAGCGTTCTTTTCTGGAGAAAAGATAGGTACCAATCCGTTCTTCCAGAACTGTTCCTCGACTACAGACGGTTCATGACGCAGAGCATGCTCGAATGTTTCCTTGAAGAATACCGGGCCATAAAGAAACACACCCCGAACGTTCCGGTCACGACGAACCTGATCGCAGCCACGTTCAAAGAGTGGAACTACTTCGAATGGGCAAAACACATGGACGTTGCAGCGTGGGATAACTACCCCGGATACAGAGAGGATTTCTCTGTGATCTCGTTGAGACATTCTCTGATACGAGGGTTGAAAGAAGGTCAGCCCTTTGTTCTAATGGAACAGTCTCCTTCCCAGGCGTGCTGGAGATGGTACAATCCCCAGAAAAGACCTGGTGAGATGAGACTCTGGAGTTATCACGCTCTCGCTCATGGAGCCGAAACTCTCATGTTCTTTCAGTTGAGACAGTCGAGGGGTGGTGTGGAGAAGTTCCACGGGGCCGTCATCACACACGTTGACAGCACCAGGACGAGGGTGTTTCAGGAAGTGAAGAGAGTGGGAGAAGAGATAAAGTCCCTATCGGATATTCTCGACACAAGAGTAGTCTCACAGACTGCCCTTCTGTTCGACTGGGAAAGCTGGTGGGCGATGGAAGACACCCTGACACCGAACATAGACTTCAAGTACCTGAACGAAGCAGAAAAGTATTTCAAGGCACTTGTGAAAACCGGTCTTGGAGTCGATGTTGTTGGTAAAGATCAGAATTTTGAGGGATACAGGATCATCGTTGCTCCGGCGCTTTACATGGTGGGCGAAGAACTTGCACAGAAGCTGAAAGATTACGTCTCGAACGGGGGAATCTTGATCCTCACAACAATGAGCGGTATTGTCGATGAAGACGATCAGGTTGTTCTGGGAGGTTATCCAGGTTATCTTCGCGATCTTATGGGGGGCTGTGTGGAAGAAATAGATGCTTTGCCACCTGAGGAGAAAAACGAAATCTTGATGTTTGGCAAAAGGTACGAGTGTAGTTTGGTGTTTGACTACATAAAAACCACCACTGCGGAAGTGCTCGGAAGATTTGGAAGGGACTATTACATGAACGAACCTGCCGTGTTGAGAAACAGATACGGTGGTGGATGGGTTTACTACGTAGGTTCTTCCGCGTCTTTCGATCTTGTATGGGATCTCGTGAAGTTCATAGAGAGAGAACACGATCTCAGAGCAGAGATCACACCGCCAGATGGTGTAGAGGTGATAAAGAAAGTCAAAGGAGAGAAGACCTTCTACTTTCTCTTCAATCACTCTCATGAACCGCAGATCGTTGACTTGCCGGAAGGAATGTTCAGGGATCTGATCAAAGGAAATTCGTATGAAAAAAAGGCGAGGCTGCAACCGCTCGATGTCTTGATCCTTCTGAAAGAGTGAGAGTTTTACCAACAGGAGTGTGTTCAAGGGCGGATTTCCGCCCTTTTTTGTTCTGGTGTTAGAATTTGTACAAGCTTCGTATAGGGGAGGTGTGATGATGCTCTGGAAGGCTTTGATCTTTCTGGGTATCTACGCTGTTCTTCACTTTGGCTACGAACTCTCCGGCTGGGAATTCTTAAAGCCCATCTGTGGAGTTGACGAGTCTGTCTTTGAACATCTCAAGATCGGCTTCTGGGCGTACTTTTTCACGAATATCATCGAGTATTTCTTCGCGAAGAAAAAACACGGGTTCTGGTATCCTCGTATCCTATCAACAGTTCTTCTTCCCTGGTTCATAGTGCTCATCTGGTACATGCTTCCTGTGTTCTTTGGACACATCGAATCGCTTGCTGTGGATCTTTCCTGGGCTTTTGTGGTAACCTTCCTTGCTGCGATCCTGTCGGAAATTTTCGAGAGAAATCTGGAAAGAAACTCTATCGGAACAGATTTCAAAACAGTGATAGTTGTACTTTTCATCATCTCCATAATCTTCTACACCGCTTTTTCATTTGAAAAACCTTGGATCGACGTCTTCACTGAACATTGAAATGAAAACATTTTCAAACTATAATGTATTTGGAAACCACATGAAAGAAGGTGAAGCCTTTGAGAAAGATCAGATTGGGTGTTGTGGGGTGTGGAATCGCCGCTCGAGAGCTGCACCTTCCTGCTCTGAAGAACCTTTCCCATCTCTTTGAGATCACGGCTGTCACGAGTAGAACGAAGTCTCACGCTGAAGAGTTCGCGAAAATGGTCGGAAATCCTGTTGTTTTCGATAGCTACGAGGAACTTTTGGATTCTGGTCTTGTTGACGCGGTCGACCTCACACTTCCCGTTGAATTGAACCTCCCGTTCATTGAGAAGGCTCTTCAAAAAGGAGTCCATGTGATCTGTGAAAAACCCATCTCAACGGACGTGGAAACGGGAAAGAAAGTTGTCGAGTTGTCAAAAAAGTCTGAAAAGACAGTCTACATCGCGGAAAATTTCAGACACGTTCCGGCCTTCTGGAAGGCGAAAGAGCTCGTTGAGAGCGGGTCGATAGGTGATCCTGTTTTCATGAGCTGGCAGATCTGGGTGGGGATGGACGAAAGCAACGAGTACGTCCACACCGACTGGAGGAAGAAACCGAAACACGTTGGAGGTTTTCTCTCGGACGGCGGTGTGCACCACGCAGCGGCGATGAGGTTGATTCTTGGTGAGATAGAATGGGTTTCCGCCGTTGCGAAGGATCTTTCTCCGCTTCTCGGGGGAATGGATTTTCTTTCCTCTATATTCGAGTTCGAAAACGGCACAGTCGGAAACTACACGGTTTCGTACTCTCTGAAGGGAAAAGAGCGGTTTGAAATCACAGGAACGAATGGAAAAATTTCCATAGCCTGGGACAGGATCGTTCTGAACGAAGAGGAAATAAGAGTTCCACAGGAAAACAGCTACCAGAAAGAGTTTGAAGATTTCTATCACGTGGTTGTGGAGGGAAAATCGAACGATCTGGGAAGTCCGGTTCAGGCTCTGAAGGATCTTGCATTTATAGAAGCCTGTGTGAAATCGGGGGGAAACAGAGTGTTCGTTTCAAGTCTACTGTAAGGAGGTGTCTTCGATGGAGTACAGAAAAGTAGGAAAATGGGGTGTCAAGATCAGCGAACTCTCTCTTGGATCCTGGCTCACGTTTGGAAAACAGCTCGACCTCGATACTGCCACAGAAGTGGTGAAAAAGGCATTCAACAGTGGAATAAACTTCTTCGACACGGCAGAGGCGTACGCGGGTGGAATAGCAGAGGCGATGCTTGGAAAAATACTCAAGAACTTCAGAAGAGAGGACCTCGTCGTTTCCACGAAGATCTTCTGGGGTGGAAGTGGCCCGAACGATCTGGGGCTTTCGAAGAAGCATCTTCTCGAGGGGACCTGGAACTCTTTGAAGAGGCTTCAGATGGACTACGTGGATATCCTCTACTGTCACAGACCCGATTCGAACGTTCCCATGGAAGAAGTTGTCTTCGCGATGGACTACATTTTGAGAGAAGGGCTTGCACTCTACTGGGGAACCTCTGAGTGGAGTGCAAAGGAGATAGAGGAAGCGCACAGGGTTTGTAAGGAACTGGGCGTCATGCCTCCCATCGTGGAGCAACCGCAGTACAACATGTTCGTGAGAGAAAGGGTGGAAAAAGAGTACGCACCTCTCTACGAAAAGTACGGCATGGGGCTGACTACTTATTCACCTCTCGCGTCTGGCCTTCTTTCTGGAAAATACAACAACGGAATTCCAGAGAATTCAAGACTTGCCACGTTCCCGCAGGTGAGGAAGTGGCTTGAAGAGGGAGGTCTTCTCAACGAAAAAACCTTCGAAAAGCTCAGAAAACTCCAGAATATAGCGGACCAGCTCGGAGCGAGCCTTCCACAGCTTGCCATCGCGTGGATCTTGAAAAACAAAAACGTCAGCAGTGTCATTCTCGGAGTGAGCAGACCAGAACAGCTCGAAGAGAACCTGAAAGCAGTCGAGATCAAAGAAAAACTCACAGATGAAGTAATGGAAGAGATAGAAAAGATCCTGAATGAATAAAAGGCGCCGGACGGCGCCTTTATTGTTCCACAAACAAAATACCATTATCTCCCCTAAAGATTCTCTTTTTAAAACCTTCTTTTTCAACAGTTTCATAGTCGTGACCTGCGTGAGCAGGATAAACGGCGAAAAAGATCAGGGGTTCGTCCGATATATTCACAGTCCTGTGCGCCCAGAATGGTGGGATGTATACCACCTTGTTCGGCCCTATCTCTACGGCTTCAAATTCACCTTTTTTCGTCTGACAGAGAATCAATCCTTTACCACGTAGACCCAGATAAACTTCGGCTGTATTTTCTACTGTATGGTAGTGTCCTTTTGTCATGAAAAATTCTCCGTTCACAGTGCCCGGATAAAGAATAGTGATTAGAAACATGAGTTCGCCTTCTTTTTCTTGAATGGGCCCTTCAAAAACCTCGTAAATCACAGGATTTTCTCTCTCCAATGTAGGATCTGTGGTTTTGAAAATATGTTTTATGTCATTGTATTTCCTCACAATATGATTGCCTTTAAAATCTATACCAATATCGCTGAAATTGACCACAAACGGTTTCATGTCTTTTCCCTCCTTAGAAATCAATCCTGATGTGTTTGATGTTCAAGTACTCATCGAAAACGTGATGAGAATTTTCCACTCCGAATCCGCTCTGTTTCCACCCTCCATAAGGATATGGATACTCTCCCCCAGAGACATTGTTCACTCCCACCGTTCCACTCTCAATCAACAGGGAAGCCCTGAGAGCCTTCCCCAGATCCTTCGTATAAACATATGCGACAAGACCGTAATTCGTATCGTTAGCCTTCTCTATCGCCTCGTCGAATGTATCAAAAGTCATCACAGGAGCCGTGGGGCCGAACACTTCCTCCTTCACCACCTTCATTGAGTGATCTGTATCAACAAGAATCGTGGGCTCGAAGAAATAGCCCTTTTCGTATTCTTCACCCTCTGGTTTTTTACCACCATACAGTATCTTTGCACCCTTTGCCACGGCTTCCTCCACGTACTCTTTAACCCTCTTCCACCCCTCCTCGGTGGTTAAAGGCCCCATGTCCACGTCCTCTCTCAGGCCATTTCCCACCCTTATTTTTTTCGTCTCCTCCAGGAAAAGATCCAAAAAGTCTTTGTAGATGGACCGATGTACGTAGATGCGGTTGATGGCATTGCAAACCTGTCCCGCGTTCCTGAAGGCTCTCCTCACGGCGCCTTTTACCGCTTCTTTGAGATCGGCATCTTCGAAGACCACCAGAGGGCAGTTTCCTCCCAGTTCCAGAGTTAACCTTTTCACTGTATCTGCGGCTTCTTTCATGATCATCCTTCCTGTGTTCGTACTTCCCGTAAAGGCTATCTTCGCGATCAGTGGATGCGTTAGTAAAACTTTTCCTATTTCTCTTGCGTCACCCGTGACAATGTTCAGCACACCGGCGGGTAGACCTGCTTCCAAGAAACACTCAGCCATTTTCAATGTCGACAGGGGAGTAACATGAGCGGGCTTTGCAACTACCGTACAACCTGTTGTCAGAGCAGGCCCGATTTTCCAGGCTAGAAGTAACAAAGGATAGTTCCATGGGACGATAGCTGATACAACACCCACCGGTTGTTTGACAACTATACTCAACCTGTTTTCGCTGTTGGTTGGGTACGTTTCACCGAGGATTCTCAGAGCACCTTCTGCAAAATATTCTATTGAGTCAAGAGAAGCTTTTACCTCTTCTTTAGCCTCCTTCAGGGTCTTTCCGTTCTCTAATGTTAAGAGCCTTGCGATTTCTTCCAATTTTTTCCGCGCTATTTCTACACCTTTCTTTATGATTTCGGCTCTCTTTGCGGGAGGCGTGGTGCTCCATTCTTTAAAAGCCCTATGAGCAGATACTATGGCTTGTTCGACTTCTTCGCCGGACAGGAGAGGTACTCTTCCCACTATCTCCTTGGTGTTGGCGGGATTTCTTACCTCATAGACTCTACCAGTCTTTGATTCGATGAGATTTCCGTTCACGATACATTTGAAAACCATGCTTTTCCCTCCCTCTATGTTAAGGATTCATAATCCTTACTGAAGAATTTCGAGAGCTTTGAATGCGCACTGAGAGCCTTGGTGAGTGTTTCATTGCTAACAGGCACCATAAATAGACGAGTTATGAATCGTGTGCGATCTGCTCTGTGCTTCGCTTCATAGTATTCAACTGGTACGTTGTTTTCGGTGTAGGTTATACTTCTCAGGAAAAGAAGAGGCGCTCCTTTCTTCACTTTCAACAGCTTCGCATCCCGACTTTCAGCGGTGATTGCCTCTATGATTCTTTCTCCCCATATGAGATTGATGTTGTATTTACTTTTCAAGATTTCGTAGAGTGAATTATTTTCAAGGTCTTCTTCTAGTATAGTGGGACAAAGATTGTATGGAATGTAGGTGGTCACCGTAAGAATAGGTTCGTTTTCTATGTATCTCAATCTCTCTATTTTGGCGACCTTGTCTCCCACGTTCAGATCCAGATAGTAGGCTAGTATATCATCAGCTTCTATGATCTCCTGGGAGAGGAGTTTAGTGACAGGCGTCAATCCTTGCGCTTTCATGTCTGCGTAGAAACCAATCAGTTTAGCCATCAAATATTCATTTATCTTTGGTCTGGCGACAATGGTACCTTTTCCTCTCTGACGCTCTATGACACCACGATTCACCAGATTCCCTAGCGCCTGTCTAATGACGCTTCTACTCACCTGGAAGATATCGCAGAGCTCTTTTTCGCTGGGCAGTATCTCTCCAGGTTTCATATGTTCTGTTATCCAACGGTAAAGTATCTCTTCGACCTGATGGTACAGAGGAACAGGAGAATCCTTTTTCAAACTGAAACTGAGTTTTTTAATTTCTTCTGTCATGGTCACACTCGCCCTCCAAAAACTCCAAGAATAAGTGATCTGTTTCAATGAGAAGTTTTCTGTAAAACTTTCTGTATCTTTCATAAACTTTCTTCCACTCTTCGACAGGTTCCATGGTCTTTTCTATTGTTACTACTCTTTTTATGAAATCTTTTATATCCCTTATGAGCCCGGAACCGTACCCTGCCAGGACGGCTGTTCCGAAGACTGCTCCTTCCCTTCTGTTAACTTTTACGTAAGGCATTTCTAGAACACTCGCCTTGATCTTATTCCAGAGATCACTCTTCGCTCCACCACCCACGACAATGGTGTATTTGAAGGACGCATCGGGGAAAAGGTCTTTTATGATCTCCAGATAGAAGCTGTATTCGTAAGCTATACCCTCGAGGATGGAACGGTAAAAACCCGCTTTGCTATGGCCCCAGTTGAACCCGAACCAGACACCTCTGAAGTGTGGTTGTGGTGGGCACATTCGTCCTCCCAGATGAGGTACGAAAATGATACCATCACTCCCTGGAGAGAGTCTTTCCGCTTCCTCGTTAAGAATTTCATAGGGATCTCTTTGCAGGTGTTTTGCCACTTCCTTTTCAGAGAATGCGAATACATCCCTGAACCACCTCAAATTTTGCCCTCCACCGTTTATAAAAGCAATCGCATACCAGAGTTCAGGCAGTACGGAACGAGCTGTGAGTAACACTTTATGTTTCATATCTGGCCTGAAATCGTCTATCGAGAGAGCCAGAACGCTCGCTGTTCCAGCGGAATCAAATAGAATGTATGGTTCTACAATACCAACACCCAACATGGCAGATGCTTGGTCACCACATCCAGCTATTATCGGTGTTCCCTCAAGCAAACCCGTTTTGGAGGAGGCTTCTTTTGATAACTTTCCAACGATTTCCCACGGTTTCACTATGCGAGGAAGTTTTTCTGCGGGGATTCCAAACATTTGGCACAATTCCTCGTCCCATCGAATATTTTTCAAGTCACATACATTTGAAAAATGAAGATACGTGTAGTCAATGAAGACATCGCTCGCTTTCAGGCCTGCGAGTTTTGAAGCAACGTAAGTTGCTGGTACCACAACCTTTGATATTTTGTCGAAGAGTTCCGGCATTTCTTCTTTCCACCTTAAAATCTTGGGACCATGAGAGTAGCCAGGAGCACCACCGGATCTCTGAATGATCAAATCAGCATATTTGTACATTTTCTTTATATAAGGAGTACAACGTGTGTCCAACCACGAATCGAAGGGCATGACAGGTTCAAGATTTTTATCAACAGCTCCAAGGCCAGACATTTGGCCATCAAAGGCTATTCCGACGATTTTTGATGGATCTATATTTGCTTTTTCGAGTGTATTTCGAATACACGATGTTGCCACGGACAGAATCTCGTTCAAATCTTGTTCAGCCCATCCCGGTTTGGGCTGTCTGAGAGGAACTTCCAATGAATCTTCTGCTACGTGTTTTCCGTTTTCGTCGAAAATTGCCGCCTTAACATTCGTAGTTCCCAAATCAACCCCCATAATGTAGAACATGAAACATCCCACCTCAATCACTCTGTTTTTACAACAACCTTCAATTCAATTCCCTGTGTCAATCTCTCGAAAGCCTCGGGCAACTCCTCAAGAGTAACCACGGAAGTCACTAATTTCTTTATGTCCTCCCTTAAATCGTCCCGATGATGAAACATTTCGAGTGCCCTTCTGTAGTACTCAACATCTGCTCCTGTAGTACCGGTGAGTACCAGTTGATTGTAGTGAATCAGGTTCGTGTTGATACTCGGGAAGTTAGATTTTTTTGGGAGACCAGCGAAAAAACTCACCCTTCCTAGTTTTGCGACGATTTCCAAAGAGAGAGCCTGCACCTCTGGGAGTGGCGCAGTGACAATCACCACATCGAAGCCCTGACCTTCGGTGATCTCCCAGGAAACTTTCTTGATATCCTCAACAGAAGGGTCCAGGCGATAATGGATACCGATCTCTTTCGCTTTTTCGAGTCTTTCTCTCTTCGGATCTACCACTGCTACAAACGAAGCCCCCATGTGTTTTGCGACCAGGGCGTTCAGTGATCCCATGAATCCTGCCCCAAACACTAAAACCTTATCTCCCGGTTTTATCGAGATGTTGTTCAAATTATAAACGCACGTGGAGAGGGGCTCAACGAGGGGTGTAAACACCTCATCTTCATTTTCCTTAACTTTCATAACATTTCCTTGTTCAAACGCTCTGGCAGGTATGAACATGTACTCAGCTAATGCTCCATCTAGCGTTATACCGAAGGCGTCATAATCTGGGCACAAGTTATACTTACCCACCAGACAGTAGTTACATTTACCACATCCGATGTTCGGAGCCACAAACACCTTTGTACCAGCGGGGAATCTGTCAGAAAAACCATCGGAAATTTCATATATTTCACCAAAAATCTCGTGCCCTAAAATTCTGCTTTCTCCGTCTTTTATTTTGAAATGGCCGTGTTTGTATATCTTCACATCGGTGGCACAGACTGCGGCAGAGACAACTCTAATCACCGCTCCTTCTTCGCACAACTTGGGTTCGCTCACTTCTTTCAAGGCAACTCGATTAACACCTTCAAAAACAAAGGCCTTCATTTTCGTACCTCCTCAATTTTCACCGGTCTTCCTTCTTTGATGGACTTATTTGCAGCTATCACCGCTTCTAACGCTTTTATTCCATCTTCTATACTGGGTGAAGGCTCTTTATCATTCAAAATGGACTCTATGAAGTTTTCCAGTTCCAGTATGTAGGCTTCTTTGAACCTGTCCCTCCATCCTCCTATAGTCTTTCTCACGGACTTCTTCGCCGTTTCACAGAAGAGTACTGATTGATGATCCTGAACATCACCGATCATCAACAGCCCTTTTGTTCCCAGTACTTCTACCCTTGCATCGTAACCGTACTCAACAGGACAGCTTCCCTCTATGACTCCTATCGTCTCGTTTTCCAGGAGAAAGCTGACCACCGATGTGTCGTAAAAATCTGGGTACTTCTCAAGAATCTTTTTCTCCTTTCTGGCCTTCCCGTAGGCAAATACTTCCACAAACTCGGAGTCGCAGAGCCACCTTACACTGTCAAAATCATGGCTGTTCACTTCCGCCAGGAAGCCGTTGCTTTTCTCGACATCCCATGCCCACTCCGGAGGTAAACCAGGACCCCTCGTGATACTTCTGATGGACATGATATCGCCAAGTAATCCGTTCTCTATGATTTCTTTGGCTTCTCTGAATCCACTATCGAAACGTCTCATAAAACCTATTTGGAACTTGACTCCTGAGTTTTCGAGCACTCTTTTCATATCGTACGCTTCTTCTAAAGTGATAGCAAGGGGTTTTTCACAAAAGACATGTTTTTTCTTGCTCATAAAGTAGGTAGCTATCGAGTGATGAGTGAATGTAGGAGTTGTGATGATCACAGCGTCTACTGTGGGATCCTCTCCTATTTCCTCAATACTGCTGTACGCTCTTATACCGAATTCGCTTGCCACCTCTCTTGTGAGTTCCTGATCTTTGTCGTAAATACCAACTACTCTCCCCTTCGGTATTCTGCGAGTGATAACACTTGTATGATGTTTTCCCACCCTTCCAGCACCTATGACACACAGGTTAACCATCGTTGCACCCCCTCATGCTGTGAGTCTTCTTCTCCTCCATTGATCGAACACAACAATGATTATGATGAGAAGACCGTTGATTACTTTCTGCCAGAAAGGTTCTACATCTAGGAGGTTCAAGCCGTTACTCAACACACCGATCAGCAGAGCACCTATCAATGTTCCAAGGACACTTCCTTCACCGCCAAAGAGGTTGGTACCTCCTATAACAACGGCTGCTATCGTGTTTAGCTCTATACCCTCTGCCATCAGAGCGTTTGCCGAATTCATCCTTCCCACCATAACCAATCCTGCTATACCGGCGTACAATCCCGACAAGGTGTAAACTATCGTCTTCACCTTGTCAACATTTATTCCTGATTCTCTGGCTGCTTCTCTGTTTCCTCCCACCGCATAAATCGAGCGACCGAGGCATGTTCGTGATAGCACAAACCATGTAATAAGTACCATTATGAGAGCGACCAGGGCGGGAACTGGTACCGGTCCTATGTCACCACTTCCTAACCAGATGAGAGCTTCTGGAAGGTATCCCTTGAGCGCAGTGGCTGTGAAATGTGAAGGTACGGGCAGACCACCTGTTATGAGGAGTGCTACTCCTCTGACAGCTCCCAACATTCCTAATGTGGCGATAAAATCAGGTATTCTTCCTTTTGTGATGATGGAACCATTGAAGAATCCAACCAGTGTGGCGACAGCTACACCAAGAAGTGAGCCAAGAAGGAAATTCCAACCCCAATAACTCATCGCAACAGCAGCCAAGCACCCACCAAGAGCCAGTATTGCTCCAACGGAAAGATCTATACCCGCAGAGATGATCACCATCGTCTGGGCGGATGCTAAGATCAAGAGTACAGAAACCTGTCTGAGAATATTGAGCCAGTTGCTGATGGTGAAGAAATATGGAGAGAGAACAGAGAAGACTATCACCAATCCCAAAAGTCCTACCAGTGATCCTCCTCTAATAAGGATGTTGCTCATCACTTTTAATCTGCTGGTTCCGGTTGTCATTTTCAAAACGTTTTCCTTCATGCTCTCACAGCTCCTCCCGCCTCTGCAAGAATATCTCCCTTCGATAAGTTAATATTTTTCAAAGTTTTGATTATCTTACCATTTCTCATAATAGCAATACGATCTCCCACCTCAACAGCTTCTTGTGCTTCTGAAGTGATGTAAATAATGCCCATTCCTTCTTTTGCGAGCTCCCTGACCAGTTGTCTTATTTCATACTTTGCACCCACGTCTATTCCCCGGGTCGGTTCGTCGAGAATGAGTACTCTGGGTTTTCTGCATATCCATCTGGCCAGCAAAACTTTCTGTTGATTACCACCGCTCAAATACATCACTCTCTTGTCTAAGCTGGGTGTCTTTATTCTCAGCTTCTCAACAAGGGAAGAAGACAGTTCCCTCTCTTTTCTAAAGTCGAGAATTCCCTTTCTACAGATTTCTCTGAAGCTAGCAAGGGTGATGTTTTTGGACACCGAAAATTGGAAGACAAGAGCTTCTCTTCTGTCCTCCGGTAAGTATCCTATGCCAGCATTTATCGCATCGATGGGCGAAGAAATTCTCACCTTATTTCCTTCGATGAGAATGTCTCCCTCCGCTTTTTCTAAGCCAAACAATCCACGTGCAAGAGTTGTACGACCTGATCCCAGCAGTCCAAATATTGCTAGGATTTCACCGGCGTAGAGATCTAGATTCACGTTTTTTACAACACCGGCTGAAAAATTGCGAACAGATAGAAGGGGGGATCCTTCTACAGAGTCGTGTGTAATCACTTCCTCTTCAAGGTGTTTTCCTGTCATATAAAAGACAACATCTCTCTCTGTTAGCTCTCCTCTAGGGGCTGTGATTATTTTTTTACCATCTCTCAAAATAGTAATTCTGTCCGCTATCCTCAGGGCCTCATCAAGTTTGTGCGAAATAAATATGATGGCTTTTCCTTCTTTCTTAATCTCGAAGAGAAGTTCAAAGAGCCGTTCAACTTCGTCTTCACTGAGAGCCGATGTGGGTTCATCCAGAAGGAGTAGTTTCACATGGGGTTGACTGATCGCTTTTAAGATTTCAACTATTTGTTGCTCTGCTACGCTCAGGTCTCTCACGAGAGCTCTAGGATTGATCCTGAGATCGAACTTTTTCAAAAGTTCTTGAGCTCGATCGTTTATGTAAGACCAGTCTATCCCAAAGATCCCCCTCGGCCACCGTCCCAGGAATATGTTTTCAGCGACGCTAAGAGAAGGTATCAGTGAGAGTTCTTGATGCACAAGAGCTATACCAGCGTTCAAAGCCTCCCTAGGTGTTCTAAACCTGACTTTCTTTCCATCCAGTACGATGCTACCACTATCCGGTTCTATTATCCCACTGATGATCTTCATGAGGGTGCTTTTTCCGGCTCCGTTCTCTCCGAGAAGAGCATGTATTTCTCCTGGAAATACTTCCAGATCTACACTTTGTAAAGCTTTCACCCCGGGAAACTCTTTCGTGATTCCCTTCAGAACAAGTATCGGTTCCTTCACCATGCGGTGTAACCCCCATCGATCGGGAAAATCGCACCTGTAGCATACCCGGGCACATCAGACGCGAGAAAAACAATAGCTGCCGCTATCTCCGAAGGATCCCCCAATCGATTCAGAGGGCGAGAAGATTCCAGTTGTTTCTTCACCATCTCGGGAGATTTTTCCATCTTCAGGGCTTTCTCGACCAACGGAGTCATAGTGGTTCCCGGACATACAGCGTTAACCCTTATTCCATATGGAGCCAGATCCACCGCGCAACTTTTGGTGATGGATATCACCGCAGCCTTCGTCAGATTGTATATCACCTGTCCTTTTATTCCGACCAGACCTGCCTCTGAGGCTACGTTCACAATGGTTCCTCTTCCATTTCTCTTCATAACCTCAGCCACATATTTTGTGCAAAAAAGAACACCTTTGACATTCACCGCCACCAGCTTCTCGAAATCTTGTTCCGTGATTTCCAGGACGTTTCCCTTTGCGTAGATACCCGCGTTGTTCACCAAGACATCTATCGTTCCATATTCCTTTTCAACAGTTTTTACCACCTTTTCAATCTCGTCAACATTGCTCACATCCATCTTGAAAAACTCAGCCTTTCCTCCCATCCGTGATATCTCGGAAGTGACTCTTTTTCCATTCACTTCATCCATATCGGTTACTATTACGATGGCTCCTTCCTCAGCTAAGAGTTTGCATGTAGCCTCACCAATCCCGGCGCCTCCACCAGTCACGATTGCTACCTTATTCTTCAGCTTTAAATCCATCTCTCTCCCCCCTTGGTTAAAGGGGAGGGGATCCCTCCCCTCTCATTTCTTCTGTCTCTTAAGATACTCTGCTTTGATCGCTTCCCAGTCTGTTGGTTCCAAGTAAGTGTTCGGATAGAACATATCCGCGTTTCCTTTCCACTCTGTTCTTGGTCTGATATCCACAAACTGTGGTACCAGATCTTTCAACCCGAGAGCGAGCATCACGGCGTACTTGGTACCGTACCAGCCCCACTCCGGGAACCCGTGCCATGTTTCCGCAATGATTCTTCCTTCCCGTATTCGCTGTACAGATTCTGGGGTGCCGTCGTTTGTGAAAATTTTGACTTCCGTTCTTCCCATTCTTTCACACGTCAGCATGGCACCGAGTCCCATTTCATTGGAGGCGGCCCATATGAAGTCCAGAGTACCTTTTGGATGAGCTGTTAGAATATCTTCCGCCACCTTTATGGCTTTTTCCCTGTTCCAATCTGCGGGAAGCGTTGTGACTATCTCTATTCCTGGGAATTGATCGATCACCGCGTGAAATCCTCTGAGCCTGGCAGTCGAGAAGAATCCACCGGCTATTCCCTCGATGATGGCTCCACGTGCCTTTATCTTATCCTTGATTTTTTCGATCATCGGAGGTGAATAGATTGCCTGCCAGAAACCGAGATCCAAGTAGGCTTCAGGAGGAACGTTGAGGTTTTCACCCTCTCCCAGCACACCAGGCCCTCCGAAGTAATCGATAACAGCGTAAGCAGAGATCATACCAGCTACGGTGTTGTCAAATCCTATGTAACAATCCACATCGAGCCCTTCAATCGGCTCAAGCAAGTTAACGACGATAATGGGAATACCTGCTTCCTTAGCCTTTTTCAGAGCGGGTTTTACAACCTCAACTTCGATGGGGGAGATGGCTATAACATCCACCTTTCTCTGGATGAAATCCTCAATGATCTTGATTTGATCAGCGAACGCAGTGTGTGATTGTGGTGCTTTTGTTATAACCTTCACAGGAATACCGTGTTTCTTGGCCTCTTCGGCAGCTTTGTTAAAGAAGTCTGTGGCGGTCTTGAAAACTCCAGTGATGTCAGGTGGGGCCCAACCTATGACGATCTCAGGAATCTCCTGTGCCAGCAGCAGAACCGACAGCATCAGAACAGCCAGAACCAGCAACCCTCTCATAAAGACTTCACCCCCTCAAAATGTGGTGTCCCACTCCGGTGATCCAGTAGTAATGTTATAACATTATCACTTTCAACTTCAAGTTGTGAAAAGGACCTTTATTGGACATTATCAGCGAAGACAGAGGATTATCAGTAAATATCACCCGGAATCTCACATTTTCTCTTTTTCTCTTTTCATTTCACTATCCTTACCCTCTTTCTATCCACTGTGGCAGCAGCCAGGGCAATGGCGATGATTCCAAAAATGATCATCTGAACGTCTCTTCCGACGGCCAGCATGAGCAAACCCGTCTGCGTCCATGTAATGATGATCACGCCTATCAACGTAAGATGGGGCCCCCCTATACCTCCCGTCAGAGCGGTTCCTCCAGCTACAATACTGGCGAACAGGGGTACTGACATATCCGCTCCCAGCTGGACAGATCCACCTCCGTACTGAGCCATGTAAAGCACACCTGCCAGCCCGGAAAGAAAACCACTCAGCGTAAAAACCAAGATTCTGTGCTTTTCCACATCTATCCCTGAAAGTCTGGCCGCCACAATGTTTTCCCCTATAGCATACGTTTTTCTTCCAAAAGGAGTGTAGAGTGCCACAAAAACACATATCGCCCAGACCATCAAGGCCCAGAAAAATACAGCCGGCAGTCCCAGTATTTGTTTGACAGCCAGTGCCCTGAAGGTCTCGTCATAGATTAAAAATAATTTTCCCTTTGAGAAATAAAGAACAATACCCTCCAGAACAATGGAAACACCCAGTGTTGCCATGAAGGAAGGAATGCTGAAGAGGGATACCAGAAGACCGTTGAGACAACCAAATGCCGTTGTAAGGAGCAGGGAGATAGGGATGACCATCATTCCGTATTTATCGAAGAAAACGGCGCAAAACATCGCGGCAAGTTTGAGCAGACTCACCACTGAAAAATCGAACGAACCCATCAAAATGACGAAAGTCAATCCACATGCGGCTATGAGGAAGTAAGACATGGCATATATGAGTGCCCGGAATCCTTCATAACTCAGAAATGAAGGATTCAAAGCTTGAAAAATGAAAATTATGATCAAAACAGTTGCGAGTGAATAGAGGGCTGTGATGTTCTTCTTCAGCCATGTCCATCTCACTTTACGATCATCCCCCTCAGCCTTCTGGTACCTGTTAAAATGGCACCCAACACTATCAATCCCAGAATCAGCTGTATCAGCTCAGGTTTCCAGAAGGTAAGGCTTATTCCTCTTTGAATAACAGCGAATGTAATAGCACCGAGCAGGGTCTTGGCAGGACTTCCCACTCCTCCCGCGAGAGAGGTTCCCCCCAATACGATGGCTATCAGTGGATCTATGAGGCTTCCAAGTTTAAGTTCCGTTGGAACAGATCCTCCCATTAGAGGAAACAGTATGATCATACCAGTACCTGTTATCAATCCGCTCAAAGTGAAAGCAAGAATTCTGTATTTCTCTACATCTATTCCACTTACTCGTGCTCCTTCCTCGTTTGAACCAATTGCGTAGAAGTACGTGCCGATTCTGGTGCGGTGCATCAGGAAGATGACAAAGAACATCAGGGGGAGCGCCCAGAAGAACGCTGCCGGAAAGAATGGGATGATGGAAGCCGTTATGAAACGATATCCCCTGACGACTCTTGGGTATCCTCCTGACATCCAGGCGGTTATCCCCCAATAAGTGACTGTGATGCTCAGGGTGAGAATGAAGGAAGGGATCTTTCCCTTCACCTGTAAGAAACCGGTTATCAGACCGGTGAGAGCTCCTATCAGGGGATAGACCAAGATAGCCAGGGGTCCGACCTGGGAGTGGAGGTACCAGGTGAGAATACCCCCTAACATCCATATACCGATGTACGACAGATCCATGGAACCCGTGATGATCACAATGGTGGGTCCCAAAGCGAAAAGAGAAAGCCTGAGGAACTGCCTAACTATTGAGGAGAGATTCATACGAGACCAGAATTTATCCGGGTATGCGGAGGAGAAAACCACAATTAAGGCGATCAGTGCCAATAATACGAAGTTATCTCTCAGGAATTTGAAAAACCGCACACCTCATTCCTCCTTCATTATGACCTCCAGTTCTTCAGGCAAGAGTTCCTTCTCTACTCTTCCTCCCTTTATGTAAAGTACCCTGTCACAAAGCAGCAAATACTCCTTCGGATCATCACTCACCAGTATCATCGAGATACCCTTCTCTTTCATTTCCAAAAGTGCGTCATATATATCCTCTCTTGCTCCCACGTCTATTCCTATGGTTGGATCCTCGAGAAGTAGTATTTTGGGGCTCTTTTCCATCCACTTTCCCACCGAGACTTTCTGCTTGTTACCTCCGCTCAGGGAATAGCACTCGGTGTGAACAGAAGGGCATTTTATTCTCAACCTTTTCACCACACGAGTCGCGATTTCCTCCTCTTTTCTAGAATCGATAACAAAATAATTGGTCACTTTCTCAAGGTTCAATGTGGAGATATTTCGGGCAACAGACCAGTTCAGGAACAATTCTTTCCCCGTCTCACCGGAGAAGTATCCTATTCCGTATTTCTCGAGTCTCACATATGGCGCCTCTCCTTTTTTAATCACCTTACCTTCAACTCTGATGATGCCTTCATCGAAATCTTGAATTCCCGCTAGCGTATGCAAAATATCTGCTTTTCCTGATCCGGACGCCCCAAAAAGCCCCAGACACTCCCCACGGTGCAGAGTAAACGAAATATTGTAATAACAGCCTCTCTTCGAAATATTTTGGACATTGAGGATCTCTTCTCTTTCTCTCTGGACTTTTTTCAAAGCACTTCTTCTCATATACTCGGAAGAACTTCTTCCCACAATTTCCCTGAACAGGTCTTCTTCCGTGAGAGCTTCTTTCCTTAAATCATGATGAGCGATTAACATACCGTCGCGTAATACATAAACTCTGTCTGCAAAATTGAGTATTTCAGGGATGATATGTGAAACAAATATGAAGGAAGCGGTTCTTTTTGATTCCATAATAAACTCGAACAGGTTTTCCCTCTGTTCAATCGCAAGTGGAGCCGTTGGTTCATCAAGAATGATGATAGGGTATCTCTCTTCTTCGCACTCAAGGTTAATTGAAAGAAATGCTTTTGCTATCTCGACCAGTTTGCGAGTAGAGAGGGAAAGCTCGTACATATACGAGTCTACATCACAGTCTATCTTCAACTCTTTCAAAATTTCTCGAACCACAGACTTCATCTCTTTCTTTTTTAAACCAAATACTGTGGAAAATTTTTCTTCATGACCCAGAAGTGCAAACTGATACACTTTCAAATGAGGTACGACTCCCTGCTCCTGAGGAACTAAAGCGATACCCATTCGGACCGCTTCCTTGGGATTCCTGGGAAAAGAAATAGGCACTCCTCTGTAAAAGATCTCCCCGGAATCCGGTGGGAAAATTCCTGCCAGAATTTTCATGAGGGTGGATTTTCCAGCTCCGTTCTCTCCCACTATTCCGAGCACCTCAGAAGGGAAAACAGAGATACTCACTCCTTTGAGGGCTTCCACACTCCCATCGAACGTCTTTTTGACGTTACATACCTCCAGCAAGGGGGTTTCTGCTTTCATCATATAACTTCCCTCCGATCAACGGGAGGGGGGTTGCCCCTCCCGGTTCATCACCAGACTGGTTCAATTTTCAGCTCGGGCGGGAAGCGTTTTGCATACTCTTCGGCTTCTTCCCATGTGTCCGCCCAGCTGAAGTCGAGGAAATACTCGTGAAGGGCTTTAACATGAGCTCTGAATGCTTCAAAGCTTCCGCCGAATCTGGGACTCAGAACAGGGTAGTAGTAATCGAACCGGCCAAGGTGTTTAATGCCGAACTGCTCCGCCCCTGCGTGTCTGTCGTATTTCAATCCCAGTTCTTTACACTTTGCAAGCGACATCAGTCTGAAATCGAAAGGATAATTTGGTTTCTCCTTCTTCATCTCCGCCAATATCTTGTCGAAGTACTCTCCAGGATCTGCCATGGCGAAACTCGGATGATCTATGATTCCGGCCGCTTTAGCAAGTGGCTCGATTTCTTCGAGCCTTCCGTAAACAGTTAGTCTGGGAGCCTGTATCATCTCTTCCGGCAGCGGGTACCATTCTCCCACACACATGTCGTAAAGCATGGGTACCATTCTCCCAGCAAAGTATGGAATGTCGAAACCTGAAGTGCACAGGAAATTCCCTTTCATAATCTCTAAGGCGGTGCTGTACTCCATATCCCTAGATGCTGTGAACGGTCCTATCTTCAATCCATGCTCTTCGAGAGCTCTCAGAGCTCCCATTGTCTGAGAATCGTTGGCTCCCCAGAGTCCCTCGTAGTCTTTTCTGATGGCGAGGGAGGCGAGAGCTGCCTTTCTTCCTCCTTCGTAGGTCCACTCTCCGTACTGGTGGCCCAGAAGCTGGATCTCTGGATAATTTTTCCAAGCCATGAAGACACCCAGGTTTATGTACACGGTTGAAACGGTGGCAACTGTTTTGGAAGCCTGGTGATGCAACAGTTTGGTTTTTCCATTCTGCCTCATTTTTTCCATGAGGATCATGACCGGGAAGTACGTTTGTTCATCGGACATGGGAGTGTTGTCAAGAACCCAGTATGGTCCAAAATCGCCCGGGAGGAAATCACCAGTGTAACCGAAGAACGTAGCCATGAATACCTTGTTTTCGTTACAAATTCTAACAAGTTCTGGCATAACCGCAGCTGATGGACAGTTGTAGATTATTGCTTTGGCACCCGCGGCTATCATGTTCTCTGTTGTCTCTATCCACGCAGCATCAGTTTCCGCCACGGCACCTATGAATTCTAGCCCAAGCTGTCTGCACGCTTGTTCTACGGCCTGCCAGCATATCATGAGATACTCCTGAGCCAGTCCCCAAGTTATGTAACCTATTGCGAACTTCTCTCCAGGCTTTGCGTTGGCATAGGTTTTCGCTAGCTCCTTTCTCAGCGCTTCATCATCAAGGTTTGGATGCGCCTTTTTGAACTCTTCGAACCACGCAGGACCCCCTACTAGTACGCTTGCCACGAATATGGAGAGGACAAGCACCAGAAAAACTCTTCTCATGACAACCCCCCCTATGTGGAAATTTCAGATATTTATCCTGAACGAAAGGCCCTTTTCGAGCAAGTCTTTTATTTCAAGATCCTCGTCGGGAGTGCCTTTCTTGAAAAGAACCAGAAGCCTTGCTTTTTTTGCAAGAGGATAAGGTATCCAGTGCCAAGTTCCCTCTTTCAACAGAACTCCTTGTCCCGGCTTGACGAGAAAAGCTCTCACAGTTTCTGGATCTGGAAAATCTTGATCAGGAGTGGGTTTCCCCACAAGAGCTATCACGGAATTATCAATGACAAAGAATATTTCCTTTGTTCTGATGTGTCTCTCCATCTTGCTGAATTCCTTCGAGCGCTCGTAAACTTCTAAGAAACCCACTGTTAAAATTCCGTCCACTTTCATCTCTGCCAAGCCATCCCAGAATGTGAAAATATCTTCTTTCATCTTTGGTTCCAACTTTTCGGGATCTATTACGCTTCCATACGGTTTAAATAGCTCGTTTGACAACTCTTTAACTTCCAGGTTTCTGATCATTAAAATCCCCCCTTTTGCGTGTAGTATATCAAAAGTCATAACATCATGTCAATATGTCAATATTTTGTCTTGACAATGCAGAGCAGAATTAGTGTGGATATAATTGACCAGAAAGAGCTTCCAATCATTCTAAGGGGGTGGTCGCATGAGGGTAAGAACGTTCTTGATACTGTTTCTATCATTTTTAGTGTTAACTCCTCTCCTATTTTCAGCAAAGATTACAATAACCATTCAGGATTACTTCCATCCAGGGGAAGGAACTGCCCGATTCATTGAAAATGTCTTAATTCCGGAGTTTCAAAAACGATATCCAGAAGTAGAAGTGAAGCACGTTTATATACCCTTTGCAGAACTCCTCCCAACCATTCTTCAACAGTCACTCACAGGAACACTGCCCGAAATCATCATGGCTGACAACCCTTGGGTACCACAATTAATTGAAGCAGGAGTTTTCAAAGATATTACAGATCTGGTAATGAACGACCTCGGAGAAGAATTCTGGCTTGATTTCTTTGAGGGTCATAGATTAGTGACAAGTAAGGATGGCAGAATATACGCCTTACAGTTACATACGAACAACCTGGCGCTCTTCTACAGAAGGAGTCTTTTGGAAAAAGCAGGAGTAACAAAAGTGCCAGAAACTTGGAATGAACTCCTAGAAGCTTGTAAAAAGATCAAAGAAAAACTCGGAATCTATGGTTTTGCTCTCTGTGCAACGGCAAGTGAAGAAGGAACGTGGCAGTTCGAGCCGTTCCTATGGACTAATGGTGGGAGTCTCTTTGAACTGGATCAACCAGAAGCAATAGAAGCACTTTCATTCTTGGTCAAGCTAGTGGAGGAAGGCTACATGCCACGAGATGTGGTCAATGTGAGCGGACAGGGTGACCTCACTATCTGGTTCATTAACGGAGAAGTTGCGATGATGGTTAACGGAAATTGGGAATTTGGCTGGCATCTGACACCTGATGTGTTGAAAGAATTGGGTGATGTCGAGGTAGCTCCTCTTCCTGTTCCGAAAAAGGGCATGAAAGCACTAGTACCTTTCGGAGGGGAATGCTACGGTATCTCTGCTACCATAGATTCCGAGAAACTCAAATACGCCTGGGAATTTTTGAAACTCTTCTATGTTGAGAAAGTAGGAGAATTCTATGAAAAATGGACAGGACATATTCCCACGAGAGCTTCTTACGCAGAAAAAATCGCACAACTCAGACCGGAGCTGAGGTCGTTCATAGAGCAAGCAAAATACGCTATTCCAAGACCTTTGGTCGGCGGGATCGACAAGTATCCAGACGTATCACACGAAGTTATTATGGCCATTCAGCGAGCTTTGACGGGAGTCCAGACACCCGAAGAAGCATTTAAAGAGGCTGCAGCTAATATAAGAAAACTGTTCTCAAAGGAGGAATTCGAGAAATATAAGAAAATGGCTAGAGAAATTTTGGACAACACCCGTAAGAGGATGATGGAAGGAAAATAAGGGGGAGGTATATCCTCCCTCCCCTTCATTTTATCGGGAGGGGAGTTCATGAAAATAAAGAGAAAAAAAGCGCTTTTTGTCTTTCTTTTACCGTCTGTCCTTTTTGTTGTTGCTTTTGGAGTGTATCCCACCATTTATAGCTTACTCTTGAGTTTTAAAGATGTAAACCTAATAACCTACATAAGAGGTACAGCGAAGTATATAGGGTTTTCTAATTACCTAGAGGTGCTGAAGGATCCTCTGTTTTGGGGAGCTTTCAAGAATACTCTTGTTTTCACGGGGTTATCATTGTTTTTTCAAATGACAATTGGTTTTGGGATTGCTCTTCTTTTCAATTACGAATTTCCGCTTAAAGGTTTTTTGCAAGCACTGATTATGGTTCCGTGGGTTATGCCTATTATGGTGAGTGGGACATATTTCCGATGGACCTTTGGGGACAGTGGTTTTTTGAATAATTTACTGATCTCTCTTGGTTGGATAAAAGAACCTATAAGGTGGATTACCAGCGAAAAATTGGCAGTATATTCCATCACATTTGCGAATATCTGGCTTGGTATACCATTCAACTACTTACTGCTTTATACAGGTTTGCAGGAAATCCCAGAAGAACTTTATGAGAGTGCCGAAATAGACGGTGCTAAGGGATGGCAAAAGGTTTTGTACATAACACTTCCCTGTCTGAAACCCGTAATCTTAACCACACTCGTTCTTGGTTGCATTTTTACAATGAAAGTGTTCGATCTTGTGTGGATAATCACAAAAGGAGGACCAGGAGGAGCTTCCCATCTTTTCACAACCTTATCTTACTCTCTAGCATTTGATAGATTCCAATTTGGAAAATCCTCAGCAGTCATAATTTTGATGCTTCTAATCGTTATAGCCTTAGTCTTCGCTTTGAACAAAGTAAAGATTGAGGAGGGATAATCTATGAGAAAAAGAAAGGGTTGGAAGTGGACAGGTGTGGTGACCCTGGTTGTTGTTTTGATCGTTTTTCCTCTCTATTTTATAGCTATTGGAGGATTTATGTCTGTAGCAGAAATCTTTAGAAAACCACCTTATCTATTCCCTCCTCATCCGACATTAGCATATTGCAAAGAAGCGTTTCTCACACTTTTACCTTACATGAAAAATAGTTTCCTCATTTCCTTCGGAACCCTTGGAATTACTCTCCTTCTGTCTCTACCGTCAGCATTTGTTTTATCGAAGTTTAAAATGAAAATAAATAGGTTTGCCCACGAATTCTTCACGTTCGTCCAGATGCTACCTTATGTTGCTGTCATTATTCCTCTCTTCCTGATTTTCACAAAGCTTAAATTGATCAACAATATTTGGGGAGCAGTTCTTGGAATTTCGGTCTTCCTTGTCCCTTTTGCTGTCATAATTCTTCGAGCTTATATGATATCAATACCAGACGCTCTTTTGGAAGCAGCCTTAATTGACGGAGCAAGTTATACAGATATATTCGTCAAAATAATTTTACCACTTTCTGCTCCTTCTATAGCGTCTGTGTCTATCCTTGTTTTTTTACTTGCCTGGGGTAATTTCATAGTTCCTCTTGCCTTCATAAAAGAGAGGAGTCTCCAACCAATGAGTATCGGGCTATATATGTTTATCGGGCAGTACGGGGTTGAATGGAACAAACTCATGGCGGGGAGCATGATATACACCATACCACCTCTCATAATTGCTCTGATCGCGGGAAAAGCGATCGTTGCAGGTCTCACTGCCGGGGCTTTGAAAGAATAAAAAGAATAAAGAGAAGGAGGGGGAGGATGATTTTTGAGAAAGTTCAAGAGGGGAAACTTGTTGTGAGGGGAGAGGGAGAAATCATCCAGATAGAACCGTGGGGGAGGGATTGTTTGCGGTTCAGATCCACCAGGAGGAGACAGATAAAGAACCAGGACTGGACGCTGTTACCGCAGGAGGGTGTCGAAGTTGAGATAAGGATAGGGGAGGATAAAGCCATCATCAGAAACGGAGAATTGATAGGAGAAGTGGCGAATGATGGACGTGTTCGGTATCTTTCCAGCAGTGGAGAGGTTCTGCTTGAGGAGTTGTGGATAGACCATCGGGTTAAAAACGCAGCACTTCGCAAGGCGCGGAATTACAGGGCGCTGAGCAGTGATTTATTTGAGGTCGAACTTTACTTCAAAGCCTTCGAGGATGAAAGATTTTACGGGATGGGCCAGTACGCCAATGACTTTTTGAACCTGAAGGGGTGCGTTCTCGAACTTGCACAGAAAAACACCCAGATCAGTGTTCCATTTCTTCTGTCTTCGAGAGGATATGGATTTATCTGGAACAACCCTTCTATCGGGAGGGCTGAACTAGCCAGGAACCACACCTGCTGGGCAGCGAAGGCAACAAGGCAGATAGATTACCTGGTTATATACGGGAAAACACCAGCAGAGATCCTTCAGAAATACATGAACATCGTAGGAAAACCCTCACCGGTGCCGGAGTGGGCACTCGGTTTGTGGCAGTGCAAACTGAGGTACAGAAATCAGGAAGAGCTCCTTGGAATTGCTCAGGAATACAAGAAAAGAGGAATACCCCTTTCTGTCATCGTGATAGACTTCTTCCACTGGCCTCATCAGGGAGACTGGAAGTTCGATGAGAGGTTCTGGCCCGATCCAGAGGGGATGGTGAAGGAACTCGAGGAGATGGGAGTAAAGCTTCTGGTTTCCTTCTGGCCCACCGTGGAAATAAGCAGCGAGAATTACAAGGAAATGGTGGAGAGAAATTTGCTTGTACGGACAGAAAAAGGGGTTCCCACGATTTTCACCTTCAGGGGAATCTGTACGCATGTGGATTTCACCAATCCAGAGGCCAGAGAGTACGTATGGAACAAGGTGAAAGAGAACTACTACAGGTACGGTGTGAAGATGTTCTGGCTGGATGAGGCGGAACCGGAGCTCGGCATGCCAGGGTTTCACTATGAGAACACAGATCCGTACTTTTACGAGAATTTAAGATACAGCATTGGAAACGGTTTAGAGGTCAGCAACATATATCCGTTTTACTACGCCAAGGCTTTTTACGATGGTTTGAGAAAGGAAGGGGAAACAGAGATAGTGAATCTCATCCGGTGTGCGTGGCTTGGAAGTCAAAGGTTGGGGGTTGTGGTCTGGTCGGGTGATATTCCATCTACCTTTGAGTCCTTGAGGAAACAGGTGAGGGCTGGTCTGAACATCTCACTGACGGGTATCTTCTGGTGGACAACAGACATAGGAGGTTTCTACGGAGGAGATCCCAACGATCCGGAGTTCAGAGAGCTCCTTGTGAGATGGTTCCAGTTTGGTGTGTTTTGTCCTATTTTCAGATTACACGGGTTTAGGTTGCCCTATCCAGATGATCCTAATACCTGCCCACCGGAAGAGCTTACGGGGGGTCCGAATGAACTCTGGTCGTACGGTGAAGAAGTTTACAACATACTGAGGGAATACGTCTTTTTGAGAGAGAAGATGAAGCACTACATAGTGGAGCAGATGAAGCTGTCCATTGAACAAGGAATTCCTTTGATGAGGCCTCTCTTTGTGGATTTTCCGGATGATCCCGTGGTCTGGAATGTGGAAGATGAATACATGTTTGGCTCGAATGTACTGGTCGCCCCTGTTCTGGAAAAGGGAGCAAGAACTAGGAAAGTCTATTTGCCGAAAGGAACTTTTTGGACAGAAAGGAGCACAAGTAAAACCTATGATGGGGGACAATGGATAGAAGTAAAAGCACCTCTCGATGTTATCCCGGTGTTCTTCAAAGGTAATGAGAGGTTATTCTAAGCTAATCTCAAAATCCAAAGTAAAAGGCGCCGGGCGGCGCCTTTTTTTAATCTTTCAATGACAACATCCATGACCACGTGACTTTCCCCGGTGCGCGTATTGTTCTGGATTATCTTTAAACTTTTCAGCACACTCTTGAGAACAGAAGTAGTACTCTTTCCCCATGTATTCCACCTTTTCCACCGCCTCTTCCTTTTCGATCTTCATTCCGCAGACGGGATCCTTCACTTTCATAAAATCCACCTCCTTACTGGAAAAATTCGACTTGAATTAGTCTCTCATAATGTGCTACAATTAGTGTAGCATAATTTGAGAGGAGGAATCAACGATGTGTCCTTTTTGTTTTTGGAGCTGGGGCTTCTGGCCCTGGAACTGGGGAGGAGTTATCATGATGATTTTCTGGGCAGTTATTCTGGTGGTTCTCTTTGCCTTTCTCTTCAGGTGGCTTGGAGGAGAAAGACATGAGAAAACGGAAGGAAGAACCAGTAACAAAAAGGCTCTTGAGATACTGAAGGAAAGGTTTGCCCGCGGTGAGATCACCGAAGAAGAGTACGAAAGAATGAAAAGGAGGATCCAGGATGAGTGAATTTGAACGCTGGAGAAAGGAATTCCCTGAAGTGAGTGGTGCCGTTGTAAGAATGAGAAACAAGGCTTTCGCTGACGGTTCTATCCCTGCAAAGTACAAAGTGCTGACGGCTTTAGCCATAGCGGTTGTGGAAAAGTGCAAACCCTGTGCTCAGGGATATTATCAGAAAGCGATCGAAATGGGTGCCACAAAGGATGAAATAAAAGAGATCCTCGAAGTTGCTGTCACCATGGGAGCGTGCATTGCAGAAACCTGGGCGAGGGAGGTGTGGCAAGATGGCCGATCAGAGGACAATGGAGGATCGTGCTGTGAAGAATGAAGGGATAAAGAAGACCTTCACCGTAACAGGAATGACGTGTGCCACATGTGCGAAAACCGTTGAAAAGGCCCTGAGAAAACTCGACGGGGTGAAATTCGCAGCGGTGAATCTGGCAACCTCCACGGGTTTCATCGTGGCAGAAAGAGAGTTATCCTTCGAGGAAATCAAAAAAGCGGTGGAAGAGGTAGGTTATGGAATCAGTACAGAATCACCAGAGGACGTGGAAAGAAAGCGTTACGAAGAATCGAAAAAGAATTTGATCCTTGCCTGGCTCGTCACGGCTCCTCTTGCCCTCCTTATGATTTATCACATGTTTGTTTCCAAGGTGCCGTATTTCACCTGGATAGAGGTCTTCGCAGGTGCGTTCGTTACGTTCTATGTGGGCAGAGGAACGATCAGAGGGGCATGGATAGCCCTCACACATAAGCACACGAACATGGACACACTCATCTTCTTCGGTGCGGTGACTTCCTGGGTAACGGCTGTTCTCGACAGTATAGGACTTCCCGTGATGTCTTTCGGTGCCATAGGTGCCATGATCGTTGCGTTCCACATCACAGGACGTTTCATAGAATCTTATCTGCGTGACAGGGCCAGCAAAGAAATCAAAGCCCTTCTGAAACTTCAGGCGAAAGAAGCCCGTGTCATCACCGATGAAGGAGAAGTGATGATGCCGATAGAGGCGGTGAAAGAGGATTTCATCGTACTCGTGAAGCCCGGCGAAAGAATACCCGTGGATGGGGTGATCGTGGAAGGCCAGTCTTCAATCGATGAGTCCGTAGTGACGGGAGAATCCATACCGGTTTTGAAGAGAGAAAACGATGAAGTAATCGGTGGTTCTTTGAATGTATCGAGCCCTATCAAAATAAAAGTCGCAAAAGTAGGAGAAGACACCTTTTTGTCTCAAATGATCAAATTGATTCAGGAAGCGCAGGGTTCGAAGGTGCCGATTCAGGCTCTCGCCGATAGAATCACCATGTGGTTTGTCCCCACGATCATCGTCCTTGCGATAGCCAGTGCCCTGGTGTGGTACTTCAATTACGAACAATTCCTTCCCTTTGTAGAAAAAGCAAGGGAGATCTTTCCGTGGATCATACAGACCGGTGATCCGCTGACCTTTTCCATCTTCGTCTTTGTTGCCACGATCGTCATAGCGTGTCCATGTGCGCTTGGTCTTGCAACTCCCATGGCCCTTGTGACTGGAACGGGACTTGCGGCAAAGAAAGGTCTTCTCATAAGAAACGCCGAGGCGATTCAGACATCGAAGGACATTGGGGTGGTTCTCACAGACAAAACAGGAACGCTCACCGAGGGCAGTCCAAGGGTGGTGGATCACAACCTTTCCGACGAACTGGTGAGGATCGTAGCGAGCGTGGAGAGAAATTCGAACCATCCTCTTGCAAAAGCAATTTCGGAACTCTCTCAGGATGTGGTCGAGATAGAAAACGTGGAAGAGATCCCGGGAGAAGGGGTAAGGGCACTTTACAAGGGAGAAGAGTATTTTGTTGGAAAGCCCCAGGATTACTCAAGGTACGAGTCTCTTCTGGAAGAGGGAAAGACCGTGGTTGAGGTGAGAAGAAACGGTGAAGTTGTGGGATTTCTTGCGATAGAAGATCCTATCAGGGAAGACAGTCCCGAGGCCGTGAGAAGGCTCAAGGAGATGGGAATAGAACCTGTCATGATAACGGGAGACAACGAAAAGACAGCAAGAGCGGTTGCAAGGCGACTTGGGATAGAGAAGTTCCACGCGGGTGTGAAACCTTCTGAGAAACTGGACCTTGTGAGATATTACCAGGCCCAGGGAAAGAAAGTTGCGATGGTGGGAGACGGTATGAACGACGCCGCTGCTTTGAAAGGGGCAGACGTCGGAATAGCAATAGGTTCAGGAACAGACCTTGCCATCGACAGTGCAGACATCATCATAACAAAGGGTGGTATATCAAAAGTCGTCGATGCCATCGAGGTGTCGAGAAAAACCTTCAGAATCATAAAACAGAACCTGTTCTGGGCCTTCTTCTACAATGTGATAGCCATTCCAATGGCGATGATGGGATTGCTTCATCCGGTGATCGCAGAACTTGCCATGGCGTTCAGTTCCATCACCGTGACCCTCAATTCCATGAGGGTGAAATAGTGAGTGTCGAAAAGAAATACGACAGATTTGCATCACTTTACGATAGATTCGAATGCTTCATCGAGAAGAAGTTTTTCTCAAGGTTTCGTGAAGAACTCTTCAAAAGAGTGGAGGGGAAGAGGATTCTGGAAGTTGGCATCGGCACTGGAAAGAACGTTCCGTACTATCCGGACGATGTAGACGTTGTGGGTGTAGATGTCAGTGAAGGAATGCTCAGGGTGTGTCAGGAGAGGTTAAAAAAGTTTCCAGAAAAAAAGGTGAAGTTGTTGAGAGCGGACGTTCAGAATCTTCCTTTTTCAGACGAAGAGTTCGACTGCGTTGTTTCCACGTTCGTCTTCTGTACGGTGCCGGATCCCATAAAGGGTTTGAAAGAAGTTCACAGAGTTCTCAAGCCCTCTGGAAAAGCCGTTTTTCTTGAACACATGAGAAGCGGAAAATGGTACGTTAACGTGATGTTGTTTGTGATGCACATCTTCACAAAGCCTCTTCTGGGAACGAGCATGCTCCGAAAAACGGTTGATAACATAAAGAAAGCAGGATTTGTGATCGAGGAAGAAAAGCACCTTCTTGGCGATGTGGTACGTTTGATAACTGCCAGAAAAGGAGGTGAGGAAAGTGATTGAGAAGATAAGAGAGGATACCACTCTCAAGGAAATCATGGAAGCCCATGAGAGACTGGAAAGGGCACTCAGAAAATACGGCTTTGACACCTGCTGTGCGAAGATGGAGAGTTTGAAGGACGCCTGCAAAAAGAAAGGTCTGGATGTTGAAAAGGTTCTAGAAGATCTAAACAGAATCGTGGAGGAGATCAACGAGGAAGAGAGGATAATAAGAGAGATAGAATCTCAATTTCTGTGAGGAGGTGCTGTTATGAAGTACGTACTCAACGTACCGGATATTTCCTGTAATCACTGCAAGATGAGGATTTCGAAGGCACTAGACGAACTTGGGATCAAAGATTACGAAGTGAGTGTGGAGGAAAAGAAAGTTATCGTTGAAACAGAAGATCTGGACAGTGTTCTGAAAAAACTCGAGGAAATCGACTATCCGGTGGAGAGTTATCAGGAAGCCTGAGTCATGAAAGATGAAAGGGTGTTCTTCAAAAAGTTCCTGAAAGTTTCATCCTTCAGGCCCTCACCGTGAGCGGGCGTGAGGGCCAGTATTTTCCCTTCGTGAAACCTTCTCGTCCAGCCCGCGATGGAAACACCGTCTTCTGATTCACTCCAGAGGAATATCTCCACATCCGAGTACAGCTCAACGAAGTAGTGCTCATCTATCAGTTCGAATTCAACATTTTTTCCGTAGTATTTCACTTTTTTCTGTGGCGGATGGTGTATGAACCTTCCTCCAACGAGTCTGTTGTAACTCTCGGGAAAGCGGGAAAGTCCGGAGTGCCAGACAAAGAGTTTCCCACCTGTTTTGATGTATTCCTCCAGAAGTTTTGTTTCCTTTTCACTCACCCACGGGATGGTTTCATCGAGAAGGTTCCAGCGTCCTATAACGACAAGATCCGGAAGTTTTTCTATCTCTGAAAAGTCTTCTGGATTAAGATCGTGGATTTGCCCGTTCAAAACGTCCTTCAGCGTTTCCAGAAAGAGATCATGATCGTGGTATCTGTCACCAAGAAAGGCAAACACCCGCATCCCAGTCCCTCCTTATCGATATCCTATCACCACACTATGTAACAGAAATGTTAACCGTTGACTTTGCATCCTCGTCCGACATAAAATTTTTTTGCAAAATGTGAAACACATCATCATGAGAAAAAAATATTTTTACAGAGGAGGTGTAGGATGGTGAGCAGGAAGATTCTCCTAGCGGTGATTCTGGGTGTGTTTCTCGTGTCTGTTGTGTTCGGTGCCAGGTGGACTCTGAGATTCGGTCACGTTCTCGCTCCCGGAGAACCCTACCACCAGGCATTTCTGAAGTGGGCAAAGGCCGTTGAAGAGAGAACGAACGGTGATGTCAGAATTGAAGTCTTCCCGAGTTCTCAGCTTGGTGTGGAAGAAGACATCATCGAGCAGATCAGAATGGGAGCACCTGTAGGATGGAACACCGACTCCGCAAGGCTTGGAATGTACGTGAAGGACATCGGTGTTATGAACCTTGCCTACTTCATCGATTTCATGGGAGCGAAAACACCCGAAGAAGCCATTGAGATTTTGAAGAAGATCAAACAGTCACCAACGATGCAGAAGTGGCTGAAGGAACTCGAACAGAAGTACAACATAAAGGTTCTCTCATTCTACTGGGTACAGGGTTACAGGCACTTTGTAACGAACAAGCCCATCAGAAAACCCGAGGATCTCCAGGGACTCAGAATCAGAACACCGGGTGCTCCAGCATGGCAGGAGTCCATAAGAGCCCTCGGAGCGGTACCGGTTGCCATCAACTTTGGAGAAATCTACACGGCAGTCCAGACGAAAGCGGTCGACGGTGCAGAACTCACCTACGCGAACGTCTACAACGGTGGTCTGTACGAAGTTTTGAAGTACATGTCTGAGACGGGACACTTCCTCCTCATCAACTTTGAGATCGTCAGCGCAGACTGGTTCAACAGCCTGCCACCGGAATACCAGCAGATAGTTGAGGAAGAAATGGACAAAGCAGGTATAGAGGTTTCTCTCAAAATCATGAAAGAGCTCGAAGAAGAGTTCAAACAGAAGTGTATTGAAAAGGGTATGACGGTGATACCGGCCTCTGAAATCGACAAAGAAGCCTTCATGGAAAGAGCAAAACAGGCTTACAGGAACCTTGGACTCGAAGATGCTCTCAACCAGCTGATCAGAGAAGTGAAAGGAGAGTGACCATCAGCCCGGCCCCTTCGGGGGCGGGCCTTCATTCTATCTATCAGAGGTGAGAGACGTGAAAAAACTGGACGAGATCCTTCTGAAAATCGAAAAGCACTCTGCCAAGATACTCCTTCTTGTGATGATCGTTATGGTTTTTGCCTCTGGTGTTGCAAGATTCATAGGTCATCCTATAAACTGGGCGGTGGATTTCAGCACGTTTCTGTTCGGCTGGGCGGCTTTCTTTGCGGTGGATATCGCATGGCGTGAAAACAAAATGATGTCTGTAGATATCTTTGTGAAACGTCTTTCAGAACGCAAACAGAAGATCATAAGGCTCATAAATTACTTCATAATCCTTGCGTTTTCTTTCTATCTGATCGTGTGGGGCTTTTATCTGTCCTATAAAACAAGATACAGAACCTTCGTTGGTATGCCAAACTTCAGCTACACCTGGGTTACCCTGAGTGTTCCTGTCGGTGGGGTACTCCTGTTCAGATCCACCATCTTGAAGATATTGGCCGAATTCCGCAACAAGAAGGAGGCACAATAATATGCTAATAGTGCTGATCGCGTTCGCTGTATTTTTGATTCTTGGGATGCCCGTCGCGTTCGCAATTGGAATATCTGGTTTTCTGTGGTTCCTTCAGCATCCTGAACTTCCCATTACGATCCCCATTCAAAGGTTGCTTTCTCAGACGGTCAATTTCGCTCTTCTGGCAATCCCCATGTTCATAGTGGCTGGGAACGTGATGAACTCCGCTGGTGTGACAAGAAGGCTTCTTGATTTTGCTTCCACTCTTGTTGGTCATATGAAAGGTGGACTCGGTCAGGTTTCGGCGGTTCTTTCCACGTTGATGGGAGGGGTTTCTGGTTCTAGTATAGCGGATGCAGCGATGGAAACAAGGATGCTTGGACCTGAAATGCTAAGACGAGGATATCCAAGAGGTTTTGCAGTGGCTGTCAACGTCTGGACATCTTTGATCACGCCGATCATACCACCTGGTATCGCTTTCATCATCTACGGTACGATAGGTCAGGTTTCCATTGGAAGGCTCTTTGCGGCGGGAATTGGACCTGGGCTTCTTTTAATGGTTGTCTATATGATAACCATATGGTTCGTTGCGAATAGACTGAACCTTGCCCCAGAAAGAGAAAAGCGTGCTTCAACAGGTGAGATTTTCAGAACACTGGGAAGAAGTATCTGGGCACTCATCTTTCCTGTTCTGTTGATCGTAGGACTCAGAGGAGGTATCTTCACTCCGTCGGAAGTTGGTTCGTTTGCTGTGCTTTACGGAATGCTGGTTGGTTTTCTGATTCACAGGGAAATGTCCATCAGGACTTTCTACTGGGAAACCCTCGAAAACTCTCTTGGCGATATTGGCAGTGTCATGTTCATCCTCTCGATGTCTTCTATCTTTGGGTATGGAATGATATGGGAAAGGATTCCAGAAAGACTTGCTCAGTTCCTTCTCGGTATCACCAGCAATTCAAACGTGTTGATGGTCATGATTTCCATATTCCTCGTGTTTGCAGGTCTGTTCGTTGATGCAACGGCTCTAATACTAATGCTCACGGCTGTACTTCTTCCTGTGGCAAGGCAGCTGGGAATCGATCCCGTCCATTTCGGTCTGGTCTTCATTCTTTCTGCCGCTATGGGAAACCAGACACCACCTGTGGGGGCTTCCATGTACGCAGGCTGTTCAGTCCTTGGTGCGAGCATAGAAGAGTACATTCAGGCATCCTGGCCTTTCCTCATAGTAACGGTGATAGCCATACTTCTCATCATCTTCTTCCCGCAGATCGTGCTGTTCATACCGAACCTCATCTTTGGATAAGGAGGGATTGAAGCTATGAACTTTCAGGGAAAGGTGGTTTTGATAACGGGAGCAGGTTCCGGAATAGGAAAAAAAGCCGCCATCATGTTCGCAGAGAGAGGAGCGAAAGTGGCAGTGAACGACATTTCCGAGGAGAAAGGCAATGGCACTGTGGAACTGATAAAAAGCAAGGGTGGAGAGGCCGTGTTCATTCTTGGAGACGTAACAAAGGATGCAGAACGGATAGTGAGAAGAACGGTGGAAGCGTTTGGGAGACTCGATATCCTTGTGAACAACGCGGGTATAGTTCCCTATGGAAACATAGAAGAGACTTCAGAAGAGGACTTCGACAGAACGATCGCTGTGAATGTCAAAGGACCGTTTTTACTGTCGAGATACGCGGTCGAGCAGATGAAAAAGCAGGGTGGAGGAGTTATTGTGAATGTTTCCTCCGAAGCGGGGCTTGTGGGAATCCCAAGAAGATGTGTTTACAGTGTTTCAAAGGCAGCGCTTCTGGGTCTTACAAGATCCCTTGCGGTCGATTACGTGGACTATGGAATAAGGGTGAACGCGGTGTGCCCGGGTACCACGAAGTCTGAGGGATTGATGGCAAGGGTAAACGCATCCCCAAATCCGGAAGAACTTCTGAAAAAAATGACGTCCAGGATCCCCATGAAGAGGCTTGGAGAAGAAGAGGAAATTGCTTTCGCTATCCTTTTTGCCGCATGCGATGAGGCGGGCTTTATGACGGGAAGTATCATAAGTATAGATGGAGGATCCACTGCTGTGTGAGGAGGTCTTAATGTGGATGTGATTCAGATGATTAAGGAAAAATACGATGAATTCACCAACGCGGAAAAACAAATAGCCGATGTTATTCTTTCAGATCCAGGAGGGGTCATAGAAAGTTCCATTAGCGATCTCAGTAAAAAAGCGGGTGTGAAAAGCGAAGCTTCCGTGGTGAAGTTTTACAAGAAACTGGGGCTGAACAGTTTTCAGCAGTTCAAGGTGATCCTGGTACAGAGCATTTCAAGAGCACCTCTTGAGATCGTTTACGAAGATGTTTCCACTGAAGACGACACCCGAACCATCACCGAAAAGATTTTCAAAGCCACTGTGAGGGCAATTCTGGATACCCTGAACTCCATAGATGTTGAGTCGATCAAAAAAGCCGTCGAAATGTTCAGAGAGGCTCGAAGGATCATATTCATAGGTTTTGCAGCTTCTGCTGCTGTTGCTTTCGATGCGTTTCACAAGTTCACCCGCATTGGAAAAAACTGTTTGTTCTCCAACGACGAACACATCATAGCCACCATCCTTGCCACCGCATCTCCCGGTGATCTCCTCGTTGCCGTTTCGCACACGGGGGAAACGATATCCGTTGTGAACTTCGCCAGGAAGGCCAGAGAGATGAGGATACCGGTCGTTGCGATAACGGGAAACAAGAAGTCTACCCTCGCAAAGTACTCAGACGTTGTCCTTGTAACAAACACGAAAGAGACGAAGATAAGAACGGACGCTATGACCTCCAGAATCGTACAACTTGTCATACTCGACACGATTTACACACTTCTTGCGGCGAGAGATCCAAAAGCCATAGAGAATCTGAACAAGAGCAGGTTGTCTGTCTCGGAGCTAAAGTACTGAACGTGGAGGGAAAAATATGAGGAAAGTACTCATTGTGACACGAACTTTTGGTAAGTATTCTCAGGAACCCATTGATTTTCTCAGGAAAAATGGATTTGAGACAATCAGGGCCGATACCATAGATCCAGACGCTTTAAAAGACGCGGACGCTCTGATTGTGGGCACACATCCTGTCACGGCTGAGATGATAGAAAACTCCAACCTCAAGATCATAGCCAAGCACGGGGTGGGAGTGGACAACATAGATCTGAATGCAGCAACAAAGAAAGGAATACCCGTTACCATCACAGCCGGTGCGAATTCGCTTTCTGTTGCCGAACTCACCATCGCCTTCATCTTCGCACTCAGCAGAGGTCTTGTGTGGGCCCACAACAGACTGTTTCAGGAGAGAAAGTGGGAAGGAATAATCGGGCAGGAAGTTTCTGGAAAAACACTCGGTGTAATAGGTTTTGGAGCAATAGGCAGGGAAGTGGTTAAGAAGGCTGTTTGCCTTGGTATGAACGTGCTCGTTTACGATCCATACGTGAGCAAGGACAGTGTGAGATTGTCAGAGGCCACTCCGGTCGACGATCTGGATCACCTTCTCAGGGAGAGTGATTTTGTATCGCTCCATGTTCCACTGAACGAAAGCACAAGAAACATGATAGGTGAAAGGGAAATTTCCCTGATGAAGAAATCTGCCTTTTTGATCAACACCTCTCGTGGTGGTCTTGTGGACGAAAAAGCACTCGTGAAGGCTTTAAAGGAAGGGAAAATCGCCGGGGCCGCACTCGATGTTTTCTCTGAAGAGCCTCCAGATCCCGGCTCACCACTGTTTGAATGTCCAAACCTCATTACCACTGCGCACATAGGTGCTCACACAAAGGAAGCCATCTACAGAATGAACATGATGGCTGCTCAGGCAGTGGTGGATTTCTTTAGTGGGAAAATTCCAAAACATGTGGTGAACGAAGAGGTGATAGATCTTTTGAAGCGTAAAGGATTGCAGGAAACATCTTGAATCACAGGCGACAATGTGTTAAAATAACCCTAGCAGCGAGCAGGCGTAGCTTCAAGCGGTGGAGCGCCGCCTTGGTAAGGCGGAGGGTGTGGGTTCGAGTCCCACCGCCTGCTCCATTTTCTATTTTCCTATCCCCAGGGGATGACATTGTGAAGAGAAGAAAATCAACAAGAACCAGTTCTTTTGGAGTAAAAGGCCGGGAAAGCCATGATTCATCTCCATTTTATAGTAGAGCGATCTATTCCAACTTTTCCCTTCCAAAACCTTCAGAGGAAGATCTCATCGAGAACCCACTTCCTGAAAATCTCTTAGACAAGGTCATTGAGGGGGATGCCAGAGAAGTTCTGAAAAAAATACCTGACTGTTCGATACATCTCATGGTGACTTCACCTCCGTACAATGTAGGGAAAGAATACGATGAAGATATGACTCTTGATGAATACCTTGAATTCATAGAAGAAATCATGAAAGAAGTGTACAGGGTTCTCGTCTGGGGTGGAAGAGCCTGTTTTAATGTAGCAAATCTTGGAAGAAAACCGTACATTCCTCTTCATGCGTATCTCATCCATTTGTTTGAAAAGATAGGCTTTTTGATACGTGGAGAGATCATTTGGGACAAAGGGGAAGCGGTGAGTGGTTCTTCGACTGCGTGGGGTTCGTGGATGTCTCCTGTAAATCCCGTGCTAAGAGATCAACACGAATATATAATTGTAATGAGTAAAGGAGATCTAAAGCGAAGAAAACCCAGTGATAGAGAAGCAAAATCAACAATAACAAGGGAAGAATTTTTAGAATTCACAAGGAGTGTGTGGAAATTTCCACCAGAGTCAGCTAAGAGAGTAGGACATCCTGCCCCCTTTCCTGAGGAACTTCCTTACCGTTGTATACAGCTCTACACCTTTAAAGGAGATGTCGTTCTCGATCCTTTTGCTGGTGTAGGAACAACTTGTGTGGCTGCCGTTAAAACAGGACGGCATTTTGTTGGAATAGAGATAAATCCCGAATACGTAAAAAAGGCCGAAGAAAGGGTAAAGGATATTCTCAGCAAACCTACTCTTTTTGAAGATCACTGTTGATATTTTTCTATCAACTCTTTTATGAGATCGTACCATCCTTTGAAATATTCTTCTTTTGCTTTGAGTATCAATTCAACGGGAAAAGGTTTGTAATCGATCTCTAAATAGTTTTCCTCTTTTTTTGAAAGCTCGATCAATCTTTTTACAGTAGAACTCTTCAATCCAAAACCACGCGGGTTTGTGTTGCTGCTCGGGAGTGAGTAGTACTCCTCCAACTTTGATTCATTTTTTTCTACTTCTCTCTGTAGGTCTCTCAATTTTTCTAAATCAATAACGCATAGTATTATTTTGTCTTTGTTTCTTGCAATGTAGAATATATCTGCCTGGAAGTTGAAAGTTAAAATTCTATCTTTGGTTGGGAATCCATCCCATGCTATTTTAACGTCGGAAAATCCTTCAGTTGTTTTTATACTGTACCTCTTTGTTGAGTCGTCTTGAAAAGTTATTTCAATATCCCAGTTTCTTTCTGTGTCTGGGGCTTGATTAACGGATTTTATGAAGTGTGAAAGTTCTTTTCTTATCATCTCAACTATGAAATTCTCACGCCTTTTACCTACATCGGGAGCTCTTCCTTCAAAATAAAAGATATCCCATGCTTTTCCAAGGATATCGATTCTCTCTTTGTTCTTTTTGAAAATATCAATGAGAGGATCCGTTTTTCTCATAAATCTTCTCCCCCTCCACAAACACCGCAATGGGATCATCCTCGAAAAGAAGTGGATTTCTCTCGTAGAGACAAAAGTCTGCTCTGTACCCTGCTTCTATCTTTCCTGTTTTTATTCCCACCTGACTTGCCCCCGCTTCCGTCATCAGGTAGAACGTTTCTTCTCTGGAGAAACCCATTTTGAGTGCGTGTTCTGCGATATATTTTGGGTCACACGGTGAAACGGGAGAATCCGAAGAGAAAGAGATAGAAACACCCGCTTTGAACATTCTGTAGAACGGATAGTGAAGAGCGTTCACCTTGACTTTCTTCAAAAGGGGCTGATCTTCGAAGAAGAAATGTGGCTGAACGGAAAAAGTGGTGTTTTTCACCCGTTGTAGATCCTTTTCCTGGACGAACTGAGCGTGGATGATTCTGTGACCGCGGTGTCTTTCGAGAACATCGAGAACAAGGCTCACCGCACTGTCTCCTATGGCGTGAACGTTCAAAATGAGATCGTGTTCGTCGCAGAAGCGAGCCAGTTCTTCGAGTTTTTCTTCTGTGAGAAGTTGCACACCCTGCGTTCCGTCGTCGTATTCACCGGAGATGAGAGCCGTTTTTGCTCCAAGGGAACCGTCCATGAAGACTTTGACTCCTTTAACGTGCACTCTCTTGTTGAGATCTCCGAAGTGTTCGGGTTTTAGATCCTTTGGTTTCAGCTTCTCGAAGAGTCTGATTCTGGAGTGTTTTATAATGGAAAGAAGCCTTTCCACGCTCACACCGTAAAGGTCATCGCTCTGAACGAATGTTACACCGTGTTTGAGAAATTCCTCTTCTCCTACTCTGTAGAATTCTGCTATTTTCTCTTTGAAGACGTATTCGTAGATCTTTTCCAAGTTCTCTACGAGATACCTTTCTTCGACTCCCAGAACCTCCATCGCTTTTTTGTTGAGAAACGCTTTGTGACCGCACCTTCTTATGAGAAAGACAGGCGCTTCGATTCTGTCCAACCTCTCAACAACCGATCCATCTGGTTCTTCGAACCAACCCCTTCCCACCACAACTTCACTGGTGAGATCTCTTTCGAAAAGCTCGTCCCAATCGTTGAACTGGACACTGAGTTTCGAAAAGCCCGTTCCCACAACGTGTGCGTGTGAATCGACAAAGCCCGGAACGAGGAAGTATCCTTTCGCATCAATGACAGGTTCATTTGCTTTTTCGACGAATTCTCCGTTTTCCACGAACAGATCTTTTTGAACAAACTCCCTTCCATTCCACACCAGGGCACCTTTTATTATCATTTCAACCCCCTGCTTCCCGGTTTTTCTGCCGGGATTCCCTGTTTGCAGAGTGGACAGTCTTCAGGATCGTAGACCGGAAGGTCGAGCTTCAGAAGACTTTCGAACGGAACTCCAAAGTCCACTTTTCCGCCGGAGCGATCGATGATGGAACCCACACACACCACGTTTGCTCCATACTCTTTCAAGAGCTCTATCACTTCCTTCACAGAACCACCCGTGGTCACCACGTCTTCAACTACTGCTGCTTTCTCACCAGGTCTTACGAAAAAGCCCCTTCTGAGTTTCATCACTCCGTTTTCTCTTTCCGCGAACAACGACCTCGCTTTCAGGTACCTTGCGACGACGTACGAGAGTATCACTCCTCCCATCGCAGGACCCACTACTGTTTCCACATCGTACTTCCTCAGAAGCTTTGCTAATTCTTCTCCCACGATGTCGCCGTACTCTGGGAACTCGAAAAGACGTGCGCACTGCACGTATCTTGAGGAGTGTTTCCCGGAAGAGAGAATGAAGTGCCCCTCCATCAAAGCACCGGTTTTCTCGAGGATTTCCTTTATCACAGTCTCATCTCCTTTATTCTTTTGATCTTTTCTCCGGGATTTTCGCTCAGGTAGATCTCTCTTCCGAGCACAGCAAAATCCGCTATTCCCTTCATTTCTTCGAGCGTTACGACGTCCTTTTGATCGTCTGCTTTCACTTCCATTCTGATGCCGGGAACGAGAATTTTGCCTTTTATCTTCTCTCTCAGAGCCTTTGCCCATGGACCAGGAAGCACGAAATCACACCCAAGCTTGTTCAGTTTTTCTATCCTGTCCATGTAATCCTCGAGAGATCCTTCCATGGAAGTGAGTTTCACCACAACGAACACATGTTTGTCTGTTGTCCTGAGGGCTCTCTCCACGCTTTCGTATCCAGCGCAGGAGTGAACTGTGAAACCTATGATCGCCGGATGATCCCAGCTCTTTATGGAACGTTCCACCGTTGAAGGGATATCACAGAACTTCAGGTCAAGGATTATCTTCAAATTCCTCTTTGCGAGTTCGTCGAAGATCTTTTTTCCGTGTACGGCGAGGTTGTGCCCCACCTTCACCACTTCGAAACTGCCGTTTTCGTCGATGAATCTGATAGGATCTTCCATGTCCAGACTGAGAACAGGTGTCATCTTTTCACCTCCAGCAGATATTTTCCAATTTCTTCCACAACACCGGGATCTTTGAAGAGAGCGCTTCCGACTCCTATCACGTCCGCTCCCACTTTCAGGAATTCTTCTGCGTCTTTCACGGAGTACACACCACCGCTTGCTATCACAAAGAGTTCTGGGAATCTTTTCTTCACTTCGTACACTGCCCTGAGGGCGATCGGTTTCAGCACGGGACCAGAAAGTCCTCCTAAGATCATCGTGTCTTTTTCAAAATGCAGTCCCCTCACCGTGTTCACGAGCGTGATTCCGTCCCATTCCGCTTTCATCACGAATTCCGCAGCGTCTTCCACGAAGATACCCTCTACTCCCACTTTCGCTATCAGGAAGGAGTCGGGAAGTTCTTTTCTAAGTGTGTTCAGGAGTTTCTTCCACTCTTCCGCGTTTTTGACTATGGAGAGTCCTCCTTCTTTCACGTTCGGACAGGAGAAATTGAACTCCACCGCATAGAATCTGTCCGCTACCTTTTTGAACACACGGGCCACTTCCAGATACTCCTCGAAAGAATCACCGCCGAGACTTGCGATCATGGGAACGGGAAGTTCCGGAATGTTTTCAACGAACGCGTGTATTCCGGGGTTTTCCAGTCCGATCCTGTTTATCACGTAGAAATCGCTGTCTGCCATTCTGGGAGTGGGGTTTCCTTCTTTCGGATGGAGCGTGACGGTTTTCAGCAAAACACCGCCCACGTATCTGTGATCCATGAGCTTCAGATACTCTCCAAAGCCGGCAGGACCGGAGAGAAGAACAAGAGGGGGTCTCAACTCCAGCACAGTTCATCACCTCTGAATATCGGACCATCCGTGCAGACGTGTTTCACGCCACTTTCCGTGAAAACAGCACATGACTTGCAGGCACCTATGCCGCATCCCATGTATTCTTCGAGTGAGAAGTAAACTTCTTTTCCCCTCAGGTGTTCCCAGCACACCTTCTCCATACTTCTGGATCCAGAGACAAGGTACCAGTCGTACTCTGGAAGCGATGAGAGTTTTTTCAAAAATTCATCGTTTCCGATGACAGTTTCGTATTCCAGGGGTGTGAGAATAGGAGTTCTGCTTCCAACGAGAACGTCCACGTTCATGGTTCTTTCAAACGCCTTTGCCATCGTGAGGCATGTGGGAGAGATGATGAGAAGGCCTTTTCCAGGCTTTTCGAAGCCGTTTCCAAGAGGACCGTGACCTTTTATCTTCTCTGCTTCTTCGACGATCCACTTCGTTCCCTTTCCCTTCACCTGAACGGAGATCGCTGTGTGATCTTCCCAGTATCCGAGAACGAAAGGCTTTCTGACGAGTTTCGGTGTCTCCAACATGACGAACTGTCCTGGAGAGAAATCGATCCGCTCCTCGAAGAGAACGATCCAGGTATCCTCGTTCACTCTAATCGTTTTCTTTTTGGTCAGCAATAACCTCTCTCCATCTATCATCACCCATCTTCCTTTGAGTTTAAGAGCGACCACTTTTCCCTTCAGTCTGACACCGTCGAACATGGAATTCTTCCCTTTGCTTTTGAATTTTTTTGCGTCCACGATGAACTCTGCCTCCGGATCGATGAACACAAGAGTATCTTCTGTGAGACGAGCTTCAACACCGAGCACTTCGAGGGGCTTTTTCGTGAGTTTTTTTACGACGAGTTCGAGATCACCCAGGGCTGTGTAATAGGCAGGAAAGGCGATTTCTATGGATGTTGAGCCGTAGGGAGCGGTGAGAAAATCGTCCGGTTTTTCGTGGTGTGGCGCGTGATCCGTCGCTAGAACATCGATCACATCTTTTTTCACGGCCTCAATGAGAGCTCTTCTATCCTCCGGAGATCCGAGAGGAGGGTTGATCTTGAAGTTCGTGTTTTTGATGTCTTCGTAGCAGAAAAACAGGTGGTGCGGTGTTACTTCACAGCTGACCTTTGCCAGGTTCTTCAAAAACGATATCACTTCTACGGAGTACTTCGTTGTTACATGCTGGATGTGGAATCTTTCGAATCCGTACTCAAGGCCCGTCAGAACGGTTCGTGCTATGGCTATCGCTTCGTTCGATCTCGGTCTTTTCTGAAACGGTAGAGGAGCTCCCTCGTAGAAGATTCCATCCACCTCGTACATCTGGCTGTGGTCGAACCAGAGGGCTTTCTTTTTCTTTTTCATCGTTTCAACGAGTGTAGGGTAGTCGTACTCTATGCCGTCCGTTGAAAAGCCCACCACTCTTTCTCCTTCAGCTTCGATCGATCCGAAGGGAGAAACGGCAAAGAGAAACTCGACCGCTCTGTTTTTGGAGAGATCCAGGTGTCTTTCCAGAACTTCTTTGCTGTCTATGAGTGGCTTTGTATTGGGCTGTACCACCACTTTAAAAAAGCCTCCCACAAGGGAGGCTTCTTCTAAGGAGCTGTAATCTTCTCCACCATTGAGGCGAACATGAACGTGAAGATCGACAAAGGGAAACGTGGCAACCAATCCTTTCGAGGGAAAGGGTGTTTCTATTTCTTCTTCTATCCATTTCTTTCTAAACGGATCGTAGATCCTCACACTTTTCCCTCCGAATTCCTTTCCTGTTATTTTACCATCCACCTGGCGATCTCATCTATTACTCTTTTGTCAACGTGACCTTTCTTCATGTATTCAACCGGCGTTGATTTTCCTTCTCCTGAAATCATCAAGTGATTGAGATCGTCGAAGACGAGTATTTTCACATTTTCCCTGCCTGAAAGTTCCTTCAACCAGATCTCCTGGTCCTTTTCAGTCACCTGGTAGTCTCTGCCGCCGAAGATCAAAAGCATGGGGATGGTTAGTCTCTTCGCAATTGAAGCAGGATCTCTTTCTCTCAGATCGTAAAAGTACTTCGCGGGAGCTCCAAGGACGAATTCATCTGGAGGAATCTCTTTTCTTTTGAGTTTTTCCAGAATGTTCAGAGTTTCTTCTACGTTGCTTGCAAGACCCAGAGACTGAAGATATTTCAACTGATCTTCCATGACTTCTTCGAGCGGTCTTGCGGGCGGTGCTATCATGACAACACCGTCTGCCTTCGATCTTTCCGCTATCTCCGGTGTGAGCATCGCACCGAGGCTGTGTCCCAGCACATAAACTCGGGAGACGTCTTTTCTCTCTTTGAGTATCTTCACCGCTTCCAGTGCGTCTTCTATGACTTCTTTTTCGACGGTCAGGGTGGTAGGGTCTACTTTCTCGACGAACGTTCTTTTGTGGTATCTGAGAACGATGATACCCTTCGAAGACAGACCGTACGCGATGTCCTTGAATATCTTGTTTGGACCGATGGTTTCGTCCATGTCGTTCGGTCCAGAGCCGTGCACGAGGACAACAGCCGGGAACGGTCCGCTTCCTTTTGGGATCGTGATCTTCCCGGGAAGGCCGTTCACGGTGATATCCTTCTCCTCAAAGCTCTCCGGGTCCACGTAGTCTGGAAGTTCGTACTCTGTCTTTGTAGCCTGTTTGAAGAAGAGTCCGGCGACTTTTCCTTCTCTGTCCATGGTGACAAGTGCTGAGATTTCTCCTCTGTCGAACTTCAGAGTGAAGTTGTAGATCTCGTATTCAGCCTGGATGATTTTCTCGTATCCAGCGATTTCTCTGAAGTCACTGAGCTGTGCTTTCAGAGAGTTCCAGATGTTTGAAAGACTCTGGACACTGAGCTGTGCTTTTACCTGATTGGAACACATATTCAAAGCCGATTCGAAGTTTTCAGAGGTGAGATGTTGAACGAAGAGAAACGCTTCCTGATCGAAGGCACCAAACACCATCACACCGAGAAAGAGCGAAAGGAAGACAGTGAGTTTCATCTCTTTTCCCTCCCCTTCTTTTTGAACAGCACGTTCTCCTTCATCTTGTTTCTTACCTTCAGCGATCTTTCGACGTGAACCTTTTCACCTGTGAAGGGATCCAAACCAGAGTAGTACATCGCGGTGCTCACCGTTCCGGGAGTAGGTGTGAATATCTGGATCTGCTGAGGAAAGTACCCGAGGTGTTTGAGTATGAAGTCTCTCAAGTAATTGTTCTCCCTCCAGCCTTCTCCCGGATGTCCCACTATGAAGTAGCCGATCACGTACTTTCTCTTTCCCATCTTCTTTGCAAGTGTTTCAAAGCGTTTTTTGAACTCGAGGAACAGTTCCACAGGCGGTTTTCTCATCAGAGATAGCACCTTTGGATGAGCGTGTTCGGGGGCGAGTTTCAGCTGTCCCGGGGTGTACTTCACGAGTTCCCTTATGAAGACGTCTGGATCTTTTTCGGCAAGGACGAAGTCGTGCCTGATCCCGGAAGAGACAAAGACGTTTCTGACACCTGGTATTTTCCTGATCGACTCGAGAAGAGAGATGAATTCGTCATGGTTCGGTCGGACAATCTTGCACACGCTGGGATACAAACAGAACTTCTGGCACTGTCCTTTCGTTTCTCTGATGGAACAGCTCGAACCGTAGAGGTTCGCAGTCGGCCCTCCAACATCCGTGATGGTACCTTTGAAATCCTTTTTCTTTGTGAGGATCCTCACTTCTTCGAGAATGGAATCTTTGCTGCGGTAGGAAACGTGGGTCGTCTGGTGCTGTGTGAGGGCGCAGAAAGAACAGCTTCCGAAACAACCTCTCACGGCCGTTATCGAGAACTTCACCGTTTCTATCGCCTTCACTCTTCCCATCTTTGCGTAGAAGGGATGAACTTCTCTTTCGAAAGGAAGAAGGTAGAGCCGGTCGAGTTCCTCCTGGGAAAGTGGAAGTTGCGGGGGATTCTGAACAACATATCTTGTGTCCTGTTTCTGGTAGATCAGAATGTTCTTGTATGGATCAGTGTACCAAGTTTGAAGTTTCAACGCTTCGGCGTATTTTTCGGGATTTTCTGAGATTTCATCGTAGGAGGGCAGTTCGATACCTTCTTCAGGTTTTTGAGAGGCCCACCAGACAACTCCACGAACACTTTTGCACTTTTCTATATCACCTGTTCTGGAAAGAATCTGTGCGATCTCAAGAACTGCCTTCTCACCCATTCCATAGACGAGGAGATCCGCCTTTGAATCGACGAGGATGGATTTTCTCACCTTTTCGCTCCACCAGTCGTAATGTGCGAACCTTCTGAGGCTCGCTTCCAATCCACCAAGGACAACGGGAACTTCCGGGAAGAATCTCTTGATGAGATTCGTATAGACGATGGTTGCCCTGTCGGGTCTTTTTCCACCAGATCCACCCGGTGTGTAGTCGTCCGTTTTTCTTTTTTTCTTCGAGGCCGTGTAATTCGCCACCATCGAGTCAACGTTTCCAGCGGTGACACCGAAGAAAAGACGAGGCCTTCCAAGACGTGTGATGTCTTTTTCTGTTCTCCAGTCCGGCTGAGCTATGATTCCCACTTTGAAGCCGTGAGAGACGAGATAATGACCGATGAGGGCAACACCGAAGGAGGGATGATCCACATAAGCGTCGCCTGTGACAAGAATGACATCGAGCTCTCTCCAGCCTAATTTTTTCATTTCCTCACGTGTTGTGGGAAGAAACACAGTATCACCCTATGTATTTTAAAACAAAAAAAGCCTCGTTTCGAGGCCTGGTTAAAAAATAGGGACGCAGGGGCACGGTACTTATTTCTTTTGAGGTTGCTTTATCTTTTCATTGTGGATCGAAATCAACACATCTACCGGTATCAACACTAACATTTTCCTCACCTCCTTTTTGAGAATTACTCTCATTTTTCATGTGTAAGTGTATCATCGGGAGATTAAGAGTCAAATAAGGTAACGCTAATTATATGTAAAGAAAGACTCATTTCACGGTGAAGAAGGGAGCAATAAGAATCCTCACAGAAAAATTTTTGGGGACTTGACAAAATATTTGGTGCTAGTCTAAAATATTTTGCAGGAGGTGACAAAATATGTTGCCCAAGTGTCCGGTCTGCGGAAAAGAAATGATAGTTACAGAGCTTCACTGCAAAAGAGACGATGTCACTGTGCGGGGACATTTCAAAGCGAGCCCGTTCGATTTTCTCGACAAAGATGAACTCGAGTTCGTGATTCTATTCTTCAAGGCGCGTGGGAATTTGAAGGAGATAGAGCGTTACACAGGACAGGGCTATTTCGCCTTGAGGGGGAAGCTGGAGAGAATCCTGGAGAAGATGAATCTCCAACCCCTTGGAGAAGTAGAGGAAGAAGCTGCAGAAGAGGATCTCTTCAAGCAGGTGAAAGAAGGGAAGATCAGCGTTGAGGAAGCTTTGGAAATTCTGAAGAAGAGGAAAAAAGGAGGAGAGAGCGATGTCTGAGGAGATCAGAAAGATCCTGGAAGCTGTGGCAAGGGAAGAAATCAGTCCAGAAGAAGGGGAGATGCTGATAAAGGCGGTACAGGAAAAGGAAAGAGAAGAAATCGGGCCAAAAGGTGATTTTTCTGAACGGGAGGGCGACTACATCCTCGGCGAAAACGAGATAGTGGAAGAAGATCTCGTCCTTTCTAAAAAGAAAGCGATCATAAGGGGAAAAATCAAAGGAGATCTTGCGCTCATCAACTGTGAAACGTTCTTTTCCGGAGAGGTGGAAGGTGATCTTGCCGTCATCGGCGGAAAGATCGAATTCGATGGAGGAACGGTGAAGGGAGATCTCGCTCTCGTCGGTGTCAAAGAATCAGGGAAAACGCCGGTGGTGGAAGGTGATATCGCGAGGATATCGAACTTCTTCGTCAGCGGTATTTTGAAAATGGTCTCTCCTTTCATCAGTAACATCTCTGTTTCTTCCAAGAAGAAGGTCGAAGGAAAGGAGTGATCTTCCATGAAGGTGTATCTGATGGTTTCGACGATTCTTGTGGTGATGTTGTTTTCTTTGATATGGCTGTATGTGCTGTTTTTTTCTCCTGTAGAGACAGCTTCATCTTCACCGGCGGTTTGGGAACTGGGTGTCACAGAAACATCCAGTGCAATGGTACCTGGAAGTCTTCAGGATCGATGAGGAGGGAGTACTGTGAATGAGCTCTTACACTGGAAGAGGAACTTCTTCCTTCTTGCCCTCGGAAGGTTCGTATCGATTCTTGGAAGTTCCATTCAGGCGGTTGCGATTCCTCTTTTTGTACTGGATCTGACACACTCCGGATCTGCTGTTGCTCTGATGACCGTAGCCTACATGGTTCCGAGGATCCTTTTCACACCCATAGCCGGGATCGTGGGAGACAGGGGAGACAGAAAGTTTCTCATGGTCTCGATGGATTTTCTGAGGGGATTTCTCATCTGTTTTCTGGCCCTTCTTGCGTTCAGAAACTCCGTCACCCTTCCCGTTCTCTACGTTTCTCAGATAGCGATGGCTGTCATGGACAATCTCTTCGATATACCGACAGGTGCGATGTTTCCCGATATCGTTCCTCAGGATTTTCTCATGAGAGCCAACTCCATCATGGGTATGGTGAGGATCTTTCCACAGATCCTGGGCCCCGCACTGGGAGGAGTGATCTACGGATTCTACGGTATAGCGATCGTTTTTCTTGTGAATGGAGTGTCTTTTGTCCTCTCTGCCATCAGTGAGATCTTCATCGTTTACAGCCGAAAGGTGGAGAAAAAGCCAGCAAAATTCTCTCAGATTCTTGAAGATCTCAAAGAAGGATTTCTCTTCATCTGGAACCACGAACTCATACGAACCATTTTGATCTTCGCACTTTTTCTGAATCTGCTCATCTCTCCGCTGTTCATGGTGGTGTATCCTTACACGATCAGGGAAGTGATGAAATTTTCGGCTCAGGAATTTGGTTTCCTGGAGACTTCCTTCACCTTAGGGGCGCTTCTTGGGAACTTTCTGATCGCATCGTACCTGTCAAAGAAGAACATGTGGAAGGCCATGAAGATTTCTATCTTTCTTTTTGAACTTCCCATCGTCTTCCTTGGTTTTCTTGTCATGCCTGATTTTTCTTTGAGCAGGCTGGTCATCTTCTCGTTGTTCTTCATCACTTTCCTGATAATGGGTTTTTTGAATCCTATCATCAACGTTCCTCTGGACACCGCGTTTCAAAGGATGACACCTTCTCACATCAGAGCGAGGGCCTTTTCTTTCCTCATTCTCGTGGCAAACGGAGTCACTCCGCTCGGATCGGTTCTCTACGGATACCTCGTTGATAGAGTACCGGTCCATTTTCTTTACTATATTGTCGGAGCGCTTTCTTTTCTGGTCGCTGTGCTGCTTCTGGTAGCTTTGAGGGGAAAAGAGCTTCCCACTTGATTTTTCCAGCGTTGTTTGTTAGAATAGTAACCAAACAGGGGTGAAAGGTTATGCGATGTGGAAGAATAATATGTCTCAAATCGATTGAACACAATTATTATTACTTTTGGTTTAACAGGGGCACCTGTCCGTGAGTGCGACCGCTCCGGGCAGGTGCCTCTTTCGGTATCTGCCCGGAGCGATAGAAAACACTGAAGGGCTCCGGGCAGCGGAGCCCTTTTTTTATTACCAAAATCCCGTAGGAGGTGGTAGATCTATGATAGTCGTTTTGAAACCCGGTTCCACAGAAGAAGATATAAGGAAGGTGGTGAAGTTGGCTGAGAGTTACAACTTGAAGTGTCACATTTCCAAAGGTCAGGAAAGAACGGTTATTGGGATCATCGGGGACGATAGGTACGTGGTGGCGGACAAGTTCGAATCTTTGGACTGTGTGGAAAGCGTTGTGAGGGTGCTCAAGCCTTACAAACTCGTCTCTCGTGAGTTCCATCCGGAGGACACGGTGATCGACCTCGGAGATGTGAAGATAGGAAACGGCTACTTCACCATCATAGCGGGACCGTGCTCAGTTGAGGGCAGGGAAATGCTCATGGAAACCGCGCACTTTTTGAGCGAACTCGGTGTCAAGGTTTTGAGGGGAGGGGCTTACAAGCCTCGAACATCTCCTTACTCTTTCCAAGGACTCGGAGAGAAAGGGTTGGAGTACCTGAGAGAAGCTGCCGACAAGTACGGTATGTACGTGGTGACGGAGGCTCTCGGAGAAGACGATCTTCCAAAAGTGGCCGAGTACGCTGATATCATTCAGATAGGAGCGAGAAACGCTCAGAACTTCAGATTGCTCTCTAAAGCGGGAAGCTACAACAAACCCGTTCTTCTGAAAAGGGGTTTCATGAACACCATCGAAGAGTTCCTTCTCTCCGCTGAATACATCGCAAACTCTGGAAACACGAAGATCATACTGTGTGAAAGGGGAATCAGAACGTTCGAAAAGGCCACGAGGAACACACTCGATATATCCGCTGTTCCTATAATCAGAAAGGAATCCCATCTTCCCATTCTGGTGGATCCGAGCCACTCTGGGGGAAGAAGAGACCTCGTTATTCCACTCTCCCGGGCCGCTATAGCGGTTGGAGCTCATGGAATCATTGTGGAGGTTCATCCGGAGCCGGAGAAGGCACTTTCGGATGGAAAACAGAGTCTTGACTTCGAGCTCTTCAAGGAACTGGTTCAGGAAATGAAGAAACTCGCTGATGCCCTGGGGGTGAAGGTGAATTGAAAATTTCTGTGCTCGGAGCGGGATGCATCGGTGGATCGATCGCACTTAAATTGAAAGAAAAGCATCATGTCACAGCCTTCGACAGAGATGAAGAAACGATGAAAGCATTGGAAGAAAACGGAATAGAAACTGTTTCAAAGGAAAGCGATCTCTACGATACAGACCTTCTCGTTCTTGCGCTTCCCATGAGCGTCGAGGAGAGATTCCTGAAAGAAACGGACTTTTCAGGGAAGATTCTCGATGTGGCGAGCGTGAAGACACCTTTCATGGAAATAGCCAGAGAGAGGGGATTGAACTTCACAGGAGGACATCCCATGGCCGGAAACGAACGAAAGGGAAAATCAGGTTGGGATCGAGAAATGTTCGACGGAAAGATCTTCTTTCTCTGCTCTCTCGACGGAAAAGAGGATGGGATGATTGAAAACATCGTGAAAGATCTTGGTGCCAGACCTTTGTGGATAGACTACAGGATCCACGACGAGATCGTCGCTGCGGTGAGCCACGTTCAGTACTTGATCTCACTGAGCGCACGGTACGTAGGGAAACCCTTTGAAGAATACGCGGGACCTGGTTATCTTTCCAACACGAGACTTTCGAAACAGAACATGGAGATGGCGCTGGATATGATCAGATATAATAAAGAAAACATCCTCAAATACCTGGAGAACGCAAGAAACTTTCTGAATGTTTTATATCATCTCACAGAGAAAGAGGATTTCGAAAACCTGAAAAAAGTGATAAGGGAAGTGATATCTTGAAGGTACTTCCGGCGAAGAAGGTTGAAGGAGTGCTGAGCGTTCCTCCGGACAAATCCATAACTCACAGGGCTCTCATTCTCTCGGCCCTTGCAGAGAGCGAAAGCACACTTTACAACCTTTTGAGATGTCTGGACACGGAGAGAACCCACGATATTCTCGAAAAACTCGGTACACGTTTTGAAGGCGATTGGGAAAAGATGAAGGTCTTTCCGAAGCCCTTCGCTGAGCCAATAGAACCTCTCTTCTGTGGAAACTCCGGAACAACCACGAGGTTGATGAGTGGAGTTCTTGCTTCATACGAGATGTTCACAGTGCTTTACGGGGATTCTTCTCTTTCCAGAAGGCCGATGAGAAGAGTGATCGAACCTCTGGAGATGATGGGAGCGCGTTTCATGGCGAGGCAGAACAACTACCTTCCCATGGCTATCAAGGGAAATCACCTTTCCGGTATCAGCTATAAAACACCGGTGGCGAGCGCTCAAGTGAAGAGCGCGGTTCTTCTGGCGGGGCTCAGAGCCAGCGGACGAACAATCGTTATCGAACCAGCAAAAAGCAGAGATCACACGGAAAGGATGCTCAAAAACCTCGGTGTTCCCGTCGAGGTGGAGGGAACACGTGTGGTTCTGGAGCCTGCTACCTTCAGGGGTTTCACGATGAAAGTCCCTGGTGATATCTCGTCGGCTGCTTTCTTCGTGGTTCTCGGCGCCATTCATCCCAACGCTCGAATCACAGTAACGGACGTTGGCCTGAATCCCACCCGAACGGGACTCCTCGAAGTTATGAAACTCATGGGAGCCAACCTGGAGTGGGAGATCACGGAAGAAAATCTTGAACCGATAGGAACTGTGAGGGTTGAGACATCTCCAAACCTGAAAGGTGTGGTTGTTCCCGAACACCTCGTACCTCTCATGATAGATGAACTGCCTCTTGTGGCGCTTCTCGGTGTTTTTGCGGAAGGAGAAACGGTTGTGAGAAACGCGGAGGAGTTGAGAAAGAAGGAATCCGACAGGATAAGGGTTCTGGTGGAAAACTTCAAACGGCTCGGTGTCGAAATAGAAGAGTTCAAAGATGGTTTCAAGATCGTTGGAAAGCAGAGCATAAAAGGTGGATCGGTGGATCCAGAAGGCGACCACAGAATGGCTATGCTCTTTTCCATAGCAGGGCTCGTGAGTGAAGAGGGGGTTGATGTGAAAGATCACGAATGCGTGGCGGTGTCTTTCCCGAACTTTTACGAACTGCTGGAGAGAGTGGTGATATCATGAAATTCTGCATCATAGGGTATCCGGTGAGTCACAGCATATCACCAAGGCTTTACAACGAGTATTTCAAAAGGGCGGGAATGAACCACTCGTACGGTATGGAAGAGATACCACCTGAATCTTTCGACACGGAGATAAGAAGGATTCTCGAAGAATACGATGGTTTCAACGCGACAATTCCTCACAAAGAAAGAGTGATGCGGTACGTCGAACCATCTGAAGATGCGCAGAGAATAAAAGCCGTGAACTGCGTCTTTCGGGGAAAGGGATACAACACCGACTGGGTTGGCGTTGTGAAATCGCTCGAGGGTGTAGAGGTGAAAGAACCCGTTGTCGTTGTGGGAGCGGGCGGAGCCGCACGTGCTGTGATCTACGCTCTCCTCCAGATGGGCGTGAAAGACATCTGGGTGGTGAACAGAACGATCGAAAGGGCGAAGGCTCTCGATTTTCCTGTGAAAATTTTCTCTCTCGATCAGCTCGACGAGGTTGTGAAAAAGGCGAAGAGTCTCTTCAACACCACTTCCGTTGGAATGAAGGGAGAGAAACTGACCGTTTCCGAAGCTTCTTTGAAAGGTCTGTATCTTGTTTACGACGTGGTGTACTTTGAGACTCCTCTCGTTTCTGATGCGAAGAGATTGGGAGTGGAACACGTTGTAAAGGGAAACCTCATGTTTTACTATCAGGCGATGGAGAATCTCAAAATATGGGGAATCTACGATGAAAGATCGTTCAAAGAAGTGTTCGAGGAGGTACTGAGATGAGGCTCACAATAGCGGGAGATTCCCACGGAAAGTACATGATAGCGGTTTTGGAAGGGATTCCTGCGGGTTTGAAGATCGACGAAGAAATCATAAGAAGAGAGCTTTTCAGGAGAAGAAATTGCTACGGTAGAGGAAAGAGGATGAGCATGGAAGAAGATGCCTTCGAGATCGTCTCCGGAGTGTGGGGAGGTATCACAACGGGAGCACCGGTGACGATTCTCGTTCCAAACAAAGCGGGCAACCCGGTGAAAGACGTTCGAAGCGTGCCGAGACCGGGTCACATAGATTACGCTGCCTTTGTGAAGTACAAACTGCCGGATCTGAACGTCTACGTGGAACGATCCAGTGCCAGATGGACGGTGGCTCTCACGGCGGCGGGTGCTCTTCTGAAGAGTCTCCTCAGAGAGTTCAACATAGATGTTCTCGGGTTTGTCACAAGACTTGGAAACGTGGAAGCGAAGAATATCCCAGACAATTTTGAGGAGTTGAGAAGAAAGAGGGACGAATCGGCCGTTTTCTGTCCAGATCCAGAGGCAACGGAAGGAATGATCTCCGAGATCGACAGGGCGAAAGAAGAGGGAAACACCCTCGGCGGCAAGGTGAAGGTCATTGCAAGAGGTGTCCCGGCAGGCATCGGGAGCTACTCCGATCTTTTCAAAAAGCTCGACTCGAAGATAGGTTCCCTCTTTTTTGCCATTCCCGCTGTGAAGGGAGTGGTGATTGGAAGTGAAGAGATGTGGTACGGCTTTGACTATCTGGATGAGTTCGAACTGGAAGACGGCAGGATAAAGAGAAGAACAAACAATCTGGGAGGAATAGAAGGGGGCATCACCAACGGAGAAGACGTGTGGGTGAACGTCTTCGTGAAACCCATTCCTACCACAGGAAAGCCGTTGAACTCCGTTGATTTGAGAACAATGGAACCGGCGAAAACACCGTACGTGAGATCTGACGTGACGGCCGTTCCTCCCGCTTCCGTCGTGTGTGAAGCCGCGCTCGCTGTGGTGATTTCGGACGCCTTGCTCGAACACCTGGGCGATGGAAACATCGACGACCTGAAAAGGAGGTTCGGGAATGAGAATCTTCCTCGTTGGGATGATGGGTTCTGGAAAGAGTACGATCGGTAAAAGGGTTTCCGAGGTGCTCGACCTTCAGTTCATAGATATGGACGAAGAGATAGAAAGAAGAGAGGGAAGAAGAGTTCGAAGGATTTTCGAAGAAGACGGTGAAGAGTACTTCCGATTGAAAGAGAAAGAACTTCTTAGGGAACTTGTGGAAAGAGACAACGTGGTCGTGGCAACGGGTGGAGGTGTTGTGATCGATCCAGAGAACAGGGAGCTTTTGAAGAAAGAGAAGACTCTCTTTCTCTACGCTCCCCCTGAAGTGTTGATGGAAAGAGTAACAACAGAGAACAGGCCTCTTCTGAGAGAAGGAAAAGAGAGAATACGAGAGATCTGGGAAAGGAGAAAACAGTTCTACACGGAGTTTAGAGGGATCGACACCTCCAAGTTGAACGAGTGGGAAACAACCGCACTCGTTGTGCTGGAGGCTCTGGACGAGAAAGAAATCTCAACGATAGAAAAACCACACCTGGTGAAGATCATCCTCGGTGGTTTCAAGAGGGTGAGGAACGAAGAGCTGGTTTTCACCACGGAGAGGGTGGAGAAGATATACGGAAGGTACCTTCCAGAGAATCGGCTTCTTTTTCCGGATGGAGAGGAAGTGAAGACGCTGGAGCATGTCTCCAGAGCGTACTACGAACTTGTGAGGATGGACTTTCCCAGGGGAAAGACCATAGCGGGTGTCGGAGGAGGTGCTCTCACCGACTTCACCGGCTTTGTGGCGAGCACGTTCAAAAGGGGAGTGGGACTTTCTTTCTATCCAACGACACTTCTGGCTCAGGTGGACGCTTCCGTTGGTGGAAAGAATGCCATCGATTTTGCAGGGGTGAAGAACATCGTTGGAACTTTCAGGATGCCAGACTATGTGATCATAGATCCCGTTGTCACGCTCTCGATGGACGAGGGAAGGTTCGAGGAAGGAGTGGTGGAGGCCTTCAAGATGGCCCTTCTCTCTGGAAGGGGGCTGGAACTCTTCGACGATCCAGAGAAGATAGAAAGGAGAAATCTCAGAATCCTCAGTGAGATGGTGAGGCTATCGGTGGAAGAGAAGGCAAAGATAGTGATGGAAGATCCCTACGACAAGGGATTGAGACACGCTCTGAATCTAGGACACACCCTGGGACATGTCTATGAGATGCTGGAAGGGGTGCCCCATGGTATAGCGGTGGCGTGGGGACTGGAAAAAGAAACGATGTACCTCTACAGAAAAGGGATCGTTCCAAAAGATACCTTCAGGTGGATCGTTGAAAAGATCAAAGAGATCGTACCCATCCCGGTTCCGGCTGTTGACAGAGAAAAAGCAAGAACCCTCATTCTGAACGACAAGAAAATCATGAAAGGCTCCAGGGTGAGGCTTCCATATGTGAGAGAACCTGGAAAGGTGGAGTTTCTGGAAGTGGATCCGCTCGAACTTCTGGAGGTGGTAGATTGAAACTGCTCGTTGTGAACGGTCCGAATCTGAACATGCTGGGAAAGAGGGACAGGAACGTGTACGGAAATTTCACCTATGATGATCTGGTGAGGATGATAGAAGACTGGGCCAAAAGAAACGGAGTGGAGGTGGAGGTTTTTCAGTCAAACCACGAGGGAGAGATCATAGACAGACTGCATCGACTCGACTTCGACGGTCTTGTGATAAATCCCGGTGCGTTCACGCATTACAGTTACGCTATAAGGGATGCCCTTGAGATCGTGAAAGTTCCCAAGGTCGAAGTTCACATATCCAATATACACGGAAGAGAAGAATTCAGAAGAAAGAGTGTCACAGCGGAGGTTTGTGACGGTCAGATCAGCGGGTTAGGAGCTTACGGATACATACTCGCACTAGAGTACGTGAGAAAAGTCTCCTCTGAAAGCAGCAAGTAAGAAGTAAACGCCAAACCCTATCAGAACAAACGACATGGACACAAGAACGATTCTATACACACCTTTCCATGAAGGTTTGTGGAGAAACTGCCCGGCGACACCCAGGAAAGTGTACCAGCTTATGTCCGAAAGAATGTGACCAGAGTAGAACAGGAGAACACCAGAGAGAAGATGCTCTCTTGCCCGAAAAAGGAACGCACTACCAACCGAAAACCACCACAGAAGAAAATAGGGATTCGAAAAAGAAACGAGTGCTCCCTGAACGGGCAGGGGGAACCTGCTGTTTCCTGTGTTCGAAATCAAAGACGGGTCTTTTGCTTCAAATAGTTGAGAAATCCCCATGTACAGGAGAAAAATGCCACCTGCTAGTGAAATTGCCCTCATGAGAACTGGAGGAATCGTTCGAACACCAACCAAAAGCAGCATCACCAGAAGGGCTTCTAGTAGAACATGCCCTGTTATCAACTTCAGGGATGCTTTCCAGTCTTTTGTGCTTTTTGATATGGCGATTGCCATTAAGGGTCCCGGTGCCATCGCACCAGAAAGTCCAACAAGGAAACTTCCAAAGAATATGGAAAGCATATTTTTTCCCTCTTCATGCCTTTTGAAAGATTCTACCACTCATCTTCTATTTTTTATGTTAGTGTAAAAGATGTTAGTCTAAAAGATCATAGTTTTATTCAATAAACTACGGTAAGTTCCATTTATTCACAAAGTGGGTGGTGATTGTAACTGACTCCTGATGTGCGATACGGAGTATGCAATTACCGGTAACGAAAAAATTCATGCGGGTTTGAGAGAGGTAATGTATGCATGGAAAATGGAATAATGAGCGAGAATGTGAAACAGGGTATGAGAATATTTCTTCATATTCTATCGTGTATCTATCATGAATAAAGAAACCACGTACTTAGTCTCTAACCTTTTAAGGAGTACCTTTTTAAACAAATTTGTGAAAATGAGAACTAGTAGATTTTCCCATAAAACAACTCAAAATGGCCTGACCTAGGTTAGGATAATTTATCTTTCGATTTTGCCTTTCTTTAGGCTTTCTATGGACTATGCAATTATTCCATTTTTCCAAACAGTACTTGACTGAGCCTTTCTGTGTGTTAGAATCACCTGTGATGAAACACCCTCTGTATGTTCTCATATACTCTTGCTTTTTGAAATGCTTTGTGGTATAATTTCTTTGAAATCCAACGGGTTTCAATACTTCCTTTGAGGTATGGAAACACGAGACAAACGTCGCCAGGTTGTGTTCGAACTGAGTTTCAATACTTCCTTTGAGGTATGGAAACAAAGGCGCTTTGAGGGCGTGGAGTTTTGCTTTCGCGGTTTCAATACTTCCTTTGAGGTATGGAAACTACCAACGATATCCATTGAGATAAAAGCCTTCTCCACGTTTCAATACTTCCTTTGAGGTATGGAAACTGTACTCTGCCGTCTGTGGATATCCAACGTAGGACTCCCGTTTCAATACTTCCTTTGAGGTATGGAAACATTGACAAGATTACCAATACATGGTAAAAACTAATCGTTTCAATACTTCCTTAGAGGTATGGAAACCGTTGTTTAGTGCCACGTTCTTTTGACAATGTCAAGTTTCAATCCTTTCTTAGAGGTATAGGAAAGATTTTGTTGCTCCAAAGAGATATGAAAATCCTTCCCACGCATACTGCAAATCCATGTTTCGATACCCTCCTTGTGTTGCTCCCTGTATGGGATATCCTGTTTCAATACTTCAATCTGTTAAAATTCCAGATAGAAAGTGTTCAGGGAGGCTGAAAGATGAGATTTTTCGTTCTCGGGGCTGGAAGTTGGGGGACAGTCTTTGCTCAACTTTTAAAGGAAAACGGAGAAGAAGTGATTCTGTGGGCAAGAAGAAAGGAAATCGCAGATCTTATAAACAACTCCCACACCAGTCCTTACATAGATGAAATGGAAATCTCTGTCAGAGCGACGAACAATCTCGACGAACTGAAAAGCACCGACATACTCGTGATAGCGATCCCTGTGCAGCACGTAAGGGAACATCTTTCCAGGCTTTCGAAAAAACCTTCGATGGTTCTGAATCTCTCAAAGGGACTGGAAATAAAGACAGGAAAACGTATATCCGAAATTGTGAAAGAGATTCTCGGATGTCCTTACGCCGTTCTTTCGGGTCCTTCCCACGCTGAAGAGGTTGCAAGAAAACTTCCAACGGCCGTTACGCTTGCCGGAGACAACGCAAGAGAGTTACAGAGAAGAATCTCAAACGAGTACTTCAGAGTTTACACCTGCGAAGATGTGGTGGGTGTAGAGATCGCCGGAGCGTTAAAAAACGTCATCGCGATCGCTGCGGGTATTCTTGATGGCCTTGGTGGATGGGACAACGCAAAGGCAGCTCTTGAAACCCGTGGTATCTACGAAATAGCAAGATTCGGCAGACACTTTGGGGCAGATCAGAAAACTTTCATGGGACTTGCAGGCATCGGAGACCTCATGGTCACGTGCAACAGCAAGTACAGCAGAAACAGACGCTTTGGTGAGTTGATCGCAAAAGGGTTCGATCCTCAAAAACTCCTTGAAAGTTCCCATCAGGTTGTGGAGGGGGCCTTCACCGTCAAAGCTGTGGTGAAGAAGGCAGACGAACTGGAAATAGATATGCCCATCTCTGAAGAGGTCTATCGAGTGATATACGGAGGAAAATCTCCGTTTCAGTCGATGAAGGATCTCATGAAAAGAAGTTTGAAAGACGAATTTTGGGCCGATTGATTTTCCACCACAAATTTTTCTACCTTTGAAGTTGAAATTTAACCCAAAAAGAGTTAAAATTGTTCATGGACAGATTGTGAAATCTTTCTCTTTCTGGGAGGTGAGAACATGAAGTACGATGTTGTGATAGTGGGAGGAGGTCCCGCAGGACTCGTCGCAGCGTTCACCACCAAAAGGTTCTACAAGGACAAAAAGATCCTCGTTGTGAAGAAAACGGAAAAGGAAACGGTCCCGTGTGGAATTCCTTACATCTTCCATACACTTAGTGGCGTGGAAAACGACTACATGGGTATAGAAGAGAGATTTAAAAGTGCAGGCATAGACCTTCTGATAGACGAGGTTGTGGATGGAAACACCGACGAGAAAAAACTCCTCACAAAAACTGGAAAAGAAATCTTTTACGAAAAACTCATCATAGCAACGGGATCCACACCGAACGTTCCGAACATTCCAGGAGTTGACCTTGAAGGTGTCTTCACGGTTCCAAAAGACGCAAACTACCTGAAGATGTTGTACGAAAAAATCAAAGATTCGAAGAACGTTGTGATCATCGGTGGTGGATTCATTGGTGTTGAAGTGGCGGACGAGTTGAAGAAATCTGGAAAGAACGTCACACTGGTTGAAATCATGGATAGTCTGCTTCCTGTGTCCTTCGATCCCGACTTCGGCGAGATCGCAAGAAAAGAAATCGAAGCAGAAAACCTGAAGGTTCTGACAGGAAGAAAGGTAACGGAAATCTACGGATCAAAAAGAGTGGAGGGTGTCAGGCTGGACAACGCCGAAACGATACTGGCCGATGCCGTCATACTCGCAACGGGATACCGGCCCAATTCAGATCTCGCAAGAAAACTGGGATTGAAGGTGACAGAATACGGCTTTATAGAAACGGACGAATACATGAGAACATCAAAACCCGATGTCTTTGCCGCGGGAGATTGTGTGCAGCACAGAGACTTTCTGACGGGGAAACCCTCCAGGCTCATGCTCGCTTCTGCCGCTGTGTTTGATGCAAGAATTGCCGCATCCAATCTTTACGGATTGAAAGTCATCAGAACGAACAAGGGCTCATTGAACGCTTACTCAACGGTCATAGGAAGCAAGGCGTTCGGCTCCGTTGGTATAACTGAAAGGGTCGCAAAGGAAGAAGGCTTCGAAATCGTTGTTGGAAGAGCAGAAGCCCCAGACAGACACCCTGGAAAGTTCGAAGACACCACCAAACTCATCGTGAAACTGATCTTCTCAGAAGACAGTAAGATACTGCTTGGTGCTCAGGTGTGTGGAGGAAAGAGCGTTGGTGAGATCGTGAACATCCTCAGTCTTGGGATGCAGAAAGGAATCACAGCGAACGATCTGTTCACTATGCAGATAGGAACACATCCACTCCTGACTTCTGCTCCAACGGTTTATCCACTCGCGAAGGCGGCCGAAATGGTTCTGTGATAAATCTCACAGGAGGTGTTTCAAATGGCAGCGAAGGAGAAACTCGAGCAGATCAGAAAGCAACTCCAGGAGGTCATAGGCAAGGCACCCGAGATTGGAAAGTTCGCAGAGTACGTCCATGCAGCAGAGAGTCCAAAGGCACTCGATACGAAAACAAAGGAACTCATCTCTCTTGGCATTGCCGTAGCCGTCAGATGTGAACCCTGCATCGTATGGCACACCGAAGCAGCCGTGAGGGCTGGCGCAACGGAAGAGGAAATTCTCGACGCGATAAAGGTGGCAGTTTGTATGGGTGGAGGTCCTGCTCTGATGTACGGCCTGAAGGCTTACGAGGTGGCTCTGGAATTTCTCGGAAAATAACCTCACCCCTCCCACATGGGAGGGGTTTTCTCAGGAGGGAAAAGCATGTACGATGCTGTGATCATCGGTGGTGGCCCTGGAGGATACGTCTGTGCCATAAAACTTGCCCAACTTGGAAAGAGAGTGGCTCTTGTGGAGAAAGAAGCACTCGGTGGAACGTGCACCAACAAAGGGTGTATTCCAACGAAAGCGATGCTCACGGTATCTCACCTGATGAGTGAAATAAAGGATAAATCTTCGAAGTACGGGCTGAAGGTCTCCGGTGTGGAGTTCGATGTCTCCTCCATTATGAAACACGTAGAAAAGAGCGTTCTGATGTCCAGAAAGGGAATAGAATACCTAATGAAGAAAAACAACGTAGACGTGTTCATAGGAACGGGCATAGTTGAAAACAGAAACACCGTCGTTGTTGAAGAGACAGGGACAAAACTGGAGACAAAGAACCTCGTTCTCGCCCACGGCTCCATCCCCAGTGTCTTTCCTCCCTTCGATGTGGAGGGTGTCTGGACGAGCGACGATGTGTTCAGGTTGAAAGAATTTCCCGAATCTCTCCTCATAGTGGGTGGTGGTGTCATAGGTGTGGAGTTTGCAACGTTCTTCAGCAGTTTTGGAGTGAACGTCACCATAGTGGAAGTTGCCAATCACATTCTTCCCTACGAAGACGAAGACGTGGCCGAAGAGGTGAAAAAATCCCTGAAACGAAAAGGCGTGAAAATCCTCGAAAAAGCAAAAATAACTTCCCTTAACAAGATAGAGAATGGCTTTGAAGCAACTCTGGAAACGGGAGAGACATTGAGGGCAGAAAAGGTTCTGCTCGCTGTGGGAAGAAAACCGAACATCCCAGAAGACGTGAAGGCCCTTGGAGTGGAAATAAAAAGAGGCGTTGTGACTGACAGGAAGATGAGAACGAACATCGAGGGGGTCTATGCGATCGGGGACATCCGTGGAGAGATCATGCTGGCACACGTTGCCATGTACGAAGGAATAGTGGCCGCAAAGAACATAGCGGGAATGGAAGAAGAGATGGATTACTCGGCAGTTCCGAACATAATATTTTCCTCACCAGAAGTGGCCTCAGTTGGCTTGAAGGAAAAAGATGTGAATCCAGAAGAAGTTGTGATCTCCAAATTCCCTGTTTCGGCAAACGGTAGAGCAAGAACGATGCTGGAAAACATCGGGTTTGTCAAAGTCGTTGCCGACAAAAACGGGGTTGTCCTTGGAATGAGCATCGTTTCCCCATCGGCAACGGATATGATCATGGAAGGAGTCATAGCGGTGAAACACAGAATGAAGGCAGAAGACCTGGAAAAGGCTATTCATCCTCATCCAACACTCACCGAAACGATCCTTGGGGCTCTGGAAGGAGTCTCAGGAAAGCCCATTCATCTGTGAATAAAAGCACTTTTTCTTCAACGGACACTCTCTGCACTTTGGATTTTTGCTACAGAACCTTTTGGCGTGTTCCACTATGAGGCCGTGCAGTTCCTGATAGAGACGAACATCGTGTGGATAGCACGACATGAAGAGTTTCTGGATTTCATCGTAGTCTTTCAATTCGATGTTGAAAATACGCGCCAGGAGCCTTTTTGTGTAACTGTCGACAACGAAAATGGGTTTCTCAAGGGCATAGAGCAGTATGGCATCGGCCGTTTCTTTGCCGATGCCTTTTATTTTTAAAAGCAACTCTCGAAGAGCCCCCAGTGGCATTCTCTTCAGAAGTTTCAGATTGAAGTTGTACTCCCTCAAAAACTCAAGCAGAGCTTTTAACCTTTTGGCCTTTATGTTGAAAAAACCCGCTGGTCTTATTAGATGTGCTATCCTTTCAGTGGAGAGGGAGGACAGCTTTTCCAGAATATCGTCTTTCCCGAGCGCTTCTTCTATGTTTCTCATGGCACGCTCAACGTTCTTCCAGTTCGTGTTCTGGGTGAGAATGGCGGTCACCATGATTTCTTCGGGTGTTCCTGGCCACCACTTACCGACCGGACCGTGGATCGATCTCAGTTCCTCGTGGAGTTCTTCCAGTTTCATACTTAAAATTATAACGGGGGTGATTCTATGAGCATCGTTTACAAACGAAGGAGCATCAGAAAATATCAGAGAAAGGACGTACCAGATGAACTGGTGAAAGAAGTCATAAGGGCAGCCATGCACGCACCTTCTGCCTGCAACCAGCAGCCCTGGCACTTTGTTGTGATCAGAGATGCCGAGACCAGAAAGAAAGTGGCGGAGATACACCCTCACGCAAAGATGATACTGGAGGCACCCGTTGCCATTCTGGTCTGCGGAGATCCCTCTCTTGAAAAGTGCAAAGGGTTCTGGGTTCAGGACTGTTCTGCTGCGGTGGAAAATCTCCTTTTGAGGGCGGCAGAACTCGGTCTTGGTGCTGTGTGGTGCGGTGTGTATCCGAGAGAGGACAGGGTGAAAAGCTTCCAGAAACTTCTTGGAATACCGGAGCATGTGATTCCCTTTGCGCTTGTTCCCATGGGATACCCCGCAGAGCAACCCACTCCAGAGGACAGGTTCAAACCCGAGAGGATCCACTACGAAAAATGGTAACAAACATTAACAAACGGATCCATCATCTTAGAATCTCCATCAACAATTTATTGAGATGTAACTCATAATACCACAACATATTGTGGTATAATCTCACCAGAACCCGCCGAAAGGGGGATCTTCCTTGTACATAAACAGAATCGGTACTCTCCGGGATCATCCAGATCTCTATGGGGTGTCTGTTTACTTTCAGGGTTGTGATGCAATGCCAAAGTGTCACATGTGCCACAATCCAGAAACGTGGCACCTTTCTGAAAGGTTCAAAAGAGATCCAGAAGATGTGGTGAAAACCATCGACGAGAAACTTTCAGATCTTCTGAGATACTTTCCAAAGGTTGCACTCGTTCTTCTGGGTGGTGAGCCCCTTGCACCTTACAACAGGGAAGATACGCTTCTTCTTTCGAAAACCTTCAAGGAAAAGTTCAAAGACAGACTGGTCGTTGTTCTTTTCACCTGGAGACTTCCAAAAGACATCGTTAGAGAGAACCTTCTGGAATACGTTCAGTACGTGGACGAGTTCGTCATGGGAAGATACCTTCACACCTATCGCAGAGAAGGCTTCCCTGCCTCCCGGAATCAACTTCACGTGAACAGAGAAACCTTTGAGAAGATGATCCGCGCTGTGAAGAGGAGGGAACACCATGGTAGTTCGCTATTCGTTCGAAAGTGACTTCGAAGAGTTGTTGAAGGAACTTCTTTCCAGATACGGCTACGAAATGTTTCAGATGGATGGTCTTGGAGATCAACTGGATGTGGTGAAATTCACAGAAGACTTCGTGAGACGAGGAATCATCGAATCCACCATCGATGCCAACGCAAACGTCAGGGTCACCAACATTAGCACCTATTTCATCGAGATCTCAAAACCCCACACCTACCTGTACTCGCTCTACAGGATCTGGCAGAAGATGAAGGAGATGTACGGTAAAAGCGTGGCAGACGAGTTCGTCGAATCCCAGATAAACGGTGCCATATACCTTCACGACAGACACCATGCCGCGCTCATGCCTTACTGTTTTGCCTACACACTGAAACCGATCGTGGAGAGGGGGCTTCCCTTCATAAAGACGATAAAGTCCGAGCCAGCAAAACACCTTTCCACGTTCATTCAACACGTTATCCAGTTCGTCATGTTCGCCTCAAACCAGAGTTCAGGAGCGGTGGGCCTTCCTGACTTCTTCGTGTGGATGTGGTACTTCGTCAAAAAGGACCTTGAAGAGGGGATCATTCCAGAGGACAAACTGGACTGGTACATCGAACAGCACTTTCAGATACTCACCTACTCTCTGAACCAGCCGATCAGAACAACACAGTCTCCGTACACGAACTTCACCTACCTTGACAGAAACTACATAAAGGCTATCTTCGATGGTGAGAGGTACCCGGACGGTTCTCTGATCACAGACCACGTGGAGGACATAATAAGGCTTCAAAAACACTACTGGGAATGGGTATCGAGGGAAAGAGAGCGTCAGATGTTCACCTTCCCTGTTTTGACAGCATCCCTTTTGTACAGAGATGGAAAGTTCCTCGATGAAGACAGCGCCCGCTTCATAAACAGAGTGAACATGAAATGGCAGGACACGAACTGGTACATATCTGACTCGATCGACGCGGTGGCCTCTTGCTGTAGACTCACCTCCTCCACACAGACGCTGAAGAAATTTTCTCTCTCCAGCGAAGACGAAAAACTCAAAGGAAGAATGAACTCCATCGGTGGGTCTGACCTGAACATAGGATCTTTCAAGGTCATCACGATCAACCTTCCAAGGATCGCCCTCGAAAGCAACGGAGACAGAGACAGGTTCCTTCAGATACTGAGACGAAGGGTTGATCTTGTCAAGAAGTCACTTGCCTCGATCAGGGAGATTATAAAGGAGAGGATATCGGAGGGTCTTCTTCCTCTCTACGAGAACGAACTCATGCTTTTGAACAGGCAGTACGGAACGATCGGTATCACCGGTGTGTGGGAGAGCGCTACCATCATGGGTTTGACAACAGAGGACGTTGACGGCCTCAAATACACGAAAGAAGGAGAAAGATTCGTGGACACCGTCCTCGATCTGATAAAAGAAGAGGCAGAAAAAGGGTACAGCGAGTACGGCTTTACCTTCAACATAGAGCAGGTCCCGGCAGAGAAGGCTGCGGTGACACTTGCACAGAAGGATAGATTTCTCTTTGGTGAGAAACAACCGTTCACGATCTACTCCAACCAGTGGGTGCCTCTTGCCGCAAACACAGATGTTTTGAACAGGATACGCTACTCTGGCATGTGGGATAGAAAAGTGAGCGGCGGCGCGATTCTTCATATCAACCTTGGAGAACCCTTCAAAACGGAAGAGGAATACTTCAACATGGTGAAGATGATCGCCGACATGGGTGTGATGTACTTTGCGTTTAACACGAAGATCAGCGTCTGCGAACACAACCATGCGTTCTACGGAGAAAGATGTCCCGTTTGTGGAAAAAAGAAAGTGGACGAGTACGTGAGGATCGTAGGATATCTCGTTCCTGTCTCAGCCTTCAACAAGGAAAGAAGGGAAATAGAATATCCAAGAAGGCAGTTCTACAGCTCGACGATCGTAAGAAAGTGAAATGCGCCCCGCCAGCGGCGGGGTGTTTCTGTGGTACAATAGTTATTGAGAATTAGTTTCAACTTTCTGGAGGTGAGTGTCATGAGAGTGAAACCTTTCGAACTTCTGACGGACGAAGGAAAGCCTTTCACCCATGTCGATCTTTATGGAAGGTACACGATCCTCTTTTTCTTTCCAAAGGCAGGAACGAGTGGTTGTACAAGGGAAGCCGTTGAATTTTCCAGAGAAAACTTCGAAAAAACCCAGGTTGTGGGCATTTCAAGGGATAGCGTCGAGTCTCTGAAAAGGTTCAAAGAGAAAAATAACCTGAAGGTCGTTCTTCTTTCAGACCCAGAAGGAGAACTCCACGAATTCTTCGACGTTCTGGAGAACGGGAAAACAGTGAGATCCACGTTCATCCTGGACAGATGGGGATTTGTGAGAAGAGAGTGGAGGAAGGTGAAGGTCGAAGGACACGTTCAGGAAGTGAAAGAGGCGCTTGATCAACTTCTAAAGGAAGATCTTTCACTCAACAGACACATAGAGTGGAGAAGGGCAAGAAGGGCACTGAAGAAAGACAGAATACCAAGGGACGAGGTAGAAACACTCATAAAGGCTGCGCATCTTGCTCCATCCTGTATGAACAACCAGCCATGGAGATTCGTCGTGGTGGACAGCGAAGACGTTCTCAAAAGATTACACGAAGCCCTGCCAGGCGGAAACTACTGGATGAAAAACGCTCCCGTTTTGATAGCGGTCCACAGTAAGAGAGATTTTGACTGTGTTCTCTCGGACAACAGGGAGTATTTCCTTTTCGACACGGGTCTTGCCGTGGGAAACCTCCTTGTTCAGGCAACACAGATGGGACTTGTGGCACATCCCGTCGCAGGCTACGACCCTGTGAAGGTAAAAGAGATTCTTGGGATACCAGAAGACCATGTCCTCATAACTCTGATCGCTGTGGGGTACCTGGGAGACGAAAATGAACTTTCAGAGAAACACAGGGAAATTGAACGCTCAGAAAGGGTGAGAAAAGATCTTTCTGAGATTGTCAGATGGAACCTCTAATCCTCCTTTCTCAGGATGAGAGAAGAGGTGTAGAAAACAAAGACAAGGCCCGCACCGAACATGATGGAGACGGCGAAAAGATACCTGGTGAACGTGAAGATCTCAAAGCCAAGTGAGTATCTGATGACCTCCACACCGTACTTCACCGGAAGAAAGAGAGCAACTGTTCTCAGATAATCGGGAAGGAACGAGATCGGAAAATAAACTCCTGATAGGAACATCATTATGGTGAACAGGATAACGGAAACCTGTGTTGCAACCTCTGATTTTTTGAACAGAATGGAGACCAGAGCACCGAACGCTATGAAACAGAGAACAGAACTTACGACTGACAACAAAAATAAAAGGACGTTCAACTCATATTTGGCTTTGAAGAGAAGCACTCCAAGGACCATTATGATAGTCGTGCTAAGGATGCCGTATGCCATCCTTGCCGATACAAGACCAAAGACAAAAGAAAAGTTTCCAACGGGCGTTGCTCTGAGTCTTTTCAGAAATCCTCTCTCCCGATAATGAGAGAACACATCCACCGTGCCAAAAAGTCCGATGGAGAGCAAAGAGATAGCTATAACACCCGTGAGAGTATAATCGAAGGCCGTGAGTTGCCTTGTGGTCTCCAGAGGTTTCTTTTTCACCACGATCACGGGATTCAATCTGTTGAAGAGCCGTTCCACTTTGGTTTTGAGTGACATCTCCCAGGAATCAAGAAGGGACTGGTAGTATTCGTCCGTGGTGTTCCTTATGAAGACGATTCTGTCTCTCTCCACCACAGCCACTTCATGATAGTAACCTTCCACTTCCTCCAGAGAGGAGTACACATCCCCAAAGTCTGAAAGGTCGTATTCGACGGTCACAACGGCCGTCTTCACCGACTCTCCAGATCCACCGAAGATGAAGCCAAATATCAAAAGAAACATCACGGGAAAGGCAACGCTGAAAAAAGTGGCGATTCTGTCCCTCCACGATTCTTTCCACATCGCCGAAAAGAGTGAGAAAAATTCACTCAACTACCATCACCCGCCTCCAGTTCAACGAAAAGAGTACAAGAGACACGACCACCCAGAGAATGGCAACCAGAAAGTGATTTGTGTAAACCGTTTTGTAGCCGAGACACCCTCTCAAGTAATCCACAAGGTAAGTCGCCGGATTTCCAACAACGAGCACCTTCAGCGGCCAGGAAATGTTTGAAACATCGAAGTAGAATCCTCCCATGAACATGAACACCTGGTTGAAGACCTGTGAGGCAGCGTTCAGCGCAGAAAAACTTTTAAAAAGAGAAACCATAAGCAAAGAAATACTTAGAAACGTCAGAAAGGAAACTGCTACTCCGATCAGAAAGGAAGAACCAGAAACCGAAACTCCGTACAGTATCTTCGCAAAGACAGTTATAAGGGAAGAAGATATCACCATTGCGAAAAAGCCACAGATCATGGTCGAAATGAGATAGTGATAGCTTCTCAGAGGAGAAACGAAGAGCCTTTTCATAACACCCTGCTCTCTGTGGAGAGCGATCTGGTATGGAACGGTGAAAAGTCCAACGGACATCACACCCACAAGCAGTATGGCAGGAAACACGTAGTGTGAATAGTTGAAATCTTGCTTTTCTTTCCTTCTGTACTCCACCTTCACCTTGCTTACTTTTCTGACGTGAAGATCGAGTGACTCCAAGATGTTCGCCACAACGTTTGCAAGGATCACAGATTCTCTTCTCTCTGGAGCGTAGAAAACCTCCACTTCAACCGGCATGGAAAGTTTCGTTCTGGAAAGCAGAAGCGCTCTTGTAAAAAGGGAGTCGAAATTCTCAGGCAAAACAACGCACACATCCACCTTTCCATACTTCAGATCCTGCTCTACATCTTTCACTTCGACAACCTCGATACCGGAGGGGAGGCTTCTGAGGACACTCTCCAGCGTTTCACTCTTTCCCACGATACCGATTTTCAGGTTCATGTTCGAACCCATGTTTCCGAAAATCGACACAAGGATCAGATAGAGAAGCAGTGGAAACAGAAAGTTCCAGAAGATAGCGCCTTTGTCTCTGAGGTAGTCGTTCTTGAAAATGGAAACGATCAGAGCCTTCATTCTCTCAAATCCCTGCCTGTGAGTTTCAGAAAAACGTCTTCGAGGTTGGGCTTTCTTATCACTATGTTCGAAACGTTCCATCTTCTCAAAAGTTCTTTTATGAGGTCTTCGGGAGTGTCTGTCTCGACAACGTAATGGCCGTCTTTTTTCTCCAGATACTTCACATCCACGTTCTGATCGCTGTCGAATTCAACCACGGTTTTTAAACCGGAAGAGTTTATGAGGGAAGACGGCGTTCCTTCTGCTATGATCTTTCCGTGATCCATTATGCAAACGTAATCGGAGAGTTTTTCTGCTTCTTCCATATAGTGAGTCGTGAGAAAGATCGTTTTTCCCTGATTTTTGAAGTGCTCTATGACGCTCCAGATCTGCCTTCTTGCCTGTGGATCAAGCCCTGTTGTTGGCTCATCGAGGAACACGATTTCAGGATCGTTGATGAAGGCGACGGCGACAGCCAGCCTCTGAAGTTGACCTCCAGAGAGTGTCTTAACTCTCCTTCTTTCGATCTTTTCCAGTTGAAATAGATCCACCACCTCAGACAGCTTCAGTCCCTTTCCGTAAAGGCCACGGAAGAGTTTCAGCGTTTCCAAGACGGTGAGGTTATCGAAAAAAGCACTCTTCTGAAGACACACACCGATTTTCCTTTTGGTTTCACTGTCCAGAGATTCTTTCTTTTCGCCGAAATAGTAGATCTCCCCCTCGTCTTTCTTTCTGAGACCCTCGAGTATTTCCACAGTTGTGGTCTTTCCAGCACCGTTGGGACCAAGAAGGGAGAAAACTGTCCCGCGCTCCACAGTGAAACTAATTCCATCCACCGCTTTCACATCACCATAGTACTTCTTGAGATTTACAACCTTCAGAATCTCCAAGTATATCCCCCCTTTGAACACAATGGTATCATAACTACTGTGATACATCAAAAGAGGAGGTGCCTGACTGTGCTGTTTCTGGCTTTTCTTGGAGGAATCCTCGCTGGGTTTCTGAACGTGATGGCAGGCGGTGGTTCCATGATAACACTTCCTATACTCACAGCACTTGGCCTGGGAATAGACGTGGCAAATGGCACAAACAGAATAGCGATAATCCTCCAAAACCTCGTTGCCATCGAAAGGTTCAGGTCGAAAAACGTTTTGAAAGCAAAAGAGGCGCTTCTGGTTTCCATACCAACCATCGCAGGAGCACTGGTTGGAAGTTCCGTAGCGGTTCAGATAGAAAAGGAAGTCCTTCAGAGGATCGTGGGTGTTATCTTTCTTGTCATGGCGTTTTCGCTGGTGTGGAAGCCGAAAATCTGGGTGGAAGACAGGGAGGTTAAAAGAAACTGGATTCTCATATACATCGTCTTTTTTTTGATAGGAATATACGGTGGATTCATACAGGCGGGAGTGGGTTTCCTTCTCATACCAGCGATTGCTCTACTTCTTGGATACGAACTGGTCAAGACGAACGCTGTGAAGGTGTTCATCGTGGCATCTTACAACCTGGTGTCGCTGATCATCTTCTTTTTGAACGGGAAGGTGAACGTTCCATACGGCCTGGTCCTTGCCTTTGGAAACATGACGGGGGCCTGGATCGCAGCCAGTTTTTCTGTTAAAAAGGGGGCAAGGTGGGTGAGATGGATCGTCTTTGCAGCGGTGATCGTCGTTGGAATAAGATACGTTTTTTAATTAACTTTCAACCGGAAAGAAATAGAAAAGTGAGATGATAACAGATGGAATAATGCATAAAGTTAGGGAGGTGCATCAATTGCTCAAGAAAGAACCCGGGATAATCGTTGGAGTGAGCAACAGGCACGTTCATCTTTCCAGAGAAGACCTGGAGACACTTTTTGGGAAAGGTTACGAACTCACACCGGTGAAAGAACTCAGACAGCCCGGCCAGTACGCTGCGAAGGAAACCGTCACCATAGTTGGTCCAAAAGGTGCCATTGAAAACGTCCGTGTGCTTGGACCCGTCAGGAAAGAGACCCAGGTGGAGATCTCCAGAACGGATGCATTCAGGCTCGGTGTAAGACCCCCTGTAAGAGACTCGGGGGACCTCGAGGGAACCCCGGGAATCGTCATCATAGGTCCAAACGGGATCCTGGTGAAGGAAAAGGGAGTCATCATAGCGAAAAGACACATACACATGCACCCAAAAGACGCAGAACACTACGGTGTGAAAGACAAGGACATAGTGAAGGTGATCGTTGAAAGCGGAGACAGAAGGCTGATATTCGACGATGTTCTCATAAGGGTGAGGGAAGATTTCGCCCTGGAATTTCATGTGGACACGGACGAGGCAAACGCCGCCATGCTCAACACAGGAGATCTCGTCTACATCGTGGAGTTCTAGAAAAATAAAAAAGGGGAGCGCACGCTCCCCTTACTCCTGAACCTCCACCTCGATCACTTTCTTCTTCCTTTCCTCTTTCTTCGGTATTCTGACTGTGAGGACTCCGTTCTTGTACTCTGCTTTGATCTTTTCCACATCTACGTAGTCTGGAAGTCTTATGGCCCTTTCGAACTTACCCGCACTTCTTTCGACGAAGTAGTAGTTCCTACCTTTCTGTTCTCTTTCGATCTTCTTTTCTCCAGAGATCTTCAAAATGTTTTCTTCAACCGTTATTTTGATGTCTTTTCTGTCAAGACCTGGTACTTCCACTTCCACCACTACTTCGTCGTCTGTTTCGTACACGTCCATGTCCGGTGCGAAGACTTCCCTGGATGGTCTGATTTCAGTCTTGAAGAATTCATCGAAGAGTCTGTCGATCTCCCTCTGAAGTTCCCTGAACGGTCTGAAGATGTCTTCCCTTCTTCCAAGAAGCATCGTGTCACCCCCCTCTTACTGATTTGTGGCTTCTCCTCCTGTTGCAGACTTGTAGAGGTATTCTCCTATTTTCATGCTCTCTTTCTGGAGATCATCGAAGAGCATCTTCACCCTTGGTATGTCGTTTCTATTGATAGCGTCTCTGAGTTCCTTGATCATGTTCTCGAGCTTGGATTTGAGATCTGCAGGTATCTTGTCTCCATGTTCTCTTAAGGTTTTTTCCACACTGTATGCAAGGTCGTCTGCCCTGTTTTTGAGTTCGATCTCTTCTTTGAGACGCTTATCCTGTTCTTCGTATCTTTTCGCGTCTTCTATCATTCTCTTTATATCTTCTTCGGAGAGTTTGTGTCTTCCGGTCACCACCATGGATTGCTCTTTTCCAGAACCAAGGTCTTTTGCTGAGACATGGACTATTCCATCGCTGTCTATGTCGAACGTGACCTCTATCTGAGGAACACCCCTCGGTGCTGGCGGTATACCGACGAGTTTGAAACTTCCAAGGAAAATGTTTTCTCTGGCGATCGGTCTTTCACCCTGGTAGACCCTGATCTCAACCTCGGTCTGTCCGTCTTCAACGGTGGTGAAGATCTTGCTCTTTCTCACGGGAATCTTGGTGTTCCTCGGTATGATCGGCTCAAACAGGCCTCCCTTGACCTCTATTCCGAGTGTGAGCGGTGTTACATCCACGAGAACGATGTCTCTTCCTTTTGCACCCTCTGTTCCTGCAAGGATGGCAGCCTGGATCGCTGCACCAATGGCAACTGCTTCATCCGGGTTGACACTCTTGTTCGGTTCTTTTCCAAAGAACTCTTTTATGAACCTCTGGACCATTGGAACCCTGGTCATTCCACCAACGAGTATGATCTCGTCTATGTCCTGTGGTGAAAGTTTCGCATCGTTGAGAGCCTGTTCTATCGGACCCCTTGTCATCTCGACGAGGTCCCTTGTCAGCGACTCGAAGAGACTCCTGGTGATCCTCATCTCGAGGTGAAGTGGCTGACCACTTGGAGAAACCGCTATGAACGGAAGACTCACGTCTGTTTCCATCTTCGTTGAAAGTTCTATCTTGGCTTTCTCTGCAGCGTCCCTCAATCTCTGCAGTGCCTGTCTATCTTCTCTCAGGTCTATTCCATGCTGTTTTTTGAACTCTTCTGCCATCCAGTCTATGAGTCTCTGATCGAAGTCATCTCCTCCGAGATGGTTGTTACCAGCGGTTGCAATGACCTCAATGACACCATCTCCGATTTCCAGGATGGAGACATCGAACGTACCACCACCGAGGTCGTAAACCAGAACCTTCTGTTCTTTTCCTGCCTTATCCAGACCGTACGCGAGCGCTGCTGCGGTGGGTTCGTTGATGATCCTCAACACCTCAAGCCCGGCTATGATTCCAGCCTCTTTTGTGGCCTGCCTCTGAGCGTCGTTGAAGTAAGCAGGACAGGTGATGACTGCCTTCTTTATTTCGCCTCCGAGGTATGCCTCGGCATCTTTCTTGAGTTTTTTCAGGATGAAGGCACTGATCTCCTGAGGGGTGTATTCTTTATCGTCAATTCTGACTTTGTAGTCGGTTCCCATTTTTCTCTTTATGGACTTTATTGTCCTCTCGGGATTGAGTATCATCTGTCTCTTTGCGGGCTCTCCCACGAGTATTTCTCCACTCTTTGTGAAGGCAACCACAGAAGGGGTTATTCTGCTTCCCTCTGCGTTCGGTATCACTTCAACCGTGCCATCTGGTTTCATCCAGGCAATAACGGAGTTCGTTGTCCCAAGGTCTATACCAACAACGAATTCTTTCTTTTCTGCCATCGTTTCACCTCCTCAATTTCTTTCTCCGTGTGAAATTATAGAAAGCCTCGAACGATGTGTCAAGATTTCAGTGGATAATTCGTTAATTTTGGAATTCTTCTTTTTATCTATCAAAGAGATATCATAATTTATATGTAATCATATCGTATAGCAAACGAAACTTATGAATGATAATGAGTTTTCCTTCAAGGAATGATATATAATTGAACCAGCCGGGGAGGGATCCGGATGAAACTAGCAGAGATATCATCGAAAAGACCCATAGCAATATTGATGCTACTGGCTGCCATTGTGTTTCTTGGGTTCATCTCCTTTCAACATCTCAAACTGGACCTTCTTCCACAGATCGAGTACCCTTATGCTGTTGTACTGACCACTTACATGGGTGCGGGTGCAGAAGAGGTAGAGGAACTCGTAACCTCCCCCCTTGAAAAGTACATCTCATCTACACCGGGTGTTAGAAGGTTCACCTCCATGTCCATGGATTCTGTTTCTTTCATCCTCGTGGAATTCGAGTGGAACGTGAAAACAACTGACGCCGTGGGAAGACTGTCCAGGTATGTGGATCTTGCCTCACGAGAGCTCCCCGGGGAAGCCAAACCGGTCGTTGTGGAATTCGATCCGTCCCTGCTTCCGGTGTATGCCTTCTCAACTGAGGAAGATTACGAAGAGGTTGTCTCGAAGATCAGAAGGCTTCCAGATGTCGCCAGCGTCGAAGTGATGGGAGAGCCGAAGAAAATCGTTGAAATCGTTCTGGATCACGAGAAGATAAAAAAGTTCGATGTTGATCCTTCACTGATAGAAACCATCCTCTCGGGGAATCTGGTCTATCCGTTTGGATACGTGAAGGATTCTGAGGGGAACATCTATTCTGTCTCTGTCGATGGACGATTCGAAAACCTCGATGATCTGAAGAACACCATCGTGGGTTTCAGAGGAGTAAAGTATCAGTCTTTGCTTCGAGGAGAGATACCAAAAATTTTGATTCCTGTTCGCTTGAAGAACATAGCGGAGGTGAAGATAGTAGAAGAAGGTGTCCAGGGAGAAGTCAGGGTAAACGGAAAGAAAGCATCACTCATCGCCATCTACAAAAGAAGCGGTGCAAACACCGTCAAGACTGTTCGTGAGATAAAGAAAATACTGAGCAATTCCGGAATAGATTATATAGAGGCTATGAACCAGGCTTACTACACCGAAAGAGCCATCGACAACCTGCTTAAAAATCTGTTCTATGGATTCGTAGCAGCGTTCGTGGTGGTTCTGATCTTCTTGAAAGATCTCACCTCTACATTTGTTACATCCTTTTCCATACCGCTTTCTCTCACCGTCACCTTTGTCTTTCTGTATGCGTTCGGGTTAAATCTTGACACGTTGACCCTCGGTGGTCTCATCATGGCTTTGGGAATGTTGGTGGACAACTCCATCGTTGTCTTTGAAAATATATACCGCCATCGTTCTCTGGGAAAGTCCATTTCCGACGCCGCAAGAGAAGGAACGGGAGAAGTCTGGCTGGCAATCCTTGCCTCCACACTCACCACCGTTTCTGTGTTTCTACCCATAGTGTTCTTCACCGGTTTTGTTGTAAGGTTGTTCAAATACTTTGCCCTCGCCTTTGTTTTTGCCCTCTCTTCCTCTCTTTTCGTTTCAACCGTCATCGTTCCAGCCGGTACAAGATGGATAAAACCAAGGAAGGGAAAACTCTCTCAAAAACTTCAGGAGTCCTATCGAAGAGCCCTAGAATGGTGTATGAATAGAAAAGGACTGGTTCTTGCAGTGGCTTTCACCCTAGTTATCGTATCAGCTGTGTTTCTTCTATCAAAACCCATGGGGTTTCTCCCTTCTTTCCAGACAAACCTTATGGTCATAGATGTGAAACTGCCGCCTCAGTCTTCCTACGAAAAGACATCTGAAGCGGTTCAGAAAATAGAAGAATACCTGAACGAACACAGATCCACTTACAACATCTCTTCTTTCTACTCAGAAGTGGGAATAACCAGTGAGTATTCCCAGATAATGGGACGGGGGCAGAACGAGGCAAGGATAATGGTGAACCTTGGAGGAAGCAGAAGAGAATTCGCAAAGAACAGAGAAAAATTGAAAGAAGCCATTTCATCCCTGAAGATACCCGAAGCAAAAATAGAGGTTCTGGAGCAGTCACAGCAGTTATACGAAGTTCTGGGCTATCCGATCACGGTTGAGATAAGAGGGGAAGACCTTTCTCTCATTCAGGAAAAAGCCGAGGAGATATTCGAACGCTTGAAGAACCTTCCCGAGGTTGAAAAGATCCAGATCCGAAACTCTTATGAAAAGAGCGTTGTGCACGTGAGGATAGACAGAAACAAATCCCTCATGAACGGTGTGGTGGCGGGTCAGGTTTTCCTGGACCTGCAAACCTACATGCTTGGAAAGAACATAGGAACTTTGAAAACAAGTGAAGGAACACTGCCGATCGTTCTTAAGAAAGCAGAGACGTTATCTCTGGAGGATCTTCCCAGAACACCCCTTGAGGGATTGAAAGGTGAAGTTCCACTCGGAGCTATCGCAACCGTCACTCAAAAGACCGTTCCTTCGGTGATCGATCACTCCGATGGCGAGCGAGTCATTTACGTGGATCTGGTGAGTATAGAGGGTGCGATAGGTGATGTTTCGAAAGAGGTAGAAGAAGTTCTGAGTGGAATGAACCTCTCAGGTGTTAAGGTGGATATTTCAGGGCAGAAAGAATTCATGGATGAAGCTTTCGCGGAACTCAGGTCTGTGGTTTATATGGCAATAGCCCTTGTCTACATGATACTTGCGGCTCAGTTCGAATCCTTTGTGCTGCCTTTTGTCATATTCCTCACCGTTCCTTTTGCGATCGTCGGAGTTGCTTTTGCCGTACTTGTGAACGGATATTCTCTCAATGTTCCTGTTCTTGTGGGGCTTTTGACCCTCTCGGGAACGGTTGTGAACAACGCCATCGTGATGCTAACCAGGATAGAACAGATAAGAAAGGAAAAAGACCTGATGGAGTCCGTTCTTGAGGGTGCTCAGAGCAGATTGAGACCCATTCTTATGACCACCTTCACAACCATTGTGGCTCTGCTTCCCACCGCGCTGAGCCAGGGAGAGGGTGCAGAGATAGAATCACCCATTTCGTGGGTTGTGATCTTTGGTCTGTTAATATCCATGCTGTTCACACTCTTTGTAATACCCGTGATCTACACCCTCGTGAGAAAACGAATCAGAGTATAGACGAGAGTTTTTCCACGATTTTCTCACAGCTTTCCGGATCTCGCACAGCAACGAATATGGTGTCATCTCCTGCCAGTGTTCCAACAATCTCGTCTATGTCGAGCCTGTCTATGACACGGGCGATCCCGCTGGCAGTTCCTGGTATCGTTTTTATGACTATGAGGTTCCCGGCTCTGTCTATGCTTTCAACGAAGGACTTGAAGTTTCTCTTCAACTCTTTCCAGGGATCGATCACTGGTGTTTCATCCAGGAGTCTGTAAACGTAATTGCCACTTTCGTCCATTATCTTCACCGCTCCGATTTCTTTTAGATCCCGGGCGATGGTGGGTTGAACGGCCTTTATACCGTATTTTTTCAACTCCTCGACGATTTGAAACTGGTTGCTTATTCTTTTTTCGTGTATGATCTTTTTTATGAGTTCCTGTCTTCTTTTTTTCGACACCTTCAAGTTGAACACCTCCATCTTTCAGATTGAAAACACATACAATTATACAGCATAAATATAACACCTCTGGAAGAAAAATTCATTTGTTTTTGTTTTGGTAACTCAAGAGTAACATTTATTTTTATCAATCGATATTGATGAGTGCTAATATATCTTAAGGGGGTGAAAAGAATGATCAAGAGGGTCAAAACGGGCATACCGGGGATGGATGAGATCCTTCATGGGGGAATTCCAGAAAGGAACATAGTCCTCATCTCTGGAGGGCCAGGTACCGGCAAGACGATCTTTTCACAGCAGTTCATATGGAACGGGCTTCAAATGGGGGAACCTGGAATTTACGTGGCTCTCGAGGAGCATCCAGTACAGGTGAAAAAGAACATGGAAGTTTTCGGCTGGAAAGTTGATGATTTCGAAAAGGAAGGGAAGTTTGCCATAGTGGACGCATTCACAGGAGGGATAGGTGAGTACGCGGAGAAAGAAAAGTACGTGGTGAAAGATATAGACGACGTCAGGGAACTCGCCGAGGTGTTGAAAAGGGCAATAAGAGAAACCCAGGCCAAAAGGGTGGTGATCGATTCCGTCACGACCCTCTACATAACAAAACCGGCAATGGCAAGGAGCATCATATTCCAGCTCAAGAGGATCCTTTCAGGACTTGGTTGCACCTCACTCCTTGTGAGTCAGGTATCGGTGACGGAGAAGGGATTTGGTGGACCCGGTGTCGAACATGGTGTGGATGGAATCATCAGACTTGATCTGGACGAAATAGATGGTGAGCTCAAAAGAAGCTTGATCGTCTGGAAAATGCGAGGGACGTCTCACTCTATGAGAAGACACCCGTTCGAAATAACCGACAAAGGTATCGTCATACATCCTTCGGAGGGGGGTGAGGAGAAATGAAACTCAACTTCAACCCGATGACGAAAGAGGAGATTCACCAGCTCGAAACGGTTCTGCTTGTTGGTACTCTCTTCAGAAAGGAAGTGCTTGAGGAGATCAGAAACTCCTCTGAAAGGCTCACCTGGGTGGACAGCCTAGCGGTTGCGGCGGGAGCATTTGCAAGAGCAAAAGCCGGTATGACTGCTTCTGAAATCGCAGAGGAACTCGGAAGAACCGAAGCAACGATCAGAGAACACGTGAAAGGAGAAACCAAGGCAGGAAAACTGGTAAACGAAACCTACGAACTTTTAAAAGAAGGAAAGCTGAGTGTGGAAGGATTGATAGGTGAGGGTGTTCTGGCAACCACCACGGGCGATGAGAAACTCCAGGAGATCAAAAAAGAGCTCGAAGAGGTGAAACAAAAACTGGAAAGCGTCATTCAGAAACTCTGAGGCGGGGATTCATTCCCCGCCCTTTGTAAACAACAGAACGACTACTCCTCCGGAGAGAATGGCAATTCCCAGCACCAGGAACATGAGTGAGTACGACTTTTCCGCGAGAACACCTGCCAGGAAAGGACCCAGCGTGGCTCCAAAAAACCTTGCAGAACTCAAAAGACCGAGGGCTCTTCCCCTTTGAAGATAGTGAAATCTTCTGCCAAGAAAGTTACTCGAGCCGTTTATAAACGCACCAAAGCTTGCTCCCAGAAGGGCGTAAGCCAGTATCGGTGCCCAGGCTCTCGGTACCATCATAAGAAAAGGAGTCAGAGAGGACATGAAAATCCCCAGAGCACTTATGAACTTCGGTTCCACCCTTTCAACCAGTTTTCCGAAGAAAAAGTGAGAGGGTATCTGGATGAGCGGGTTGACCGCGGTGATAAAACCGATGGTCGAAGCACTGTAGTGGAACGTGTCGTTCAAATAAACAGCGATCAAAGACATAGAGCCGGAGGTTCCCATTTGTCTCAGAAAACTTCCCAGATATAGCGCCCATGTTCCGTGTTTCATGATTTGTCTTCCGAAAGTGTATATCCTCCTTTTTCTTCTGAACACCTTCCTCCTTCACTCTGAGAGCAGGAATCACTGCCATTGCTACGACTATCGAAAAGAAAACAAAAGCGAGTTTCAGATTCATGAACATCAACAGAAAACCAATGGAGAGTCTGCTGAAAAACATTCCAAGTGAATTCGAGGAATTATAAAGTGAAAAACCAAGCGCCATTCTCTTTGTGGTACTGCTGAGCGCCATCGCGGCAGGAGGATACATTCCATTGAAAAAAGCTATGATCATGGAGACAATCAGAATGGCAGAGGGAACATCTACGACCGCGTACAGAGGATAAAAGGCAGATGCTAGAACAAGACTCGATATGATGAACACCCTTCTTTTCCCGGTTCTGTCCGAAATTCTCCCCCAAAAGACGTTTGAAAAGGTGTTCACCGCTCCTCTGAGGCTGGAAAGAAGACCTATCAAGAAAAGAGTTGCTCCTATCTCTTTCATGCGAAGCTGAATCAGAAGATTGAAACTCATGGTACCCGTAGAACGAAGAACGTTGGTGAGAAATAGCATTCACATGACCTCCAGCAATTTGGTTCGATGTGTGAATTATTTTACCACAACAGCAGCAAACATCAAATATCAGAAGAACGAAAACCAGAAAACTTGAAGGTCCATAGTCGAATCACCTGCTGCCTGTTTGTCTGGGAACAAGTGACTTTATCCAATCAACAAAAGCAGGGTAATTCCTTGTCTGGATGTACACCCTTCCTGGTCCCGTGAAGGTGCATACAAGGCCCTCTCCGCCCAAAAGTTTGGATTTCAACCCTCCAAATGTTCTGACATCCCATTTCAGTGTACCGTCGAAGGGCAACAACGTGCCCTGTGTCAACCGTGATCTCTTCTCCCGGTTGAAGTGTCACCGATCTGATGCCACCAAAAGAAGAAACGGCCACATCTCCTTCGCCCTGCAGTTTCAAAAGAAAAATTCCCTCTCCTGCGAAGAAAGTTTTGAAGCCACCGAAAGAAACATCCATCTCTACCGAAGGATCACTGGCCAGATAGGAGGTTGATTGAACATACAGAGTTCCATTCATGGGAATCACATCGATGTCTCCGGGAAGTTGTGGTGCAAAACCGATTTCACCCTCTCCACGGGAAACGTACGTGTTCATGAAGAAATTCTCTCCACCCAGGACAGCCCTTTTGAGTGCCTTCCACACACCACCCATCACTGAAGTTTGAACCTCGATGGGTCCTCTCATGTAGACCATCGCACCAGGCTCTGCCACAACGCTTTCGCCACCCGATAGAAACACCCTCAGGAGAGCATAACTACCCTTCAAAGCGATTTCATACCTCACTATCTTTCCTCCTTTTTCGATAGTACTCGCAGTGTTTCTTTAAAAAGCAGTCCTCACACTTCGGATTCACAGGCCTGCACACATTTCTTCCAAACTCCACCATGGAGCCGTTGATGGGACCCCAGAGTTTCTCTGGAAGGAGTCTTTTCAGTGCTTTTTCTGTTTCTTCAGGTGTTTTCGTCTTCACCCAGCCGAGTCTGTTGCTGATTCTGTGAACGTGGGTGTCAACCGCAAGAGCAGGCTTTCTGAATCCCACCCAGAGCACTATGTTCGCCGTTTTTCTTCCAACGCCAGGTAGTCTCAGCAACTCTTCCAGGGTGTCAGGAACTTTCCCACTGTATTTTTCCACGATGATCTTCGATATCTTCACAATTCGCTCTGCCTTCTGCCTGTACATTCCCGACTCTTTTATCAAATCGTAGAGATCCTCAGGTTTTGCTTTTGCCAGATCTTCAGGTGTTCTGTACACCTCGAAGAGTTTCCTTGCTGCCCTTTCAGTGTTTTCATCGCGTGTTCTCTGGCTCAGAACAGTTGAGATGAGCACCCTGAAAGGATCTGTCTCCTTGTGATCTCTCGGAAAGCGTTCTATGATCTCTTTTGCGATTTTTTCTATCAAACTCTCACCTCACAGATCTTCCAATAAGGCCCTGTAGGCTCTGTATGTTTCAAACAGATCCGCCTTCGAAGAGATCTCAAACGGAGAGTGCATACCGAGAAGAGCGGGCCCCATATCGATCACATCTGCTCCTCTTTCGGCAAAGAACTTGGCGATCGTTCCTCCACCACCCTGATCGACCTTTCCAAGCGTTGCCACCTGCCAGATAACGTTCCTTTCGTTGAGGACTTGTCTCACACGAGCCACGAATTCCGCGTGGGCGTCGTTCGTTGAGTACTTTCCCCTTGCGCCCGTGTACTTGACAAGGGCAACACCGTATCCCAGTCTCGGTGCGTTGTGAAGATCGTGAACATCCTTGTAAGGTGGATTCACAGCGGCACAAACGTCTCCAGAGATCACGGCTGATCTTTCCAGCACCTCATCGAGGGCAAATTCTGAATCCCTGGCACCCTGAATCTTCAGAATCTGTCTGAGAACTCTCAGATAGAACCTTGCCTTCGCACCGGTGTTTCCGTCGCTTCCTATCTCTTCCTTATCGAGAAAGACTACACCGATCGATTTCTTTGGATTTGACTCCAGAAATGCTCGAAGTGCTGTGTAGGCACATATCCTGTCATCCTGCCCGTATGCCCCTATGAGACTTCTATCTATTCCCACTTCCCTGGGTGGGAAGGCAGGAACAACCTCTATCTCACCACTCACGAAATCTTCCTCTGAGATACCGTACATTTCGTTCAGGATTCTGAGAACGTTCATCTTCACCGCTTCTTTCTCCTCTCCACTGAGAGGAATGGTACCGGCGATGAGCATCAGATTTTCACCTTTGAATTTTTCAGAGATCTTTGCGTCTTCCTTGTCGAGATGTGGAAGAAGGTCCGGTATTGTAAAAACGGGATCCTCCGGTTTATCTCCCACATGAATCTCTACCTCTTCTCCATCTCCTTTGAAGAGAACACCGTGTATCTCAAGAGGTATGTTGAACCAGTGATACTTCTTAATACCACCGTAGTAGTGTGTCTTGAAGAGTGCTATCTGTTCATCTTCCACCAGTGGATTAGGCTTGAAGTCTAGTCTGGGAGAGTCTATGTGCGCGACCACAAGGTTCAAACCCTTTTTCAGATCGTCCACCACCCTGAAGGCCGCTATTGCCTTTCCTCTGTTCACCGCATAGACTGCCATATCCATGGGATCACCTGTGAAATCTTCAATGGGAACAAATCCTTCTTTTTCCAGGAACTTCCTGATCTCTCCGACTGCCAGTCTCTCCGTCTTTGCCCTGCCTATGAAATCCATGTATTCTTTCGAGAAGGCTTCGATCTCCTCCCTGTTTCTGTGATGCCAGACGTTCTTTCTTTCCATCTTCATTCAAACCACCTCCGTGCTGTAGGGTTGTACGCGCACTCCCTCAAACACCATTTCACCATTCGACAGGTTGTGTATCACTTTCAGAGAACGCCCTTCATCGACCAGTCTGTACACGAGCAGTTTTTCTTCTTTGCACAGAAATTCGATGTTTGCCCTGTCCAGCCAGTGATTTTCCCCTCTGAATCCTGCCCACCTCATCGTGTGTGAGAGAATCGAATCACGATTTCTCCTCTGATACTCAACAGAAACACCGGAGAATGGATCGTTATACGCGGGCCATTTCCAAAATGTCTGGCCTTCAACACACATGTTTTCGCTCCAGGGGAACGGATCCAGCACGACTTCCGTGTTCGGTTTTCGATAGATTCCTTTCATTCCCAGTTCGTCTCCGTAGAATATGAGAGGAACCCCGGGAAGCGTGAACAGAATGGAAAGTGAGAGTTTCACCTTCTCTTCACTCAACCCTCCTTCGAAACTCGCAAGCCTTGACATATCATGGTTCGATGTGAAGTTCACCGGCAGATAATCTTTTCCAACCAGGGCCCTTTCGATCGACTCGATCAACACTTTGAAGTTTTCCTTCCACACCGCTTCCTTAATACAGTGTGAGGTATCGAAATTTAGCATGTAGCCGAATATCCTGCCGTGTTCATCCACAACTTTGGATTCTGCCCAGATTTCCGCAAGGAATATTCCCTCAATATCGGAGAGGAAATACCTCCAAAAGCGAACGTTCTGTTCCAGAGTATCTCTCATGTGCTTTGCTGCGTCGAATCTGAATCCGTCCACTCCCATTTCAAGAAGGTGATAAACCACCTTCTTCATCTCTTCAAAAACCTGCGGGTTATCGTAGTTCAGATCGGGTGAGAGGGGACCGAAAAGTCCTCTGTAGAACCTTCCGTCCTCCAGAGGATGCCAGATCCTTTCGTTGTCCCACTCTCTTCTTTCGTCCAGATCCGTTTTTTCACTCGCCCATACGTAATAATCCCTGTAGTGTGGATCTCCTTTCAGGGCTTTCTGAAACCACACATGGAGGAAACCAGTATGATGGATGGGAAGATCGAGAACGACTTTTATACCGTTGTCGTGGAACGCCTCGATCATCTCTCTAAAGTCTTTCTCGTCTCCGTACTCGGCTTTGAAAGAATAAAAATCCACCACGTCATACCCGTGGAAGGAAATGGAGGAAAAGACGGGCATGAGCCAGACAAAATCAACACCCAGTTCTTTCAGGTAGGAAATCGCACCTTTCAATCCTTTGAAATCCCCCACACCATCGAAGTTTCCATCCCTGAATGATCTCACGTAGATCTGGTAGCCTATCATCCCTCTATCCTCCTTGGCTCAACAAAGATGGTTTTATAGTTCGTGTATATGACCATACCTGGTTTGAAACCCTTTGGCTTTCTCACGTACTTTATGAGAGTGTAATCAACCGGTACCTTCCCGGAGTTTTTCCCTTTCGAATAGCCTGCTGCAAGACTTGCAGCGTACTCTATCACCTCCCAGGGCACCTTCTTTCCCCCTGTCTTCACCACCACGTGGGCACCCGGCATCTCATGGGCATGAAACCACAGATCCTCCTTCGAGGAAGTTCTCACGAGTTCGTCGTTTTGTTTGTTGTTTCTTCCCACAAGAATCCTGAAACCCATGTAACTTGTCTCTCTGAAACGAGAAGTCTTTTCTTTTCTCTTTTTCTCGCTTTTTTCTTTCAAAAGCCCGTGTTCTTTCATTTCCTCTTCTATTTCCTCAAGCGTTTCTATGTCTTCTGCGTCATCGACCGTCTGCCAGAGTTGATACAGGTATTCCTTCTCCTGGGAGATCTCCTTGAGTCTTTTTTCCACCTGCTCTTTCTTTCTCTGAAGTTTCTTGTAAGTGTTGTAAAGTTTCTGGGCCGTTTGAGCGGGATCTTTTCCCACATCCACAACGATCTTTTCGTTCGTTTCCCAGTCTGTGAGTTCCACTTCGCCAGATTTTCCCTTTATGTTCCAGAGGTTTTGAACGATGAGATCTCCGATCCTTCTGTAATCCTGTGCTTTTTCTACTTCGGCAATCTCTCTCATAAGTTTCTCTTCCAGATCCTCAAGATCCTCTATCCTCTTCATGATCACCCGAGTAAGACGGTTTTTGGTGTTCTCGAACGTGGATTTTTCCTCTTTCCAGCCCACAAATTCGTTGATCCCTTCGGAGGGCCTCTCAAAGTAGCGCTCTTTGAGGTTCAGCATGGTGAGTCTGAACGCAGATATCTCCACAGGATGTCCCTTTTCGTAATAGACGAACACACCCGGGATCTCCAGTTCTCGTTTCACCTCTTCGAGAACCTCAAAAATTCTTTCACGTTCCACATCCTTCCATGGAACGTCCGGTTCGTATCCGGCGCGATGGATCACTTCTTCCACAGACACCGGTGAAAAGCCTTCCAGAATGGAGAGAAGAACGTTTCGAACGCTTTTTTCACTTTCACCGGGAAGTTCCTTGAGATCGAAAATGGAAGTCTTTCCGGAAGGAAAGATTGAAAAGTCCTTTCCTGGAAGGATCTCCCTTCTTCTCGTCACAATCCTTCTGTGTGCATCAACGATCTTTCCATCTTTTACGAGAATCATGTTCGAATGCATACCCATTATCTCGACAAAGAGTTCCTTCTGAACGGCTCCCTCTATCTCGTCTAGTTTTTCGAACACGAATCGAATCGACCTGTCCATTCCGATCTGTTCTACCTTCAGAAGTTTTGCACCTTTCAACTCTTTTCTCAGAAGCATCGTGAAAGAAGAAGGCATCTTCTCGGATGCCTTTTCCCTCTCAGCCAGCGAGATGTGAGAAACGTCCGGCTTCAAACACACCCTCACGGTAGAACTTCGAAACAGAAAATAGTAGTCAACCGACGTGGGCTGATAGATTTGCCTGAGATGCTCTCCCTCTATCTCTTTCAACTCTTGAACCACCTTGTAAAGCAAAACACCGTCCAGCGGCACTTCAATCGACCTCTATTCTGTATTTTTCTATGATTTCAGACACTTTCTTTATGTCCTCCGCGTGCTCTTCGTTTCCACCAGGCGTTTCCAGTATCCAGGGAACCCTCTGTACTTCTTTGAACGAGAAAAAGACAGCAAAGCCCGCCTCACCTATGAAGCCGCTTCCTATCCTTTCGTGTCTGTCCTTTGCCGCACCGAGTGGATACTTCGAGTCGTTGAGGTGTATCATTTTGAGCCTTTCCAGCCCGAAAAGATTTTCGATCTCACTCAGAAGGGATTCCACACCTTCTTTTTTTGTTATGTCGTATCCTGAGTCGAATCCATGACAGGTGTCGTACGTGATCGCAACACGATCTTTCTGATCAACAAGATCGATGATTCTCTTCAGATGTTCCAGTCTGTAGCCGATGTTTCCTCCTTTTTGAGAAACGTTCTCGAGGAGAATGATCACATCTTCCGTGTTGTTCAGTACTTCGTTCAGTCCACGGGCGATCCTGTTTATTCCCTCTTCCTCACCCGTTCCAAGGTGGCTTCCTGGATGGATGTTCAAATATTTTATGCCCAGTTTTCTGCAGATTTCTACTTCTGTCTTCAGAAGATCTACGGATTTTTGCCAGATGTCTTCTTTTGGACTGGCAAGATTCACAAGGTACCCACAGTGACAGAAGGCGTTCTCCCAGTCGATTCTGTGCTTTTTCATCTCTCTTTTGAATTTCGTGGCCATTTCGTCTGTGGGAAGTTTGGCCTGCCAGGACCTTGCGTTGTGAGGGAATATCTGGAAGGAATTTCCTCCGATATCGATCGTATCCTTCGGTACCCTATCAAATCCCTTCGAAATTGGCATGTGAGCGCCTATCTTTATCATCCTTTTTCCCCCTTTTTGATCATCGCCGTGGTATTATTCTCTCGGAGGTGAAAACATGTGGATCATCGCACTCGTAATTCTTGGCTTCACCATATATTCATTCTACACCTGGGCTTTTCTCATTCGTCACAGAAGGATCATAGGTTACATAGAAAGAGACATAGTAGAACTCGAAGAAAGAGAAAAACTGTTCAGAAAAGAAGTAGAATCCGGTAACAGTTTCGTTGAAGAAAAGCACAACGAAATCCTGAAACTTCTAAAGAAAGCAAAAGAAGAATACAACTCAGAAGTTGAAAAGTTCAACAAAAAACTCTCTTCTCCAGTGTTCTTCCTTGCCGCAAAACTCTTTGGAGAAAAACCTATGGAGAAAATGGATTAACCCCTGCTTTTTCGCTCCTTCCAGATTCTCTCTGCTTCTTCCAGGGAGATCTTTTCGTCCCAGAACAGCCAGGGCTTTCTGTGAGAGATCTTCTCCACAACCCTCTGAATGGCCCGCTCTAGATCAACACCATAATCTCTCTGGGCCACAGCTCCCACAAGAAAGGCATCGTAGATGAGATCGCCTATCTCTTCTTCGAGATTGGTCAGGTCTTTTTTCTTCACCGCATCCCTTATCTCTTCCACTTCAGAGGCAAGTGCATCGAGAAGAGAATCGATGCTTTGTCTTTCCAGCCAGGGGCACTTTTCCAGACTTTTCTCGATGATCTCAAGGAGTTTCTCTACCATCCCATCAACTCCTTCAGTCCCTCAACGAGTTTTCTATCATCATCATAACTTCTTCCCTTCACAGTCAGGTAACCCCCCACTATCATCCCGTTTGCTCCCGCAAAAAAGGCGAGTGCCTGAAAATCTCCGAGTTTTTCTCTTCCTGCTGCGATTTTTATTGTCACGTTTTCTCCGAGAACGATCCTGAACGCTGCTATCGTTTTTATTCTCTCTACAACATCAAGCTCCGGGAAGTTCTCAAAAGGAGTTCCCTTTATCGGTATGAGAAAGTTGATGGGAACAGAATCTACTTCCAGATCCTTTAAAATTCTCGCTAATTCCAGACGATCTTCAAAACTTTCTCCAACGCCGAATATCCCTCCACTGCAAACCTCAAGACCGATGCTTTTCGCGTTCTCCACGGTTTTCACTCTGTCATAAAAGGTGTGGGTGGTGCAGATGTTTTGGAAAAACCCCGGTGAGGTTTCCAGATTGTGGTGGTATCTGTCAAGACCGTGGTCTTTCAGATAACTGAGTTCATCTTTCTCAAGGGTTCCAAGAGAAGCACAGATTCTCAAACTGGTGGTTACTTTCAAAAATTCTATAATACTTGCTATTTTCAGCAGTTCATCCCTGGTGGGTCTTTTTCCAGAGGTGACAATACCGAATCTTACAGCCCCCATTTTTTCAGCTTCTTTTGCTTTCTCAAGGATACTTTCTTCATCTAGAAGAGGATATCTCTTCACTCCAGTATTGTAGAGAGAGCTCTGAGCGCAGAATTTACAGTCCTGATCACAGATACCGGATTTTGCATTCACGATGCTGCAAATATCCAGTCTGGAATTGCGAACCATCGTGCTGGCTTTAAGAATCAGTTCTCTTGTTTCCATACTCAAAATTTCTTTCAAAATCTTCAACCTCCTGTATTGGACAAGTTCTATACTATATTATAGGTTCTTTGCACAATTCACAACCACAAAACAAACTGAAAAAGGAGGTGATCACATGAAAATCGGCTTTCTCAGCAGATGGGGTGCCACATGCGGTGTTGGCATGCACGCAGAGATACTCGCCAGAGAGTTTGTCAACATGGGACACGAAGTGGTGGTTTTCGCCCCGACCGAAGAAAGTGCCAAAAAGGAGGTCAAATACTACAAGAGAACCGAAGCCACGGACCCGGATTTCGTCAAGAGGGAAATTTACACGGAAGTGGACAACGTGACCGAAGAAGGCTGGGTGAAAGAAGAAGAGATTTTAAAGGAAAACCTGGACCTGCTCATAGTAGAGACCTTCTGGAGGGTTCCGGTGAAGCCTCTCACAAAACTCATAGAAAAACTGAAGATTCCTGTCATTTCCGTCTTTCATGAAGCGAACATATTCAAAGCAAGGGAAGTTGTGAAACTGCCCTGCGATAAAATCGTTGTGTTCGACAGAAGGTTCTACGATGAGATCCTCGAGTTTTACGGTATCCCAAGAGAAAAGGTGGAAGTGATCAGTTATCCTGTGATGAAACCCTACGAAGTAGAACCGGAAAGACCTGTTGGTGAGGACAAATTCCTCTTCTTCTCTTTCGGAAGACAGCCCGTTGAAGAGTACTGCGATTTCTTGAACGTTCTGAAAAAACTGAAAAAGAGATTCGACAACGTTCACTACTGGATCATCAGATCTGATGGAAAGATCGAGTACGAAGCGGAATGGATCACACAGTGGCAGAAAAGGCCGACCGTTGAAAAGCTCTACAGTTATCTGAAAGGATCGAACGTACACCTGCTTCCAAAGGGAAACACACCGAACGTTGTGGTCTCTTCCACCCTCTATCAGGTCATAGCAAGTGAGACTCCCATCGTCATCAGAGACAGCAGATTCGTTGAAACCATTGAAACCGATGCTTACGGATTTGGTCCCATAGTGAAGTACAGAAACATACACGATCTGGCACACAAACTGGAACTTCTGATGCTGGACAGCGAACTGGTGGAAGACATAAAGAAAGAGGCAAGGATCTTTGTGGAAAAGTACAGCGGTGAAAAAGTTGCCCGGGAATTTCTTGAACTTGCAAAATCCATCAACAAGTGAGGGGGTATCCCCTCACTTTTTCACCAGAACCCTCAGTACTCTGGGAACGACAGAAAATGATATCTTCCTCGTCCAGAAAGATTCTCCATCCAGTTCCACAGGTTCTTTCTTTTGAAACTCCACCGTCACTTTTTTTGCCTGGTATCCTTCTACCCCTGGATGCTCCAGAAGTGTGCCGTTGAACACCCTGTACAAATTCGCAAGAATTCTGATCTTTCCTATATCGTTTATCACAGTAACGGCCAGAAGTCCATCGTCCGGAACGGCGTGTGGGAGTTGATTCATGCCTCCACCGTTGTACTTGCAAATTCCAACGTTCATGGAAAAGATCTTCTTTTCCCACACTCTTTCGTCTACCTGGATTCTGGCAACGGGCGGTTTGTACTTGATGATTGAAGAGAATATCCTTGAAAAGTATGAAACACGGTTTTTCTTCCTTAGCAGATTTGTTCTGTGGGTTACAAAACCGTCGAAGAAGAGTCCGGCAACGTTGACGAACACTCGCTTCTTCATTTCCCCATTGGACGATTCGTACTCGGCAACACCAAGATCTTGAACGAAGACTCTTCCATCTTTCAGGGTCTTTACTGCCTCTTCGATCATTAGAGGAACACCGATCGTTCTTGCCCAGTCTTTTCCACTGCCGAATGGGATCCAGCCGAACGTGACCTCTTCGAGATTGAATCCACCAAGAAAGATTCCGTTCACCACTTCGTTCATCGTTCCATCGCCACCGAACGCCACGATCTTTCTGTGGCCGCTTTCAAAGGCTTTCCTTGAAAGTTCCATTGCGTGTCCCGGTTTTTCCGTAAAGGCAACTTCGCAATCTATTTCATACCTTTCCAGGAGGTCTTTTACCTTCATCCAGAGTTTTCTGGCTTTTCCTCCGCCTGCCGCCGGGTTGTATACCAAAAACACACCTATCCCCTTCCAAAAAGTGCAAGTATTATTGATACTGCAAAGGAAGCAAGACTTGCAGTGAGAAACTGCCATCCTCTTTTGTCATAGAACTTTTTCTTTCGGGGTTGCTTTTTCTTGATGGCTCTTGTTCCAAGGTCGAAAAAGACGATCGAAACAAAAAGGGTCCCAAAGCCTGTAAAGAAAAAAAGATCTGAGATAATTCTCAACCTTCCACCTCCGCAGAGGATATTCTATCATCTCCCTATTCTCACCTCATACCCCTTTGCGATGAGGACCCTTTCTATCTCTTCAACGTGTTTTTCATCGACTGTTTCGAGTTCGAGTTCTATCTTTGCAAATCCAATGGGAACGTCCTTTGCAGACCGGTTGTGAAAGACGGAAAGCACGTTCGCCCCGAGTTCCGCCACAACTCCAAGAAGTTCCTTGAGAGCACCGGGTCTGTCCATCACAAACGTTTCGATGAACACCTTTCTTCCACTTTTCACAAGCCCTTTGTTTATAATCCTGTCTATCATGTTCACATCAATGTTTCCTCCACTCACAACAACCACCGCTTTCTTTCCATTCACATCCAGTCTGTTCAAAAGTGCAGCAACCCCCACCGCTCCCGCCCCCTCGGCTACCACCTTTGCCTGTTCAAGAAGAAAACAGAATGGCATCCGCTATCTCCTCTTCGTTCACCATGACCATATCGTCGACGTACTTTTTTATGATCTCGAAGGTTATCTCTCCGGGTTTTTTCACCGCAATTCCATCGGCCAGGGTGGGTTTTCCCTCTATCTTTTCTATCCTTCCCCTCTTCAACGATGCGATCATGGAGGGCATGTTTTCCGTCTGGACACCTACTATTCGAACGTTCGGATTTATGGACTTGACAGCAATGGAAATACCGGAAATCAGACCTCCTCCACCCACCGGAACAACAATCATATCCACATCGGGCAGGTCCTCCATTATCTCAAGGCCTATGGTCCCCTGCCCCGCTATCACATGAGGATCGTTGAACGGATGAACAAAGACTGCACCCGTTCTTTCCTGAATCCTCAGCGCCGCCTCGTACGCCTCATCGAACACATCACCTTCCAGGATCACCTGTGCACCGAGTTTTTTCGTTCTTGTGACCTTTGAAAGCGGTGCGTACCTGGGCATCACAATTGTTGCAGGAATACCGAAAATCTTGGCAGCGAGTGCCACCCCCTGAGCGTGATTTCCAGCTGATGCTGCTACCACACCCTTCTTTCTCTCCTCTTCACCCAGATGTGCTATTTTGTTGTAAGCTCCTCTTATTTTGAAAGCTCCTGTCTTTTGAAGATTTTCCATCTTCAGATATATCTCGCCACCACTGATCTCACTCAGAACGGAACTGTAAGTGAGGGCTGTTCTGTGCACGACACCCTTCAAAATCTCCTGTGCTTCCCTGATATCCCTCAGAGCGACCACAGAAACACCTCCTTTCAACCCCATTGAATTGTACACCGCAGAAAAGAATTCACGATTTTTTCACAGAGGGTGATATAGAATTTCACTGACAAACATTTTAAAAAGGAGGTATCCACATGAAAAATCTCTTTGTTGCCCTGGTGCTGGTTGTTTCCGTGGCTGGTTTTTCTGCTTCCCTGAACGATGTTCTTCAAACTGCACTTGCAAGTAGCACAGACTATCAAATCGCCCAGATCGATCTGGAAACAGCAACAATGGATTATGAAAAAGCCAAACTTGAAGCAACAAATAGGAAATCAGAACTTTCCGCAGAACTCAGCTACTACAACAACCTGCAGAACTACAGAAGCTCGTTGAAATCAGTTTACCAGGATGTCCTTGGAAGAATCTTCGATCTTCTGATCGCCGAAGTTTCCTATGAGAGCGCACAGATAAACTTCGAAAATGCCCAGGAAGATCACAGAACGAACCAGGAACTCTTCAAAAAGAACCTCATTTCGGAGAACGATCTGAAAGACTCCGAACTCACCCTTGAGGAAGCAAGTAACAACCTTCTTTCTGCAAAGTATGATCTCGACGAGGCAAAGAAAAACTACGAAGAGCTCTTCAGCGTGGAGGCAAGCGAGATAGAACTTCCACTGGTAGACTTCCACGATCTTGTGAGCGAAGATGAATATCTGGACAACCTTCTTTCTGTAAAGATCGCAGAGACGAACATGAAGATCGCAGAGTACGACCTCAACAACCTCTCCGCCGCCGCTTCTAAGTATGAAAGAAGAACTGCAGAACTGGCTTACCAGAAGGCAAAGATGAACTACGAAAAGACGTTGAAAGAGGCAAAAGATACCTACAGAAGCACCATCAACTCTCTTGAAGTTATGCTTTCAAATCTCAAAGTTCTGAAGGAGAGGATAGATCTCAACGAATCCATTTTGAAAGACTACCAGGACAGGTACGAAAAGGGCCTTATCTCGAAGAAAGAACTGAACGCTCAAAAGATCAATCTTCTCAATGCAAGAAAAAATTACCTGAATTCGCTTCAAAACTACTACAACACGATCATAACTCTCCTCATAGATGCTGGAAAAGACGTCTCTTTCTGAAGAGGGTGAGAGATAATGAAAAGGTTCCTTCTGTTGTTTCTTGTTTTTCCTGTTTTTCTTGCAGGAAACGTGTTCGATCTGTTTGAAGAAAACATGAACAGATCATCAGACTACTGGTCCGCCGTTGAATCTTTCAAAGAGAAAGATCTCTCCTACAGGCAGTACACGAGTTTCTGGAATCCGGAGGTTTCTGTTTCGCTTGGAACAAATGGAATCATCATAACAGAGGATGGTGTTCAGAATTTCTCCGTGATTCCCAGAGTAAACTTTGTGAACATATATGGATTTAAACTCGGACTTTCCTTTCCAATCTCGGTGAACATGAAGGATTGGTCAGCCAATTTTGAAGGAACGCAGTTGAGTGTTTCAAGAGGCCTCAAAGAAGACTACATGGTGAGCAGGTTGCAGGCTGAGGCAAGTTACCTTTCTGCACTGTACTCTCTGAAATCTGTGAAAAACAGCATCTTCATCCAGACGATCCAGGATGTGTTTGACTGGTACTACTACACAAGAAAGATAGAGATCCTCTCACAGAGGCTTCAGGTACTGAGAGAAAAACTCAGCAAGACAGTCGATGAAGATGAAAAAGAATCCCTGGAAAAGCAGATCCTCTCAGTCGAGCAAACTCTGAGAAACACAAAACTGAATCTGGAGGCCATTCACGAAGGTATAAACGAAGAGATCTACAGAGAGACAAAAGAACTTTTGTCAAACATCACACTCCCTGCCACTACATTAGAACACAGAGAGGATCTGAAGGCACTTGAGATACAGAAAAAGGCAGAAGAAATCAAAAAAAAGACATGGTTTTTACCGTATCTTCCAGATCTGACCTTTTCCTTCAACTACGATTTTGAAAAAAGCACCTGGTCGATAGGAATCGGCCTACAACTCACCCTCTGGGATTTTGGAGAAAGAAAACTGGAGGCAGAAAAAAGGAAATTTCAGATTGTTTCGCTGGAGTACGAAGAGAAAATTAAGGAAATAAACGATTCGATAAACAAGTCACTGACAAGCATTGACAACCTCCGATCTCAGATGAAACAGGAAGATATCGAGTTGAACGATCTCAGAGAGGTTTACGAAACGAACAGGCAACTGTTTGAGAAAGGCTTTTTGAGTGAAGAAGATTTCATCCTTTCAGAACTCGATTACACGGAAGGAAAACTCACCATGGAAAACCTGGAAAATTCGCTGATTCTGGAAAAACTGAAATACATAAGCACCCTGGGATACGATCTTGAGAAATTTCTCAAGGAAGGTGATCTGAATTGAAAAAGTGGATAACGCTCCTGATCATAGCGATACTGGTGGTTCTTCTAATAGTTGTGATCTTCCTGAACAGAGCCAGTGCCCAGAGTGTCTCCGAAAGAACAGCCACTTCCACACAACTTCCTGTCTATCTCACCTACACCGTGACGAAGGAAAATGAAACCGTTGAGATCGTAGGACAGGTCACAGCCGATACCAGAAGCGTTGCTTCCAAGGTCTCTGGGGATGTTCTGGAACTCTACGTTCAGGAAGGAGATTACGTTCAGTCTGGCCAGAGGATAGCAAAGATAGACGACACAGATTATCAGATCGAGTACCTTTCTGCCCTGAACAACTACAAAACATCTCCCACCGAGATCAACAGGTTGAATCTGGAAGTAGCAAAAAAGAACCTTGAAAACACCATCGTGACTTCTCCTGTGAACGGTGTGGTCCAGTCCGTCGATGTATCCGAAGGTGATAGGGTCTCTGTTGGAACAGCCATTGTCGAAATTGTGGAAACCGACACTTTGAGAGTGGAAGGTTCTATAGATGAATACGATTTGAAGAACGTCAAAGAAGGAATGAAAGCTGTTTTCACCTTCGAACAACTTGGACTCACCTTGACCGGAAAGGTGAAGAGAATCAGTCCCGTTGCGGAAACCTCAGGTGGTGTCACTGTGATACCCGTTGAGTTTTCTTTCGATCAAACACCACCTGAAATTGTGATCCCGGGACTCACCTGCAACGTGGAGATCATCATAAGAGAAGCCACCAGTTCTTTCTTTGTTCCCAAAGAAGCAGTAAGACAAGATCAAAACGGATACTACGTGATGAAACAAACATCCGAGGGACCACAGAAGGTGTACGTGGAGATCGGAGAGGAAGTGAACGAAAAAATAGAGATCAAAAAAGGTGTATCTGAGGGAGATGTTCTCCTTCTTGTTCCATCTCAGGAGGAGATTCAAAGGCTGAGGACAAGACAAGGACTTCCGGTGTTTGGCCCCGGAGGAGGCCGAGCAAGATGAAGAAGGTGATGGAACTCGTCGACGTATGGAAGGTCTACGACCTTGGAGAAGTGAAGGTTGAAGCCCTTCGGGGAGTTTCTTTCGAGGTCTTTCAGGGAGAGTACGTGATCATAATAGGGCCTTCTGGAAGTGGAAAGTCCACACTCCTTCACATACTGGGCTGTCTCGATCGACCGACGAAGGGAAAGGTTCTCATCGAGGGTGAAGACGTATCAAAAATGAGTGACAGAAAACTCGCCCAGGTTCGAAACAGAAAAATTGGATTTGTCTTTCAAAGTTACAACCTTCTTCCTCGTCTCAACGCCCTGGAGAATGTGGAACTTCCCATGATATACGCGGGAGTTCCGGCAAGAGAAAGGAGAAAACGGGCAAAAGAACTTCTGGAACTTGTCGGACTTGGTGATCGACTCCATCACCGTCCAAACCAGCTCTCAGGTGGTCAGCAGCAAAGAGTGGCGATAGCAAGAGCTCTGGCAAACGATCCCGTTTTCATTCTTGCAGACGAGCCAACAGGAAATCTCGACACAAAAACAGGAGAGGAAATCCTGGAACTCTTCAGAAAACTTCACGAGATGGGCAAGACCCTGGTTGTTGTCACTCACAATCTTGAGATGGTAGACGAAGGAACGTGTATCGTGAGAATAAGGGACGGAAGAATAGAAGATGTAGAGCGCCGAGGTGTTGTGTATGGAGATACTTAAAGAGGTTCTGAGATCGCTGCTTGCCAACAAAATGAGAACGTTTCTTTCCATGCTCGGTATCGTGATCGGTGTGACCGCCGTCATCATGGTCATGTCCCTCGGTGCCGGGATGAGAGAAAGTGTGACCGAAAGACTCACATCACTGGGTTCGAACATCATCATGGTCACACCAGGTTTTATTGGAGGAAGAGGAGGAACAATAGCCCAGTCCGTGGAATCTCTCAGTGAAGAGGATGTTTCAGATATTCTGAGCATGTGTCCAAGTGTTGACAGGGCGATCGGTCTTGTGAATGGAAATTTCCTCGTCCAGTACAGAGAAACAAATTCAAGGGCAAACGTCTATGCGGCACCTTATGAGATATTTCAGATACTGAATCTCAAGGTGTCCTCGGGCAGAACGTTTACAGAGGAAGACAGTGCTGCCAACGTGGCCATCATCGGTCAGGAAATAGCCTACAACCTCTTTGAAAATGAAAACCCGGTGGGGAAAAAGATCTACCTTGTTCAGGGAAACAGAAAACTCGTCTTTGAGATCATCGGTGTCTTCGAGAGAACCGGTAGTATCCTCATGTTCAACCCGGACAACATGATTCTCATTCCTTATGAAACTGGAAAGTTCAGGGTTTTCCAGACCCACGGAAACATCTCGATGATCCTTGCAACGAGTAAATCACCGCAGGTTGCTCAAAGGGCCGTTATGGAAATAGACCATCTGCTTTACACCAAATTCCATGAAGAAGAAAGTTACTACAACATCATCAGTCAGCAAGCCATCCTCAACGTTGTGTCCGAAAGTGTTTCCATCATCAACCTCGTTCTTGTTGCAATCGCTGCCGTATCACTGGTTGTTGGTGGAATAGGCATCATGAACATCATGCTGGTATCCGTTGTTGAAAGAACAAGGGAAATAGGCATAAAGATGGCAATAGGTGCCTCAAGGATCAGAATTCTCATGGAATTTCTTGTGGAAAGCGTTGTTATCACCTTCGTTGCCGGTGCTATAGGAGTTGCCCTGGGAATACTTGGATCAAACACGATCGTCAACACCTTTGGAAGCTCCTACGGATTGAAAGCCTTCGTTGATCCCTTTTCTGTGATCATCGCTTTTGGTGTCTCCGCGAGCGTTGGGTTGTTCTTCGGGTTCTATCCTGCATACAGGGCCTCCAGACTGAGCCCAATAGAGGCTTTGAGGTACGAATGAACCTCCCCCTGCACTCAACATGGGTGCAGGGGCTTTTAAACAAACCGAACCTTCCTGATGAATTTTCCCCACAAGAGCATTCCCATCTGATTGTGAGGATTTTCTTACCGTTTCCATACCTCAAGTATTGAAACATTGCGTACAAGGCCGGGTTGGTGGGAAATATTCATGTTTTCATACCTCAAAGGAAGTATTGAAACGAGGTGAAAAGAAGGCTGTCCTCTACCCCCTCCAGTGTTTCCATACCTCTAAGGAAGTATTGAAACGTATATCACAAAAAGGCAAAAAGAGCAGAACTCACAAGTTTCCATACCTCTAAGGAAGTATTGAAACCCAGAATTATTTCATCAGAAACACCAACCAATTTTTCGTTTCCATACCTCTAAGGAAGTATTGAAACCAGACTCGCTTTGAAAATGCACGGCTTTGACGTGGAGTTTCCATACCTCTAAGGAAGTATTGAAACATGTCTCTACCGCCACTCCGTCTGGAACAATTCCTGGTTTCCATACCTCTAAGGAAGTATTGAAACCCGTTGGATTTCAAGGGAATCATACCACAGAGCATGTCAGAAAGCAAGAGTATATGAGAACATACAAAGGGTGTTTCATCACAGGTGATTCTAACACACAGAAAGATCCAGTCAAGTACTGTTTGGAAAAATGGAATAATTGCATAGTCAATGAAAAGCCTAAAGAAAGACAAAATCAAAAGATAAATTATCCTAACCTAGGTCAGGGCATTTTGGAGTGTTTCAAGGGAAAACCGTCTAGTTCCTGTTTTCACAAGTTTGTTCAAAAAGGTCCCCCTTAAAAGGTTAGAGACTAAGTGTGTGGTTTCTTTATTCATGATAGATATATGATGATAGATGAAGACATATTCTCATATTCTGTTTCACTTTCTTGCTCATTATTCCCTTTCTCTTGCATACATCACCTCTCTCAAACCCGCATGAATTTTTTCGTTACCGACAGTTGCATACTCTACATCGCACATCAGAAGCCAGTTACAATCACTACCCACCTTGTGAATAAATGGAACTTACCATACTTTAGTGAATAAAACTGTGTTGTTGTATTATCACAGTATTTCTTCTAACATGAACGAACAAAAACACCCCTTGAATTTTTTCTCCGGTGTGTTATGATTAAATGTGTATTAATTCAAGTTACGAATAAATAAGGAGGAATCGATATGGACGCCAGGTTGAGAGAGAGAAACATAGAAGAATACTGGCCGGTGATAGGTGAAGAGGTGGACGAGATCAAAAAACTTGCTGAACCACTGAAAGGAATGAAAGTACTCCATGTGAACGCAACTGCCTATGGAGGCGGAGTGGCGGAGATTCTGCACAATCTTGTTCCTCTGATGAGATCTGTTGGTCTTGATGCAAGATGGAGGGTTCTGGAAGCACCGGATGAATTTTTCAATGTCACCAAGAAATTCCATAACACCCTTCAGGGAGCGGATATAGAAATCACAGAAGAAGAGTGGGATCTCTACGAAAGGGTATGTCAGGAAAACACTAAGTTGATTCAGGACGAAGAAATACTAGTGATACACGACCCGCAGCCAGCGGCGGTGAGGAAATACCTGGATTTGAACGATAGAAAATGGCTCTGGAGATGTCATATTGACCTTTCGACACCGAACATGACCGTCTGGAAAAGATTTTTCCGGTACCTGGAAGGATACGACAAACTGATCTTTCATCTGGAAGAGTATTTCCCGGAGGGATGGAAAGAAAAAAGCGTTGCATTTCCACCGAGCATAGATCCACTGAGTGAGAAAAACAGCGATCTCGATGAGGATTTCATAAAAACAACCCTTGAAAGGCTTGAGATAGACCCAAAAAGACCCCTCATAACAGTTGTGGCAAGGTTTGATCCGTGGAAGGATCTTTTCAGCGCTATAGACGTGTACAGAATTGTGAAAGAAGAAATTTCCGATGTTCAACTTGCCATTGTGTCTGCTATGGCAACCGATGATCCGGAAGGATGGTTTTTCTACGAAAAAGTGCTCCGCTACGCAGGGGTTGACGAAGATATAAAGTTCTGTACCAACCTGAAAGGAGTTGGAAACAAAGAGGTCAATGCCATTCAAAGGGCCACAACCGTGGCGCTTCACACAGCGATAAGAGAAGGGTTCGGCCTTGTGATAAGTGAAGCACTTTACAAGAAAGTTCCGGTTGTGGCAAGACCTGTTGGAGGGGTTAAGATACAGGTGAAGCACGGAGAAAACGGTTACCTTGCATGGGAAAAGGAAAAACTGGCAGAATATGTGATAAGGCTTATAAAAGATGAGAATTTGCGGAAGAAGATGGGAGAAAACGGAAAAAGAACCGTCGTTGAGAACTTCATCATCACCGTACATCTCAAGAATTACCTGAAGACTTTCCTGAACCTTCTGGGGTGAAAATGTGCCGTCTCCTTTGCTTCGAAAAGAGAACAAGTTGAAGGTTCTAAAACACATACTGGAAAATGGAAAGGTTACCCGGGGTGATCTTTCAAATGAGCTGGAACTTGCCCAAAGCACGCTGAGTTACATCATCGATGAATTGAATGAAGAAAACTTTCTCTTAATCGAGGAAGTCAAATCAAAAAAAGGAAGACCTTATCAGGTTTTGAGTGTGAATCCTGAAAGATTCAGTGTGATCGGAGTGAAAGTTGGTCGAGAGGAAGTGCACGGTGTGCTTTTCAACGCATCACTGAATCCCATCAGGGAACACAGGGTGAGTATTCTTGCACCAATGAGAAGCAACGAGGGTTACACGAGGGCACTCAGAGAAACGGTTGAGAATCTTTTTTCGGAGAACTTGCTTGGAATAGGTATCTGCTCTTCTGGACTGGTGAGAGATCATCAAGTGGTTGTATCTCATGTGATGAACGTGAGAAACTGGAACCTGAGAGATGTTCTGGGAGATTTTGAAAGAGTAGTTGTCATGAACGATGCCGATGCTCTGTGTCGTGAGGTTTCTCAAAGGATAGGCTCAGACTTTCTCCTCATAAGTTACGGAATAGGAATAGGTGCCAGTCTTTTCAGAAACGGTAGGATCGAGCACCTGGAAATGGGGCACATGATAGTGTCGTCCGAAGGAAAATGTTACTGTGGGCAGACAGGATGTCTGGAATATCATTCGTCTGAGTATGCAGTTTTGAAATCTTATCTTGGATCGGAAATCGATTTTGAGGATTTTATCTCAAACGAAGAGGAAAAATACAGACCCTTCATCGAGGAGTTGAGAAAAAAGGTAAGAGAGAACTTCGAAGCGGTGAGAAAACACTACGAAAAAGCCTTCAGAAATCTTTCTGTTGCCGTGGGTGATGTTGTGATGAGTACTGGTGTTTCTCGAGTCTTTCTTGCAGGAGAGGGAGCTGTGAGCGAAGACATAGCGAAACTGCTGGAGAAGATGGTTAAAGAACGGTTCAACAAAGAATTCGTGGACGACGTGGAATTTCATCTGGCGAGTGCGAACTGGATGCTCGGCGCGGCTCGGGCGGTTGTTGAAGAATACCTTTCCGATATTCTAAAATGAAAACTCCCGGCAGATGCCGGGAGTATTTTTAATAAGCGTACAACCTTCCGTAAGGTCTGTGGGTGTACGGTTTCAGAAGGATGAACTCCTCGCTCAGTATTTCTTCTGGATCGTACTCAAAGAGTCTACAGAATTCTTCGATGTAAGGTCTGATCCGGTTCATGTCCTCTTCAGAAGGCTGGAAGATCTTCACTTCTTTTCCAAGTTTGTGTTCTTCTATGTTCCCTCTCAGAAAGATCTCTCCACCGTGCATTCCCGTTCCAACGTAGTTGCCAGCGATGTTTCCATCTTCATCCTTTTCCAGGCCTAGAACTATGAGCAAGCCTCCTGCCATGTATTCTCCCAGAAAATCCCTTGCAAATCCCCCAATCACGATTACGGGATAGTTCTCCTTGTAGGCCTTCATGTGTATTCCCACACGGTATCCTGCACTTTTTTTTATGTAGATGTGCCCGCCCCTCATGGCGTAACCTATGATGTCTCCCGCGTGGCCATGTACCACTATCTTTCCAGAGTTCATGGTGTTTCCCACGCCGTCCTGAGCGTTTCCATTCACGGTTATTTCGGGGCCATCCATGAAAACACCGAGGTCGTTTCCGGGAACTCCATTTATCTCTATTCGGACCTTCTTTCTGATCCCTGCTCCTATGTATCTCTGACCACAGACGTTATCGAGAACGATCTCCGTTTCTCCGTTTTCTATCGCTTCCCATATCATGTCGTTCAGCTTTTTGTAGTGGAGTCCCTTTGCGTCTATTCTAACCATATCTTTACTTCCCCCTCCAGCATCTTCTTTCTGAACTCCTTCGGCAGGTACACAAGACCGAAGTTTTCGTCGAGGAGTTTGTCCTTGAAAGAAGACACATCCATCTTCTGAAGAATGAGTCCCGTGTAGATTCCTGCCCTGTCTATATCGTTGACAAGGACGGCACCTATGAGTTTATTGTCTTTTATGACCATCTTCTTGTAGGTGTTTCCTTCCTCGTAGGTGAGGATTTCGTACTCATCACCTTCGACGTTGGTGTGTCCAACAGATATGGTGGGAATTCCTGCAAGTTCGACAGAGTTCATGGGAATACCACCGGGGTATCTTACATTTCCTCCTGCCATGTTGTAGCCTGCTACTCTTCCCTGGGCGACGGCAACGGGCCAGATGGCTATCGTCTTTCGCTGGCCGTCGATCAGATCGTAGAACTCTGTACAATCTCCCGCGGCGTAGATATCTTTTTCGCTTGTTTCCATTTTTTCGTTCACCACGATGCCTCTGTTTATTTCTATACCGGAATCTTTGAGAAAATCCACGTTCGGTCTAACGCCTATGGCGATGATGAGAAGTCTGGTGGGGATTTCTTTTCCACTTTTCAGGACGACGGAAGAAACTGAGCCTTCACCTTTTACCGCTACGATGGTGTCGTTTGTGATCACATCGCATCCTTCTTTTTTCAAAGCGTTGGTGATGATCTCGGAAGCTTTTTTGTCGAACGTAACAGAGAGAATCCTGTCTGCAAGTTCAACGATGGTCACCTTCACTCCGAGTTCCATCAGAGCCTCTGTTGTTTTGAGACCGATCAATCCTCCACCGAGTACAACGGCTTCTCTCACGTCGTTTTCCTTTATGTATCTTTCTACTCTTTCTTCGTCTTCCCAGGTGGTGAAGGTGAAAACTCCTTCCTTTCCCTCAAGGCCCTCTATCTTCGGAACGAAGGGTTTTCCACCGACGGCAAGAAGGAGTTTATCGTATGCTATCTTTTCCCCCGTGCTGGTTACAACTACCTTTTCTTTGGGAATCACCCGTTCTACCCTGGTGGCAGGCTTTATTGAAACTCCCATTTCCTTCAGGTAGTCCTCTGTTCTGTAGTACATCTTTTCTTCCGTCACTTTCCTTCCAAGGAGGTAGGTGATGAGGGGTCTGGAGTACCCAACGTACTTTTCCGCTGTGGTGAGGAGAATCTCTCCGTCTTTGTCGAGTTCTCTGATCGCCTCTATCGCATTCAAACCGGCAGGTCCTGAGCCAACCACAATGTACCTCATCCTCTCACCTCAACAAGAACAAGGGCTTCGTTCGGGCATCCCTCGACACAGGCAGGAGTTCCTCTGTCGATGCAGAGATCACATTTGGAAGCCACTTTCTTTTCTTTTGTGCTTCTTCTCACCACACCGAACGGACATGCCATGACACACATCCAGCATCCAACGCACTTTTCCTGGTTCACTTTTATGGCACCTGTCTCTGGATCTCTGTGCATCGCCCCTGTCATACAGGCTTTCAAACAGGAGGGATCATCACAGTTTCTGCATTGAAGGGCAAAAGTAATGTAATCGTGCTCTTCTACGATCACGTTTGGTTCAGGAAGTTCCGGGACGTATCTGTAAATCTTTATCAGGTTTCCCGTTCCCACCTGTGCGGCAACACAGTTTATCTCACAGAGTTTACAGCCCATACAGTACTCTTCTCTGATGAGAATTCTCCTCACAGTTATCACCACGCCTCTCCCGCGGGTTTGATTCCAAGGAGTTTCAGTTCGTACTCGTGCAGTCCAACTCCCCTGAGTGCCTCTCTGTTGCCCCTGAGGGATTCTATGGCGTTGATTCCCATTCCACCCAGGATTTCTTTTATTTCGTGTGCCCAGGCCCTCAGAAGGTTTGCCGCCCTCCTTGCTCCTATCTCCGGGTTGAGCCTTTTTGTGAGTTTCGGATCCTGAGTGGCTATACCCCAGTTACACTTTCCAAGGTAACACGTCTGGCAGAGATGACAGCCGAGGGCAACCAGTGCCGCTGTTCCTATGTAAACTGCATCCGCTCCAAGCGCGATTGCTTTGATAACATCCGCACTGTTTCTGATACCTCCTGCCACAACGATCGATGCCATGTGTCTTATTCCCTCTTCTCTGAGTCTCTGATCGACCACGGCGATGGCAAACTCTATGGGGATTCCCACATGATCCCTCGTCACCTTGGGGGCGGCACCCGTTCCTCCCCTGATACCGTCTATCACGATGTAGTCTGCTCCCGCCCTGACCATACCGGCCGCTATGGGGGCCACGTTGTGCACCGCCGCGATCTTGACGCCGACAGGTTTTTCGTACCTTGTGGCTTCTTTTATGGCATAGATGAGCTGTCTGAGGTCTTCTATGGAGTAGATATCGTGGTGTGGGGCAGGAGATAAGGCATCGGTCCCAACGGGTATCATTCTGGTCTCCGAGATGGGTTCTGTGACCTTCTCACCGGGAAGGTGTCCTCCGATTCCCGGTTTTGCACCCTGTCCTATTTTTATCTCGACGGCTGAACCTGCGTTCAGATAATCTGCACTCACACCGAAACGACCGGAGGCAACCTGAACTATCATGTTGTCTTTGAACTCTCTGAGTTCCTTCGGAAGGCCACCTTCACCTGTGTTGAAGAAGGTTCCAATCGTTCTTGCTGCCCTCGCCAGAGACAGAAGGGCGTTCAAACTGATCGAACCGTAGGACATAGCGGTGAACATGACGGGAACTTCCAGTTTCAACTGGGGAGCTATCTCTGTTTTGAGGGCCACGTTTCCTTCTCCGTCTTCTTCTATCTCCAGTTTTGCCTCTTTTCTTCCTATGTAGGTTCTGATCTCCATTGGCTCTCTGAGAGGATCTATCGATGGATTCGTCACCTGACTTGCGTTTAGAACGATCCTATCGAAGTAACTGAAGTACGGTCTGTCGTTTCCCATACTGGTGAGCAGAACCCCGCCGGTGTCTGCCTGTTTCATGATCCCGATCAGGTGTTCTGGCGTCCAGTGCGCAAGAGGCCTGATGTCGAAATTGTTCCTTCGAACCGTTATGGCCTCTGTCGGGCATATGGCTTCACAGAAGTGACATCCAACACACTTGTAATTTTCCGTGTAGACCCTGTTGGCGTTCTCATCGTAGTAGTTTGCCCCATAGGAGCACACTCTGACACAGGCAAGGCATCTTATGCACTTGTAATCATCGCGTTCCACAACAAATTCCGCTGGGACTTTTCTCTTAGCCATTCTCTCCCTCCAATGCCACCCGGACTTTTTCGGTGGATTTCAGGACTCCCACAACGGGTTCACCCGCCTTGGGAGCCCACACCTCATCTGGTTCGGGGCAAACAACCCTTATGGCGGATTCTTCGGAGGCAATGTAGAGGAAATCATCTTTCGTGGCAGCCACGAGGGGTCTGAGTTTTATCCTGTCGTTCAGCCCCATCATCATGTTGCTGTTTGCAACAATGATGGCAAAGGGGCCGTTGAGAAGGGCTCCACCGTAGTTCATCCTCAGGGCAGTGTAGAGTTTTCTCTCTTCTTCTGGCATGAGGTCTATGTCTTTCCACAGAGGAGCAGCGAGTATTTTTGCAGTGATTTTGGGACTGTATCCGAACCTTCTCATGAACAGGTCCACAAGATACGCCACAACTTCGGTGTCCGTCATGAGGGTACATTTGTAACCGTACGCTTCCAGAAATCTTCTGTTTATACCGTAGGACGAGATCTCCCCGTTGTGCACAACCGTCCAGTCGAGGATTCCGAAGGGATGCGCTCCACCCCACCATCCAACGGTGTTCGTGGGGAACCTGTTGTGGGCAGTCCAGATGTAGCCCTTGTACTCATCGATTCTGTAAAAGTCGGCGATGTCCTCAGGGAAGCCCACACCTTTAAAGACTCCCATGTTCTTTCCACTGGACATAACAAAGGCACCCTTGATCTTCTCGTTTATGAACATCACCGTATCGACGACAAAGTCTTCTTCGGTGAAACCCTCTGGTATGCTCTTTGGTTTCAGGAAGTATCGCCAGAGGATGTGGACTTCCTTGATATGGGGATTCTTTCTGGTGGGGATGGGTTCGCTTTCGATGATCTCGTAGTGGGATTTTATGTACTCTTCTGCATTTTTCTTGTCCAGTTCACTGTCGTAGAGCATGTGAAAGCAGTAAAAATCTTTGAGTTCTGGGTATATGCCGTAGGCGGCGTAACCTGCTCCGAGGCCGTTTCCCCTTTCGCGCATCAAAGCCATTGTTTCAACAATTGTGCTTCCGCTGAATCTCTTTCCGGATGTGTTCATTATTCCAGAAACACCACACGCGGATGGAACTTTAAAATCCCTGTCGGGTATCAAACGAGGGAGGTCATAGGGCAAGGCATTCACCTCCTAGCGAACGGAAAGGCATGAATATGAAATCTTGTGTATAACATTTATACCATAGAGGAGTTCTATTTGCAATAAACGTAGCATAAATTTTTCATTTGAGAAATGTAGGGTGAGATTGTGAAAAATGGCCGTAAATATTCCAAATACAGCATAAAAATAAAAACGATATGTGGATACAAAAACAGGGGATGCTACTGCATCCCCTTTGGCTGGCTGGGAGGGGAGGACTCGAACCTCCACCAGCGGATCCAGAGTCCGCCGTCCTACCGTTAGACGACCTCCCAAACTCCTGCTTTCTTATTATACACCAGAGGTAATGAGATTTCAAGGGAGGGAATTTCCACGACTTTTTCACGTTCAAATTGATAAAATCTTCATATCGGGGTGATAGAATGAGAGTTCTCCTTGTGGAAGACGAAAAGGATCTTGCAGATCTGATCGCCGAGGCTCTGAAAAAAGAGATGTTCACCGTTGATGTCTGCTACGACGGTGAAGAGGGAATGTACATGGCTCTAAACGAAGACTTCGATGTGGTGATTCTGGATGTGTTGCTTCCCGTTCACGATGGCTGGGAGATCCTGAAGGCTATGAGGGAAAAGGGTATAAACACTCCCGTTCTGATGCTCACAGCCCTTTCGGATGTGGAGTACCGGGTGAAAGGCCTCAACATGGGAGCCGACGATTATCTTCCAAAGCCCTTCGATCTCAGAGAACTCATTGCCCGGGTGAAGGCTTTGATCAGAAGGAAGGCAGAGAACAAAAATGTCAAACTGGTCTGTGGAGACCTAATTCTGGATACGGCTACCAGGAAGGTCTTCAGAGGAGGAAAAGAGATCGATCTTACGAAAAAAGAGTACCAGATACTGGAGTACCTCATGATGAACAAAAACAGGGTGGTTACAAAGGAGGAACTGCAGGAGCACCTCTGGAGTTTTGATGACACCGTCTTTTCCGATACGCTCAGAAGTCACATCAAGAACCTGAGAAAAAAGATCGACAGGGGCTTCAAAAAGAAGATAATCCACACTGTGAGGGGAATTGGTTATGTTGTCCGTGATGAATGAGAAGAAAGCTTTCAGAAAAACTCACCTTACATGGACTCTCATCTTCACGCTTTCCATCGTCTTTGTTGTTGCGGTGGTTGCGGGGGCTGTTTTCATGGTTGAAAAGAACAGAATCACCAGACAGTTCGATGGTGATCTTGTGAGAACCGCTGAGTTCATCGAAAAAAGACTCAGCGCTCCAGGCATGATGGGAATGCTTCGGATGATGAAAGGAATGCCTCCCCTTTTTGTCCCACGAGGTGAGGCCTTTCAACTTCTTCTCTCATCAGGTGAGGTGTTTCTGGAAGTTGGAGAACAACTCGACACTCCTGAAATGCCTGTAAAGGAGGGATTTTCCACAGAGGGAAACTACAGGGTGTTTACAAAGAAGATCGATCTGGGAGACACCACCATATTTCTGAGGGTGGGAAAAGACATATCGGATCTTATGGAGCGTAGCAGAAGGCTTCTGTCTATGTACCTTCTTTTGATCGTTTTCACGGCGGGTGGCGCCTGGATATTCGGGTATTTCATTTCGAAACTGGCACTTCTTCCTGTGAAAAATGCCTACGATAGTTTGAAAAGGTTTTCGATGGACGCCTCTCACGAGTTGAAAACACCACTTTCCGTTTTGAAGACCAGCCTCGATGTGTTGAAGTACCAAGATGTGCCTGAAGAGGTGAAGAATAAGCTTTCGATCATGGAAAAGAACGTGGAGAAGATGAGAAAACAGGTTGAACAACTCCTTCTTCTTGTGAAAAGTGGTGAGATGTTCAAAGACACTGTGAAGGAAAGAATAAACCTGAAGGTGTTTCTGGAAGAACTGGTAGAAGCGTTTGCACCGAAGGCAGAAGCAAAGAATTTGAAACTCAAGATCGAGTGTCCGGATGATCTTTTTGTGGAGACGGAAAAGGACGTCCTGAGGGTTGTGCTGGAAAACCTGATAGACAACGCCATAAAGTTCACAGAAAAAGGGGAGGTAATCGTTGGTGCCGTTAGTGACGGTAGAGTAACGATATACGTGAAGGACACAGGACCTGGAATTCCGAAGAAGGAGCAGAAAAAAATCTTTGAGAGGTTCTACAGGATCTCTCGAAACACGGAAGGATCGGGCCTTGGCCTTTCTATAGTGAAGGAACTCGTCGCAAGGTTGAAGGCAAAGATAGTTCTGGAGAGCGAGGAAGGAAAGGGTAGTACTTTCAAGATCATTTTTTGAGGGCGTTATAGCAATCCCGGCAGACTGCTATGTACTTTTCCTGGCCGCCGACATCGATCTCTTCTTCACCACCGGCTATTTTCAGTGTGAGTGTGGCGCTGTACTCACCGCATCTCTGACAGACTGCCTTCTTCTTTATCACGGTGTCTGCAAGGCTCAAAAGCATGGCTGTAGTTTCGAACGGGTTTTGTTTGTGGGTGAGATCGAGTCCTGCACAGAAGACGTCTATTCCTCTGTTCAGAAGTTCCCTCACCACGTCAAACAGATCGCGGCTGAAAAACTGCACCTCGTCTACGAACACTCCCCTTGTTTCTTCGTCGATGTATTTCCACATCTCCTCAGGTCGTTCCACAGTGAACGCTTCTACACCATCACCAGAGTGGGATACGATCTTCGTTGAGTGATATCTGTTGTCGATTTTCGGTTTGAAAACCGCAACCTTTTTTCTTCCCAGCCTGTATATTTCCACAAAAGAGAGAAGTTCTGTTGTTTTTCCAGAGTACATTGGCCCTGTGATCACGGTGAGTTTTCCGGACACGTCGATCCCTCCCCAACGATTATACAACTCTTCGTGTTAACACTCTGCCCACCCAAACTGAAACATTCTCATAATTGACGGCACCTTTTGAGGCTGATACTATTAAAGCATATAAAAGACATCCAGAGAATTTTTCCCGGAAATCCACAACAAAATATCCAACCATATATGGGGTTCGTGCCCTCAGAAGGCGGACCTCATAGGGTATTTGTTTTTTGCGTTTCTAAAAAGAAGTTATTTATATTCACATTGATATATAAATCAACACTATTAGGAGGAGGTGTTCTCATGCGGAGGAAGTTTCTCTTTTTGATGCTCGCCTTTGTTCTGCTCTCCCTTGGTTTCGCTCAGGACGGCAGTGTGGATGTTGGTTGGTCTCTGGACATGGTCTGGCTTCTTGTCTCTGCAGCACTGGTCTTTTTCATGCAGGCAGGTTTCGCCATGGTAGAGTCAGGTTTCACTCGTGCAAAGAACACGGTGAACATCGTCATGAAGAACCTCATGGATTTTTCGATCGGGTCTGTGGTTTACTTTTTGTTTGGTTACTGGATCATGTTCGGCACACATCCTCTCACCTTTGACCCTTCCATGAAAGAGGGTTTGTGGGAATTTGCCATGTGGATGTTTCAGATGGCCTTCGCTGGAACGGCAGCAACGATCGTGTCAGGAGCGATGGCGGAGCGCACCAAATTTTCCGCATACCTTGCCTACACGGGTTTCATAACGGGTATCATCTACTCGGTCGTTGGAAGGTGGATATGGGGTGGTGGATGGCTTGCCCAGAGAGGCTTCATCGATTTTGCGGGTTCTACCGTTGTTCACTCTGTCGGTGGCTGGGCTGCCATGATAGGTGCTGCCCTTCTTGGCCCCAGGTTTGGAAAATACGACAGTCAGGGAAATCCCAGGCCCATTCCTGGTCACAACATTCCCCTTGCGGCACTCGGAACCTTCATCCTCTGGTTTGGATGGTTCGGGTTCAATGGAGGAAGTACCCTTGCCGGAACGAACGGTGCAATAGGGATGATCATACTGAACACCAACCTCGCTGCTGCTGCCGGTGCGCTCGCCGCGATGATCACCGTGTGGATGAGATATGGAAAGCCAGATGCGAGTATGACGATGAACGGTGCTCTGGCTGGTCTTGTCGCCATCACCGCACCGTGTGCTGTGGTGTCTCCCGTGAGTTCACTGATCATAGGAGCGATCGGAGGTGTGATAGTTGTCTTCGCCGTTGAATTCTTCGACAAGGTTTTGAAGATCGACGATCCCGTTGGTGCCATATCCGTTCACGGTGTCAACGGTGCATGGGGAACGCTCGCCGTGGGGCTTTTTGCGGAGAGTAAGTATGCTCTCGCAAGTGGGATGGGGGATGTGCAAGGTCTCTTCTTCGGAGGAGGAGTACACCAACTTGGAGTGCAGTTTCTGGGAGTTATCAGTGTGTTCGCCTGGACTGTTGCGACCAGTTTCCTTGTGTTCTGGTTCATCAAGAAGACCATCGGTTTGAGGGTGGACAGAGACACAGAACTGAAGGGGCTGGACATAGACGAACACGGTATGGAAGGGTACGCTGACTTTGAAATCTTCACCACAAGATAAAGGAGGTGGTAGCATGAAACTGATCATAGCCGTTATACAGCCCCACAAGTTACCGGATGTGAAAAAGGCACTCTTCGACGCTCAGGTCTACAAGATGACCGTGATGAACGTTCTTGGATGCGGGCAGCAAAAGGGCTACACAGAGACATACAGAGGTGAAATAGAAGAAGTGAACCTTCTCAAGAAAGTGATGCTTCTCATAGCGGTCAACGAAGGTTTTGTTGAACCAACCATTGAGGCGATTCAAAAGGGAGCAAGAACGGGAAACATAGGAGACGGGAAGATTTTCGTTCTGGACCTTCTGGACTGTATCAGAATCAGAACGGGGGAGAGAGGACGGGAGGCCATAGGGTAAGGTTTCTTTTCGGGAGGAGACACCTCCTCCCTTTTTCCCGTCCTCCTCGTATGATGTCCGGGACTGAAATTATACTACAGAGAGCGAGGGCATGTAAAGCCCTCGCTTTTGCTGTGATACAATCTCATAAGGGTGAGCGTGTGAAAGGCAGACTGGAAGAGTACCTGAACAACCTGAAAGTGGAGAAAAAGCCCGACGATAGAGAGTCCTGGGACTCTTACTTCATGAGAATCGCCAGGATGGTCAGCGAAAGATCCACATGCTTCCACAGAAAAGTGGGAGCTGTGATTGTGAAAGACCATCGAATCCTCGCCACAGGATACAACCAGCCTCCCTCAAAATTTCCTCACTGCAACGAAGTGGGATGTATTCGTGATGATCTTGGAATAAATTCCGGAGAGCACCAGGAGATATGCTACGCACTCCATGCAGAGCAAAACGCCCTCATGCAGGCTGCAAAGTTCGGAATTGCTGTGAACGGTGCCACCATCTACGTAACGCACAAGCCATGTTCCATCTGCGCAAGACTTCTAGTGAACGCTGGAATAAAGCGTGTAGTCTATGAGAAAGACTACCCGGACCCTTTGACGGATTTCTTCTTCAAATTCACGGGTGTGGAAAGTGTTCGCTTCGAAGGTGATCAGAGGTGAAAACCAATAGGCTCATTTCCTATTTGAGACCCGGCAGATGGCCCAGTGTCTGGTGCCCGGGTTGTGGAAACGGGATCGTTCTGAGAGCCTTCCTCGAAGCGGTTGACGCCCTTTCTCTTCCAAAAGAAAAAGTTGCCGTTGTCTCAGGGATCGGTTGTTCCTCCAGGGCAACAGGGTATCTTGATTTCAACACATTGCACACCCTCCACGGAAGGGCGATTGCATTCGCAACCGGTGTGAAACTGGCAAAACCGGATTTCGAAGTGGTGGTCATGGGGGGAGACGGAGACATCGTATCCATAGGAGGGAACCATTTCATACACGCCTGCAGAAGAAACATAGATATAACCGTCATCGTCTTCAACAATATGATCTACGGTATGACGGGAGGTCAGGTCTCCTCCACCACTCCCATCTATCACCAGACTTCCACCACACCAATGGGATCGTTTGTGGAACCACTCGATGTGGTTGAACTGGCCCTTTCAGCCGGAGCCACTTTCGTTGCAAGAAGCACCGTGTACCATTATGATCACCTCGTCGAGATCCTGAAAAGAGCCCTCAGGCACAGAGGAATATCCGTGGTCGATGTTCTGACGAACTGTCACACTTATTTTGGAAGGTACAACGGAATGCCAGAACCCTACCAGATGATGGAATACTTCAAGAACAACACCTGTTTCCTCGAGCGACCTCAGGAGGGTAAAATAAAGATAGGAGTCTTCCGGGACGAGGAAAAAGAGGATTTCCTGACGGTTTACAGGCGGTTGACAAGGCGAGAGGGTGCGATGGAATGACAGAGCCTGTTTCTATCAGAATAGCGGGAATCAGTGGGCAGGGAAACATCCTCGCTGGTTTGATTCTCTCAAAGGCCCTCGTTTATGAAGGAAAGTGGGTTGTTCAGACGCAGTCCTACACCGCCCAGGTGAGGGGCGATGTGAGTCATTGCGACGTCCTTTTCGACGACAATCCCATAGATTACCCGGAGGCCGAATACTTCGATGTTCTGTGTGTGATGCACCAGAAGGCGATGGACGAACTTCATCGCTCGCTCAAGGTGAACGGGGTACTGATTCTGGATCAAACACTGGTGAAGAACATCCCAGATTTTGTGAAACGAATCACCCGAAAGATACTGTTTGTTCCTGCAACAGAGAAATCCATATCGAATTTCAAAACCCCTCTGGTTTCCAACATGATAATGGTGGGAGTTCTTGCGAAGGTTTGCAACATAGTGAAATTGGAATCTCTGAAAAGATCGTTGAGAGACTATGTGAAAAGACCCCTTTGGGAGATGAATTTGAAAGCCTTGGAGATGGGTTACAGCATGTTTGACAAACAGTTCAAAGTAAAGACAGAGAGGGTGTGGAAAAGACTTGCGGCGGGATTCGAATAATATCCTGAAGTCCTTCAGAAATGCCTTCGAAGGTATAGAAAGTGCCTTAAGACTTGAGAGGAATCTCAAGATACATTTCTTCATAGGAATCGCTGTGGCCGTTTTTTCTCTTTTTTTGCCCTTGAGTGAGAAAGACCTGCTGTGGGTGTATTTTGCTATCTTTTCGGTCATAGGTGCAGAACTTCTGAACACGGTTATCGAGAAGTTTCTCGATCTGTTCTTCGAGGACTACAGTGAATCTGTGAAACTGGTGAAGGATATAGCGGCCGGATTCGTTCTCTGGTACTCTCTGTTTTCCGTGGTCGTGGGAATTTTGATACTGGGAAGGGCTCTTTTTTCGTGGTCTCCATCCTTTGCTAAGTTCTTTGTCTCTGGAGTTCTGATATTCTTCCCATTATTCTCCGTTTTTGTGAGGAGGTATAGGAATGTCGGAAAAAACGATAAGAGTTCTGGTGGTAGATGATTCCGCCTTCATGAGGATGGTTTTGAAGGATATCATAGATTCTCAGCCCGACATGAAGGTGGTGGGATTTGCCAAAGACGGGCTTGAAGCCGTCGAAAAAGCCATCGAGTTGAAACCAGATGTGATAACTATGGACGTTGAGATGCCAAACCTGAACGGTATAGAGGCCCTGAAACTCATAATGAGAAAGGCACCGACCCGTGTCATAATGGTGAGCAGTCTCACCGAAGAGGGTGCCGCTATCACAATCGAGGCCCTCAGAAACGGTGCAGTTGACTTCATCACCAAGCCTCATGGATCAGTTTCTATGACCTTCAGACAGGTTGCACCGGAACTTTTGGAGAAGATCAGACAGGCCATGAATGTGGATCCACGAACGCTTCTTTTCAGGCCGAAGGTTTCACGCCTCACCATAAACAAACCTACCGTGAGTGGAAAGATTGTTGTCATTGGCTCTTCAACGGGGGGACCCAGATCACTGGACATGATCATTCCTAACCTCCCAAAGAACTTTCCTGCTCCGATCGTTGTTGTACAGCACATGCCACCTGGTTTTACAAAATCGCTTGCAATGAGACTCGACAGTTCTTCAGAACTTTCTGTGAAGGAAGCAGAAGAGGGCGAAGAACCAAAGCCAGGCTACGTCTACATTGCTCCTGGAGATTACCATCTTGGATTGAAAGTTCAAAACGGCAGGGTTTCTTTTTACCTAGACAGGTCTGATAAAATAAACAACGTGAGACCGTCAGTGGACTTCACCCTCGACAAGGCAGCGGAGATCTACAAATCCAAAACAATAGCGGTCATTCTCACGGGGATGGGAAAAGATGGAACCAAGGGTGCCTTCAAAGTCAAATTCTACGGTGGAAAGGTGATAGCGGAAGATAAAGAAACGTGTGTTGTTTTTGGGATGCCAAAGTCGGTGATAGAGGAGGGATACGCAGATTACGTCCTTCCAGCGTACAAGATCCCGGAAAAATTGATAGAACTCGTGTGAAAGGATGGGGAGAATGAAAAGGAGAGTCATTCTTTTTCTTCTTGCTTTAACGCTTGCTGCCTGTGGGTTTTCGTCTTATTTTTTAGTGCACTATAGAGTTCAGAAAAACGATACACTGTACAGTATCTCTTTAAATTTCGGTGTTTCACCCTCTCTCATCCTTGATTGGAACCCTGGGGTCACTCCTGCAAGTCTCAGAGTGGGACAGGAGATCGTTATACCCCAGCCTCCCGGTTATCTGTATACAGTGAAGAAGGGAGACACTCTAGACTTGATTGCAAAGAGGTTTTTCACCGTGGCCTCTTTGATAAAAAAAGCAAATAATTTAGAATCAGACATCATCTACACAGGGCAGAAACTTTTCATACCCGAGAGTATCATAGGAACGGCATTCAACGATGAAAAGTTTTTCATATGGCCCGTCTACGGTACCATTTCCTCTGGATTTGGCTGGAGGATACATCCCATCACTGGAAAGTACTCATTTCACTCGGGAATTGACATAGCGGCACCGGAGGGAACACCCATCTTTGCTGCAGAGAGCGGAATAGTTGAATTTGCCGGAGAAAACAGTGGATACGGTCTCATGATAAAGATAAAGTCTTCCTCGTACGAGCACGTGTACGGACATCTTTCTCAGATAGATGTTTATGAAGGCCAGTTTGTGAAGAAGGGTCAGATCATAGGACGGGTTGGAAACACGGGTTTGAGTACTGGACCACATCTTCACTTTGAAGTCAGGGTGAATCAAAAAGCCACAAATCCCATGAACTATCTGCCAAGCAGGATCTGGGTGCTGAAGAAAGAACTCATAGGTGTAGGTGGAGAATGAAGATACTGGTCAGTGCATGTCTTCTCGGTCTTCCTACCCGATACGACGCCCGTTCTAAGGAAAACAAGAAAGTTCTGAAACTTCTGGAAAAACACATCATCATTCCCGTGTGCCCGGAGCAACTGGGTGGCCTTCCCACGCCACGTCCTCGATGTGAGATCCTCGGAGGACACGGCTGGACTGGAAATGAGCGTGTTGTTGACGAACTCGGAAACGACAGGACGGAAAATTTCCTCAGGGGAGCGGAGATCACCCTCCAGATCGCCCGCCTTTTAAACGTGGATCTTGCCATTTTGAAATCAAAGAGTCCCTCCTGCGGGAAAAACTTTGTCTACGATGGATCTTTTTCTGGAAGGCTTGTTCCAGGAAAAGGTGTCACAGCCTTTCTGCTGGAAAAAAACGGGTTGAAAGTCTTCGAGGAAAACGAAGTATTCGTGAATAACAATGATCTTCTTTGAAAATAGTCCCTTTCAGGCGATTGTTTTCTTTTGATGAAAGGAAACGTTTGTTTCTTACTCTTTTCTTATTTTTCTTTGTATTGACAAATTGATTATAATATGGTTGGTTAGTAAATGAAAACAAACCTACTGGGGGATTCCAATGCTGGGCGAGGTCGAAAGAAGGATTCTTCAGACGATCAAAGACAGAGGGCAAATATCGAGGGTGGAGATAAGCAAGATTCTGAACATCAGCAAACCCGTGGTATCTCAGGCTGTGAGCAGGTTGATCGAACTGGGATTTGTGAAAGAAACAGGTAAAAAAGAAAGCTCTTCAAGAGGTGGTAGAAGACCTGTTTTGCTTTCTTTTGTTCCTGAAAGCAGATACGTTGTGGGAGTGGACGTTGGAGGCACGAAGATCGATGCCGTTCTCACCGATCTGAATGGTAGCATCCTGAAGAAAGAACACGTCGTTCTTCCTTCTGACCTGGACAAGGAAAAGCTTTTTGAGGAGATAAAAAGGGTTATGAAACCACTTCTCAAATACGACAAAATTTTGGGAATCGGAATAGGAATCCCGGGAACGGTCGATGAAAGCCAGTTGATAAAGCGCATACCTGCATTCAACATCACAAACTGGAATCTGAAAAAGGAACTGGAAAGTTTTGCTGGATATCCTGTCTTCATCGAAAACAACGCAAATCTCGATGCCTTCGCAGAGACCAGAGTGGGTGCAGGGAAGGGTTACAGATGTGTGTTTCTCATATCCATAGGCTGGGGTATCGGCTCTGGGATCGTTTACGAGGGAAGGATCTTCAGGGGAGCGCGGGGAAAAGCAGGTGAGTTCGGCCACATGATAACAGACTGGACGGTGGACAAAACCGTAGTGCCAGAGAAAGGTTTTGGTCATCTCGAAGAGTGGTTCTCCGGTTACTCTCTGAAGAAGAAATTTAGAAAACCCATTGAGACGGTGTTTGAGCAGAATCCAGAGGAATTGAGAGAAAGTCTGGAACACCTTGGAGTTGCGATAGCAAATACCACTGTGATACTCGATCCGGACGTGGTGATCATAAAGGGAGGGATAGGGTTTCACCAGTTCGACAGGATAGCACCCATTGTGAAATCGATCGTAGAGCGAACAGTTCCAAAAGATATCCTGGAAGATATCGTCATTAAAAGAGGAGAAATAGAAGAGTATGGAGTTGCAATCGGTGGAGCCCTGTATGTGATCGAAAATGTTCTGGGATTGAAATGAAGGGGGTGATTCTATGAAGGCGGTGAGGCTTCATGCAAAGTGGGATCCAAGGCCTGATTTCAAACTGGGGCCCAAGGATGTTGAAGGAAAACTTACCTGGCTTGGAAGCAAGGTGTGGAGATATCCGGAGGTGCGAGTTGAAGAAGTCCCGGAGCCAAAGATCGAAAAGCCCACAGAGATCATCATCAAAGTGAAGGCCTGCGGGATCTGTGGCAGTGACGTTCATATGGCCCAGACCGATGATGAAGGCTACATTCTTTACCCTGGTCTTACTGGTTTTCCCGTCACTTTGGGCCACGAGTTTTCCGGAGTTGTGGTGGAGGCAGGACCGGAGGCCATCAACAGAAGAACAAACAGAAGATTCGAGATCGGAGAGCCCGTCTGTGTAGAGGAAATGCTCTGGTGTGGTCACTGCAGGCCCTGTGCTGAAGGCTTCCCAAACCACTGCGAAAACCTGAACGAACTGGGATTCAACGTCGATGGAGCTTTCGCAGAGTACGTGAAGGTCGATGCCAAATACGCCTGGAGCCTCAGAGAACTGGAGGACAGGTACGGTGACAGACTCTTTCTTGCAGGAAGTCTCGTGGAACCCACCTCCGTTGCTTACAACGCTGTAATTGTGAGAGGAGGTGGAATCAGGCCTGGAGACAACGTGGTGATACTCGGAGGAGGTCCTATAGGACTTGCAGCCGTTGCGATTTTGAAACACGCAGGAGCAGCGAAAGTGATCCTGTCAGAGCCTTCCGAAACTAGAAGAAACCTTGCCATAGAGCTGGGAGCAGATCACGTGATAGATCCCACAAAGGAGAACTTCGTGGAAGCGGTGCTTGATTACACGAACGGTCTTGGAGCAAAGCTTTTCCTCGAAGCGACAGGTGTTCCTCAGATCGTCTGGCCACAGATAGAAGAGGTAATCTGGAGAGCCCGCGGTATAAACGCCACCGTGGTGATCGTGGCAAGAGCCGACGCGAAGATACCTCTCACTGGGGAAGTGTTTCAGGTCAGAAGGGCACAGATCGTGGGATCTCAGGGACACTCTGGTCATGGTACCTTCCCGAGGGTGATCAGTCTCATGGCCTCCGGGATGGACATGACCAAAATCATCTCCAAGACCGTTACCATGGAGGAAATACCTGAGTACATAAAGAGGCTTCAAACCGACAAGTCCCTGGTGAAGGTTACCATGGTGAACGAGTGAGGTGAGAGTTATGGGTAAGTGGCAGATACCACCTGAGGGAGGTCACATGGAAAGACCAACGGGTGTCTATTATCAGACGATGACGATGAAACAGATAAGGGAAAGACTAAAGGAGTGTGACCTCATAATAATCCCTGTGGGAAGCACGGAAAACCACGGACCAAATGCACCAACAGGAGAAGATACCTTCCTCGTCACGAGGATGGCCGAGCAGGTCGCATTGAAAACAGGTTGTACAGTCGCAGAGCCCATCTGGTATGGATACCATCCGTACCACCACATAGGAATGCCAGGAACGGTTCCAGTAAAAGATGAGGCGTTCATAGACTATCTTGTGAGCGTCATAGCAGGATTCTGGAACACTGGTTTCAGAAAGCAGATCCTTCTGAACGGCCATGGCCAGGAGTTCGTGATTCCTGTAGCCATTCACAAGTTCGCAAAGATTTTCCAGGTTCCTGCCATCATCATCAATCTGAACTGGTATCACGCCATACAGGACAAGTTCAAGACGAAGGAAGAAGGCGGCCCCTACGAAACACCGTTCATTCACGCAGACGAAGTGGAGACGTCATGGAGCCTTGCGCTCTTTCCGGAACTCATGCACCAGGAATGGGCTGTCGACACAGAGCCGAAAGGGTTCCTACCGGAAGGACACATAGACAAGGCGGGAAATCTCCTTCACAGACCCATTGCATGGTACGGACACGTAGGGGGAGGTCCCATAGAGGTTGTGGCGTATCCTGAGGGAGTTGTGGGAAAGGCAACCCTTGCGTCTGCGGACAAGGCCAAGGAAGGAGTTGAAGCCCTTCTGGATTACCTGGAAAAACTCGTGAGGGACATCATGGAAAGGTTCCCGCCGGGGAAACTGCCACCTGCGGAGATGCTGTCTCAGAGGCCAAAGGAAGAACTCGATGCACTCACAAAAGAGCCACTTACGGAAGGCTGGAGGAACCTGTACACGGCTGGGAACCTGTGGGGATGAGACCGTGAAACTTGGAATAATCGGTCTGGGGCGCATAGGGACGATACACGCCGAAAACGCAAAACTCCTGGAAGACGTGGAACTGGTGGCGGTGTCCGATATAAGGATTGAAAGAGCAAAGGAAGTGGCCGAGAAGTTGAAGGTGAAAAAGGTCTTTGCCAGCCCGGAGGACCTCATACGTGATCCAGAAGTGGAAGCGGTGATGATCTGTTCCAGTACCAACACGCACGCACCACTTGTCCTTGAATGTGCCAGAGCAAGAAAACACGTGTTCTGCGAGAAACCCCTCTCCCTGGATCTGGTGGAAGTGGACAGGATGATAGAGGCAATGAAAGAGGCTGGAAGGATCCTCTTTGTTGGATTCAACAGAAGATTCGACAGGAATTTCAAAAAGGTAAAAGAAGCAGTAGAGGAAGGAAAGATAGGGACACCCCATGTTTTGAAGATAACGAGCCGGGATCCTGAGCCACCCCCGATAGAGTACGTGAAGGTCTCAGGAGGAATATTCCTCGACATGACCATACACGACTTCGATATGGCGCGCTACATAATGGGTGAGGAAGTGGAAGAGGTCTACGCCAGTGGATCTGTGCTTGTGGACGAGGAGATAGGAAAAGCAGGGGACGTGGACACAGCCGTGGTCGTTCTGCGTTTCAGAAGCGGGGCTCTCGGGGTGATAGACAACTCCAGAAAGGCTGTTTATGGTTACGATCAGAGACTGGAGGTCTTTGGAACAAAAGGGAAAATCACCGTCGACAACATCAGAGAAGACACCACCATGCTCACAGATGAACAGGGTGACCACGGTTCGAAGTATCTCTACTTCTTCCTGGAAAGGTACAGAGAGTCGTATCTGGAAGAGTTGAAAACGTTCGTTAAAAACGTAGCAGAGAACGAACCACCGGCCGTGAGTGGAGAGGACGGGAGAATGGCTCTTCTGCTGGGATACGCTGCAAAGAAATCTCTGGAAGAAAAAAGGGCCGTGAGATTGGAAGAGGTGATTCCATGATCACCTTCATTGGACACGTGTCGAAGGACATCAACGTGATACATGGAAAAGAGGAAACAGCGTACGGTGGAGGAGTGGTGGCTGGTTCTATCACCGCAGCTCTTCTTGGGGTGAAAGCGAAGGTGGTTACAAAGTGTGCAAGGGAAGATATCGTACACTTTGAGTTTTTACGTGAAAACGGAGTTGAAGTGGTCTTTCTGGAAAGTACCAGGACAACCAGCATAGAGAACAGGTATGGAACCAGTCCAGACGAAAGGGAAAGTTTTCTGATTTCGGCAGCTGATCCGTTCACAGAGGAGGATCTTCTGCACGTTGAAGGAAAGGTTTGCCACGTGAATCCCCTGTGGTACGGTGAGTTTCCAGAAGAGCTCATAACAAAATTGCGCGAAAAGGTGGATTTTCTATCTGGAGACGCACAGGGTTTTGTCAGAGCCCCAGAAAACGGAAAACTCGTCTACAGAGACTGGAGAAAAAAAGAACACCTGAGATTTTTTGATCTCTTCAAGGTCGATATCAAAGAAGCAGCGGTTCTGACAGGAACAAAGGATCTAAAAGATGCGTGTAGAATCATCGGCTCCTTCGGGACCAGGATTGTACTTGCAACTCACTCCGCCGGTGTTCTTGTGTTCGATGGAGAGTTTCATGAAGCACCCTTTGAAGGATGGACTCTGGAGGGGCGAACAGGAAGAGGCGACACGTGTACAGCCGCGTTTCTCGTTGCTTTTCTCTTCAAAGGAATGAGTGTGGATGAGGCCACACGGTTTGCAGCAAGGGTTACTTCTGTTAAGATGAGACATCCAGGACCTTTGAGGAGGGATGATGTTGAAACTCTCTCTGGTAATCAGCACCTCTGATGCTGCCTTTGACGCACTGGCTTTCAAAGGAGACCTGAAAAAAGGAATGGAACTTGCAAAAAGAATCGGCTATCAGGCGGTGGAGATCGCTGTCAGAGACCCATCCGTTGTGGACTGGGACGAGGCGGGCAGGCTTTCAAAAGATCTGGGACTTCCCATCTGTGCCATAGGAACCGGTCAGGCCTTCCTCGCTGATGGGCTTTCTCTAACACATCCGGATGAGAAGATCAGAAAAAAGTCGATCGAGAGGGTCAAGAAACATGCGGAAGTTGCAGAGTCATTCGGAGCATTTGTTATTATCGGCCTTGTTCGTGGAAAAAGGGAAGGAAGGCCATATCGAGAGGTAGAAAAACTCTTCCTTGAAAGTATGAACTCTTTACTGAGCGATACAAAAGAAGTGAGATTCGTCATAGAGCCTCTCAACAGGTACGAGTCAGATTTCATAAACACCGTTGAAGAGGCACTGAGGGTGATTGAAAAAATCAACTCTGACAGGGTGGGAATTCTCGCAGACACCTTCCACATGAACATAGAGGAGGTAAACATTTCAGAGAGTCTGAAAGTAGCGGGAAAGAAACTGTACCACTTCCATGTGGCAGACAGCAACCGATGGGCACCGGGATGCGGACACTTTGATTTTGAAAGCACTTTCAAAACCCTGAAAGAGATTGGCTACGATGGATACATCTCCGTTGAGTGTCTTCCTCTTCCGGGAGGGATGGAAAAGGCTGCGGAGGTTGCCTTCAGGACTCTAAAAGAACTAATTGTTAACTTGTAGTAACACAATGAGGGCAGTCTTGATTAATGATAAACAGGACGATTGCTCATACTCTTTAGTTGTGGGAGTAAAAATCAACCTGAGATGGCTTTTCTATTACAATGGGCAGCACTGCACCTGACCTTCCGAGCCTACAGGAAAGAAATTTGATGTTTTTTAACGGAAATTGAAAAAATAGTGATAAAATTAGTAAAACGGGGGGTGAAAGTATGAGAAAACTTTTACTTGTGATCATCTTGACCATAGGTCTTTTGATGTTCGCAGAAGAGATCACCATCACCGCGTGGACCGTGGGACCCGATAATCCATCTTACTACAGGTTTGACAATCTGAAAACAGCTGCAGAGAGGCTGAACAAGATTCTGAAGGACCTTGGAGTCGATCTCACCATTAAGGTCGATGGCTACTTTGACACTACAGATTGGAGTTCCTTCAAGCAGAAGGTTGTCTTTGGAATCAAGTCTGGTCAGACGGTGGATATCATCTGTTCGGGACACGACGACATAGGAGCCTGGGCGAAAGCGGGTTACATCATTCCTCTAGACGACTACGTGAAGAAGTACTGGGACGAGGAGTACTATGACTTCATTCCATCGCTCTGGGAGGCTACCAAGTACAAAGGAAAGATCTACGGAATCCCACAGGACACAGAAGCAAGACCTTTCTACATCAACAAGCAGGTCTTGAAAAAACTCGGCTGGTCGGATGAAGAAATCAACTCTCTGCCAGACAGGATCGCCAGGGGAGAGTTCACCTTTGAAGACTTCATTGAAGTGGCAAAAGAAGCCGTTGAAAAGGGTCTTGTGGAGTGGGGACTCTACCACAGACCGAAAGCAGGTATCGACTACTACCAGCTCATGATCAGCATGGGTATCGACTTCTACGATGAGGAAAAGGCTGTGTTCGTTTACAACGTAAAAGAGATGAAAGACTACTTCAAGCTCCTCTACGACCTTGCGAACACCTACAAGATTCTTCCAAAGAACATGATAGGAACACCGTGGACCTCTGTTCACAAGGATGTCACGAGCGGAAAGGTCCTGGCATGGATGGGTGGTACATGGAACTGGGCTGAATGGAAGAAAGATTACGGAAAGACAGAGGAAGAACTGCAGGACATGTTCATCCTCGCTCCTGTTCCGAAGTTCAAAGGCAGAGGAAGGCCGAACACCCTGTCCCATCCAATCGTTTACATGATCCCGAGCACGAGTAAATACCCAGACATTGCATTCTTGCTCATAACCTTGGCTTCTGCACCGGAACTCAACATGAGACACGCCATTGAGAGCGGGCACCTGCCGATCAGATGGCAGCAAACGGTGCTTCCTGAGTACACCAAGGAATTTATCATGGTGGAAGGAACGAAGCTTTTGCCGTACTCCGGTTTCATTCCAAACGATGACATGTTCAACCTCTACAACCAGATCATCTTCGAAGGAATGCAGATGGCCGAAAGCGGTATGGATCCAGAGAAGGTGGCAGAAGACGTTGCAAAAAGGCTGAAGTCCCAGCTGAAAGATAGGGTTGTGATCGTGGAGTGAGGGGGTTTCCCTCACTCCTTTTGTGGGGTGAACAGGGTGAAAAGACTGAAGCCGTTACTTTTGCTTTTTCCTCTTCTTGCCTTTGTGGTCATCTTCTTTGTGATCCCTGTTGTTCTCACCGTAGTGATCGCGTTCACAGACATGGACTATTCGTTCGTATGGAATTTCGTGGGGTTTCAGAATTTCAGGGATATTTCCACGGATTTCATTATTCCACGTGTGATAGCGAACACCTTCATATACACTTTCGGTACGTTGGGACTTTTCAACCTTGGAACTGCCCTTCTTATTTCACTTCTCACAACGTCGATCAGCGATAGATGGGGTAACTTCTTCAGGACTCTCTGGATGCTTCCAAGACTCACGCCGTCTGTTGTTTATGGACTCCTCTGGCTCTGGATGTTCGATCCCACAGAGTACGGACTTGTGAACTTCATACGGGGACTCTTCGGCCTTCCTCCACAGGACTGGCTTCACAGTGCTCCTATGTGGATGGTGATCTTCGCAAACGGTTTCATAGGTGCTTCGATGGGGATGCTTGTCTTCACAGCGGCGATAAAATCCATACCAGAAGATTACTACAGGGCAGCCCGTATCGATGGAGCGAGTTGGTTTATGGTGGTGAGGAGAATCACCCTTCCTCTGATAAAGTGGCATCTTCTCTTCGTGACTGCATACCAGACACTTTCCCTTCTTGCCTCTTTTGAATACATACTCATCATCACGGACGGTGGACCCGTTTACAGAACAGAGGTGTGGGCACTCTACACGTACCACAACGCCTTTTCACACTTCAGATTCGGCTACGGTGCAGCCCTTTCGATCATCCTCGTTATCATAGGTGTGGTTTCTGCTCTTGTCTACATGAAGTTCTTCGGTTTTGAATCTCTCATGGAAAAACCGAAGGTCGAGGTGGAATGATGAAACTCTCGTTCTGGCAAAAAAATTCGGAAAAAATCAGAAATTTTGTGATAATTCTTGTGCTTTTTCTCATAACCTCACCGATTCTGGTGGGGTACGTCTGGCTCATTCTGAGATCTTTCAGCGAGGATCTGGTGAACGGCTTTGTCCCCACGAAGCTCACCCTGAAAAACTGGAGATTCCTCTGGCAGGAGATCAAGGGATATCCGAACATCTGGCAAACCACGCTGAACACAGCTTTGCTGGCACTCGGTGTGATGGGAATTGAGGTGTTGATCACAAGCCTTGGTGGGTATGCACTCTCAAGGTACGATTTTCCTGGAAGGTCCTCTATGATGAAGTTCATTCTTGCACTTCATGCTTTTCCGGCAATATCTCTCATGACAGCTGTGTTTTACCTTCTCTGGACGCTTAGACTGCTGGATACCCTCTGGGGAGTGATACTCCTCAAAGCCTCTCTGGAAGTGCCGTGGGGCACCTGGATTATGAAGGGGTTTTACGATGGTATTCCCTGGGAACTCGAGTGGGCAGGCCTTGTTGATGGCTACAGCAGATTCGAGGTGTGGAGAAAGATTCTTCTTCCACTTGTAAAACCAGGGATCGCCGTTACGGCCATCTTTGCTTTCCTTTCCGGATGGTCTGAATTCGTTTTCGTGAACACGTTCATCTTCTCGCAGAACCTGTGGACACTCTCAAAGTACGTAAAAGGGTTCATCGGAGACTACAGATTCGCAGACTACGGGCTTGTGACTGCCGTGGGATTGTTCTACATGATACCAACGATCATCTTCTTTTTCTTCGTCAGCAAACACATGATAAAACTGACCATCGGGGGAGTGAAAGGATAATGCCCAGCATCAGGGTTGTGAATTTGAAGAAGTATTTTGGGAAAGTGAAAGCGGTTGACGGTGTGAGTTTTGAAGTGAAGGATGGAGAGTTCGTTGCGTTGCTTGGCCCGTCTGGCTGTGGCAAAACCACCACTCTTCTGACGCTTGCCGGTATATACAGACCCACGTCTGGTGAGATATATTTCGATGATGTTTTGGTCAACGACGTTCCACCGAAATACAGAGAAGTGGGAATGGTTTTCCAGAACTATGCGCTCTATCCTCACATGACCGTTTTTGAAAACATCGCCTTTCCCCTGAGAGCAAGAAAAATACCAAAAGAGGAGATAGAAAAGAGAGTCGTTGAAATCGCTCGAAAACTCCTCATAGACAACCTTCTCGAAAGAAAGCCTTCTCAACTCTCCGGTGGTCAACAGCAGAGGGTAGCACTTGCAAGGGCACTGGTGAAGCAACCGAAGGTACTCCTTTTCGATGAGCCTCTCTCGAATCTCGATGCGAATCTGAGGATGCTCATGAGGGCAGAGATCAAGCATCTTCAGCAGGAACTCGGTATCACTTCCGTCTATGTGACGCACGACCAGGCAGAGGCGATGACGATGGCGTCGAGAATAGCGGTCTTCAACCAGGGAAAGCTCGTTCAGTACGGAACACCAGATGAGATATACGAGAATCCGAGGAACATGTTCGTTGCCTCATTTATAGGTAATCCCCCGACGAATTTCCTGAAGGGTTTTTCTGTGGAGGTGGAAAAAGGACAGACCATCCTGAAAAGAGACGATGTGGTTTTGAAGATTCCAAAAGAGTTAGAAACGAACCTGAAAGAGGTGGTCGTTGGTATAAGACCGGAACACTGTGAAGTGGTTCATAACAAACAAGAGAACGCAATCCCTGGCACTGTTTATGTGGTCGAGCCCCTTGGGAGGGATATAATAGTGAACGTGCAAACTGACAGGGGAGAACTCGTGAAAGTGTTTGGAGACCCGGCGAAGATCCCCTCTGTTGGAGAAAAGGTGTTTCTTGTTCCGCACTTGGAGAAGATTCATCTTTTCAACCCGGAAACGGAGGAGACGATCTTATAAAAAAGAAGGTGCAGGGGATGGTAAAAGGTATAGGAACGAACGTCGATACAAGGAGAGTGAACGGATCGATAAAGAGACTGGTGAGTGAACTGGAGTTTTTCAAAAGTATTGGGTTTGACTACGTAGAAATTCCCGCTGCCGGGCTCGACGTGATAGCAAGAGGGCGCATCATAAAGAAAAGGCTTGAGAGGGTAAAAGAGATACTCTCCAATTACAACTTCAGGTATACGGTGCACGCACCGGACGTGATAAATCTCAAGAGAAAGACAAATCCCTGGCATTACAAAGTGATGGAAGCGGTTATAGAGTTTGCCGGAGAGATAAACGCTGAAGTCATCGTTTATCATTACAACGAAGTGGACCATTCCATCGACGTCCCAGAGAGAATACAGCGTCGAGCGGAGATCCTGGCCCTTCGAGATCTTGCAGATCTGGCGAAGGAAAAGGGCATTGTTATCGGTATAGAGAACGTCCAGCATCCTGTCTCTGAAGTTCTGGAACTGGTGAAGCAGGTGAATCATCCGAACGTGAAACTCACCATAGACATCGGACACCTGTTCATACTCACAAGCTATCGGGGCCTTAACTTCTATGAGGAGTTGAAAAAGGGTCTGCCTTACGCTGTGGAACTCCACGTCAGTGACAATTTCGGTGAGTCTCCCCAAACGTACCAGCAAATACCCGATGTTGAAGCCTTCAGGTTCGTGTACGGAATAGGGGATCTCCACCTTCCCATCGGGGAAGGAGATATCCCCTACAACAGAGTTCTTAAGATAATAAGAGAATCCGATTTTAGCGGGATCGTTATTCTGGAGATAAACTCCATGGACAGGTTCGCAGACGAGTACGCGGACTCTCTCAACCTTCTGAGAAGACGTCTCATCCTGGCAGCAAACAACAGCAAGACGAAAAAAAGAAGAAGGGTCAAGTGAGGTTTTTCCTCATTTTTCCGTATCTGTCCGCTGTTTTCAGAGCAAAGAACACGTCTTCTGGTGTTACAGGACGGGGTTCGTTGTGTATTGTTTCGTTCTTGTCGCAGGCCTTTTCTGCCACTTTCATCAGATCCTCGTCCGAAACATCATCGAGCCCTATATCTGCCAGGGTTGTGGGTAGTCCCACTTCCTCACAGAAGGAGTAGACCTCCTCGATAATCTCTCTAGGCTTGTCTGTCAAAAACAGCGACGCGAGAACTCCTATGGCGACCTTCTCTCCGTGTAGATACTTGTGGGTGTTTTCTAAGATGGTGAGACCGTTGTGTATGGCGTGGGCAGCTGCCAGTCCGCCACTTTCAAATCCCAGTCCGCTCAACAGTGTGTTTGCCTCGACGATTCTTTCAAGGGCCGGTGTGACTGCCTTTTCTTCCACCGATCTCTTTGCAAGAACACCGTACTCAAGGAGCGTTTCGTAGCAGAGCCTTGCCAATGTGTAAGCGGTCATCGAACCGATCCTTCCTGTCATGTTCGGTGCGTGCTTTTGCTTGCACGATTCTGCCTCAAACCATGTGGCAAGGGCATCTCCCATTCCGGCAACGAGAAATCTCGCGGGGGCTTTTGCTACGATCTTGGTGTCGACAAGAACGACATCTGGATTTTTTGGCAAGAACAGGTATCTTTTGAACTCTCCACTTGGCGTATAAATCACGGAAAGAGCGCTGCATGGAGCATCTGTAGAGGCAATGGTTGGAACTATCACAACGGGTCTTTTCAACTCATAGGCGACCGCTTTGGCAGTATCGAGAGTTTTTCCACCACCTATACCCACTACCACGTCTGTTTCCCCTTCTGCAAGACCTGAAAGTCTTTCTATCTCTTCGTCTGAACACTCTCCGCCGAAGATCTGTTTGTTCACCCTGACCTTTGTGAAAGTACCAAAAAAACCATCTCCCAGGACGTTTTTGTCCACAAAATCGTCGATCACCACGAACGCCCTTTCTCCAAAACGGGAAAGTTCTTCTTCCAGGATGTTGATCGCACCTGCTCCTTGAACGTATCTACCCGGGAATATGGTGGTTGTGATCATCACATCACCTCCCGGTTCCATTTTAAACCCTACATGTTACGTATTTCACAATGTGGGGAAAATTTTTCGGAAAGATCAACCGAAGATCTTTTCGAGCAAAACTGCCCAGATGGGAAGGGTGAATATGGCAAAGAAAGTGGTGAGGGTAACACCTAATCCTACTGTTTTGCTGTCACCGCCGAGTGCAGAAACAATTACCACGCTGTTGATCGCAGTGGGCATGGCAGTCTCCAAGATAAAAACTTTGCCGGACAGACCATCAAGTTTGTAAATCATGACGAAGAGAAGAGCAATAAGAGGAGAAAGAAAGAGTTTGTTAAAAATAATCAAACCTCCCAGCCCGGTCACGCGTTTATCCATCTTCACCCTAGAAACAGAAAGTCCAACGTACAGTAAAAGGTAAGGAATTGCAGCTTGCTTCAACATGTTTATAGCACTAAGAAGGTAAGAAGGCAGATCTTCATAGTGTAACCCCAGCTTTCCTGTTATAAAACCAGCAGGTAGGGCGTAGATGTACGGAAGCTTGAAAAGGTTCTTTAAGTTGAATCTCTCCCCAAGAAAGGCAGGAAGTATAGTGTACATGAGAACGATCAACAGGGCATAAACTACTCCCAGTGCAAGGGCCTGCTCTCCCCATAGAGACATAAGGATGGGATAACCTAAATATCCTGCGTTTGAGGTAACAGCGGTTACCAGTACAACACCCCTTCTGTGTTTGAAAAAACTAGAGTAAAGGTAAAAAAACAGGAATATAACAATTATTCCCAATCCGAAATCCCTCAGTTCAGAGAACCCTGGGGTGTATTTGTTTATGAAAGTGAACGTCACCGTTGGTACCATCACCCAGATTGCAACCTTTGAGGCAAGTCCCACGACTTCATCAGAAAAAACTTTCCCCACTGCATAGCCGATGAGGATGATGAGGAAGGAGGGAATAATAGAAGAGAACGATGTATAAGGCATTTTTTCTCCTCCTTTTTCCGCTTTTCTTTCCATTACCAGAGAGTATTATACGTTTATTACTCTCACTCTTTCTGTGAGTGGGTAACCATTTCAGACATGGTAATGGTTTATGTTCTGTATTCATAGAAAACTTTCAATACTGTCTATTTTATATAAGTAGGAATGGAATGCTTTTGTAATAAACGATTTTTGCAATTTTGCTTTTTGCTTAAAATATAGTAGAATTTTTTCAGAATGCCTCATGGAAAGCGCATTACAATGGTTTTCAACAATCACTTTTATAGTTCTTAACGAAAGTTACCAGTGGAGTAAAAAATTTTAAGCATCTTATATGAATGGTCTTCCTGATAAAAGCTGTTTGAAGAAACAGTGATCAGCGAAAAGAAACGTGAAAAGATTTCGCAAAGCTGTAAGTGTGTGAACCAGGATTTCCGAACACCATCCAGATACGCCCTACTTCTTCCTACACTACCAGATCAGAAACAGATAAAATCATCCGGGAATATCCTAGAAATTTCACAGGTAGAAAGGAGGGGTTCCTATGAGGCGGTGGTTTGTAATGGTTCTTATCGTGACTTTTATTGCAACTTTGGCTGTAGCTCAAGAGGATTTTCCCACCAAAGTGAAACTCAGGATGATGGTAGCAGGAGACCAGAATATGGTGGACTTCTTCCAGTACGAAATAGCACCGGAGTTTGAGAAAGTTTATCCGAATGTAAAAGTGGAAGTGGTTGGCACAGGGCCTGGTCCAGCAGGCTCAAGGCAAATTATTCAACAGTTGGAAATCGAAAGGGATTCTGGCAAAGAAAAATGGGATATTGATCTTGCCGTAGTTCATGAGATAGGTGCAGTGTGGGCGCTTCAGGAAGGTTTGATCAGACCTTACACGGATTTTCTCAGTGCCAGACGATTGGTTGTGAGAGACACGGCCAAGGTTGCACTCGGAGTAAATGTCGATGGTTACGTTATGCCCATGTTCCACAGTCAAACAGCGATTGCCTACAATCCTCGGTACGTGAAAGATCCTCCCAAATCCTATGCGGAATTGGTTGAATGGGTGAAGAAACACCCTGGTAAATTCGGTTACAACGGGATCAAACATGGAGCTTCTGGTATTTCGTTTGTCGTTGGATGGGTTTACTGGAAATCGAAATACACTGACAAACTTTTGAAAGGACCGTACGACAAGAAATACGAGGAAGATTGGCCACAGATCTTTGCCGAGCTCAAGGAATTCAATAAATATGTGACTATGACCAGTGGCAATGCAGGAACATTGGATATGCTTAATCGTGGAGAGATCTGGATGGGGCCTGTTTGGGTAGACATGTTCTATACCTGGATGAGAGAAGGAAGAATGGATCCTAACATACGAATTTTGATCCCAGCTCCTGGTATGCCTGGTCAGCCCATGCATTTCGTGATCCCGCTCAAAGCGAAGAATCCAGATTATGCATTGAAACTGATAGAATTCGTTTCCTCACCAAGAATCCAGGCCAAGTACATAGTGGAGCGTTTCAACTGGTATCCTGCCATCGGTGACAACTACGTTGCACCGTTTTTGAAAAAGGAAGTTCTCGAAAGCCTTTACAAAGATGTCAAGCAAGAAGATTTGATTAAATACGGTAAGCCATTCCCGTTGACTGGATACTACGAGGATATCCTCGAAGCCTACGAGAAGTGGGTTGAAAAATGATCGAATCCTGAGGGGGCTTGTGCCCCCTTCTTAGGAAAGGGGGAAAGGACTTGGAAGAGAAAATAAAGAGTCCAGTTGGTTTCCTTTTGATATTACCCGCTCTTTCCGTCCTCGGCTTGCTCTATGTTTACCCTTTGACCAGGGCTATATGGAGTAGCTTCTACGACAAAGCGGGCAGTTTTACTCTGGCAAATTATGCGAAGATCTTTGAGCTTTACACACGTGACATCATCTACTCAGTTTTGATGACAGTTGCTACAGTGGGAGTAGTTTTGGTGATAAGTATTGTTATTTCCAGTTACTTGCGTTTTAAGGAGTGGAAATTCCTTGATTATATGTACCGACTCCCTCTTTTTATCCCTTTTCTAATCGTGGGGCATGCGATGCGAATATTCCTAGCACCGCACGGTACATTGAACTCCCTGTTGACGAGAATTCTTGGCGTTGAGGAATTACCTGGCATCTCCGGTAGTTGGGCGGGTCTTCTTTTTGCTTTTGTGTGGGTGATGACACCTTTTGCTACTCTTATCATTCTTGGTGCATTTAAAGCACTCGACCCTGCTTATGTTGAAGCAGCACAGAATCTGGGAGCTTCAAAAATTAGAATTGTTTTCGACATACTGATACCCCTTTCAAAGCCTTCAATAATGGTAGCAATGATTTTAACCTTTGTGAGAACCATTAGCAGTCTCACTATTCCGTTGATGGTGGGTCCAAACAAGCCAAACATGATTACCGTCGATATGATGTTCCGTGTGAATTATTTCAACGATTGGGGAGCAGCCAACAGCCTTGGCGTTGTTTCCTACTTGATCGTTATGGCTCTGGCAATCTACTACCTAAGATACATGGTCACTGAACGAGGGGGTATCAAAGGGTGAAACGATTCAGTATATGGAAAATGGCTTTAAGGCTGGCATTAAAGGTTATAATTGTTGCTCTCATACTGATTCTCATGATAGGACCACTTGTAGGTATAGTTCTGTGGAGTTTTGCCCGGAGATGGTACTGGCCGAGTCCCATCCCTCAGGAATTTACTCTCAAATTCTGGCTTGAGGTGTTTGAACAGGGAAGAGTACTTGACTCATTGGTATTGAGTGTAACCGTAGCACTCATTACTGTGGCATTTTCACTGGCCCTTGCCTTACCAGCGGCCTATGGATTTGCAAGATACAAACTTCCCATGGAACGGGTTCTTCTGATTCTTTTCCTCATGCCTCAGGCGTTTCCGCAGCTTCCAGTTTTCATCAACCTGGCCAGTATTTTTGGCAGAATTGGTCTCAGGGGAAATATGTGGGGTATCATACTGGCTCATACCATGGCTTCTCTTGTTTTTTCACTGTGGATTATTACAGCCACCTTCAAATCGATACCTCTGGAACTTGAGCAGGCTGCACAGAATTTAGGAGCCAGCAGGTTCAAGGTGTTCTGGACAATAACATTTCCTCTGGCCATACCTGGTCTTATTGCTGGTTCGATTTTTGTCTTTTTATGGTCAATGGGAGAATTTACAGCTGCGTTTTTCATAGGAGCACCTTTTATTCAAACAGCACCGGTTTTGATGTACACGGCAAGTATGGGATACAATATGCAGATAGCCAGTGTTATCTCTATTATTCTGATCGTTCCATCACTACTTTTCATGATACTCATTGAAAGATATTTGAAAGCAGAGTACATATCCGGACTTGGAGGTTGATGAGCGTGGCGGTGCTTGAATGCGTCAACTTAAAGAAATACTATGGTCACGTGCGTGCATTAGATGACGTGTCTTTCACTATAGAAGGGAGTGAGCTGCTGGCGGTAATAGGTCCCAGCGGTTCTGGGAAAACCACATTGCTGAGATCTGTAGCAGGTTTTGTTAGACTCGACTCGGGGAGAATATATCTTCACGGCCAGGATATCACAGATCTTGCCCCAGAGAAAAGAGATGTTGCTATGGTTTTCCAAAATTACGCTCTTTGGCCCCATATGACCGTGTTTGAAAACATCGCCTATGGTTTGAAGATCAAAAGAATCGATAAAGCGAAAATAAGGGAAAAAGTTGAATGGGCATTGAAGTTCCTCGGATTGGAAGGGCTCGCCGACAGGAAGCCCAGCCAGTTGTCAGGAGGCCAACAACAACGAGTGGCTTTGGCGAGGGCAATAGTGGTGGAGCCAAAATTACTTTTGCTGGATGAGCCACTTTCAAATCTGGATGCTAAAATCAGGCTTCGTATACGTTTTGAACTCAAAGCTTTGCAGCAAAAATTAGGGATTCCAACGCTCTACGTCACACATGACCAAGAGGAAGCCCTTAGCATAGCAGATAGAGTTATCATCATTCACAATGGAAAAATACTCCAGGTTGGCACACCGGAAGAGATTTATCGCAATCCCAGTAATCTTTTTGTAGCAGATTTTGTAGGAGTAAACACCATCATAAAAGTTCCCGTGAAGAACGGTGTTGCAAAAATAGGGAATGTTGAGAAACGAATTCCTAACCAGCAAAAAATAGCCACTGTTGTCATTAGAGCCGATGAAGTGATACTTTCAACCAATAAGAATGTGGAGTCTGGGCCAGAGGACCTTGTTTTAACGGGTGTGATTAGGGGGAGGCTCTACTTAGGTTCAAAGTATCGATATGAGATGGAAGTCGACGGAGTAAATGAACCTGTTTTTATAAACCATGGAAGTGATGTTGAGACAGGCACAGAGGTTAAGGTGGTTGTACCAAAAGGGAGCTACTTTATCTTCTAGAAACTGTAGATTTCAAGATCTTTTGGTATGACAACAATACCATCGAAAAAGTTTCTCGCTTCCTCAATAGCCTTTTGGGGATTTTCACTAACTGAAAATCCAACGTGGACCAGGAAAAGTTGTTTGACTCTTGCTTTCTCTGCTATCCTGGCAGCATCTGATGGTGTGGAATGTCCTTCTCTGAATGCATCTCCAAGTTTGGTACTCATGGTGGCTTCGTGAATAAGAACATCACAATTACTGGCAAATTCCGCTAGGGGTTCATGATATGCCGTGTCGCTTGAGTAGACAATCGATACATTGTCGTTCCGGAATTTCAGCGCCAGATTCCTTACTGTGTGGTTAACAGGAAACGTTTCTATCATCAGATCTTTTACCCTAAAAAGAGAGGATTTGTAATCCAATCCAAAAAGATCGATTTTGAAAGAATCAGGATGATTTGCTATCTCAAAGAGGTCCAATAACTTTTCGACCAATACAAGAAAGTCTTCACCAACATAAATGGATAAAGGACGTTTTCTTCCATTCAAGCGCATCATTTCCAAAAGTGATGGTAAACCGTATACATGATCTACATGCCCATGTGTTATGAAAATTGCGTCCAGTTCAAGAGGGTTGAGTCTCATCTTCAAAAGTCTCCCCCATACATTGCCGGGACAGTCAACCAGAATGAATGTATTACCAGATTTGAGAAATATCGAAGTATTATCCCGCTCTTCTGTACTAACTGCCCAGGCTGTTCCCAGAAAACCTAAATCCATAGTATCTTCTCCTTCTGGTTAGGCCTTAGTTAATATTATAGTACGATGACCAGACGAGTTTTACATAATTGTGAATTTTATATCCTGACATTACTCATCGAAAACTTTTGTGAAACACTATTTTGTCAGAAGAGGTCCAGATATTCTTGAATAACGGTTAAAAATTTTTGTATACTACTACGTTGAAATTTTACCTTGGCGTAACCATGTGGTAGAATTCCTTATGAAATATCACACATCTCATAAAGGGGGGAGTCGTATGAGAAGGGTCTTGATCTTCCTGATGGTAGTACTGGCTGTTTTTGGATTCTCGAAGTACACGTTCTATCTTGTCTCGCATGGAGGACCTGCTGATCCGTTTTGGGCAGTGGTTATGAAGGGTTTAAAGGATGCTGGTGAAAAATATGGAGTAGAAACGGTTTACCTCGGGCCAGAGAAATATTCTTTGAAAGAGTTCATTGATCTTGTAAACAGCGCTATTGCCAGGAAACCGGACGGTTTGATAGTTACAATAACCAATCCCGTGGCTCTGGATGAGCCTCTGAGAAAGGCTATAAAAATGGGTATTCCGGTGGTAGCAATAAACGTGCCGGATACAAGGCCACCTGAAGAGGCTATACCGTACCTGGTTTACGTTGGTATGGATGAATATCTAGCAGGAGTTTATGCTGCCAGGAGAATGTTACAGGAGTTCACTCCAAAAAGAGCTGTTATTGCCATTCACGAACCTGGACACGCTGGTTTGGAAGCAAGAGCCAAGGGTATTATGGATGTTCTCTCCGAAAAGAACATTCCTGTTGAAAAGCTTGATATCACAACAGACCCCACGAAAGCACTGAGCATTATGAAGAGTTATCTCATGAAGCATCCTGATACCGATGCCATTTTCACTCTTGGGCCATTGGGAGCGCATCCTGCCATTCAACTTGTTGAAGAGGAAGGTTTAAAAGGAAAAGTGAAGATAGGAGCCATAGATCTTACAACCAAGATCATAGAAGCTATAAAAGATGGTACTGTGCTTTTCACCATAGACCAACAGCAGTATCTCCAGGGTTATCTACCCGTTGTTTTCCTCTACTTATACAAGGAATACGGTCTTATACCACATGAAAAGGTGCTCACTGGTCCTTCTATCGTCGACAAAAGCAACGTGGACGTTGTGGAAAAAACGGTCAGAGAAGGTTACAGATAATCTGATTCACGGGGGGTCTCCCCCCGGTATCGTCTATTAAGGGGGAGAAAATCATGATAAACGTCAGTCACTCTGGCTCCAAATCGTTGATGATCAGGTTTCCTCTTATGAAGGAATTGGGAGCAATCGTGGGAATAGTGGTCTTCTTCATTTTGTTTTCTGTTTTATCAGATCGATTCCTGAGCATGGATAACCTCGCTTCAATTTTTACTATGGCTTCGGAGTTAGGGATAGTTGCTATTGGAATAACCCTCCTTATGATATCAGGGGAATTTGATCTTTCCGTGGGTTCTGTATATGCTGTGGTACCAATGGCTATGGCAATACTTATAAACAAAGGGCAACCCGATGTCATAGCCTTGATAATATCGTTGCTTTTGGGAGCGTCCTTGGGACTGTTAAACGGTATTGTCACGTTGAAAACAGGTATTCCTTCGTTCATCACCACTCTTGGAACTATGATGTTCTGGAGAGGAATTCTTCTAGCCGTTACCGGCGGATTTCCCATAATGCTTGAAAGAAACAGCAGGGTTCTTAACATATTTGGAGGCAGTATAGCGGGTGGATTAAGATATTCAGGTGTTTGGTTTATAATCCTGGCGATTGTTTTCTGGATAATACTTGAGAGGACCCGCTATGGAAACTGGGTCTTTGCAACAGGTGGTAATCTTGGCGCGGCAAAGGCTCTGGGAATACCAACAGACAGAGTGAAAATTGTAAATTTCATTATCAGCAGTCTTCTAGCAGGGCTGGCTGGGATTACTACTTTTGGGAGATTCAAGATAGTTGATCCCACTCTGGGACAGGGAATGGAACTGGAAGCCATAGCTTCTGCTGTAATCGGCGGCACCCTTTTGTCAGGGGGATTTGGAAGTGTCCTAGGCACCTTTATAGGGGCATTCATGATAGGGATGGTTCGAAGTGGTCTAGTTCTGGCAGGGGCTCCTGCTTACTGGTATAGAGCCTTTATAGGAGTCATTTTAATAGTTGCCGCTATAATAAACGCCAGGATAAGAAAGAAGGTGGCAGGATGAGTGAGTATCTTGTGGAAATGCGTGGTATCAAAAAGAGCTTTGGGAGGGTTCAGGCTTTAAAAGGTGTGGACTTTTGGGTGAAAAGGAATGAAATAGTGGGTTTACTCGGAGACAATGGAGCAGGAAAGTCAACGTTGATCAAGATACTTGTTGGGTATTATCGGCCGGATGAGGGGGAAATATATTTTGAAGGGAGAAAAGTTTCTTTCAAATCACCCTGGGATTCCCGAAAGCTTGGCATAGAAACAGTTTATCAGGACCTTGCCCTGGTCAATTTGATGCCTATTTGGAGGAATTTCTTTCTGGGGCGAGAGGTTATGAAAGGTCCGTTCGGAACACTGGATGTTAAAAGGATGAAGAAGATCACCATAGAAGCCCTGAAAGACATAGGAATATTTGTGAGATCTCCCGATGAAACAGTTGCTTTCCTATCTGGTGGTGAAAGACAAGCGATAGCAATTGCAAGGGCCATTCATTTTGGTGCCAAGTTGTTGATACTCGACGAGCCCACAGCTGCCCTCTCGGTTGGAGAGACTCAAAGGGTGCTGGAGCATATACTTGAGGCCAAGAGAAGGGGAATAGCTGTCATTTTCATTACTCACAATATATATCATGTCTATGAAGTGGCCGACAGATTCGTGTTACTTGAAAAAGGAGAAAAAATAGGTGACCTTGAGAAATCAGAAACCACTCCTGAAAAGATCATGGAGATCATCGCTGCTTCTTCTGTTGGAACGATGTCTCGTTGAATAACCAGAGCATCACGGACTGTGCCAGAATATTTTTGATTATCTTTTATTAACAGCGATTATTGATGAATATCACCGAATAATCTTTGAAATCTTTTTATTTCATTTCTTGGACTTTTGTAATCGTTTTGGTACAATCATAATCTGGTGACGCTTAAAACATCACATATCTTACAGGAGGTGGAAGTATGCGAAAGTTGCTTATGCTTTTCGTTACACTTCTGGTTATAGTGAGTATCTCTTTGTTTGCTGATCCCATCATTCTAAAAGCAGCAGATGACCATGCAGAAGGGTATCCCACAGTTGAAGCTTTAAAATTCATGGGCAAGATCATCGAGATTATGACGAACGGAAAGTACAAAATCGAGGTTTATCCAAGTGCCCAGCTGGGTTCGGAAAAAGAGACGATAGAACAGACAATACTCGGAGCCATCGATATTGATAGGGTTTCGGTATCACCACTTGTGGCTTTCTATCCGCCAATAGGGGTTCTTACACTGCCTTACGTTTTCAGGGATCAAGACCACATGTGGAAAGTACTCGAGGGGCCTATTGGTGAGGAACTTCTTAAAGGCCTTGAAAAGGTGGGATTGGTTGGCCTGTGTTATTACGATGCAGGTGCGAGGAGCTTTTACACGGTTAAAAAACCTATTTTGAAACCAGAAGATCTGAAAGGTTTGAAAATACGCGTTCAGAAGAATCCGGTCATGATAGAACTGATGAAAACTCTTGGAGCGTCTCCTGTTCCAATGGCGTTCGAAGAAGTTTACACTGCTCTACAAACTGGCGTGATTGATGGTGCAGAGAACAATCCTCCAAGCTATTACGAGACCAGACATTTTGAAGTAGCACCTTATTACAGTCTGGATGGTCACACGAGAATACCTGAGGTTGTGTTGGTATCTAAGGTGCTCTGGGACAAATTGACTGATGAGGAAAAGCTCATATTCAAGACAGCTGCCTTGGCTTCCGCAGAGTACGAGAAGTACCTGTGGAATCAATGGGAAGAAATGGCTTTGAAGAAAGTCCAGGAAGGAGGGGCAAAGATTTTCCATCCAGATGTTACGCTCTTCCAAAAAGCAGTTCAGCCATTGTACGACAGATATCCAGCTTACAAAGAATTCTTGGAAAGGATTCAGGCCGTTAAATGATTGAGATTGTCAAATACAGCCCCAGCCAACTGCCATTGGCTGGGGTTTTAGATTTGCCACAATCAATTAAGGAGGCCACGGTCCAGATGGTAGAAAAAATTACGAGAGTTGTGAACAAAATCAATGAGATCGTTGAAAACACCACTCTTGGTTTCGCAACAATCGGTCTTTTCTTTATGGTTGGTATTACTTTCTACCAAGTGGTAGCCAGATATGTATTCAACAGACCTCCAACTTGGAGTGAAGAGACCACCCTTCTTATTATGATTTGGATCTCTTTGTTAATGGCAGGAGTTGGGGTCAAGAAAGGAATCCACATGAAAGTGGAGCTCTTTTTGAATGCGTTGCCTTTCTGGATAAAGAAAGTGGCTGGGATAATTGTATTGTTGATCATAGGATACTATGGCTATGCAATGGCAAAGTACAGTTATACTCTGGCCATACGTTTGCCGAACAGGCTGCCCGCCACTGGTATTTCTGTGGCTTGGATGTACATGCCTGCTTCTATATGTGGTATCTTGATCATATTTAGCGTGGTGATGAAACTGGTGGAGCAATTCATAACCAAAAAATTAGGAGGAGCAGCAGAGAGATGATGAGATCGAGGACAATTCTTAGGTTGCTGGTGCTGGGAGCTCTTCTTTTCCTTCTGGGAATAGATGTATCTTTTTTGATGGATTTTCCGTTCGTTCGAGACATTCAGCGCGATACGGCAGGAACTATTTTGCTTCTTTCAAACTTTTTCCTCACTTTGATGATAGGACTTCCAATTTCTTTATCTCTGGGCTTTTCCGCTCTTCTCACAGCTTTTTACCTCAAGATACCAGCTATGATTGTATTCCAAAAGATAAGCGCTGGCATCAATGCCTTTTCTTTGACCGCTATCCCTTTCTTCATACTAGCGGGGCAAATAATGTCGGAAGGAGGTATAGCAAGTCAGATAGTCGAATTTTCAAAATTAATAGTTGGGCGCGTGCGCGGAGGACTTGCAATGGTTAATATTATTGCGAGTATGTTCTTCGGTGGTGTCTCTGGATCATCAGTTGCTGATACCTCTTCAATAGGTGCCATATTGATACCTGCCATGGAAAAGGAAGGATACGATAGAGAGTTCTCCGTAGCGGTCACTGTCACTTCGTCTACACAGGGCATCATAATTCCTCCCAGTCATAACATGATAATCTATTCTCTGGCAGCTGGAGGTGTCTCCATAGGAGCTCTGTTTATGGCAGGATACATTCCGGGCGTAATGGTCGGTATTGCTCAGATGATCGTGGCTTACATAATCGCCAGAAAGAAAAATTATCCTAGGGCAGAGAAAGTACCCCTGAAAGAAGCTCTTCGAATTGCCAGAAACTCGATTCTTGGTCTCTTGGTAGCTATCATCATCATAGTAGGAATCGTTGCTGGTATATTCACTGCCACGGAGGCATCAGTAGTTGCTGTGGTTTATGCCATGGTGATAACTCTATTTGTTTATAGGAGTTTGAATCTCAAAAGTTTGGTGACCGTTTTCAAAAACGCTACTCTAACAATTGCACAAGTGTTGTTTTTAATAGCCAATGCTTCCGCTTTCAGTTACATTATGGCGTATTTAAGAATACCGTACACCGTTGCGCATGGACTTCTCCAAATAACCGACAATAAATATCTTCTAATGTTATTAATTAATGGTGTGCTCTTGGTTTTGGGAATGATTATGGACATGGCTCCTTTGATTCTTATAGTCACTCCTGTTTTGCTGCCAATAGTCACACAATTGGGATGGTCACCCATACAATTCGGTATTATCTTGCTATTGAATCTTTCAATTGGCCTATGTACACCACCAGTGGGTAATACACTATTTGTAGGATGCGCCGTGGGGAAAACAACCATAGAAAAAGTTATGAAAGCAATCTGGCCGTTTTATATAGCTATGATAGTTGTACTGCTACTTGTAACCTACGTCCCATGGTTTACTATGTTCCTGGGTAGCAAATTCGGTGGCTGAAAAATCGTGAAAATCTAGCAACCAGTCACTGGGAATTATCACACGTTCTAGGAGGTGATACCTGTGAAATCCAGCATAGGTCTCATAGGTCTTGCGGTGATGGGACAGAATCTTGCATTAAACATCGCAAGAAAAGGTTATAAAGTCTCTGTTTTCAACCGAACGGCCCAGAAAACAGAAGAGTTCGTGAAAAATCGGGTGAAGGGCGAGGAAATAGAACCTCACTACGATATAAAAGATTTTGTAGAATCCCTTGAGAGACCAAGAAAGATCATTCTGATGGTGAAAGCAGGAAAACCTGTTGACGATACTATTTCCCAGCTTCTTCCCTATCTCGAACCGGGGGATTTGATCATAGACGGCGGGAATTCTCATTATCTGGACACAGAAAGACGCTTTAAAGATCTCACAGAGAAAGGGTTTCTCTTTCTTGGAATGGGAGTTTCGGGTGGTGAGTATGGAGCCCTCCATGGACCCTCTCTCATGCCTGGTGGAAGCAAAAAAGCGTACAGCCTGGTCGAAGATATCCTCCTGAAGATCGCTGCAAAAACGGAAGATGGCCCCTGCTGCACCTACGTTGGGGAAAGATCCGCCGGGCACTTTGTGAAAATGGTTCACAACGGAATAGAATACGCCATCATGCAATCGATAGCGGAAATTTATCACATCATGAGAGATGTTCTGGACCTTCCTACCGATGAGATGTCTGATATCTTCAAGGAGTGGAACTCTGGGGAACTCAATTCCTTCCTCGTGGAGATCACCTACAAGATCCTGAAAAGAAAAGACGAAGAGACGGGAAAGCCGATGGTTGACGTGATACTGGACAGAGCAGAACAGAAAGGAACCGGAAAGTGGACTTCTCAGGCAGCCCTGGATCTTGGAATTCCCACTCCCTCCATAAACCTGGCCGTGGTTGAAAGGATAATCTCCCACTTCAAAGAGGAAAGAACAAAACTTTCGAAACTGTATAATAAGAGAAGAAGCGCTCTCCAGAAGAGTGAGGAGTTCTTGAAAGATCTAAAAGATTCACTCTTTTTTGCCATGTTCATGGCCTTTTCTCAGGGTATGTGGTTGATCTCAGAAGCGTCAAAGGAGTTCAGCTACAACGTGGATCTTTTCGAGGTGCTCAGAATCTGGAAGGGAGGATGTATCATAAGAGCAAAGTTGATAGACACGCTGAGAAGATACATATCGGATGAAAATGCGCATTTGCTGGAGAGTGAAGAAGTGATTTCTCTTTTGAAAGAACGAATTGGTTCTTTGAAGAATGTTTTGAAGGTGTCCATAGAAAACGAGATCCCCGTTCCTGTTTTGAGTTCTGCTTACAACTACTTCATGAGTCTGACAGAAGAAAGGCTCCCCGCAAACCTCATCCAGGCTCAAAGGGACTTCTTCGGAGCACACACGTTCGAGAGAGTGGATAAAGAAGGTGTGTTCCACATCAACTGGGAGGAAGGAGAGATAGGATGAAAAAAATCGAAGTGGACCTCGTGAGAACGAAGGTCTACAATCTTCTCAAAGAAATGATACTGAACCACGAATTGAAGCTTGGAGAGAAACTAAACGTGAGAGAACTCTCCGAAAAACTTGGTATCAGCTTTACTCCTGTGCGGGATGCCCTTCTCCAGCTTGCAACTGAGGGTCTTGTGAAGGTGGTTCCAAGGGTTGGTTTTTTTGTAACCGACGTCGATGAGAAATTCATAAGAGAAACCATAGAAACGAGAATCATGATGGAAGTCTTCTGTCTTGAAAATTACTTCGATAAAATTGCTGGTTCCGAAGAACTTTTAGAGATAAAGGGAGAAATCGATGATGTGGAGAAAAGTGCAAAGAGAGAGATTTTCGACGATTCCGATGAAAGACTGCACAAACTCTTTATCAGAGCCTCAGGGAATGATCTCATCATATCTTTGTATGAAAAGATATGGGATCGTATAGACCTCGTAAGGCATCTGAACGAAAGATACGTCGTTTCGAACAGAGAACACAAAGAACTCATAGAGAGAATCATCAGCGGCGATAAAGAAGGCGCTATAGAAAAGTTGAAAGAACACTTGAAAAATGTGGAGGCGGAGACCATAAAGAACCTGTACACATATGAAAGGAGTTGAGAAGTTATGGTCTTGAAAGTGTTCAAAGATCACTTTGGAAGGGGATACGAAGTTTACGAAAAGTCTTATAGAGAAAAGGATTCTCTCTCTTTCTTCTTGACAAAGGGAGAGGAAGGAAAAATTCTGGTAGTGGCTGGAGAAAAGGCACCTGAGGGTCTGTCGTTTTTCAAAAAACAGCGGGTGGAGGGTGTTTCGTTCTTTTTCTGTGAGAGAAATCATGAGAACTTGGAAGTTCTCAGAAAATACTTTCCAGATCTCAAACCAGTTCGAGCGGGATTGAGAGCGTCTTTTGGAACAGGTGACAGACTCGGTATCACCACACCGGCTCACGTGAGGGCGTTGAAGGATTCAGGGCTTTTTCCCATCTTTGCGCAGCAGTCGGTGAGGGAGAACGAGAGAACGGGAAGGACCTGGAGAGATGTGCTGGACGATGCCACATGGGGAGTTTTCCAGGAGGGATACAGTGAGGGATTCGGAGCAGACGCCGATCACGTGAAGCGGCCGGAGGATCTTGTTTCGGCTGCAAGGGAAGGTTTCACCATGTTCACAATCGATCCTTCGGATCATGTGAGGAATCTTTCAAAACTCAGTGAAAGAGAAAAGAACGAGATGTTCGAGGAAATACTGAAAAAAGAGCGAATCGACAGGATCTATCTTGGGAAAAAATACACCGTCCTCGGTGAAAGACTGGAGTTCGACGAGAAAAATTTGAGGGATGCTGCTCTGGTGTACTATGATGCGATCGCCCACGTGGATATGATGTATCAAATTTTGAAAGACGAAACCCCGGATTTCGACTTCGAAGTGTCAGTTGACGAAACAGAAACTCCCACGAGTCCTCTCTTCCACATTTTCGTTGTGGAAGAACTCAGACGAAGAGGTGTGGAGTTCACCAATCTTGCCCTGAGATTCATCGGCGAATGGGAAAAGGGAATAGATTACAAGGGGGATCTTGCACAGTTCGAGAGAGAAATCAAAATGCACGCAGAAATCGCAAGGATGTTCGAAGGATACAAAATATCACTCCACTCTGGAAGCGACAAATTTTCCGTGTATCCTGCTTTTGCTTCCGCGACAGGAGGCCTTTTCCACGTGAAGACAGCCGGAACGAGTTATCTTGAGGCGGTGAAGGTCATATCCATGGTCAACCCGGAGCTCTTCCGGGAGATCTACAGGTGTGCTCTCGATCACTTTGAGGAAGACAGAAAGTCCTATCACATATCTGCGGATCTGTCGAAAGTTCCGGAAGTAGAGAAAGTGAAAGATGAAGATCTTCCAGGTCTTTTTGAAGACATCAACGTGAGACAGTTGATCCATGTCACCTATGGCTCTGTTCTGAAAGATGCATCTTTGAAAGAACGGCTGTTTAAGACGCTTGAACAAAATGAGGAACTCTTCTACGAGACCGTGGCAAAACATATAAAAAGGCACGTAGACCTGTTGAAGGGGTGATTTGTGTGTTCGATCTCAGGGGGAGGGTTGCCCTCGTAACCGGTGGCTCTCGTGGGCTGGGTTTTGGAATCGCTCAGGGGCTGGCAGAGGCCGGATGTTCAGTGGTCGTTGCAAGCAGAAATCTGGAGGAAGCATCAGAAGCGGCTCAAAAGTTGACAGAAAAATACGGTGTTGAAACGATGGCTTTCCGATGCGATGTTTCAAACTATGAGGAAGTGAAAAAACTTTTGGAAGCAGTGAAAGAGAAATTTGGAAAGCTCGATACGGTGGTCAACGCTGCGGGGATAAACAGAAGACATCCAGCGGAAGAATTTCCTCTCGATGAGTTCAGACAGGTGATAGAGGTGAACCTTTTTGGAACTTACTACGTGTGTAGGGAGGCCTTTTCACTCCTGAGAGAATCCGATAACCCCTCTATCATAAACATAGGATCTCTCACCGTTGAAGAAGTCACCATGCCCAACATATCCGCGTACGCTGCTTCGAAAGGGGGCGTAGCTTCTCTCACAAAAGCTCTGGCGAAGGAGTGGGGAAGGTACGGCATAAGGGTGAATGTGATAGCGCCGGGCTGGTACAGAACCAAGATGACAGAGGCTGTATTCAGCGATCCAGAAAAACTGGACTACATGCTCAAGAGGATACCCCTTGGCAGAACGGGTGTACCAGAGGATTTGAAGGGTGTGGCAGTCTTCCTTGCTTCCGAAGAGGCGAAGTACGTGACTGGACAGATCATCTTCGTGGACGGTGGATGGACCGCAAATTGAAGGAGTGAGAGCATGACGGTGTATCTGGAAGGAAATCCACTCACCGAGGAAAAGATAAAGGAAGGACTTGCAAAGCTTGTGAGCGACCTTGAAAGGGTGAAAAAGGTCCTGGTTGTTCACACGGATTATACCCGTGTGGATTTCACCCACCTGATCGCAAAAAATCTCTACAGACTGCTTCTGGAAAAAGGTATGGAGGAGTTTCACACGCTCAACGCGAGTGGCACGCACAGGGCGATGAAGGTGGAAGAGTTCGAAAGAAAACTCGGTATCTCAAGGGACGAAAAAGGAGTGTTCTTCCACAACCACGAGTTCTTCAATCCAGAGGCCTTAACGCTTGTTGGAACGCTTCCTTCTGATTTTGTCTCCGAAATGACAGAAGGGGATCTGGAAGAGGAGATACCGATAAAGGTGAATAAACTGCTCTTTGGAGACTTCGATGCGATCTTTTTCATAAACGGTACCGTTCCTCATGAATCAACGGGCTTTTCGGGTGGGTTGAAGATCGTCATTCCTGGTGTTGCCAGCACGGAGGTGGTGGATACCTTCCACTGGGCCGCCGTACTCATGGGCATTCCAAAGCTCATAGGCACGGTGGACAATCCTGCGCGGAAGATCATAAACAGAGCATCGGAGATGATCTTTCGAAAGATCAAAGCAAGATCCTTCACCCTGAACATGGTGTACGAGGAAGAGGAAGAGGTGATTCCAAGGGCTCTCTACATAGACGAAGGATTCGAGGGCTTTCTGAAAGCGTACGAAAAGGCGTGTGAACTCAGTTCTCAACTCCATGTTAAGTACATAGACCGCCCCCTCAAAAGAGCTGTCCAGGTGATTGGAGAAGAATACGACGAGGTCTGGACCGCCGGAAAGGGTTCTTACAAACTCCAAAGGCCCGGTGTGATGGTAAAAGGTGGACAGATCATCATCTACGCACCTCATATAAAGAGATTTCACTCCAATCCTCAAATGGACAGATGGATCAGGGAGATAGGATATCACTGCAAAGACTACGTGAAGTGGTATCTGAAAAAGCATCCCGACTTCAACAAAAACGTTGCAGCGCATGTGATCAACGTGAGGGGAGCTGGAACGTTCGATCCAGAAACGGGTAAAGAGGAGTTCGAATTCGATGTGATTCTCGCTACCTCCATTCCTGAAGACGAGTGCAGAGCGGTGAACCTGGGCTACATGGACCCCTCGAAGATAAGAAAGGAAGATTTCATGGACGAGGATTCCCTCTGGATAGTGCCGGGAGGAAAGTATCTCTACGATCTGAGGGAGAGGAGAAGATGATAGCGGCCATAGACATTGGAACAGAAAGCGCTCGTCTCATGTTCAAAAGTAACGGTGAGTGGAAGGTTCTGAAGAAGTCCTACAGGATCTTTTTCCCATCTCCAGAGGCAGTGGAGCAGGACCCAGAAGAGATCTTGTCGGCCGTTTACTACCTCTTGAAGCAGATTCCAAAGGAAGGAGACGTTCTCTACGTTGGAATGAGTTCTGTTTTTCACAGTGTGGTTGGGCTCGATGAAGATTTCAATCCGGTAACACCCCTTCTCAACTGGGTGGACAGAAGGTCCTATCGTGAAAAGGAAGAACTCGAAAAGAAATACGGAACCAGGTTCTTCTACGAAAGAACGGCCTGCCCGCTTCATCCGATGTACTGGCCTTCGAAGATTCTCTGGATGAAGAAGAACTCAGATTCAAAGAAGTTCTGTTCGATAAAAGCCTTCATAGTCAACAAACTGACAGGAGAGTTCGTAGAGGAGCTTTCCCTTGCATCTGGAACCGGTATGATGAACATACATTCCCTTGAGTGGGACGATGAGATCCTCGGGATCGTGGGAGTGAAGAAAGAAAACCTGCCAGAACTCAAGTCACCTTACGCTCAGTTGAAAGCGAAAGAAGAAGTAGCGAAAGAACTTGGTTTCAGAGAGGTCTATCTGGTCCTCGGCGGTGGAGACGGGGTGATGACAAACGTTGGACTGAACGCTATGGATCCGAATTCTGCCACCGTAACGATCGGAACAAGTGGTGCGTTTCGTGTGGTTCTGGACAGACCCGTGATAGATCGGGAAGGTATCTCCACATGGTGCTATCTGATCGATGAGAAAAACTACGTTCTTGGTGGTGCGATAAACAACGGTGGAATCGTGCTGATGTGGCTGAAAGATGTTATGAAGTTCGACAGTTACGACGAGATCATAGAGGAGGCAAAGAAGTCTTCAATCGGGGCAAACGGTCTTGTTTTCCTTCCCTTCCTAAACGGTGAAAGGGCACCTCACTGGAGAGAAAGGTACAGGGGTGTTCTGGTGGGACTTGCTTCATCTCACAGAAGAAGCGATATCGCCAGGGCGGCGCTTGAAGGAATCTGTTTCAGAATAAAAGACATATACAACGCGGTAAAAAAAGTGGGGAATGTGGATCCTGTTCGGATCGTTGCAACGGGAGGCTTCACCAGTTCGCCTTACTGGGTTCAGCTCCTTGCGGATGTTCTGGGAAAAGATATCACGGTCACAAACGTGGAGAATCCTTCCGCCTTCGGTGCCTACGTGATGGCCCTGAAATCTCTAGGAGAGAGCGTAGAAGAATTCCTTGAAAAGGAAGTCCATGTGGAGCAGGTTTTTCGCTGCGATCCTGAAAGAAACGAAAAATACGAACAACTCTACGATGATTACAGATTTCTCTACGAAAAACTGGTGGACTATTTCTACAGGGAGTAACCAAGACCGGTCATCTTCTTCAGATCCAGTTTTTTTGCTATTTCGTCGATCGGAACGTTCTTTTCCCGAGAGAGAATTTCCAGAGTCTTTCCGATATCCCAGTTTGCCCTCTTCACCGCTTCTGAGACGGCCTCGTAACCGAACATCTTTATCAGCGGTGTGAGGTTCGACACAGAACGTGAGAGATGTTCCTCACACCGCTTTTCGTTTGCCTTTATGTTCACCACGTATTCCGTCAGGGAGCGACAGGCGTTTGTGAGAAGTGTGAGGGACTTGAGTGTGAGATGAACTATGAGTGGGGCGAACTGGTTGAGTTCGAGGTTTCCGAGTGCACATGTGTGGTTCAGTATCGTGTCGTGACCGAAGACCATGTGGCAGAGCTGCATCACATACTCTGGAACAACCGGATTCACCTTTCCCGGCATGATGGAACTTCCCGCCTGAACCGCCGGCAAAATGAGTTCACCTATCGCCGTGTTTGGCCCACTTCCAAGGAGTCTGATATCGTTTGAGATCTTGTAGAGATTCACCGCAAGGGATTTTAAAAGACCGTGAACCTCCGCAAAGACATCCCAGTTTTGGGTTGCGTCTATGAGGTTTTCCGCCTTGGCGATCTTCACCTTCGTTACTTCTCTTACTTTTTCCACGATCTTCAAGATGTAATCTTTCGGTGCCCCAACTCCAGTTCCGATCGCTGTTCCCCCAATGTTCACGCTTCTTATTCTCTCTTCGACCTTGTGGAGCCTCCATCTGTCCCTTGCGAGGGCATCGGCGAAGGCACCGAACTCCTGTCCAAGCATGATCGGTGGACCATCCATGAGCTGGGTTCTTCCCGGTTTTCTGATGGAGTAGAACTCCTTCTCTTTCTCCTGGATCTTCTCCTGAAGATTTATCACCGCTTCTATGAGTTTTCTCAGTTTCACGATGGTGGCGATCTTCGCACTCGTTGGAAAGGTGTCGTTCGTTGACTGGTGCAAGTTCACGTGATCTATGGGATCGACGAGGTATTCTCCTTTCTTTCCACCGAGTATCTCTGTTGCCCTGTTTGCTATCACTTCGTTTATGTTCATGTTTATCGACGTTCCAGCTCCACCCGAGAGGGGATCCATCAGAACGTGTTCTTTCAACGTTTCCCATTCATCGCATGCCTTTACAATGGCGTTTCCTATTTGCTCGTCCAGGTATCCGAGTTCGGTGTTGAGAAGAGCGCAGGCTTTTTTCACCATGAAGTACGCCCAGATGAACGTTTCGTCGAGCCTTTCGCCAGTTGGTGGAAAGTTCATCAGGGCTCGCCTGGTGTGTATTCCATAGTAAGCGTCGTCTTCTATCTCCAGTTCTCCGAGATAGTCTCTTTCTTTTCTCAAACCCTCACTTCCTCCCTGAATGGACGAATCGCCCGCTCTAGCACACCGTGAAGGTAAGAGATGGTCACACCGTAGTTCGTCATCGGTATACCGAGCCTTTTTGCCATCCTCACCCTTCTCATCATCGCTGAACGGTTCAGAATACATCCACCGCAGTGGATGATAAGTTTTGCGTTTTCTATTTCCTCAAGATCAGGAAAATCTTTTCCGGCTATGACCTTGAAGTTGAGCTGCGCTCCCGTGTGGTTCACGAGCCACCTTGGGATCTTCACCCTTCCGATGTCTTCGGTGAGAGGTCTGTGGGTGCAGCCTTCCATGATGACAACAGTGTCTCCGTCTTCCAGCTCTTCTATCTTTCTCACGCTTTCCACAAAGTAGGCCAGATCGCCTCGATATCGTGACTCCACAATGGAAAAGGTGGTGAGTTCCACGTCTTCCGGGACATCAGACGCTACTTTCATTACCACCTGAGAGTCTGTGATGACGAGTTTTGGTTTCATCCCTATGTTTTCCATCACGTACCTGAGCTCTCTTTCCTTCACCACGAGGGCGATGGCTTCTCTGTCGAGGGCTTCCCTGATCGCGTGGACCTGAGGCATGATGAGCCTCCCCTTTGGAGCACCGAGATCTATAGGGACCACGAGGATCACAAGATCGCCGCCATCTATCAGATCACCGAGGTAAGGAATCTCTTCATCACCCGGAAGAATTTCGGAGATGGTCTTCCCGATATCGTCGAATCCCTTTTTCTGCAAAGCCGAGACAAGGAGTACTTTCGCTTCGTAACGGCTTTCGTAGAGTCCCTTCAGCTCTTCGGCCTTTTCTCCAAGAACGTCGATTTTGTTTACGACAACTACGAAGGGAATTTCCATCTCTTTGAAAAGATTGACAACGTCGTCTTCGTAGGGAGTTGGTGCGCTGTCTGTCACGAGAATTCCACAATCTGCCCTGTAGAACACCCTCCTTGCCTTCTCTACCCTCAGTCTTCCAAGTTCTCCCACGTCGTCGAGTCCAGGGGTGTCCACGAGGGTGACGGGACCGATAGGATGAAGTTCCATGGATTTGTAGACGGGATCGGTCGTTGTTCCCGCATAATCGCTCACGATGGACACGTTCTGACCAACTAAGGCGTTCATGAAAGAGGATTTTCCAACGTTCCTTCTTCCCGCAACAACGATGTATCTTCTGAAACCGGCGTCCGGCAGTCTCACACTATCACCTCTATAAAGAAAAATCCCCTTCGCACAACCGAAGGGGTGTTCTCCCCCCCCTCGGTGTCGGATACCCTCCACCTCAGGTGGGATTGGGCTTTCCAAGTTAATTTTATCACAAATTAACCCTTCTGTTCCAGATACTCCCTGTATCCCATCTCTTCAAGTTTTTTTGCCTTTTCCAGAACTTCCTGTTTCATTTTCTCCTTGTACTCTTTCACCTTCTTTGCGATCTCCGGATACTTGATCCCCAGAATGGACGCTGCGAGTATTCCCGCGTTCTTTGCGTTGTTTATGGCGACGGTGGCAACGGGAACTCCCCCCGGCATTTGAACGATGGATAAAAGAGAGTCAAGACCGTTCAGTGTGGAGGTCTTCACAGGAACACCGATAACGGGAAGATGTGTGATACTTGCCACCATTCCGGGAAGGTGCGCTGCTCCCCCTGCTCCTGCGATGATGACCTCTATACCCCGCTCTTCGGCACTCTTTGCGTACTCGAACATGCGATCCGGTGTTCTGTGGGCAGAAACGATCGTAATCTCGTAATCTATTCCGAATTCTTCCAAAATTTCAGCTGCCTGCTTCATTACAGGAAGATCGGAGTCACTTCCCATGATGATTCCTACCCTTGGCACATCGCTCCCTCCTCCGAGACGACTTTCAGTATTTTCTTCGCTCTGAGCGCTTTTTCGAGCGCTCTTTCAACGTCTCTGTCCACCACCGTGAAATGTCCCATTTTTCTGTACGGTCTGGTTTCTTTTTTTCCATAGAAATGAAGCGAAAGACCTTCTATGGCCAGAGCCTCTTCCAGACCCACAAGAGCAGGTTTTCCGTAATGTCCTTCTTCACCGAGCAGGTTCACCATCACGGCGGGGATGAGAAGTTTTGTCGAGCCAAGCGGCAGGTTCATGATGGCCCTTATGTGCTGCTCGAACTGGCTTGTTACACACGCTTCTATGGTGTAATGGCCGGAGTTGTGCGGGCGTGGTGCGATCTCGTTGACGAGGATCTCACCCTGTTTTGTGAGGAACATCTCGATGCCAAAGATTCCAACACCTTCAAGGACTTCCACGACACTCACAGCGATATCTCTTGCGATCTTTGTCTCTTTCTCTTCTATTCTGGCGGGTGCTATCACCACATCGCATATGTTCGCATCTTCATCGAAGTACATCTCCACCACAGGATAGCACGCAATCTCTCCCTTTTCGTTTCTTGCCACCATGACAGCGAGTTCCTTTTCTATCTCAACGAATTCCTCGAGGTAGGTCTCACCACTCAGGGCGTTTTCGAGATCTTTTTCGTTTTTTATGATGAACACACCTCTGCCGTCGTATCCTCCTTTTCTCGCCTTTTGAACAACAGGAAAACCAAAGTCCCTAACGTCGTTTTCTAAATCCCTCACCAGTTTGTATCTGGGAACGGGAATACCTTTTTTCCTCAGAAACTCCTTCTGGATGAGTTTGTCCTGGATGATCTCCAGAATGTGTGGAGAAGGGTGTATCCTGTAGCCTTCATCGTAGAGTCTTTTCAATGTTTGAACGTCTATGTGTTCAAGATCGTAGGTGGTGACGTCCGAATTTTTCACCAGTTCTTCTATCTTCTCTGAGTCGAAAAATCCTGCGGCTATCTGCTCGTCCGCAACCTGTCCAGCGGGGCTCCCCGGAGTGGGATCGAGCACGGTCACATAAAACCCCATCTTCTTTGCTTCCAGGGTCATCATCTTTCCGAGTTGGCCACCGCCAATGATGCCGATCTTTTTCACCGACTTCCCTCCTCACCAGCCACCCATGAAGAAGTAGATTTGCCAGTTCTTTTCGTTGAATCTGTAGGCACCTCCGACTTCTACACTTCCAAGAAGAGGAATCACAAGATCGAGTTTCACACCGGCGGAGGAGAGAAGTTTCATGTTTCCATCTTCCTCTATACCACCGTAGTCGAAGAACACACCGGTCACAACCGGAACGTTCTCTCTCTGAAGAATCCAGTTCAGATCAACAGAGAGTTTGAACATCTTTTCAGTTTCGAAGTAGTCGTAGCCACGGACCGTGTAAGGTCCGGACACCTCGAGAAGTTCCGTTCCAATCTCGTTGTAGACCATACCACCTGTTCCTTTGAAACTCCAGTACAGGCTTTCAAAGATCGGGTAGTACGCCTCACTGGTCAGAATCCCTTTCCAGTATTTCTGGTCATTCAGTCCGAAGAGACCTGCCCGCGTCAGATCGAAAGAAAGATAATACCCTTCCGTTGGAAGAATGGCCGAGTTTTTCGTGTTGTACCTGTATTTGAAGAGTGCTGCCAGTGTTCCTTTGCTGTCTTCAACCAGTTCCTTTTCGTAGAGCGCACCGACTCCAAAGGAGTGTCCCTTGTACGGAAGGGTGGAAACAATCCCTTTCAGGCTGACCGTGTCTGTTCCGCTAGAGGTAGCATAATTTGTGTATCCTGCTCCAAGTTCGAGATTCATAGGAACATCGAGTTTGATGGGAAGTTTGACCGTTCCCTCAACGCTTCTTTCGATGAATCCAAGGTTTAAGTCAATCGAGAACGACTCTCCGTATCCGAAGGAGTTCACAGCAGAGAGTTGAACGGTTCCGGAGAATCCCTGCCACCACTCACCCTCTTTTGGCATGGTCCAGCCGAGCCCACCGATGAAGTTTCTCGTCTTTTCCGCTTCCTTCAGATCTACAACAACGTCGACTTGAGTTGCGTTCTGAGAGAGTTGTGGATAGATGTTCACCGAGTCAAAGTACCTGCTGTTCTGAAGGTAGGAATACGTGAGCATGATCTCCTCTTTGTTGAGAGGTTCTCCTTCCTTTATGGTGATCAGGTTTTCCACCACGTACGGTCTGGTTCTCTTCAGCCCTTCTATTTTGACCGATCGGACGTACTTCTCATAGACATTGAACACGAGCCTGTCATCTTCCACCCTGGCTTCTACCCAGACGTACGGATAGTTGTTTCTTTCATAGAAATCCACCAGCCTGTTCATGGCAAGAAGAATCTGAGAATTCGTGTAGGTCTCATCCGTAGAGAGACCGGACGCGCGGAGCAGTTCCTGATCTGTGAAGATCGTGTTTCCATGGAAGAGGATCTCTTTGAATTTTTTCTCTCCTTCGAATATTCTTCTCTGCACCACGTTGATGACCATGATGACGACGTTTTTCTCTTCGATATCCTTCACCGTCGTCTTCTTGAAGTCCACGGATGTTTCCCGGGAGAAGAAGGGATAGGAGTTCAAAACGGAGATGAGTTTGTTCACCTCTGAAAGGGTAGGATAGAAGTCCTTTTTACTCATCGTGAAGAATCTGACAAGAGGAGAGGAAGCGTAGTAATCTCTCAGGGTCTTTATCTTTGCTTTCGACAGGATGGACACGATGTCCAGTCCATCCGTTTCACCGTTGAACACGATGTCCCAGAGAGCGTACTCTTTTACAACTATTCTGTAAGTCCCGTTCTCGAAACTTCCGTTTATCTCCACAAGGAAGTACCCTGCTTCCTGGTACCTGTTTCTGATCGCTTCGAAGGTCTCCTTCAGGGAATTCGTGTTCAACGGCTTGCCCTTTTCTATCTTCACGAGTTTTTCGATTTCTTTTCGATCAACAAGGCCAGGTCCTTCCACCTCAATCCTCCAGTCACTGACCGTGGGATTTTCTTTCAACGTTACAACAAGCCTGTATCCCACATCCGATGGTTCCAGAGATGGGGTGAGTGAGGAAAAGTAACCAAGATCAAAGATCTTCTTCAGATAATCCTGTATTTCATCTGATGTCACTTCACCAAAGAGTTTCCCGACTTTTTGGGTGATGAAGTCCGGGGTGATGACGTTCAGCCCTTCGAATTTCACGTCGGATATGTAGACTGCCATGGAAGAAACGGCAAGAAACGCTATAACCAGTACTACCAGGGTTTTTCTTTTCATGCTCATACCTCCCTCAGGAGATCTCCTTTGTAGGCGTATTTGATGAAGGCTTCGTACGTCCAGGGGCATTTCTCTCTGAAGATCTTTGCTATGGCAACGGCGTACTGCTGAATTTCCCACTGTGCATGTGAATCTGCCCTCAGATTCAGAAAGTTCATGAGACTTCTTGCGTTCACGGTCCAGTAAAATCGCGTGTAGAGGTTGAGAGGGAGCACTATCCTGGCGACTTCCCTGGGAACTCCAGCTTCGAGCAATTCCATGTAAGTCTGATAAGACTCGTTCACCACGTGCGATATTTTCTCGATGACCTTTTCGGGGACGATCCTGGTCTGCCCAAAACGCTGTAGAGGAGGAATGTAGAACTCGTAGGTGAGTTTCGAGTATCTCCCACTCAATTCGTTGTAGGAAGCGATTCTGTGCCTGAACCACTGTCTTGCAACGAATATAGGTGCCTTCACGTGGAAGGTGAACACGATGTGTTCGAAAGGAGACTCGTGGCCGTGTCTCATGAGGTATTCAACAAGGCGTCTGTCTTTTTCTTCGTCTTTCAGTTCCATGTTGAAAGAAACTCTGGCGGCTCGGACTGCCGAAAGATCGTTTCCCATGACGTCTACCAGTTCGACGAATCCCTTGTCGAGAACGGGTATTTTCATGACTGATCCTCCTCGGTTGAAGGGTTCCTCTGATAAATACTATCATAAAAGGGCTGAGTTTCCTCAGCCCTCTTTTTTCGTCATGATTTTGACAATGGTCTTTTCGATCCGCTCCCTGTCAATCTTGTTGCCGTCTTTCAGGATCTTCAAAGCGGCCTTTATCACAAGGATCCTCGGGTATTTTCCGAGCATTTCCTTGACAGGATCTTTCTTCATACTGATCACACTCCTTGACAAGAGGGATGTGTTAGAATATAATCTAGTGCGGTATGGGCTCGTAGCTCAGCTGGCAGAGCGCCCGGCTCATAACCGGGTGGTCGGGGGTTCGAATCCTCCCGAGCCCACCAGATTTAGAAAGGAGAGCGTCGCTCTCCTTATTATTTTAACACACTTTTCAAAATTCTCAAGTGTGAACCAGGTTGACAAGAAAGAAGTGTGATAGTAAAATTATCAAACGGTCCTGGGCGGCGTAGCTCAGCGGCGAGAGCGGGTGATTCATAATCACCGTGTCGTGGGTTCGAGTCCCACCGCCGCCATAAAGGTCTTCGAAAAAATAGGGCCAGCGTAGCTCAACCGGTAGAGCGACTGATTTGTAATCAGTAGGTTGTGGGTTCGAGTCCCACCGCTGGCTCCAACGGGATTCTCAGTGGTGGGGTGCCCGAGTGGCCAAAGGGGGCGGACTGTAAATCCGCTGGCAGAATGCCTTCGGAGGTTCAAATCCTCCCCCCACCACCAGATTTTTTCAGGAAAGGGTGAAACAACATGCGAGTGCTGGTAGCTCTGAAATGTTCCAAGTGTGGAAACAAGAATTACTATACTACGAAGAACAAAGACAAGAGAGCAAAACTTGAGTTGAGAAAATACTGTCCAAAGTGCAATTCTCACACTGTTCATACCGAAACAAAGGCATAATCGCAGGGCCGTAGCTCAACTGGTAGAGCGCCGGTCTCCAAAACCGGTGGTTGCGGGTTCGAGTCCTGCCGGCCCTGCCATTTTGTGATCTGAGGGGGCATGAAAGGTGGAAAAACTTCGAAGATTTTTCAGAGAAGTGATCGCCGAGGCAAAGAAAATCTCCTGGCCCTCCCGAAAGGAGCTCCTGACTTCCTTCAGTGTTGTTCTCGTAATTCTGATAGTCACGGGGCTTTATTTTTTTGTGCTGGATTTCATATTCTCTGGCGTGGTTAGTGCTATTTTCAAAGCACTCGGCATAGGATAAGGTGATGAGCGATGAAAAAGAACTGGTACATAATAGTCACCATGTCAGGCTACGAGGAAAAGGTTAAAGAAAACATCGAAAGAAAAATAGAAGCCACAGGTATCAGGAATCTTGTTGGTCGGATAGTGATTCCTGAGGAAGTGGTCTTGGATGCTACCAGTCCTTCTGAGAGGATCATTCTCTCCCCCAAAGCCAAGTTGCATGTTAACAACGGCAAGGATGTGAACAAGGGAGATCTCATAGCCGAAGAACCTCCCATCTACGCGAGACGAAACGGTGTAATCGTCGAAGTGAAAAACGTGAGGAGGATAGTGATAGAAACCATCGACAAAAAGTACACAAAAACCTACTACATACCCGAGTCGGCCGGTATCGAAACAGGTTTGAAAGTTGGCACAAAAGTCAAACAGGGACTGCCTCTCTCAAAGAACGAAGAGTACATCTGTGAACTCGATGGTAGGATCGTTGAGATAGAGCGCATGAAGAAGGTGGTCGTTCAGACACCAGAGGGAGAACAGGATGTTTACTACATTCCAAAGGATGTCTTTGACAGGACAAGAATAAAAAAAGGAAAAGAAGTGAAACAAGGAGAAATGCTCGCAGAAGCTAGAAAATTCTTTGCAAAGGTTTCTGGAAGGGTCGAAGTCGTCGATTATCCAACGAGAAAAGAGATCAGGATCTACAAAACAAAGAAGAGGAAACTCTTTCCGGGATACGTCTTCATAGAGATGATCATGAACGATGAAGCGTACAACTTTGTCCGTTCTGTGCCTTACGTCATGGGATTTGTGAGTTCCGGTGGACAACCCATTCCCGTCAAGGATAAAGAGATAAGACCTATTCTGAGACTTGCTGGTCTTGAGGAGTACGAAGAGAAGAAGAAGCCTGTCAAGGTGGAAATGGGTTTCAAAGTGGGAGATACGGTGAAAATCATAAGTGGTCCATTCGAAGATTTCGCTGGTGTCATCAAAGAGATAGATCCGGAAAGACAGGAACTGAAGGTCAACGTTACCATCTTTGGAAGAGAAACGCCCGTTGTGCTCCACGTCTCCGAAGTGGAGAAGATCGAGTGAGAGAAAACGTGGGAGGAGAGTTCCGTACCACGCATAAGGAGGTTCGGAAACATGGCGAAGAAGGTAGCGGCTCAGATCAAGTTGCAGTTACCGGCGGGAAAGGCTACGCCTGCGCCACCGGTTGGACCCGCTCTGGGACAGCATGGTGTGAACATCATGGAGTTCTGTAAGAGATTCAACGCAGAAACAGCGGACAAGGCAGGAATGATTCTTCCTGTCGTTATCACTGTGTACGAAGACAAATCGTTCACCTTCATCATCAAAACACCCCCTGCGTCTTTTCTCTTGAAGAAAGCCGCGGGCATAGAGAGTGGTTCTTCTGAACCGAAGAGAAAAATCGTTGGTAAGGTCACCAGAAAACAGATCGAAGAGATCGCAAAAATAAAGATGCCGGACCTGAACGCCAACGACCTTGAGGCAGCCATGAGGATCATAGAGGGAACGGCCAGAAGCATGGGAATAGAAGTGGTAGACTGATGTAACGGAAAGGAGGAGGCGTAATGCCGAAGCACTCCAAAAGATATCTGGAAGCAAAAAAGCTGGTGGATCGTACAAAGTACTATGATCTGGACGAAGCGGTGGAGCTCGTCAAGAAAACGGCCACCGCGAAGTTCGATGAAACTATAGAGCTTCACATCCAGACGGGAATAGATTACAGAAAGCCTGACCAGCACATAAGAGGAACCATCGTTCTTCCTCATGGAACAGGAAAAGAGGTCAAAGTCCTCGTGTTTGCAAGGGGAGAAAAGGCCAAAGAAGCACAGGAAGCAGGAGCAGATTACGTGGGAGCGGAGGATCTTGTGGAGAAGATAGAAAAAGAAGGTTTCCTTGATTTTGATGTCGCGATAGCAACTCCAGACATGATGAGGGTGATAGGAAGACTCGGAAAGATACTCGGACCCAGGGGACTGATGCCCTCGCCGAAATCCGGGACCGTCACGAACGAGGTAGCGGAGGCTGTTAAAGAGTTCAAAAAGGGAAGGATAGAGGTCAGAACAGACAAAACGGGAAACATTCATATACCTGTAGGAAAGAAGAGCTTTGATAATGAAAAAATCAAAGAAAACGTCATATCCGCCATCAAGCAGATTATGCAGATGAAACCGGCGGGAGTGAAGGGACAGTTTATAAAGAAGGCGGTTCTCGCTTCTACAATGGGACCAGGGATAAAATTGAATCTCCAGAGCATTTTGAATGAGTAAGTGATAGTAAAAACAAATAGCCGAGCGACGCCGTAGATGGCAGGTCCCTTTCCGGGTTAAACATCCTGCCGGAGGCGTCCCAAAAGGGCACTAAGGCCTTTTTGTGGACCCTCCGGGGTCCACAAAATTTTTTTGGGAGGTGAATTCGTTGCTGACCAGACAACAAAAAGAAGCAATAGTGAAAGAGATGACCGAGATATTCAAGAGATCATCCCTGGCACTGTTCGCAGATTTTACAGGGTTCACCGTAGCCGATCTCACAGAACTCCGTTCCAGGCTGAGAGAAAAGTACAACGGCGGTGCCAGATTCAAAGTTGTGAAGAACACACTCCTCACCCTTTCACTGAAGGATGCAGGCTACGAAGGATATGAAGAATTTCTCAAAGGTCCTACCGCTGTTCTCTACGTCACCGACGGTGATCCAGTTGAGGCGGTGAAGATCATCTACAACTTCTACAAGGAAAAGAACGCAGATCTCTCAAAACTCAAAGGTGGATTCCTTGAGGGAAGGAAGTTCTCTTCGGAAGAAGTGGAAAAGATAGCGAAACTTCCATCCAAAGAAGAACTCTACGCTATGCTCGTTGGTCGCGTGAAGGCACCGATATCTGGTCTTGTCTTCGTGTTGAGTGGAATTCTGAGGAACCTTGTGCTTGTGCTCAATGCCGTTAAAGAGAAAAAATCTGAATGAGTGGAGGTGTGTAGAGATGACGATTGATGAAATCGTTGAAGCTATCGAGAAACTGACGGTTTCAGAGCTGGCAGAACTCGTTAAAAAGCTGGAGGACAAATTCGGTGTGACGGCTGCTGCTCCCGTGGCGGTTGCTGCTGCGCCTGTGGCAGGTGCTGCTGGAGCTGCTCAGGAAGAGAAGACGGAATTCGATGTGATCCTGAAGAGCTTCGGCCAGAACAAAGTTCAGGTGATCAAAGTTGTGAGAGAGATCACGGGTCTTGGTTTGAAAGAGGCAAAGGATCTCGTCGAAAAGGCAGGAACGCCGGATGCCGTCATCAAGAGCGGCGTTTCCAAGGAAGAGGCCGAAGAGATCAAGAAGAAGCTCGAAGAAGCTGGTGCCGAGGTGGAATTGAAGTAAATTTTCGTTTGTGAAAAAAGTATGTTGCAACCCTGTACCGGGTCTTGCCGGTACAGGGTTTTTGTGTTTTAATAAAAAGAGTGCGGTACGAGTATCTCTTCTCGCCCGACTCGCTTCTCTCTTCTCCAGCAACTGAAACCCAGGAGAAAATACATCCTGGGGGTTTTTCACTCCACAATGAGAGGTGAGAAAATGAAAGAGATTTCCTGTGGTAGGAGAACGAGGGTTTCCTTCGGCAAAACTCATGAACCCCTACCAGTACCTGACCTTGTGGAAATTCAGAAAAGCTCCTACCAGAAGTTTCTTGAAAAAGGCCTTCTCGAAGTCCTCAAAAAGTTTTCCCCCATTTACTCACAATCGACCCGTTCAGATTTGAAAAGATCCGACAAAGGATTCGCCCTCGAATTCGTCTCCACAAGAGTGGGAGATCCTACCGTTGATCCCCTGGAGTGCAAGGCCAAGGGTTTGACCTACAGTGTTCCCGTGTACGCAACCGCACGGCTCACAGACCTGAAAAGCGGTGAAATGAAGGAAGAAGAAGTGTTCCTGGGGTACATTCCCTACATGACGGAAAGAGGTACCTTCATAATAAACGGTGCTGAAAGGGTCGTTGTCAATCAAATAGTGGTCTCTCCAGGTCTGTACTTCTCCTCTGAATACATAGACAGAGAAGAGTACGGTGGATACTTCCTCCCCTCCCGAGGAGCATGGCTCGAGGTTATCCTCGATCCGTACGATGGTGTTCTCTACGCTGGTTTGGATGGGAAAAAGGTCAATCTCTTTCTGTTTCTGAAGACCATAGGATACGAAAAAGACGAGGATATTCTCTCACTCTATCCCACATTCCTGGATGCAGACGATGAGGATAGTCTCCTTTTACACGTTGGTTCTATCATCCTCGAAGACATCTACGACGGTGACAGAAAAATAGCGGAAAAGTGGGATATCCTCACCAAAGATCTGGCAGAAAGAATTCTGATGTCGTCCAACATAGAGCAGATCAAGATTGTTCATCCAATCGCTCAGAACACTTTCGAGAAAATGCTTGAGATTCTTTCCACCGGCGAGGAAAGTGAAACCGAGGAGGAAAGAACTAAGGTTTACGGCTTGAATGAGGTAACGGTTGTGGATGCCTACCTTGAGATCTTCAGAAGACTGAGGCCAGAAGAACTCCCAAGGATCAACGCTGCGAAGAGATATTTGCACGACCTGTTTTTCAATTCGGAAAGGTACGATCTTTCGGAAGTGGGAAGGTACAAAGTGAACGAAAGGCTGAAGAACGCTTACATAAGGTACCTGATAGAAGTCGAAGGTGAAGATCCAGAAGAAGCCAGGAAGAAAACCTACAGCGAAACAGCCACCATTCTGAAGCCTCTCGACATTGTTCTTGCCTCAAGAATACTCTTCGATTACTTCGAAAGAAGATACATAAACGACTTTGAAATAGATTCCTACGAGTTGAAGAGTCTGATAAGGATATTCAAAGAGGAATATCTTTCAAAAAGGAAAACTGCGCCGTACGATCTGAGAAAGCTCATCACCACATTCAGAAGAAACTACGATGTCACCTCAGACATAGGTGTTTTTGCGGCCATTAGATACGTTTCCAACATAAACAAGGAACTTCCATCGATCCCCTTCGACACGAAGGATCATCTCGGAAACAAGCGAGTCAGATCGGTGGGAGAACTTGTACAGAGGGAGTTTGAAAGACTCTTTGCTCGAGCGCAAAAGGCCATACAGGAACGACTCACTCTGATAAGTTCTCTGAGTAAGGTCTCCATACAGAGTTTGATAAACATCAAGTCCATCATTTCAACGGTTAACCAGTTTTTCGCCATGAATCAGCTCTCCCAGTTCATGGACCAGGTGAACCCACTCTCAGAACTCACCCACAAGAGAAGGGTATCAGCGGTCGGTCCGGGTGGTCTGAGAAGAGAATCGAAAGTCTTCGAAGCAAGAAACGTTCACTACTCACAGTATGGAAGGTTGTGTCCCATTGAAACCCCTGAAGGTGCGAACATAGGATTCATCACATCACTTGCGATATATGCCAAAGTGGACGAATACGGTTTCTTGATGACACCTTACAGAAAAGTGGTCAACGGTAAGGTGACAGACGAGATCGTCTATCTGAGAGCGAACGAGGAGGAAGAGTACAAGATCGTTCCCGCTACAACCCCTGTGGATGAAGAAGGTAACATCATTCCTGAAAGAGTTGTGGCGCGTATGGGTGAAGACATCAGACTCGTTCCCAGAGAAGAAGTGGACCTTATGGACGTTTCCACGAAGCAACCGTTCAGCGTTTCCGCTTCTCTCATACCCTTCCTCGAACACGATGATGCCAGCAGGGCTCTCATGGGTTCCAACATGCAGAGGCAGGCCGTTCCTCTTTTGAAAACGGAAGCCCCACTCGTTGGAACGGGTATGGAATGGGAAGCGGCGAAGAACTCTGGTTATGTTGTTCTGGCACGGCACAACGGGATCGTAAAAGAAGTGGATGCGTCCAAAATCGTCATTCATCGAACCGACGAAAACGGGAATCCCATGTACGATGAAAATGGAAATCCCGTTCTGGACGAGTACAGGTTGCTGAAGTTTGTGAGGTCCAACCAGGATACAACCATAAACCAGAAGCCCATTGTGAACGAGGGAGACTTCGTCAAAGAGGGTGATCCAATAGCCGATGGTCCTGCAACGGACATGGGTGAACTTGCTCTTGGAAGGAACATACTCGTTGCGTTCATGCCATGGGAAGGCTACAACTACGAGGACGCCATTCTGGTCAGTCAGGAACTCCTCGAAGAGGATGTCTTCACATCCGTTCACATAGAGGTCTACGAAACACAGGCCAGAGAAACGAGGTTGGGACCTGAGGAGATCACCGCGGACATTCCGAACGTGAGCAAAGAACTCCTCAAGAATCTCGACGAGAACGGAATCATAAGGGTGGGAGCTTACGTTGTGAGTGACTACGGAGTGGGTTCTCAGGCCATTCTCGTTGGGAAGGTAACTCCCAAGGGAGAAGGAGACACCACCCCGGAGGAGAAGATCATCAGATCGGTCTTCGGAGAGAGAGGTCGAGACGTCAAAGATACTTCCCTGAGGCTTCCGCACGGTGTTGAAGGAAGAGTCATAAGGGTGGATGTGTACGATCAGAACGATATAGCGGACCTGGGATCCGGTGTTTTGAAACTGGTCAGGGTTTACGTGGCAACCAGGAAAACACTGGACATAGGAGACAAACTGGCGGGACGTCACGGAAACAAGGGAGTTGTTTCCAACATTCTTCCAAAGGAAGACATGCCGTTCCTGCCCGATGGAACACCGGTTCAGATGGTTCTGAATCCGCTTGGTATTCCATCCCGTATGAACGTTGGTCAGATCCTCGAAACACACCTTGGATGGCTCGCAAAATTGACGGGCAAGTGGTTCGCAACACCCGTTTTCGAAGGTGCAAAAGAAGATGAAATTCTGAAACCACTGTACGAAGAAAGGAAGAAGAGAGGACTCCACCTTGGAGACGACGAAAACAACCCGACTGGAAAGGTGATTCTCAGGGACGGAAGAACGGGAGAGCCCTTCGACAATCCCGTGGTGGTCGGTTACATGTACATGTTGAAGCTCGTTCACATAGCCAAAGAGAAGATACACGCAAGATCCACAGGACCCTACTCTCTGATTCACCAGCAACCCCTCGGAGGAAAATCCCACTTCGGTGGTCAAAGACTTGGAGAGATGGAGGTCTGGGCTCTGGAGGCGTACGGAGCAGCACACACCCTTGCGGAGATGCTGACAATAAAGTCCGATGATATCAAGGGCAGAAACGAAACCTACAAGGCCATACTCAAAAACATGAACATACCAGAACCGGGTGTTCCTGAAAGTTTCAGGGTTCTCATCAAAGAGCTCAGAGGGCTTGCCCTTGATGTGAGGCTCTACGATGAGAATGGTAACGAGATAGATATCGATAAGTACTGATCGGGAGGGTGATAGGATGCCCATGTCTTCTTTCAAGAGGAAAATAAAGGCAATACAGATAAAGATAGCCTCCCCGGATGTGATAAGAAGCTGGTCCGGTGGAGAGGTGAAGAAGCCGGAAACTATAAACTACAGAACGTTCAAGCCCGAGCGCGATGGACTCTTCTGCGAGAGAATCTTCGGCCCTGTGAAGGATTACGAGTGTGCTTGTGGAAAGTACAAGGGAAAGAAGTACGAAGGAACCGTCTGTGAAAGGTGTGGTGTCAGAGTTGAATCCAGAGAGGCCAGAAGAAAGAGAATGGGTCACATAGAACTGGCAGCCCCCGCAGTGCATATCTGGTATCTGGAGAGCATCCCAAGTGTCCTTGGAACTCTCCTGAACATGAACGTCTCTGACCTCGAGAACATCATCTACTATGGAAGCCGCCGTGTGATAGAGAGGGCGTTCATCGTCACCGATCCGAAGGATACACCCTTTGCACAGGGTGATATCATCTATGAAACCGAATACAGGATCTACAGAAAGAAGTGGGACTTTGAAGTCGAGCAGGCGTTCATTGTGAAAAATCCCAGATCTCCTGTTCTTTCAGACATAGACGGCGAGGTAATTCTGAGAACAGAAAAAACCGTCACCGGAAGGGAAATCACATGGATCATAGTGAGAAATGTGAACAGAGCAGAACACACGGTCCTTCCAGGCATGATAATCACGGTGAAAGATGGACAGGAAGTGGAAAAGGGACAGGATCTGACCAGAGAGATGAACGTCGATCCCCTGTATGCTCCATTCGATGGACACGTGGAAATCGATGAGATTTCGAACACAATCACGGTAAAACCCCTCACAACGAGTAAGGATCAACCCGTTGTGTTCACCGTACCGTACGGAGCAAGGGTGCTCGTCTCAAACGGTCAGAAGGTGAAAAAGGGTGATCAGCTCACAACTTCCACCACCCTCCCGGCGGTCAAGGCGAGTATATCTGGAAGAGTGAAGTTCGGTTCCAACCTCAACGTGAGGGCACTGGAAGATGGAAATTTTGAAGTTCTCTCGTCTGGCAACGTGTACATCGAACAGGTGATAGAAGAAAGGAAGTACCCCGTTTTCGAAGGAGCCCTTGTTTACGTGAACAACGGTGACCAGGTGAAGAAAGGAGATCACCTGGCCGACAGGTTCCTTTTCGAGGAAGAATACCTCTCCTCCACAGAATACAAGATATTTGAATCGCACTATCCAACCATGTTTGATGTAGAAGAGAGAACGGAAAACGACAGGCCAATTGTGGTCATAACGGATATAGATCCCGAGGTCTCGAAAGAGACGGGTCTGAAGATGGGAGATATCATCACCGAGAACGAATACGAAGCGTACCTTCAGATCTATCCAGAGAAAATAGTGGCGGATGCCGGTGCCCAGGCGATAAAGAAACTGCTTCAGAACCTGGATCTGGAAGAGTTGAGAGCAGAACTTGAGGCTGAACTCAAGAAATTGCCCGCTTCCAGTTCGAAGGCGATGAAACTGAGAAGAAGACTGAAGATGGTAAAGGACTTCATCAAATCGGGCAACAAACCCGAATGGATGGTGCTTGAGGTTGTACCTGTGATTCCTCCAGACCTCAGGCCCATGATCCAGATCGAAGGAGGAAGGTTCGCCACAACTGACCTCAACGAACTTTACAGAAGGCTGATCAACAGAAACAACAGGCTCAGGAAGTTGCTGGAACTCGGTGCACCTGAGATCATTCTGAGGAACGAAAAGAGAATGCTTCAGGAGGCAGTCGATGCCCTCATACACAACGGATCCGATTCTGAGGGTAAAAGAAGCAGAAGAGCGGTTCTGAAAGACAGAAATGGAAGACCACTGAAATCTCTCACCGATCTTCTGAAAGGAAAGAAAGGAAGGTTCAGAAGGAATCTTCTTGGAAAAAGGGTGGATTATTCTGGAAGGGCGGTCATCGTTGTTGGTCCACACCTGAAGATCCATCAGTGTGGTATACCAAAGAAGATGGCGATGGAGCTCTTCAAGCCGTTTGTTCTGGCAAAGCTTCTGGGAGAAGGAAGCACCAGCAAAACGATGAGGAAGGTCAAAAAGGCGATTATAGAGAAAGAAATGCCCGAGGCATGGGAAGTTCTCGAAGAGGTGATAAAGGGCAGCGTGGTTCTTCTCAACAGGGCTCCCACGCTTCACAGAATGTCCATACAGGCGTTCGAACCAAAACTGGTGGAAGGAAACGCCATACAGCTTCATCCGGTGGTCTGTCCACCGTTCAACGCGGACTTCGACGGCGACCAGATGGCCGTTCATGTACCACTTTCAGCCGCTGCACAGGCTGAGGCAAGGTTCCTCATGCTCTCAAGGTACAACATAATCTCACCGGCACACGGAAAACCAATTTCTCTCCCGACACAGGATATCATCATCGGGTCTTACTACCTCACGACGGTCGGAAAAGACTTCGACTCTTTGAAGGAAGAAGATATCAGGTGGAGATTTTCCTCACCTGAAGAGGCAATGCTGGCGTATCACCTCGGATACATAAAACTCCACACACCGATTCTCATAAAGGTCAGCATAAAAGGAGAAGAAAAGAGAATAAAGACAACTCTTGGAAGGGTTATCTTCAACAGTATTCTCCCAGAAGATTTGAGAGACTACAACAGAATATTCGACAAGAAACAGATAAACGCCCTCGTTTATGAAACCTTCAAGAGATACGGTATAGACAGGGCGGCGGATCTTCTCGACGATGTAAAGGACCTTGGCTTCCACTATGCGACCGTCTCTGGCCTCACGCTTTCACTCAAGGATTTGAAGATACCACCAGAACGTGACGAGATCCTGAAAAGGACCTGGGAAAAAGTAAGAATCATCGAGGAAAACTACGAAAGAGGTTTCCTGACGGAAGAACAGAGAAAGAGCGAGATCATAAGGCTCTGGATGAACGTCACAGAAGAAATCACAGAACTCACTTCGAAGACCCTCGCGGAAGATCCGTTCAACCCCATCTACATGATGGTGAACTCCGGTGCGAGAGGTAACATCGATCAGGTGAAGCAGCTTGCAGGTATCAGAGGATTGATGATCAAGGCGTACGACCCAAGGTCGAGGGAGATAAAATCGAAAATCTTCAAAGGTCAGGCGATACACGAAGCACTCACCTTCGATTACCCGGTTGACAAGAACCTCAGGGAAGGAGTTGACATCCTCCAGTTCTTCATATCCACCTACGGTGCAAGAAAGGGTCAGGTCGACACTGCAATGAACACCTCCTTTGCCGGGTACCTGACAAGGCGACTGGTGGACGTGGCACAGAGCGTCACAGTGACAGAACCCGATTGTGGCACACACGAAGGAATCAGAGCCATGGATCTGATAAAGGATGGTACGGTTGTAGAGAAGATGAACGAATTCCTCTTCGGAAGAGTGCTTGCAAGCGATGTACTCGATCCAGAGACGAAGGAAGTTCTGAAGAACCCCGAAACGGGAAAAGAATACACGAGAAACACGATGCTCACAGACGACGATGCCAACTTCCTTGCCTCTTACAAGAAGATGGTTGACGTTGTGAAATATGATGAAATAGACATAACCGAACTTTCACTTCCGAACATGTACGCGGAGATCGCAGAACCTGTTGGAGAGTACAAAGAGGGAACCGAGCTCACCTGGGATGTGGTGAAAGCCGCCAGGAACGAAGGAAAGTACAGAATAAAGGTGAAGATGTATCCGGTTGTTGGAACGGTCTACGCCAACGAACAGCCCCTTTACGACAAGAAAGGAGAAAGAGAACTTCTCGTCTACCAGGAAGTCATAAACGAAGTAGTGGCAAAACTTCTCGAAGAAAACGGTGTTGAGAAGGTTCTGGTGAGGCCCGATATCATTGTGAGATCTCCTCTCACGTGTGAATCCGAGTACGGAGTGTGTGCCGCATGTTACGGAATGGATCTTTCCAATCACAAGATAGTGAACGTCGGTGAGGCGGTGGGAATCGTTGCGGCACAGTCCATAGGAGAGCCGGGAACACAGCTCACCATGAGAACGTTCCACGTCGGAGGAGTCATGGGTGCCAGCGACATAGTGAGTGGTCTCACGACGGTGGAAAAGACCTTTGAGCCTTACGCCTTCCTGAGAGAAGAAAAAAGCGGTGGCAAGAAGGAGATCAGAAAGTACTATGGATCCGAGGCTGTTCTGTGTGAAGTGGACGGATTCGTAAAGGACATCGCAACCGACGAAACAGGAAGAACAGTTATCTACATAGAAGACTACGCTGGTGGAATCCACGCTTACAGGATACCCAAGAGAGCGAAGGTGAAGGTCAAAAAAGGTCAGAAGGTTCTGAGGGGCGACACGTTGACAACCGGTGCCATCGTGTGGTGGAAACTGCTCGAACTCGAGTCGGAAAAGGGTGTCCTTACGGCCATGAACCTCTTGAAGATCATAAAGAACGCCTACGTGCAGCAGGGTGTCAGCATACACGATAAACACTTCGAGATCATCTTCAGGCAGATGCTCAGTATGGCCCTCGTTATCGATCCAGGTGACAGCGATTATCTACCGGATCAGCTGGTACCACTTGTAGACATAAAGAGAACGAACAGAGAGATACTGGAAGGTAACGCCAGAGTTGAAGAGAACAGAAAGTGGGTCATCGGAAAAATGCTCGCAAAAAGAGTTATCACCGAAACGGACGATGGTGAACTCGTGGAACTTGCACAGAAAGGTGAAGAGGTAACAGAAGAACTTCTGAAGAAGTTCATAGAGGCGGGTATAAAGGAAATCGACGTCGTCGAAAAAGACAGAGTGGTAACGTACCAGATCCTTCCAAAAGAGCCAATAAAATACAAGAGAAGACTCCTTTCACTCAAGAAGGCTGCCCTGAACTATCCGGGATGGCTCAGTGCGGCAGCGTTCGAAGAAACCGCCTGGGTTCTGACTGCAGCGGCAATAGAAGGAAAGGTGGATCCTCTCATCGGTTTGAAAGAGAACGTGATCGTCGGACAACTCATACCCGCTGGAACAGGTCTGGACGTGTTTGCGGGTATTCAGGTGGAGGAAACACCAAGAGCGGCAGCGGAAGAGAAACTCGCATGAAAAAAGTGAAGAAAAAAAGAAGGGGCTCCGAACGGAGCCCCTTTTTATTTATTCTTCTGATTTCCAGAGCACATAGTAGTCGTCTCCTGGCCTCATCGGATTGTGGTACCATCCCTTGACCCAGCTTCTCTGAACCCTCACACCGAGCGGTTGATAGAGAGGCATACCAAGGGCGTACTTCATGGCAAATCTCTGAATCTGTTCATAGAGGGCCTGTCTTTCAGCGGGATCTGTCTTTGCGATGGCTTCTTCTATGAGTTCGTCGAGGCTTCTTCCACCGAGATCAGGATGCGGTGTGGAGACGAATTTTCTGAAGTTTTCACCCTGTCTTCCGGAGTACACACCGGCACTGTGGTAGTAAGTGAATATGAAGTTGTGAGGATCTGGATAGTCTGCAAGCCATCCTATGATGAAGACTGGAACTTCTCCTCTCTTGGTCGCGTCGAGATACGTTGGCCACTGAACACCTCTCACCTCGACTTTGAATTTCGGGTTGATCGTTTCTATGTAGGATTTCAGCATTTCTGCGGCTACTCTTCGCACTTCGTTACCTGTGTTGTAGAGTATTGTGAGCTTAAACCCTTTCTTCCAGACCTCACCGTTCCATGCCTTCTTGAAGTACTCCGTTGCCTTCACGATGTCGAAGCGAGGAGCGTTCGGATCGTTGAGGAGTTCTTCGTTGAATCCAAGAAGTCCCTCAGGAAGATCTGTTGGTATCCTTCTGCCAAGACCTTTCAGAACCTCGTTTATGAAGGTGTCGTAGTCGAAGGCGTAGATGAAGGCTTTTCTCACGTTCACGTCGCTGAAGAAATCGGGTGGAATTCCGTTTCCATCGAGTTTTCCAGAGCCTATGTATTTGCTATTTTCGGGCACATTCCATGCGAAATGAAGGGAAGTGACGGCAAGTTCAGGAAGGCCTTTTATCACAGTGATACCGGGTTTTCCTTCAACCTGTTCAAGATACTGTGTTGGAACGACACAGATATCGGCGTCTCCCTGAAGGAGCATCTCTCTTCTCGTGCTCCACTCATCGATTCCCCAGATGATGACTCTTTTGATCTTTGCGGGTTCTCTCCAGTAGTTGTCGTTTCTTTCGAGGATGACTTTCTGCTGTGTTCTGTCCCATTCAACGAATTTGAAGGGTCCTGTTCCGTTCATCCTTGCATAGAGTGGTGAGTCTTCTTTTCTGATATCGTGGTACTTCCACCAGTCGTCTGCTCTTCCACCCCAGCATCCTATCTCTATACACCATTCTTTGTCGAGTACGGCACTCCAGCTGGCGCTCTGGGCGAGTATGTACATGAAGGGTGCAAAGGGCCTCACAAGATGGAACACAACGGCGTCACCTTCAACTTCGATGGCGGGGTCGATGTAATCCGTGTAGATCTTTACTAGGGCGTCTCTGTACTCTGGAAGTGGCTCCCCGTTTTCGTCGAAGAGTTCACTGTAGGGCTTCCCGATCTTTTCCTCGACGAAAGTCTCAAGGGAGTCAACTCCAAAGAGTGCTTCCCAGAGCATCCACATAGGACCGGCCGTTGGATCGAAGATGAGACCTCTTTCAAAGCTGTACTCCACGTCTTCGGGTGTGAGATCTCCACCTTCATGGAACTTCACACCTTTTCTGATGTAGAACTTGTAGGTCTTCCCATCGTCCAGTATCTCCCACTTTTCCGCAAGGCGCGGTTCAAACTCGGTGAGGCTTTCACCTTTGTAGGCGATCAGGTTCTCGTAGACGTTGTAGATGACCTCGCCGCTGGCTGTGTCGTACGCGTAGTGTGGATCGAGAGTGTCAGGCTCTCCGATGGTGACGTCAATAATGGTGTCGGGATTCTTCACTGCAGCCCATGCCATAACTGCAACCACCGCTAAAAGGACCACGAGTAATCTTCGCATACACAAACCCCCTTTCCTAAAATGTGGTTATCCTTACTGTATTTGAATTATAGCATACTGAAAGAGTGTGTTCACCTCAAAATCCTGTATCGATATTCATCACCAGAAGGTCGATAACCTTCGTATCTTTTCAACTGACCGTTTTTCAGAATCTCTGTGATCTCGTATTTTCCAGCCTTTTCGAGTTTTACAGGATGGTTCACCCTGTAGACGAACCTTGTGTTTTCATCGAATGGCCACACCCTCAGGACACGATGAAGAGGAGAAAGAAGAGCAAGGTGCAGCCCTTCCGGAATCTTCTCCTTCACACGACAGGCAGAAACACCATCTGTTATCACATTCTCTGAGATCTTCTTTACCAGAACCGGAAGGACTCTACCGTAGGTGAAAACATCCGCTATGTTACCAAAGAGTCCTGTTGGAACATCCTTTTGAGGTGTCAGAGGAAATCCCAGACTCTTTTCTTCGAGTTCACACAAATCAGCCGGTTTCACCCCTGATTTTTGTTCTATCTTCTCACCGAACAGTTCTCGAATCTTCAGTATATCACTGTCCACCTTCCTGTTCAGCTCTTCGAATGCCTGAGCCCTGCTTTCGTACAGTTCATCGAAGGCACCAGCCGATATCATGTTTTCCAGCACGTTTCTTGGTATTCCTCTCACCTCCTGAAGCCTTCGGACACTGTCTATGGGACGATTTTTCTCTATCTCTTCAACCATCGATTCTCCCACACCTTTCACAGCCGTGAGGGGCAGGTAAACTTTGTTTTCACGGAAGACAGGATATTTTCCGGAAACGTTCACATTTGGAGGGAACACCTCGTATCCTTCACTTCGAAGTTCCTGAACTGCAAGAAACACCTTCTCTGAATCTCCAATGTTGTACTCGAAATACCTTTTGAAGAATTCTTCGAAGAAATGAACCTTCAGATAGGCTGTCTGAAACGAAAGATGTGCGTAGGCAACACTGTGGGATTTGTTGAAGGCATATGACGAAAAGTTCAGCAGAATCTTCAGAATGAGATCCACATCCTCCACACCCTTTTCAACAAGTCCTTCTTTCAATCTTTCCAGGAGAGGTTCCATCTTCTCTTTTTCTTTCTTTGCGATCGCTCTTCTCAGAACGTCCGCTTCTGCGCCGGAAAGACCTGCAAGCATGGCAAGGTTCATGATCTGCTCCTGGTAGATCACAACTCCTCGTGTTTCCGGGAATAGTTTTTTCAAAGACTCAGGTACGCTCTTTGAAGATACGTACATGCTGTCGATACCGGATTTCAAGGGACCTGGTCTGTTGAGTGCGAGGAGTACGGAGAGTTCTTCAAGGTTGCCAGGGGAAATCTTCCTGCAGAGTCTTCTTGCCTGAAGGCCTTCCAGCTGGAAAACCCCCAGCGTTTTTCCCTTCGATATGATGTGGTACGTTTTTTCGTCCGAGTAATCAAAGGTCTTCCTATTGAAATCTTTCACGAAAGACAGGGTTTTCAATCCCAGGATGTCTATCTTCACAACTCCTATCCTGTCCAGGTCGTACATGTCGTAGTCTGTTACGGGAATCTCTTCTTCCAGCCTGAAGGGGATCGGAAGAGGACGTTCAGAGATCACAACACCTGCTGCGTGAACGCTTGGGTGGTGTGGAAGGCCGTAGAGAATCTCATACATTCTCCGAGAAGTTGAACCGATGAGGTTTTTCAGAGACCTCTCAGCCAGGTTTCCGAAGGTGGAAACCTGATAGACGTAAAATCTCTTCGAAAGCTCTTTGAGCAGTTCCTTTCTTCTTCTGTCCTCCACGTCCACGTCGATGTCGGGAGGTTCGATTCTCTCTTCGTTTATGAACCTCTCAAACAGAAGGTCGTGCTTCAGGGGATCGATCTCCGTTATCCCACAGAGAAAAACGACCAGAGAACCAACAGCACTTCCCCTTCCAGGGCCCACTTTTATACCGAGTTTTCTTGCTGTTTTTACGATCTCCTCTACCAGGTAAATGTAGGAAGAAAATCCCTTTTTCTCTATCGTTTCGAGTTCCCTTTCCAGACGCTCCAGGTATTTTTCTCCCATTCTCGAAGCTCTTTCTCTGAGATTTCTATACCAGTTTTCTGGAGGATCGGGGAACTTCTGTTCAACCCTGAGGTCGTAGGGTTCGGCCTTCACGATCTCCGATACATCTTCACACTTTTCTGGAAAACCGCGGATATCTTCATCAAGACCGAAGATCTTTCTCATGAAGAGGCTGGCCGCTTTCTCTTCGGCTTCGAGGTATCTTACAGGGACCAATTCTTCCGTTTTGAAACTCGGAAGTTCATCTACATTGACCTTTTCTCCGTTGTAGAACCTCACCAGAAGATCGTACTCTCTTCTGTTTCGTGCGATGAAGACCCTGTCCTTCCACCACAGACCGTGGACGGGTATCAACCCGTGCTCTCTCATGATGGTGTTGAATTTCACAGCGGCATGGAAATTCCTGTCGGCGAGAAGGGCAGATTTCAGGCCTCTTTTTTTCAGCACGGAAACCAGTTTTTCGAATCTGACCACGGAGCCGTCGAACGAATAGGGCGATATGATCCAGGGTATCATGTTCTTTCCCTCACGTACGCTGCTATCTTTCTGATGGCCTCTTTGAAATCTTCCGGGATCGGTGAAACAAACTCCATCCACTCACCCGTTCGGGGGTGAAAGAATCCAAGTTTCAGAGCATGAAGCATCTGTCTTTTTATCCCGAACATCTCGTCTTCCTTGTACTTTCCGTATATCTTATCACCCATTATGGGATGTCCTAGGCTCTTCATGTGAACTCTGATCTGGTGTGTTCTTCCTGTCTGAGGAAAGGCGAGAACGAGAGTGGCCACGTCGTCGAACCTTTTAAGAACCCTGTAGTGTGTGATCGCTTCTTTTCCGTTTTCACTCACGGTCATCTTCACTCTCAAAACGGGATGCCTTGCGAGTGGAAGTTCCACGGTTCCCTCGTCTTCTTTGATACGTCCTCTTGCAAGAAGGATGTAAGTTTTCTTCACCTTGCGATCCTTGAATTGCCTGGAGAGGCTCTGGTGGGCAAGGTCGTTTTTGGCAACCACGATAACACCCGATGTTTCCTTGTCGAGTCGATGAACAATCCCAGGTCTCAGTTTTCCTCCAACTCCCTGAAGATCGGAACAATGGTAGAGGATTGCGTTGACAAGTGTTCCGCTGAGTTTGGAAGGAACAGGATGTACGATCATATCACCGGGTTTGTCTATCACGATGATGTCCCTGTCCTCGTACAGTATCTTCAGATCTATCTTTTCAGGCTGGACGGTCGGTTCTTTTGGCTCCTCTGGAAGTTCCACCTCCACGATTTCTCCTTCTTTGAGTTTGTAACTTGGCTTTTTAATCTGGCCGTTGACCTTCACCTTTCCTTCCTTTATCGCCTTCTGTATCATCGACCTGGATATCCACGATGGAGTCTTCTCTTTCAGAAACTGATCGAGTCTCCAGCCTTCTTCCCTTTTCTCCACTCTCCAACTTCTCATCGCTCACACCTCTGAAGGCACCGAGGATCATCAGTCCACCGCCCACTATGATGAACACGTCTGCGAGGTTGAAGATCGTCGGGAGAAAGACCAGGTTCAGAAAGTCGAGGACATAACCGAATCTAATTCGATCGAGAAGATTTCCGAGGGCGCCTCCCAGAATGAATCCCATGGCGACCCTTTCGAGTCTGCTGAATCTGAACATGTACGGAAAAAGAGAAAGAACCACCACCACAAAGAGGACAATCCATAGAACCTGCTCTGAAAGGTTGCTGAACAGCCCCAGAGCGATTCCTCTGTTTGTGGCTTTGACAAACTTCAAAAAACCTGGAACAAGGTAGAACGTTCCATGAACGGCGCTTGCTATCTTTTTTGTGAGCTGATCGAGAACAAGCGTCAAAACGATCACAAAGCTCATCTACTTCACCTTTCTGTAGATGAATGGCCTGTAGATTTCAAATCCCAGCTCTTTGTAGTTGAAGATTCTTTCGGTGTTTCCAACGAACAGAAATCCACCCACTTTGAGTGACTCGGCGAATTTTCTGTAGAGTTCATTCTTTGCTTCTGGTTCGAAGTATATGACCACGTTTCTACACACTATGAGATCCAGGTTCTTCTCAAAGGGATCTTTCAGAAGATCGTGTCTTCTGAACTCCACCGTCTTCTTCACAAAATCTTTGATTCTGTACCTTCCATCCGGAAGTTTTTCGAAGTATTTCTCCACATACTCCTGTGGAGTGTTTACAAGCGACCTTTCTTCGTAGATACCCTCCTGGGCTTTTCTCAAAACACCGATGTCTATATCCGTTGCCAGTATCCAGGTTTTGTGGGAAAGTTTCAATTCGTGAACGAGTATGGCAAGAGAGTAAGGCTCTTCCCCGGAGGAACATCCTGCGCTCCAGAATCTCATTCTCAGGGTGTTCTGAGAAATCAATGGAATCACGTCATCTCTGAGTTCCCACCACTTCTCTGGATTTCTGAAAAACTCCGTCACGTTTATCGTCATCTTGTCAAGAAATTCGTCCAGATACTTTCTATTCTGAACGAGCATTTCCAGATATTTTCTGTAGTCCACATTGTACTTTCTCAGGAGAAGCTCTGTTCGGCGCTTCACCCTCTGTGGTTTGTAAGAAGAGAGGTTCAGCCCGAACCTCCTTTCCACCTCTTTTACAAACCACTCGAACTCTTTCTGAGGAAATTCCTTCCACTCAAAATTCGATGGTAACCTGAATGGTCCAATCTTCCTTTCCGACCTTTCCTCCGACATGTACCTTTCCCACCTTCCAGCAACCTTCCGCATGGTTTTCATCGATGAAGATCCAGCCACTTTCACCGATGAAGGCAAATCCCAGTTTCAGATCCTCACTGTAGATGGCACGAAAGATCGTTCTTCCGCGCCTGAAGATCAAACCGATCCAGTCCGAAACACCCACGCTTAAACTGTCAGAGCCAATCCAGACACCCGGTTTTCCATTTTCGATGAACGGCTCCACGTTCAGATCGAAAAGGTTCATCTTCACTCCGAGGTAGTAGTTACCCCCGGTTGATACGGCAAAGTCCAGTGGTGTTTCTGTGTAGGCAAAGATTTCCTCTCCATTCCACATTGCACCCACAAACCCAAGTTGTGCGTTCCATGTCTTTTTGAAATGAACGAAACTCGCTCTCAAAAACACCGGGGTATAGTACTCGAAAGAAAAATCTTCCACACCAAATTTAAAGTACACGGGATTGTCAAAAACAGGAAGGAGAAGCGATGGCTCTCCTTCCTGGAGACTGACAAAAAAGTCGAACCGGAATATTCCTTCGAAGAAATCCGTCTTTAACTCTGGTGACAGTACAAAACCCACCGTGGGCGTTTCACTGTAGCCCACTCCGATTTCGAAGAATCCAGAAAAGAGAATAACAGGTAATAAGAGAAAAAGAATCGTCAGCCTTCCAGCCTGGAAAGTATCTCCTCCATTTCCTTGTCGTCCATTTCGAAGTTCGAGTACACTTCCTGTACATCGTCCATGTCTTCCAGTGCGTTGAGAAGTTCCAGCACCTTTTCAGCGTCTTTTCCTGTGACTCTCACCGTGTTCTTCGGTATGAAAGTGACTTTGGCATCCACTTCGTAGCCGGCCTCTTCCAGTTGTCTTTTCACCTCGGAAAGATCCTCTGGAGCCGTGATTATCTGAATGGGGTCTTCGGTGTCTTTTATATCCTCTGCACCGGCATCGATGGCCAGCATCATGAGTTCTTCCAGATCCTTCACTTTGTCTTTTGCGATCTCTATGACTCCTTTCCTTTCGAAGATCCAGCTGACAGAGCCACTCTCTGCAAGACTTCCGCCGTGCTTGCTGAACAGATGCCTCAGCTCCTGTGCTGTTCTGTTCTTGTTATCCGTGAGTGCCCTGATGTAGACGGCCACACCTCCTGGAGCGTAACCTTCATAGACCACTTCCTGGTAATCCACACCTTCAAGTTCTCCTGTACCTCTTTTTATGGCTTTTTCGATGTTCTCTTTGGGCATGTTTTCGGCTCTTGCCCTTTCGATTGCCGCCCTCAACCTCGGGTTCGTTTCCGGGTTTCCTCCTCCTTCCCTTGCTGCAACTATGATCTCTCTGATCAGTTTTGTGAAGATCTTCGATTTCTTCGCATCCTGGGCCATCTTCCTGTGCTTTATGTTGGCCCACTTGTTGTGACCCGACATCATTCCACCTCCTGCTGTCCTTTATATTTTAACACCATAATCGTCATGTCATCGTGCTGGGGCACATCCTTCGAAAACTCTTCCACACTCTTTTTAAGTTTGGAAAGAAGATCTTCGGCACTGTCTCCGTTGTACTCTCTGAGCGTTTCTTCAAGCCTCTCGTAACCGTACTCTTCTCCGAGGGTGTTCCTCGCTTCGGTTATTCCATCCGTATAGACCACTATGAAGGTGTTCGGTTTCAGTTGAATGGTATGCCTTCTGTAGTTCCACTCTGCTATACCGATCGGTATCGCCGAGGCTTCGAGTTTCACTATCTCTCCATCGTGAAGAAAATAAACGGGGTTGTGACCTGCATTCACCAGATTCAACGTTCCGTTCTGAAAGATTTCAAGGAAAACCATCGTCACGAAACGATCGTTCGAAAGATCTTCACAGAGTATACTGTTCAGGTGGTTCACCAGATCTTCCAGATCGGAATGCGAGGTGCTTAAAACTTTCAGGTAACTCCTCACGGCACTCATGAGAAGAGCAGCCGGAACACTTTTTCCAGCTACATCTCCCATGACGGCAAGAACCTTTCCATCACTGGCGAAGACATCGTAGTAGTCACCACCCACCTGAACTGCCGGTCTAGAACAGGCTGTTATATCGATGAATCCTGTTCTGGGAAGTTCCCGTGGGAGAAGTTCGGACTGTATCCGTCTTGCGATTTCCATCTGTTCTTCCAGTCTTTGACGTTCGATCTCTTTCTGCAGAAAATCTATTCTGTCCAGTGCGTTTGCTATGTATCTCGATGTGACCTCCGTTATCCTCCTGTCGCTCGCGGTGAACACGATTCCCTCTTCTTTTCCGGAGAAGCACATGTACCCGTAGTATCTGTTGCCGATAATGGGAACAAACAGAAGGTTCGAAAACTTCTTTGATTCACCGGGTTCTATCAGGACGGTTTTCTCTCTTTCCTCTATCTCCCGCTCCACTTCCTCGTGACTCATGTTCCCTATGCTCAGATCCTCAACCCTGACGATGTAGTCTTTGAACTTCACCACCTTCTTGAGAAGTGGTATAACCTTCTCCAGTTTCTCACGAAGGTTCATTGGAAACTCAAACCCACCGAATATCTCGGATATCTCAAGGAGCGTCGAGATCTCTTCATAAGAGCGCGAGAGTTCCTCTAGTTGGGCCTCCATGAAAATGGTCTGCTCTTCCAGGCTCTTCTTGTACTCGTTTATTTCGTACTCCAGGATCTTCAAAAGTTCGTCGATACCCCTTGTGCAGTCATAATCGATGCCGAGTATCTCCGAGATCCTTCTGCAGATGTCCCTTTCATTCATTTAATAGGCGCTTCACCTCCTCAATGAACTGGGAGGGGCTGAAGGGCTTTCTCATGACCTTCTTCGCTCCAAGAGAGAGGGCGATCGTTTCGTCGTCTTCGCCACCTTTTGCCGTGAGAACGATGACCGGAATCTTTTTCCACTCTTCTTTCTCCTGAAGCTTCTTCAGGACGGTGAAACCGTCCATGACGGGCATCATGATGTCGAGCACTATCAGGTCCGGTGTGAACTCGGAGAGCTTTTCAAGGGCTATCTGACCGTTTTCTGCCTCTATTACTTCACAACCTGCTTTTTTCAGGTTGAAGGACACGATCTTTCTTAAAACGGCAGAATCATCAACCAGGAGAACCTTCTTTGACACGTGTTCCCCTCCTCTCAAGAAAAGAGGAAAGTTCTTCCCCCTCCCCAGTGAGTGCTTCTTCGCATATTGCGACGAAAAACGAATCTTTCTCAACAAGAAACAGGGGGTTCAAAAGATTTTCCCTCTTTTGAGTATACCTGAAAATGTAATAATCTTTTGCTTTGAGAATCTCAAAATCAACCACACTCTCTCTGAACTGGATCTCCTTTCCCTTCTTTTCAACTCTTTTGTTCTGAAAATCTATAAAATACGGTGTGATGAGTTTGAAGCGATAGAACGCGACGAGTTTGTTTATGCTTTCTTCACATATCCACGCACCTGAAAGGGGGAAATCTTCTGGAAGAGTGCTTTCGAGATCTTTCAGATGTTTTCCTGAAAAATCTTTCAGGTGAACTTCCACGTAGAACGCAAGGTTCACCACTCCAACCGGCATGGCATCGAGAAGGCTCATCTTCGGTTTTGGATGAAATCCCTCGGTGAACACTAGAGGAAGATCGGCACGTCTGAGTGAGCGTTCCACAAGTTTTATGGATTCGAGGGTGGACAGAAATCTCTTCATTCCCCTCTTTTTGAATCTGAGAACGACCTTCACTTTTTCACTTCCTTCGGGTATCTGTAGAACATCAGAAAGACAAGACCTATGAAGATGGGAAGATAGTAGGTGGACAACCTCCAGGTCAGCACCGATGCGAGTGTCTTACCGGGAGATCCGAGTATCTTGCTGAATACGATCTGATAGACGGTCTCCACACCACCGCTTGCCCCCGGTGTTGGTACGTAGAACACAACCATGCTGAGAAAGAAAAGAAGTCCCGTTGCGTCAAAAAAGCCGATGTTTCCGGAATTGAATCGAATTGCCAGATAGAGGGCAAAACTCTGAACAAGAAGGGAAAACAGTGTGAGAGGAAAGTCAAGGAGCATGAAGCCACTCTTCCACAGGATTTTAACGCTCTCTTTCAGATCGTGGGTCCATTCCAGAAAGCGGCTGTCCCAGTCTTCTTTCTTTGTGAACCTTTTTATCATGGAATCCATCCATCTTGCTTTTTTCAACAACCCGAACAGGTGAGCGATGAGGGGAGGATGAACGAGTGAAAGTATCACAACTCCGATGAAAGACACACTCACAAGATAGGCAAGGAAGATCAACTTCGGTGCCATCAGCGTTCCCGACAGGAACAGATCCCTGTATCTCAAAAGTCCTATTGTAGAAAGAATAGCGATGGAAATGAGGTACTCTACGAACCTTGAAAGGATCACATTTACGTTGTGTTCAGATTCAAAGCCGAGCCTTGAAAGATGGTATGTTTGAAAGACCTGCCCACCGAAGTAAAAGGGAGTGAGCATACTGAAAAGAAAACTCATGTAGTTGTTGAAAAATGCATCGTAGAGCGAAAGGTGTTTCTCCCATACAAAAGAAAACAGCCACTTCATCCTCGCAGAGTCTATCAGTATTGAAAAAAGAAATATCCCACACAGAAGAAGAATGTGAAGCAGTGACTGTGGGCGGAAGTATTCAAAGAATTCTCTGGGATCGATTCCTCTGAATATGAAAAAAACCGCAACAAAACCGAATACCAGCGCAAGGATGATGTTTATCCACTCTTTTTTACTCAGATCCCTCACAACCTCCTCATGGAAATCTCCAGGGATGCGAGTAGATCCTCGACGGTTTCCATCCAGTCTTCAACCTGTGCCGTTCCGTACTCGAAGAAGGTTTGTTTTGTCCAGTCGAGCCTGAGAAGCTTTCGCTTCAGCCTTTTGAGGAGCCTTTCTACCCCTTCTTTTGTGGTTCCTGGAAGAACGATCATCAGTTCGTTCTTTCTCACAAAATCGATCCTGTCGGACGATCTAAGAACCTCCCGGATACTCTCATAAACACGCTCTGCCGTTTTTTCGTCTTCAAAGAACAGGTATATGACTGAAAGAGGGAAATCGTACCTTCTGGCCTTTTCGAACTCTTCTTCGAGATAACTGAGGATGCCCCGTGGAAACTTCAGGTACGTCTTTATCATCTCAAATCTTCTTCTCAGGAGAAAATCTGGAAGACCTGGATCGATCACATCCAGAACATCCTCCGGGATATCTTCCGGAAGGGATCTGGCGATCAGCACCTTCTGTTTTCCGCCGTCTTCTGGCCTGTCGGTGATGATCAGATCGGCCGTTTCGTTTATCAGAAATCCCGCTTCCTGGACGATTTTTTCCAGTCTTTCCCTGAGCGTTTCGTCTTCCAGATCGATCCTCACCTTCATATCACTTCACCATCTCCAGGAAGTATCTGTGGAGCCTCAGGTCGTCAGTGAGTTCAGGATGAAATGTGCTCGCCAGAATCTTTCCCTCTTTTACAAGAACAGGATCACCTTCGTGGTAAGCGAGGATTTCCACACTCCGGCCGGTTTCCACGATTCTCGGGGCTCTTATGAAGATCGCCCTGAACGGATCTTTTCCTATTGCTGGTATTTCGATGAAGGTCTCGAAACTTTCCACCTGTCTTCCATAGGCGTTTCTTTCCACGGTGACATCCAGAACACCCAGTTTTTCCTGTTTGTAGTTGTTGATGCGCTTTGCAAGGAGTATGACGCCAGCGCACGTTGCAAAGACAGGAAGGCCGTCGTTTATCTTCTCCACCAGTTTTTCATCCATGTTCATCTCTTTGAGGATGCGAATCATGGTGGTGGATTCTCCACCGGGGAGTATCAACCCATCGACCATGTCAAGGTGCTCCGGGAGTTTCACAATCAGCGTTTCAACACCGAGTTTGTGGAGCGCCTCCACGTGTTCTCTGACATCTCCCTGAACCCCAAGAACACCGATTTTCATTCCTTACCACCCTCTCTCCTGCATTCTCACTTCGAGTTCTTCCACATCGAGTCCTCTCATGGGCTCTCCTATGTCTTCAGAGATCTTGAGGAGTATCTTCGGGTTGTCCCAGTAGGTCACGGCAAGAACCATTGCCTTCGCCATCTTCCTGGGGTCCTTCGACTTGAAGATACCAGAACCCACGAAGACCCCGTCTGCTCCGAGCATCATCATGAGGGCAGCGTCCGCCGGTGTTGCCACGCCTCCCGCTGCAAAGTTCACAACGGGGAGCCTTCCGAGTCTCTTCACCTCTCTCAGAAGCTCCACCGGAGCACCTATCTCTTTTCCGTACGCAACGAGTTCTTCGTCTTCCATCTTCGTCACCTGCTTTATCTGTTCCATCATCCTTCTCATGTGCTTCACCGCTTCAACGACATTTCCCGTTCCTGCCTCACCCTTGGTTCTGATCATCGCAGCACCCTCTGCTATCCTTCTCAATGCCTCTCCCAGGTCTCTTGCACCGCAGACAAAGGGCACTTTGAACTCGTGTTTGTTTATGTGGAACCTGTCATCGGCAGGTGTGAGTACTTCGGACTCGTCGATGAAATCCACTCCGAGTTCCTCGAGGATCTTCGCTTCTGCGATGTGGCCGATCCTCACCTTCGCCATGACGGGTATGGAAACTGCTTCCATGATCTCCCTGATCTTTGCTATGCTGGCCATCCTTGCAACTCCGCCCTCTTTTCTGATGTCCGCAGGTACCCTCTCGAGCGCCATGACAGCGACCGCTCCCGCTTCCTCTGCTATCTTCGCCTGTTCAGCGGTGGTGACGTCCATGATGACACCGCCTTTGAACATCTCCGCAAAACCCTTCTTTATGATCCAGGTACCCTTTTTGATTTCCATTCCATTCACCTCCTCACTCTTCCTCCCAGTAGCGTTTCCCCACTTTTTTCAATCTGGGATTTTCTATCTTGTATCTTCCCACCTTTGCGCAGTGTCTTCCATTGACTTCAACGATGTCTGCCGTGATATCCACCTTCTCCCTCAGCAGGCGAGAACCAACACCGTACGCGTCTGCCGGTACCCCCAATCTTTCGAATAGATCTATCTTCTTCTCATCGAAACCACCTGAGACGACGATCTTCAGGTCTTTGAGTCCCACTTTATCGAACTCCTGTCTTGCCCTCCAGACGAGTTCCGGGCACACCCCGAAGGAAGACTCATCCTTCGGGATCACCGATTTGTCTCTCAGATTACCCGCCGTGTCGAACCTCACTCCCCAGATTCTGTTCTTTCCGGGACCTATGATAGGTGATGGGTCCGTTACTCCCAGTTTGAATGGCTTTTTCATGACGTACTCATAGAAAGCCTTTATCACACGGAAGGTGGTTCCTATCACATCGTTGTCCCAGTCCACGAGTATGATTCTGTTCACGTCTTCCTCCATGTGTTTGTCGAAGGCGATGGCGGCATCTTCTGTTTTCCCGTTGTAACATGCGATCAGTGCGTGAGGCATCGTTCCCATGGACTTGACACCCCAGTAGTCTGCGTTCGCGTCCGTTGAAACACCAAAAGCCCCTGCCTTGAGTGCTGCATAGCCATCTGTTGCCTGAACCCAGTAGTGATCAAAGCGGGCGCTGAAGAAAAGAACGGGTTTTCCCCTCGCTGCTTTCACAACTTTCCTGACGGCCGTTGCCGTGCTGGTTGCCCTTGCGATCACACCGAGAAGAACCGTCTCAAGGTATCCAAAGTAGGTTGGATCTCCCTCTATCGTCATGATCGGTTCTCCTTCTTTTGCCTCTTCACCGTCGTAGAGGGCGTGCACCTCTATTTCGTCCCATTTGTCCACCCACAGATCGTTCAGTTTTAGCCTGAGATCCCACTTCTTTCTGGTGAGTTCAACGATCCTCTGAACGTCCATCTCTACCGAGGCGGCCTGCATTTCTCTGTCTATACTCAGTATCTCTTCGAAGAGCTTTCTTGCCTTTTCTTCGTCTCTGTAGTATCCGGTGCAGAACTTCAGTATGGCAAGCGCCTCGTCTATACCGCAGACGACGGCGTCTTTTCTTGGAAAGAACTGATAGTACACCCGTGGATGACGGTTGTCTCTTTTCAGAACCTTCACGTAGTTCATGAAGTATATGTCCGAGTAATATCCGTTTCTGATTCGATCGATAGGAACCTTGAAGACCTCTGGACTGAGTCTTTTCACAGCGATCACCTCAGATGAGTTCTGCTCCCAGGATCTCTTTCATTTCCCTCAGGGCGAACCGATGCAGTTCCTCGTCGTATGACGCCACACCTTCAGTGATTATTTTAACAGGGATGTCCCGGTTCCTCAACTCTTCCACTGTGAAGAGAACGCATATGTGGGTTACAACACCACACACGTACATTTCGTTTATGTGTTTTTCCTTTATTATCTTCTCCAGATCTGTGTTGTGAAAAGCGCTGTAGCGGTTCTTCCTCACGGAGAAATGGTGGGGATAATCTTTCAGGGCCTTCTCCAGTTTTTCTGTGAGTCTTGCACCGTCTGTGTCTGCGACACAATGCTTTGGCCAGATGTCAAATTCTTTGTCGTTCGGATCGTGCCAGTCCTGGGTGGTGATGATGGGAAGGTTTTCCTTCTTGAAGTCCTCAACCCACCTGAGGATGGGATCGATCACCTTCTCTGCACCTTCAAAGTAGAGGGCACCGCCTCTGTCGACGAAGTCTCTCTGAAGATCTATCACAAGGAGCGCCCTCACGTTTTCACCCCCTTAAAAAGAAAAGCCCCGTGTGGGGCTGGCGGAGGCGGTGGGACTCGAACCCACACGGGCCTTCCGGCCCACCGGTTTTCAAGACCGGCTCCTTAGCCAGTTCGGACACGCCTCCAGTTCTAAATTATACAACAAAACAAAACCCCCGGCAAGCGCCGGGGGCTGATTCGTGGTGGTGGGATTAGAATTCAACTTCTGCTTTCAGGTAGAGGTACCACGTGAAGTAGTCGTGGATTGTATCGTCGAACAGTGTTCCGAAGAAGAATCCTGTTGTGAGAGGACCGTAGACGTAGCTGGTATCAACGTTGTAACCAAGCTCGTTGGTGGCAACCAGGTATCTTGCCGCTGCTTTGACTGTGAGGTTCTCAACAGCGGTGACCGTCAGGTCGGCATCGATGGTAACGTCAGTGGCAGCTGCCACCGCGTCGCTCCAGGAAGCCTTCACGTTCGCACTTGCGATGTCGGAAGCGTAGGCAAGTGTAAGAGTGACAGGCAGACTGAAGGAGTTGGCAGCAAGATCGTACGTCGGGGTGAGTTCCGCACTGAACGTGACTTCATCTGTGACACCAGCCTCTGCCTTGAGGTCTGCTTTCGCAAGTTTGGAACCCCAGGGTGCTGTCCAGCCATCGCCATCAACAGAATCATCGTCGTAGTATGTGGGAGCACCTTCAGAGTAGACAAAGTATGGGGACACGGTCAGAGTGACAGGATCCATTTCAAAGGACTTGCTGTAGGCTGCCTCAACCAGGTAAGAAGCCGTTGCTTCGTAAGCGTAGGCAAGGTTCACACTGAGGCCTTCAAGAATGTCTTTTCCGGTGAGATTCAGGTGAGCTGCGTAGCCGTAAGCGCTTGTAGCAACGTCTGTATCAGTGTCATAAAATGCTCCAAAGAGTGTTGCATCAAGAAGGTCAAGGTTTGTGACTCCTACTTTCAGAGCAACAGCGTCGTCAAAGTAGTTGTTGGTGTCGTTTGTAGCGTTGTCAGTGTCTGTTTCAGAAACGATGTCTGCGAAGTAGACAGTCAGAGAGATTCCTTCAAGACCAAGGTTTGGCGTGAATTCAAGGGTTCTGTCTCCCACGTAGTAGAACACGTAACCGTCCCCGTAGATATCAGAGTTGTAGTAGGTCAAGTCAAACAAGTCCGTTGTGACGGAGATTTTGCTGAGAGAAGCGGTTTTACCAAGGATATCAATGGAAAACTCTGCTGTGATGGTGGCAGGTGCCGTCACGCTTCCAGAGCTTGGAGAAAGAGACACGGAGAGATCACTGATTCCACCTTCAAGGTCGATACCTTCTTCGTCCAGGATCGCTTTGAAGTAGCCAGTACCGGAGACGTTAACTTTCACAACGTCCTCGTAGGCAAACGCTGCTGTGACTAAAAGACCCAGTACCAGGAAAAGAGCGAGCAACTTCTTCATAACATCTTACCTCCCCTCAGAATGAAATTTTGAGTTATTTACCACTGATTGCAAGCAGAATGAGACCGAGAATTCCAAAGAACGCACCTGTGAGTATGCTGAGATTTCTGTTGTAGGCCTTCACACTTTCGATCTTGCTTTCGAGTTCTGCCTTCACCTGATCGATCCTTTCATTGGTCTCGTTGTACTTCATGTTGAGGTCTTCTTCAAGAGAAGATGTTTTGCCATACAGGTTGATGATGTCCTGTTCGTGAAGATCTACCGTCTTCTGAATCTCTGCGTCCTTTTCTTTGAGAGATTCGATCTCACCGCTGAGTTTGTTTTCCACGTCGAGGAGTTTTGTATAGACCATGTTCAGTGTCTTTTCCTGTGACTCTATTTTAGCAGAAAGTTCGGCCTTCGTGTCAAGTATTTTTTTGTTTAGATCTTCGTTGAGTGTGGAGATCTTGTTGTAGATGTTTATGATGTCCTTTTCGTGAAGTTCCACCATTGCAGAGATCTCTTCGTCTCTTCTGGAGAGTTTCTCTTCCGTTGCGGAAATCTTCTTGTTGAGTTCCTCGTTCACGGAGGAGATCTTGTTGTAGATGTTTATGATGTCTTTCTCGTGGAGATCAACCATGGCCTTGAGATCGGCGAGTTTGTTTCCAAGGTCTTTCTCGAGGGCGGCGAGTTTGTCGTTCACTTCGGCTATCTTTGTGTCAACGCTTTCCTTGTACCTCTCATAGTCTCTTGCGAGGTTTCCGAGTCTGAGACCCACGTTGTTCACAACTTCCCTGTTCAGAGAGATCTCTTCTTCGAACTTTGCCTCGAGTTCTTCCTTCGCAGAGTCGATCTTGGCGAGGATTTCTCTTTCTGTTTCTTTGACGTTGACCTGGGTGGTGCCTATCTGGGCTGCCAGGGTGTCAAGGACACTTTCCAGGCTGTTCACTCTTTCTTCGAGAGCCATGTACTTGTCCGAAAGGTTTCCAACGACCTGGGTTAGGTTTCCAGAGACTCCTGAGAGCATCTTCTGTTCGATGAAATCGAGGAGCCTGCTCACGGCCGTGGCGGCTTCGTACCTGGTGATGTACCTGTCCCCTTTGAATTCACCATCGGGATAGCCTATGAAGATACCCCTCTGCCAGAGTTTCCAGACGTACTCGTAGGCCCAGTGATCCTTTGGAACATCAGGGAAGAATGCAAAAGCCGCTGAGAAGAAAACCGAAATCACGGTGATGGCAAGAAGAACTCTCTTCATGGGACAAACCTCCCTTCACATTGATTACGTTAAATCCTGTGGTGATTATACCATCATGACCAAAGCAAATTCAAGGGTTTTCTAAAGTTTTTTTGTCTCCGTTTCAGGAAATCCTGTAGAATTTTTTCTTTCCAACCCTCAAAACCCTCTCGCCGTCGGGCTTTACGATGAATTTTATGTCCTCCACCCTCTCGCCGTCCAGGTAAACGCCGCCCTGTGAGATGAGCCTTTTCGCCTCACTTCTGCTGGAGACCGCTCCTATCTTCACCAGAAGATCAACGATGTTCATCTCCTGGGAAAGTTCAACAACGGGCATTTCATCCGGGAGCTCTTTCCTCTGAAAGACCTTCACGAAGTGTTCTTGAGCCTTTTTTGCGTTCTCTTCACCATGGAAGAAACGCGTGATCTCGTAGGCAAGAACCATCTTCACATCCCTTGGATTGATCTTTCCCTCTTTCATCTTTCTTTCGTATTCTTCAATCTGCTCTTCTGGAATGTCCGTGAGGAGCCTCATGTACTTTATGATGAGTTCATCGGGTATGGACATGAGTTTTCCGTACATGTCTTCTGGTGTGTCGTTGAACGCGATGTAGTTTCCATAACTTTTGCTCATCTTGAGTTTTCCATCCGTTCCTTCGATGATCGGCATCGTCATGACAATCTGTGGCTCCTGTCCGTACTCTTCCTGGATCTTCCTTCCGACCAGGAGGTTGAAGAGCTGATCGGTACCTCCCAGTTCCACGTCTGCCTGGATCGCAACGGAGTCGTAGGCCTGCGCCAGGGGGTACAGAAACTCCGATATGGTGATGGGGATGCCTTCCCTGAACCTTCTGGCGAAGTCGTCTCTTTCGAGCATCCTCGCCACCGTGTACTTGGAGGCGAGAACGATCACGTCGGCGAAAGTCATCCGATCGAGCCATTCGCCGTTGAAACGAAGTTCTGTTCTTTCAGGATCGAGTATCTTGAAAGCCTGTTCCTGGTAAGTCTTTGCGTTCTCGAGCACTTCTTCCTTCGTCAGCATGGGCCGTGTTTCGTTTCTTCCCGACGGATCTCCGATTCTGGCCGTGAAGTCTCCTATGATGAGAACGACCGTGTGCCCCAGATCCTGAAATTCCCTCAGTTTTCTGAGCACAACGGCGTGGCCAAGGTGAAGATCTGGCCGCGAGGGATCAACACCGAGTTTCACACGGAGTTTTCCTTTTCTTCTTATTCTGTCGAGGAGTTCTTCCTCACTGACGAGATCGACCACGTTCCTTTTAAGGATCTTCACCTGTTCCTCCGGAGTCATCCCATCACCTCGTCAGAACGAACGCTGTTATCACGCAGGAGATGAAAAAGAGTACAGAGAGAACGAGTGTGATCTTTCCTCCGGTGTCGAGGCCTCTCTTTCTTCCAAAAACGGTGTGAAGCCCACCGCTTCCAAAGGCCCCACCGAGTTCTGAGAACTTCGACATCTGCACCTGGACCATGTAGATGAGGGCTACACTTATGATGGTGTGAACGATGAGGAAAAACGTCTTCATCCACAGCACCTCCCCAGGCATTATAACACAGCTTTCAGGAATCTTCCGGTGTGGGAAGAGGGATTTTCTGCCACCTCTTCGGGAGTACCGGTCGCCACGATGCGCCCTCCTTCTTTTCCTCCCTCAGGTCCGAGATCTATGATGTGGTCTGCGTTCTTTATTACATCGAGGTTGTGTTCTATGACCACAACCGTGTTACCCCTGTCAACGAGTCTGTGAAGGACTTCCACGAGTTTTCTCACGTCTTCAAAATGGAGTCCTACCGTTGGCTCGTCGAGTATGTAGAGCGTTCTTCCCGTGTCTTTCTTTCTCAACTCAGACGCGAGTTTTATCCTCTGTGCCTCCCCGCCTGATAGCGTTGTTGCGGGCTGGCCGAGTTTTATGTAACCGAGCCCCACATCGTGAAGAACCTGAAGAGTCCTCCTTATAGGAGGAACATTCTTGAAAAATTCCAGTGCTTCATCCACCGTCATATCGAGTATATCAGAAATGTTCTTTCCCCTGTACGTCACCTCAAGGGTTTCTTTGTTGTATCTTTTTCCTTTGCAAACATCGCACTCCACGTAAACGTCTGGAAGAAAGAGCATCTCTATCTTCACGTAACCCTGGCCTTGACAGGCCTCGCATCTTCCTCCCTTCAGGTTGAAACTGAACCTGCTCTTCGTGTAGCCACGAGCTTTTGCTGCGGGCGTCATTGCAAAGAGGGTGCGTATCTCATCGAACACCTTCGTGTAGGTCGCAGGATTGCTCCTTGGAGTCCTTCCGATCGGTGATTGATCTATCGCGATCACTTTGTCTATGTTCTCAACGCCCTCCAGGGAGTCGAACTCGCCGACCGGGAGCTTTGCTCCGTGAAGAACGTTCATGAGGGCAGGATAAAGCGTTTCCATGACAAGAGAAGACTTTCCCGATCCAGAAACTCCGGTCACACAGACAAAGACTCCAAGGGGAATCTCAACGTCTATGTTCTTCAGGTTGTTGTGACGAACACCTCTCAGTTTGAGAAATCCGTAGGGACGTCGTCTTACTCCTCTGTGAGGGATTTTTTTCTTCCCGGAGAGGTACTCTCCGGTCAAAGAACCGTTTGAGTTTTTGATCAGTTCCTCCACGCTGCCCTGAAACACCACACGTCCCCCGTTTGCACCCCCACCCGGTCCAATATCCACTATGTAATCGGCGCTCTTGATCACCTCTTCGTCGTGTTCTACCACGATAACCGTGTTTCCGAGGTCTCTGAGTTTCTTCAGGGTCCTCACCAGCCTCTCTGTATCTCTCGGGTGGAGGCCGATCGTGGGTTCGTCGAGGACGTATATGACCCCCGTAAGACCGGATCCTATCTGCGTTGCAAGTCTTATTCTCTGGGATTCTCCACCCGAAAGAGTGGTGGCGGATCTTGAGAGGTTCAGATACCCAAGGCCAACGTCCATGAGGAACTCAAGTCTCTTTTCGATCTCGTTTAAAAGTTCTCCAGCGATCTTTTGCTCTCTTTCTGTGAGTTTCAGATTTTTCAGAAACGCCAGTTCCTCTTCGATGGAAAGCTCGGTGAACTCGTGTATGTTCAGGCCATTTATTCTCACAGAGAGGGCCTCTCTGTTCAGTCTCTTTCCACCACAGAGAGAACACGTTCTCTGAACGACGAAGTTTTTCTCCAGCCACTCTTTCATTTCGGAAGACTCGGTTTCCCTGTGCCATCTTTCAACCTTCGGTACCACTCCTTCGAAGTGATCATCGCCGTACAACACAAACTTCTTCGCCTCTTCGGGGAGGTTTTTGAAGGGAACCTCTGCGGAAAAACCTCTTCTTTCCAGCTCCCTTGCCACCCACCTCGAGAGTCTCCTGTCCCATCTGTAGGGGATGATCGCACCATCCAGCACGCTTCTTTCTTCATCCACCACAAGTGACGGGTCCACCTCGAACGTGAAACCGAGTCCATGGCAGTTGGGACACGCTCCGTACGGGCTGTTGAACGAAAACAGTTTCGGCGTGATCTCAGGAAAGCCGATTCCACACACGGGGCACATGAGGTTTTCGCTGAAGGTTCTGCTCTCTCCAGAGTCCACGTTTCTGACTTCCACAAAGCCCTTTCCTTCTCTCATCGCAAGTTCCAGACTGTCCAGTATTCTGTGCTCATTCTTGCTTTCCAGAGTCAATCTATCGACCACCAGTTTCACCGTGTGCCTTCTGTTTTTGTCAAGTTCGGGCACCTCTTCGAGTCTGTACATTTCCCCGTCTATCTCAACTCTTGTGAAACCCTTCGAGGCGAACTCCTCGATTTCCTTCTTGAAGGTTCCCTTCTTCTCCGTTGCGATGGGAGCGAGGATGTAGATTCGACTTCCCTCTCTGAACGAGTTGAACAGATCCTGAAGGATTTCGTCGACACTTTTCTTCTCGAGCGGCCTGCCGCACTCAGGACAGTGCGCTTTTCCTATTCTGGCATAGAGAACTCTCAGGTAATCGTAGATCTCCGTCACCGTTCCCACCGTGGATCTGGGGTTGTGCGAGACCGTCTTCTGATCTATGGCGATGGCGGGGGAGAGTCCTTCTATTTCGTCCACATCCGGTCTTTTGAGTTCGCCGAGGAACTGTCTTGCGTACGTGGAAAGGGACTCCAGGTACCTTCTCTGTCCCTCTGCGTATATGGTGTCCATCGCAAGAGATGACTTCCCCGAACCCGAAAGTCCCGTTATGACGACGAGTTTGTTCTTCGGTATCCTCACCGTTATGTTCTTCAGGTTGTGCACCCTTGCCCCTCTCACGACGATCTCGTTCACGTGATCACCCCCAGGATGAGGGCACCAAAGACCAGAGTGAGCGCCAGTGGGAAAAAGACCCTTCTGAGAATTTCAAACACATCGACTCTGAAGAACTTCGCGGAAAGAACCACACAGAGATGAACCGGAGACAGTATAACACCACCCACAGCGAACATGTAGGTGTATATAGCGTACTCCTTGCTAAACATACTGAGAACAACGGGAAGAGAAATACCGACCGCCGCCTGTGTTATTCCTGTGGAGACACCGGATACGAAGGGAAGAAAAAAGAGAAGAAGAAACGGAGAGATGTGCCATTCCAGAAACTCATGGGCGATTTTTTCTCCCACGTTCATGGTGTCGATCGCAACCTTGTAACAGTAAACAAGAAAGAGCACAACGAAAACATCCCATTTTCTGAGGGTGCTTTTCAGAGCACTCAGAAAGAACTTTCTTCTGAAGACGGTGTATCCTGCTGTGTTCAAAAGGAGGGCGAGCCAGCCCGGTACCCGGAACGCCAGAATCATAAGGCCAGTTCCGGTGATGGGAAAAAGCACAACAAGGTTGGAAATGGAGCGTGGCTTCGACAGATATGGCACCTGCTTTCCGTTGAAGAACAACCAGCCTGTTGTGAAGGCGAGTGCAAAAACAGGAAACAGTTTTAAAGAAACACTGTTCACATGAACACCGGAAAGTTCTGACACGAGTACCACTGCAGGGTATATGGGCCAGAAGAATTCTATCGTGTGTCTGAACCAGTAGTTTTTGACGGCAAGTCTCAGGGGACTTTCATCTGGAAGGGAGTTTTTCACCATTGGGGCGGTGAAAAGTGCACCACCTGGCATCGGCATGAGTCCGATGAGAGCAGGAACGAACGAATCCACGTTTTTGGAGAAGATGTTTCTCATCTCTTTAGAGAATTTCCTGTAATCACCGGATGATTCCATCATACCAGAAAGAAGATAGATCAGAAACACAGTCGACAGAAGAGACCAGAACGAAGAAGATGTCAGAACACGCAGTGCAATTTCAACCACGCTGGAAATTCTCAGTATGAGAAACAGGACGACCACTCCGGACAGGAGGGAAAGGGAGAGTTTTTTCAGGATTCTCTGAGTGATAACGATCGTTATCAGAGAGGTCACCACGGAGAAGGTGTACAACTGCATCGACCTCCATCAAAGAAAAAGAAGAAGGGGATATCCCCCTTCTCTTCTCTGGAGCGGGCGACGGGATTCGAACCCGCGACCCCCAGCTTGGCAAGCTGGTGCTCTACCACTGAGCTACACCCGCCTGCTCTATCCTGGTGCGAGAGGTGGGACTTGAACCCACACGGGCTTCAGCCCACTGGATTCTAAGTCCAGCGCGTCTGCCAGTTCCGCCACTCTCGCACCACTGGTGACCCGGGTGGGATTCGAACCCACGACCCCCTGATTAAAAGTCAGGTGCTCTGCCTGCTGAGCTACCGGGTCGCCGGTACAAATGATATCACAGACTGCAGAGGATTTCAAGGGGGAAAAGTTGAGGATGAAATCTTTTGGTGTTAAAATATCCAACAAAGAGGTGATGCCAATGACCGGTGTGTGCGTTGGATCCTCGAGCGTATCTTTCTACAGCAAAAGCGGGAAGGGCAATCTTCCCCACAACGGAGACCCGCTTGCACTCCTTTCTTCCATGATACCCACCTTCCTCGAAAAAGGTCCCGTTGTCCTCACCGGGCGCAAAACAAGAGAAGTGATAGATCTTCCTCAGATTTCTGAGGCTGAAGCAACGGAGGTCGCCTACAGACACCTTATGGAGAAATACGGTCGGGTGGAGGCCATAGTCAGTGCGGGAGGGGAAAACACCGTACTCTACAGGGTGAACGAGAAGGGAATCATAACGGGTATATACACGGGTAGCAAGTGTGCCTCGGGCACGGGTGAGTTTTTCCTGCAACAACTTCAGAGAATGGGGATCTCCCTCGAGGAAGCAAACAGGGTGAACGTGGAAGAGTATTACGAACTCTCCTCCAGATGTACGGTCTTCTGCAAAAGCGACTGCACACACGCTCTGAACAAGGGAGTGCCAAAAGAATTGGTTCTGAACGGTCTTGGAAAGGTGATGGCCGACAAAATCGTCGAACTTGCACACAAGGCGAACGTGAAAAAGATCCTGCTTGTTGGGGGTACGACCAGGAACAGACTCATGCTGAAGCACCTGAGAAGATTTCTCGACGTTGTTGTTCCCGAGGAAGCCCTGTTCTTCGAAGCGTTCGGGGCGTATCTCTGGGGAATCGCAAACAGGATCGAAACAAAGCGCACTTTCGTGATAAAGGAAGAAAAAAGATCCAGCTTTCCCACGCATGAGCCCCTGAGAAAGTACGCTCATCTGGTGGAGTTCAAGGAGATGCCCTTTCAGGAAGCAAAAGATGGTGATGTGTGTATTCTGGGAATAGACGTTGGATCGACCACCACGAAGGCAGTTCTGATGAGGTACAAGGACAACGCCATTCTCGCCGGTGTGTATCTGAGAACCCTCGGTGATCCCATAAGGGCGGCACGACAGTGTTACACCTCGATCCTCGAACAGTTGAACGGAACCAGGGTGAGGATAATCGGTCTGGGTGTTACAGGTTCTGGAAGAAAGATCGTGGGACTTTACTCACAGACCGATGCCGTCTACAACGAGATCATGGCCCATGCCAGGGCGGCGGCCCACTTCGATCCGGAAGTGGACACCATCTTCGAAATAGGCGGTCAGGATGCGAAATACACTTATCTGGTGAACGGTGTGCCCACCGATTATGCCATGAACGAGGCGTGCTCTGCCGGAACGGGATCCTTCCTCGAGGAAGCTGCAGGGGAATCTTTGAGGGTTCATTACACGGAGATCGGGGACCTCGCCATGAAGGGTGAAAACCCACCGAACTTCAGCGACCAGTGTGCTGCTTTCATAGGAAGCGATGTCAAAACTGCTGTGAACGAAGGTATCTCCAAAGAGGACATCTGCGCAGGGCTTGTGTACTCTGTGTGCATGAACTATCTGAACAGGGTAAAAGGAAACAGACCCGTTGGGAAGAAGATCTTCATGCAAGGCGGAGTCTGCTACAACAGAGCCGTTCCCGTTGCCATGGCCGCCCTCGTCGGAAAAAAGATCGTGGTTCCCCCTCATCCCGGCCTGATGGGTGCCTACGGCGTAGCACTCCTCACCAAAGAGAATCTGGAACTTGGATTTTTGAAGGAGAAAGAATTCGATCTGAAAGAGTTGATATCCAGAGAGGTCAAATACAGAGGAACGTTCATCTGCCCTGGTGGAAAAGAAAAGTGTGACAGAAAGTGTGAAATCAGGATCATAGAGATCGATGGAAAGAGGTTCCCCTTCGGTGGTGCCTGCAACAGGTACGAAAACGTGGTGAGACACCTGAACGTCGACAGCACGAAGTACAATTTCGTGAAAAAAAGAGAAAGGTACATCTTCGATTTCGAACACGTAAAAGGTTCATCGAAGACGATCGGTCTGAGCAGATCTCTTGCGATGAACAACCTCTTTCCTCTGTTCTACACATTTTTGGAGGAACTGGGATTCGAGGTGATCGTTCCTGAAAAATCCGACAGACGTGGCTGGGAAATGAAGAACTCCGAGTTCTGTTTCCCGGTGGAACTCTCCCATGGATACATGTACGACCTTCTTTCGAAAAATCCGGATTTGATCTTCGTTCCCAGAATACGTGGGATAAAGGTGGAAAATTCCGAGAACTACAACGTTTTCTGTCCCTTCGTTCAGAGTGAAGCGGACTGGCTTTCATCGGCCTTTCCGTCTTTGAAAGAAAAGCTCGTGACGGAGTATTTTGACTTTTCACGTGGAGATGAGAGAGAACAGTTCCTCAAACTGGCAGAAAAGCTAGGAAAATCGAGAGAAGAAGGGGAAAGAGCCTTCGAAAAAGCCCAGGCGGTCTTTCGTGAAAGGTTCGAGTCGATAAAAAAGCAGTGGAACGATTTTTTGAAAGTCCTTGAGAGTTCAGAGTTTGGAGTCGTTCTCTTTGGAAGGTCCTACAACGCGTTTTCTTCCGATGCAAACATGGGAATTCCAGAAAAGTTCGCCACCCGCGGAATACCCATCATAAACTTCGACTCTCTTCCCTTCGAAAAAGAAGATGGTTACAGGAACATGTACTGGTCCTGGGGAGAGATGATACTGAAGGCAGCCCGATTCGTCGAAAAGCACCCAAAACTCTTCGGTGTCTACATCACCAACTTCAGCTGTGGACCAGATTCTTTCATCATCTCCTACTTCAGAGACATCATGGGGAAGAAGCCTTCCCTGGTGCTGGAACTCGACAGTCACACGGCGGATGCGGGTGTGGAGACAAGAGTGGAGGCGTTCATCGATATAGTGAGAAGTTACCTCAAACTGAAGAAAAAAGAAGAAGGAAAAAGTCCGGTGAAAAGACCCTACACCGTTCTGGAAAAGGACAGACTCTACATCATCACGCCGGATGGAAAGAGAAAAACGCTCGACGACGAGCGTGTGAAGGTCGTCTTTCCTTCGATGGGACAGTTCGGTTCTCAGTGTCTTTCTGCAGCGTTCAGATACTATGGTGTCAGATCCGATGTATGTCCACCACCGGATGTGGAGGAGTTCAAGCTCGGAAGGGGGAACTCTCTGTCGAAGGAGTGTCTGCCTCTTCAGCTCACCCTTGGAAGTCTCATAAAGTACGTGAAAGAGAAGGCGAATCGGGACGAAATCGTTCTCTACTTCATGCCAGAGACGATGGGGCCATGCAGATTTGGACAATACAGCGTATTCATGAACCTGTGGCTGGACAGAAACAACGTGGAGAACGTAACGCTCTTTGGACTCAACTCGGAGAACGCTTACGCTGGTCTGGGGACCGCCTTCAGGATAAGGGCCTGGCTTGCGGTGGTTGTATCGGACGTCTTCTTCGATGTGGAACGGGGTGTTATGACGCTTGCAAAGGATAGAGAAGAAGCAAGGAAGGTTGTGGAGGGCTGCAAAGAAAAGATACTGCTCAGTCTGGCGAACGATCCTCTTCGAAAGTTCTTCAAAACGCTCGAGAAAGTTGCAGAGATACTCTCGGGTGTTGAAAAGAGAGTGGACTACGAACACGCTCCCAGGGTGCTTCTGACAGGTGAAATATACGTCAGAAGGGATGAATTTTCCAGGAAGAACCTGGAAGAACTCATGGAAAAGAACGGCATCGTCATGCACATCTCCCCCGTTCACGAATGGATCTACTACACGGATTATCTCTTCCTGAACAGGTTGATCTCGCCGGACTCCACAGGAATGGACAGACTGAAAAAACGCATAGAGGTGCTGGTGAAAAGGTACATAGAGAAGCGAGTGAAAAGGATCATGGAAAAAACGGGCTTTTACAGAGGTCACATGGTGAACATAAGGGAAATCGTCAGATCCGCCAGGGACTACCTGAACCCAAGGCTCACGGGTGAAGCGATCCTCACGATCGGCACGATTCTCCACGAAATAGTGGAACATTACGATGGTATCATCTCCATCGGACCGTTCGGCTGTATGCCGAGCAGAATAGCAGAAGCAATTGTGAAGAGAGGATTGGAAGAGTTGAAACACAAGGCAAAGGGGAAGATTAAGAAAGTGCTGGAAGAGTTTGGAGACCTTCCGGTGATACACATAGAGTCCGACGGAAACCCATTCACTCCTACCGTTCAGAGTAAGTTAGAAGCCTTCATGTTCCAGGTGAGACGCCTGAGAAACTACCTCAACGGTGTGATCGACGGCCTGGGTGTTGTGGAGGAATTTTCAGAGAGTGCTTCGGAGAAGATCAGAGTTGATTCATGAGGATCTCCAGAATCTTCTTTTCTAACTCAGAAAAGAGTGGATCCGAGAGCACTTCGAGCGTTCTCGGTTTTGGAAATGGTACCAGGATCTCCCTCAATACCTTCGTGGGTCGTGGGGAAAGGACCAGTATCCTGTCGGAGAGAAACACGGCTTCCTCCACGTCGTGTGTGATCAGTATGGCAGAGCTTTTCATTCTGTGTATCTCTTCTGAAAGCCATATCTGAAGTTTCTTTCTCGTGTACGCGTCGACCGATGAGAAGGGCTCGTCCAGTACCAGGAGGTCTTTCCCCGAAAGCACGGCCCTGAGGACCGAAAGTCTCTGTCTCATACCTCCACTCAGCTGATAAGGACGTTTGTCTTCGAAGCCCGAAAGGCCGAACCTTTCGATCAGTTCTTTCACGTTCTCTGTAGCTTTTTTGCCCCTCAGAATGAGCGGAAGGGCGGCGTTTTCGTAAACCGTCATCCAGTCGAAGAGTACGTCTTTTTGAGGGCAGTATCCCACACTGGATGTGGAGATCAACACGTTTCCTTCATACGGGATGAGACCGAGAATGGCCTTCACGATGGTAGTCTTACCACAACCAGAAGGTCCAACAAGAGAGAGGATCTCTCCCTCGAAAAGATCCAGGGAGAGATCCTCCACCACCTGAAGATCACCGTATCGAACTTTCAGGTTCCTCACCGAGATCACGGGAGAAATTCGTTCGTGAAGGCCTTCGTCACGTCTATCATTTCCTTCAAAAAGCCCGTCGAATGAAGCCATTCCGCGTATCTCCTCCACACCTCTTCTTTCTGGTATCCCCACTTTTCGGCGTCTGCCCTGTACTGGCCGGCGAGGTACTTTTGAGATTCGACAACTATCTTTTCATCGAGTTCCGGAGCGTATTTGAGCAGAATCTTTGCAGCCTCGACAGGATGCTGAATGGCGTATTCGTAGCCCCTTGCCGTCGCTCTCAGAAATCTTCTCACAAGGTCCGGATTCTTCTCTATCAGGGATTCACTCGTTATGAGAACGGGTGTGTAGTAGTCGAAGACCTCGTCTATCTCCCGAAGCGGGAGGAATTCTATCTCTATTCCTTTCACCTTGCTTGCAACACCGTCCCACCCGTAGAAGATCCAGGCGAAATCGAACACGTCGTTCAGGGTCCCGGCGAAGAAGTCCATCTGTCCAACGTTCACGAAGATCACCTTCGAAGGATCAGCACCGTATTTTTTCATGATGTACTCTATCGTTGCTCTTTCTATGGGAGATCCCCACGTTCCGTATTTTTTTCCTTCCCAGTCTTTCACGCTCTTTATGCCTTCACTCTTCAGCCATGCAAATCCCGATGTGTTATGCTGTATTACTGCGGCTATTGAGACGATGGGAAGCCCCTCTCCCCGGGCGAGAGTGACCGCCTCCTGGTAACTGACACCGAATTCTGCTTTTCCGCTGGCCACGATTTGTTCCGCCGTAAGCCTGGAGGGTTGTACGATCTCCACGTTCAGACCTTCTTCTTCGTAGTATCCAAGGTCTTTGGCAACGTAGAGTCCCGTGTGATTCGTGTTTGGATACCAGTCCAGAACAACCGTTACTTCCTCTGCGAAAAGGACGAGGGGAATCAGAAAGAGAAGCACCAGTATCTTCTTCATGTTACCATCCTCCTTTCCTCAAACCACGGCGTGAATCTTCTTGAAAGTAGATCCACCATCTTGAACACGGCCACACTCAGGATCACCACTATCACGATGGAAACAAAGAGTCTGTCTGCTCTGAACGTGTTCATGGCTCTGATCATGTAGATTCCAAGTCCCTTCTCTGCACCAAGCCACTCACCTATGACGGCGGAGACCACGGCGTAGGTGGCGGATATCTTGAGCCCGGAGAAAACGTAAGGAAGCGTGTGGGGTATTATCAGGTATCTGTAGATCTGTGTTCTGGTTGCCTTCATCACCCTGAAAAGGTCCAGTGCGTCCGGATCTATCGTTCTGAATCCTTCCAGGGTGTTGAGAGCCACGGGAAAGAGTGTCACGAAAGCCACAACACCCACCTTCGTTCCGATTCCAAGTCCGAACCAGATGACCACAAGCGGTGCCACGGCGACTATGGGAATTGCCTGTGAAACGATCAACACGGGATAGAGTATCTCTCTGATGAACTGGAAAGTGTCCATTAGCACAGCGAGTCCCACACCGATCACAAGACCGATTGCAAGACCAGAGAGGGACTCAGCTATGGTGTACAGACTGTGAACGAGCAGTATTCTCCACTGTGAGATCATCTGGGAGACGATGGAGGACGGCTTTGGGAGAAGATACTGCGGTACATTCGAGAACTCCCACACGACCAGAGTGGCAACCAGAAAGATCCACTTAGCGGTACTTCGATACTTTCTCCTCAATGGTGATACCTCCAGATCTGTAGTCCACGTCGAGCTGGAGAACGAACCTCTTTGTAAAATTTTCAAGGTATCTTGCGAGTTCTTTCACTCGATCCATGATCTCGTCGAAATCTCCCTCCACCGTTGTGCTGGATGGTCCCACTTCGTACTTCATGCCCCACGATGCTATTTTTTCTATGGCTCTGTCGATCACCTCGTGGAGTCTTCCATCTTCCACGGCAGGTACTACTTTTATGGAAACTGTAACCTTCGGCACACTGCCACCCCCAATTTGGTTCTTCTAATTTTAATTGTATCATAGTATAATGGAACCGGGAGGGATGTGTATGCCAAAAAAGGTGACAAAAGAAGACGTTCTGAACGCTCTGAAAAACGTGATAGATTTTGAACTGGGACTGGACGTGGTGAGTCTGGGCCTGGTGTACGATATCCAGATCGATGACCAGAACAACGTGAAGGTGCTCATGACGATGACGACTCCCATGTGCCCTCTGGCAGGTATGATCCTCTCCGACGCGGAAGAGGCCATAAAAAAGATAGAGGGCGTTGGAAACGTGGAGGTGGAGCTCACCTTCGATCCGCCATGGACGCCAGAGAGAATGTCACCGGAGTTGAGAGAAAAGTTTGGGATCTGATCAGAGAACTTTCTTCTGAGTTAAAGAACGTGGCAGAAAATCCAGTTCTGGAGGCTATTCTGATAGCGGCAAAGGTTCTTGGAGTGAGAAAAGAAGACGTTGTCACAAAAGACATCATCGTTTCTGAAAAAGAAAAGAGTATCATCAAAGAACTGGTGGAAAAAAGAGCAAATGGATACCCTCTCCATTACATCCTTGGAGAAAAGGAGTTCATGGGACTTTCTTTTTTCGTGGAAGAGGGTGTGTTCATTCCAAGGCCGGAAACGGAAGAACTCGTTGAGATGGCACTCGATCTGATCAAAAGATACGGCTTAAGGGTGGTTGCCGACGTGGGAACTGGAAGTGGTGCGATTGGAGTGAGCATTGCGAAATTTTCTGGGGCAATCGTTTTTGCAACGGATATCTCCGAAAAGGCGGTGGAAGTTTCTCTGAAAAACGCGAAAAGACACGGCGTTCTGGATCGATTCGTGGTGAAGCGGGGAAGATTTCTGGAGCCGTTCGAAAAAGATTACGAGAAAATGGAGATGATCCTTTCCAATCCTCCTTATGTAAAAATGAGTGCCAGACTTCCACAGGACGTTCTTTTCGAGCCTTCAGAAGCCCTCTTTGCCGGCGAGGACGGACTTGACTTCTACAGAGAGTTCTTCAGAAGGTACAGTACGGAAGGAAAGATCGTTCTCATGGAGATAGGAGAAGACCAGGTGGAAGAGTTAAAAAAGATCGTACCGGGGGCAGCCTTCCTCAAAGACACATCGGGCAGGTATCGTTTTCTTCATATCAACCGACGTTCCTCTTGAAAAGCTGCAGGATCAGCCTGACCTCCCCCACCGTGACACCGAGTTTTTTGGCGATGTCTATCTCAGAAAATCCTCTGTCGTACATGGAGACGATCTTTTTCTCTATACCGGCATCCTTCTCTGTGTCGTCTTCAGGTTCTTTCTGTGTTTTTTGTTCTTCTCTCACGGTTTTCTCTTCGGTGATTTCCACCTTGGAAAGTTCCAGCCGTTCCATCTCCGACATTTTCACCATCAACTTCGACATGGCGGTGTTCGCCTCTGCTATGAGTCTTCTGATCTCCTGGGTTTTTCTCTCAAGTAGTTCCAGCCTGTTTGCAGACATGTAACGAAACTTTCCCATGAGTTCCATTATTCTTTCTTCGATTTCCTCTCTGTCCAGCTCTCTCTGACCGTTTTCCCTTCCAAGAAGAAGGTAAGTCCATGAAAAAACCACCGTACCCAGTGTCGATAGGACTACAAGGTAATCGAGAAAACTCATGAAATTCCTCCCTCTTTCATTACATTGTTGGCGAACTCGACAACATCCATATTGTACTTCAGAGTGGCCAGATCATCAAGCGGAGTTTCTCCCATGTTCACGATGACCAGTTTTCCTCCACCGCGAACGGTTATGAGGGGAAGTTCGGCAGCCGGATACACGACCAGAGAGGATCCCATCACGATCATCAGATTGGCTTTCGATGAAAGGCGGATTGCCTCGTTCAGGGCGTTCTGAGGTAATGCCTCTCCAAAGAACACGATGTTTGGTCTGATCAGGCCTGAACAATCGTCGCACCTTGGAACGCTGTCTTTTTCGAGTTTTTCCATAACGTCTTTCACCGTGTATTCCTTTCCACATCTTGTGCAGTAGTACTCTTCGACGTTTCCATGAAGTTCTATGACCTTTTTGCTTCCTGCTTTCTGATGGAGTCTGTCTATGTTCTGTGTGATAACGGCCTCTATGAGTCCCCGCTCTTCCAGTTTTGCCAGCAGAACGTGTGCAGGGTTTGGTTTTGCTTCCAGCATGGGGAAGATACCCTCTTTTGCGAACTCATAGAATTTTTCAGGGTGAGAGTAGAAGAAGTCTATATCGAAGACGTTCTGCGGGTACTTTCTGTATATACCCTGTGGCCCTCTGAAGTCGGGAATACCACTTGGGGTACTTATTCCGGCTCCTGTGAGCACAACTGTGAGTCTGGATTCATTCAGCAGTTTCAGAAACTCCTTCATTCTCCGTCACCCTCTTGAAGATGACGCTTGGAAATCTCATTGGTTCCTTCGGTCTCCATATCAGAACGTTGTTTTCCCTCTCGGTTGGAGTGGGGAAGATCGATATCACCGTGGCGTCTTCCGGCAGCTTCATAACGATCTCTGTCTCTCCTGGCACGTTCAGTGTGAGACTTCCCATGCTCGTGTCCAGAACATCACCGTTCAACTGTGCAGCGCCCTTCAGAAGAGTGGTCTCTGTGACCTCAAGCATGCCTCCAGAGTCGCTAACACTCACCTCGTAGTCCAGCGGGATTATCTCTCTTCCGACCTCTTTGCTGACCTGAGAGAAATACTCATTCAGTCCCTCTTTGGAGGCGGAGGCGTAGTTTGCCTTGTACTCTTCCTTTTTCTTTTCGTCTTTGAAATACAGCTTCGCGTTCGTGGTAAACGTCGCATTTCCAGAATAATCGTACTCCATCGTGCTCTTGTAGTATACTATTTCAAAGGGAGCTCGTCCTCCCAGGAAGAAAAAAAGAAACTCCACGAGCATGAAGACCACCATGATCACGAGCAAAATGTAGATGGTTTTTGAACTCAACGTTTTCACACTCCTTCTCTTTTTTAATAAATGTTACCACAGAAAGCGGAGGGATAAAAGTTGAGAATCCTGAGCGGTATGAGACCAACGGGAAAACTTCACATAGGTCACCTGGTGGGGGCTCTTGAAAACTGGGTGAAACTTCAGGAAGAGGGGAACGAGTGTTTCTATTTCGTGGCCGACTGGCACGCCCTGACAACACACTACGACGATGTTTCCCGGCTGAAAGAGTACACACGGGATCTGGTGAGGGGGTTTCTCGCCTGTGGAATAGATCCTGAAAAGTCCGTGGTGTTCGTCCAGTCCGGTGTGAAAGAGCATGCAGAACTTGCACTTCTGTTCAGTATGATCGTCTCCGTATCGCGCCTTGAAAGAGTTCCAACCTACAAGGAAATAAAGAAAGAACTCAATTACAAGGACCTTTCCACCGCAGGATTTCTCATATACCCTGTTCTTCAGGCTGCGGACATACTGATATACAAGGCCGAAGGAGTACCTGTCGGTGAGGACCAGGTTTACCACATAGAGCTCACAAGGGAGATCGCAAGAAGGTTCAACCACCTGTACGCAGAGGTCTTTCCCGAACCGGATGCCATCCTCTCCAGGGTACCAAAACTTCCGGGAACAGACGGAAGGAAGATGAGCAAAAGTTACGGAAACATCATAAACCTTGAAATCTCAGAGGTTGAACTGGAAAGAACCATTCTGAGAATGATGACAGATCCTGCCAGGGTGAGAAGAACAGACCCGGGAAATCCTGAGAACTGCCCTGTTTGGAAATACCACCAGGCGTTCGACATCAGCGAAGAGGAGAGCAAATGGGTCTGGGAGGGCTGTACAACGGCCAGGATAGGATGTGTTGACTGCAAAAAGCTTCTTTTGAAGAACATGAAGAAGAAACTGATGCCGATCTGGGAGAATTTTTCCAGAATAGACGAAGATCCACACTATGTGGACGATGTGATTTTCGAAGGAACGAAAAGGGCCAGGGAAGTGGCCAGGCAAACCATGGAGGAAGTGAGGAAAGCAATGAATCTCATGTTCTGAGGTGAAAATATGGAACTTGTTTTCAAGCTCCCCGTCTTCGAGGGTCCCCTTGATCTTCTACTCTATCTTGTGAGGAAAAAGAAGGTGGACATCAGGCAGGTTCCCATATCCCAACTCGCAGACGAATTCGTCGAATATCTGGAACACATGAAGAGGCTGGACATGAAGATCACATCGGATTTTCTCGAGATGGCGTCCACGCTGATGGAACTGAAATCCAAACTTCTCATTCCAAGGGTGAGGGAAGAAGAAAAAGAAGAAGTGGAAAGAAAACGTGAGGAACTCTACAGAAGACTGGAAGAGTATTCGAAAGTGAAGGAGATCGTTCAGAGGATGAGGGAAGAGCCGTCCCTTTTGAAAAGAAAACCTGTTCGGTTAAAAACACCCTTCTTTGAAAAGGTCGAAAGACTGGAGAAGTTCAGAGAGATCCTGGAGCGTATCTGGAAGGAAGAGGCCCTCCGTGAGTCCGTCCATCGTGTGAAGAGTGAGGTTTTCTCTGTGGAGGACATGATGGAAAAAATTTTAGAAGAGGTCGATGGGGAAGAGGAAATTCCTTCTTTGCTCTCCCGAGCAAAGAACGTTTATGAACTCATAGTGAGGTTGCTTGCCATCCTGGAGCTTGTGAAGATCGGAAAACTCATACTTCTCGAGGACATGAAGATCAGGAGGTTCGCCCATGCATCTTAAAGCCGCCATCGAGGCCCTGCTGTTTGCGTCAAGCGGTGTATCACCGGAGAAACTGGCGAAGGTTCTCGAAACAAGCGAAGAAAAGGTGAAGGAGATACTCGAAGAGCTGGTCAAAGAGTACGAAAAGCCAGAACACGGAGTTGTCCTGAGAGAGGTTGGGGGCAAGTACCGGTTTTACACGAAACCCGAGTACGCGGATCTTGTTTCCAGAATGTCCAGACGAAAGTACAGAAACCTCACCGAATCACAGATGGAGATTGTGGCGCTGCTTCTTCTTTCCGGACCGCTGCCAAAGAGCGAGATAGACGCGTTCAGGGGAAAGGATTCATCAAATGTTCTGTCTTCCCTTCAGAAGATGGGAGTGGTCCGCAAAAAACGACACGGAAGAGGCTTTCTGTACCAGCTTTCTCCCTCTTTCGTTGAGAGTGCCATGCTGGACGAAATGCTGAAGGAAGTTTCACAGAAGCTCGGCGGCGACGGTGGCCAGCCTTGATCTTTCTCCTTTCTCCAGCTTTATAACGGCGGAAAGATCCGATTCGAGAAGCCTCAAAGCTGCGTAGACCAGTCCGTTCGTATCCTTGTCCAGGTAAGGTGTGTCTATCTGGTACGGATCACCGACCAGAACGATCTTTGTGTCCTCTCCAACGCGTGTGAGAATCGTTTTCACCTCGTGCGGGGTGAGGTTCTGCGCCTCGTCTATGATGATGAACTGCTTCGGAATCGTCCTTCCCCTGATAAAGGAAAGGGCTTCTATCTCCAGAAGATCCTGTTTTTCCAGTTCTTTGATCTTCAGTCCAGAAAGGGACGAGATCAATTCCAGGTTGTCCATAATCGGTTGCAGCCAGGGTTTCATCTTCTTTTCCAGTTCTCCAGGAAGGTAGCCCACATCCCGTCCCATGGGAACCGTGGGGCGAGTTACGATCAGCTTTCTATACCGTTTTTCCACCAGAACCTTGTAAAGACCGACTGCGAGGGCCAGGAGGGTCTTTCCCGTTCCCGCTATCCCCACAAGGAACACGAGGGGAATCTCATCGTCCAGGAGTGCGTCCATGGAAAAGATCTGCTCTCTGTTTCTGGGAGATATTCCCATTATCTCGAAGGGTTTAACGCGAAAGATTTTTCCTTTCCTGTACTTTCCGTAAAGTTCCCCCAGATCGATGTAGAAGTTGTCGAGAAGATCCAGATTTTTTTCGACCACTTCTTTGGTTTTCAGCGCTCTTTTGAGGTCTTCATCGTGAAACTCCATGTAGCCTTTCGGCATGGTTTCCAGTTCCGATCTGTCAGTGAGATAGTCCTGAGCGGGTATGCCAAGGGAGTCCGCTTTCACACGGAGGTTTATGTCTTTGCTGACGAGAATGGTGGGAATTTTCTCCCTGTTGATGAGGTCCAGCACGTACGAGAGAATGATGTTGTCCATGTATCTTTCATGGAGAAAGCGGGGCGCTCCCTCCACTTCCCTTTCCAGCACATGGACACGCAACACTCCTCCGTTCTCCAGAGGAACACCCTTTCTGAGGTTTCCCTTCCTTCTGAGTTCATCCAGACGTCTTATCACCTCACGGGCGTTCTTACCCACGCTGCCGTGTTCTCTCTTCAGTTTGTCCAGTTCTTCCAGGACCGGAAGAGGAACGATGACGTTGTTGTCTTCAAAGGAGAATATGGAATCCGGATCGTGGATCAGAACGTTCGTGTCGAGGACGTAGTTTTTCACCATGGTCTTACCCCCATTTCTTTCGTATGAAATCGTCCACCTTGTGTTCGCCAAGCAGTTTCACGAGCCGAACGAAAACCTTTGCCGTCACCAGGGCATCGGAGAGCGCCCGGTGTTCTATCTTATCTCTTATTCCCAGTTTTTCGCAGAGCCATTTCAGTGAATGCGGTCTTCCGAAGACCTCCTGGGAGATGTCCAGTGTGTCTATGTAGGCGTTCGTCAGTGGAAAGTTTCTGGTTTCTTTTGCCATCATATCTAGAAACGTGAGATCGAAGTTGGCGTTGTGGAAGACAAGAACGGTCCCTTTCACATAGTCCCTGAAGCGTTCATAAACCGTTCCCATATCGGGGGCCTCTTCCACTTCTTCGTTGCTGATTCCGTGTACTTTCTGTATCAGGGCGGGTATTCTAACGTGGGGATTCACCAGAGAGTGAAACGCCCTGTTCGAAAAGATCTTTCCTTTGAACACAGGAACAGCGGCTATTTCGATGATCCGGTCTCCACCAAAAGGATCTGTTCCGGTGGTCTCCGTGTCCACGACGCAGAAAATGATGTCGTTCCATATCATTGCCTAACACTCCTCATATTTCGATTCCAAAGATCCTTCGGGCAATCACCCCAACCAGGAAAGAGAAAGCGGCAACACCAAAACTGAGAAGGAACATCTCCAGAAAGTAACTGCCGAACCTCTTTTCCTTGACTACGGAGACAAAGAAAGTGAAAAAAAGGACAACAAGAGTGGCACCGATCAGTGTGAAAACCAGAGCCACAAAGGGGTTCTCCAGAATGAGAAAAGGAGCCACCAGTATCGCTACGGTGACAATGTAGGCAATACCCGTGTACAGTGCAGCCTTCAGAGGACTGGTTTTTTCGGTTTGTTCTTCTGCTCTCTGGGAGAGATACTCAGAGGCGGCCATGGAAAAGGCGGCTGCTATGCCCGTTATCAGGCCAGAAAGTCCCACTATCTTGGTGTTCTGAAAGGCAAAGGTGAGCCCCGCGAGTGCTCCTGTCAACTCAACCAGGGCATCGTTGAGGCCAAGAACCATGGAACTGACGTAGTTCAAGCGCTCCTCGTCGAGCATGTTCAGGATTTCTTCTTCGTGTCTTTCTTCGTCTTTCATGATCCTGACCACTTCGGGAATGTCTATCTTCTCGTAGGCTTTTTCGGCCTTTTTCTCGTTCCTCTCCATGAGTTTCAGGGCAAAGGTGAGACCAAACAGAGTGGCAAGTAGTATGTACCAGAAGACCAGAAGCATCGATGGCTTTGTCTCTTTCCCTGTGATCTTTCTGAACATCTCGTAGTGTCTTTTTTCATCTTCGGCTATGGAGAGAAGGATCTCTGCGTTCTTTCCAGAGACCTTTTTTGCCAGCTTTCTGTAAACGTGATACTCTGTGATCTCTTTTCTTTGGAACTCAAGTATTTCCTTCAACGCTCACTTCCTCCTCGACGGGATTGAAACACCTCACGAAGTGATTTTCCTCTATCTCAATGAGTTCTGGCAGCTCGGCCAGGCACCTGTCGACCCTCCTTGGACATCGAGGCAAGAAGGGACACACAGGCGGTATGTCCACCATTCTGGGAGGTTGACCGGGTATAGACTCGAGTTTTTCCAGCCTCTTGTCAACTCTCGGGATACTTCTCAAGAGCATCTTCGTGTACGGATGACGCGGAGAGTAGAAGATCTGATCGGACGTTCCTATCTCCATCTGTCTTCCACCGTACATCACCATGATCCTGTCTGCCATGGACGCGATCACACCCAGATCGTGCGTAATGAACAGAAGACCCGTTTTGAACTCTTTCTGTAGTTCTTTCATGAGTTCGAGGATCTGAGCCTGAATGGTGACGTCCAGCGCGGTTGTAGGCTCGTCCGCTATGAGCACGCTGGGGTTGCAGGACAGAGCGATCGCTATGACCACCCTCTGTCTCATACCGCCAGAAAACTCGAAGGGATAGTTGTTCATTCTCTTTTCTGGCTCGGGTATCCCAACGAGTTCCAGCATTTCAACGGCCCTGAGATAGGCCCTTCTTTTGTCGTATCCCAGATGATACCTGATCGTTTCCATGAGCTGGTCACCTATCGTGTACAGGGGATTCAAAGACATCATTGGATCCTGGAAGATCATAGCGATTTCCTTTCCACGGATTCTGTGCATATCTTTTTCGGGGATCTTCAGAATGTCCTGTCCTCTGTACAGGACCTGACCACTCACGATCTTTCCCGGGGGTTTTATGAGACGCATAATGGATTTTACCGTCACGCTCTTTCCAGAGCCAGTTTCTCCCACGATTCCAAGCACTTCGTTGGAGTTCAGAGAAAAACTCACATCGTTCACGGCCTTGACTATACCCTCTTCCATGTAGAACCACGTGCTCAGGTTCTTCACCTCAAGAAGCGCTGCCAAAGTCTTCACCTCCTAAGGACCAAAAAGGACAAGTTCCTCTGTTTTTGGATCGTACCTTGCAACACACTCATCTTTGAGAAACAGATAGATGTCTCCACAGTAATATCCGTTCTCGAAGAAAGAACTATCTCCTCTGAAAAAACTGTCCAGTGCCCTTTCCAGTATCACATCTTCTGTGGCGATTTTTGTTTCGGTGGCCGAAAGGACAACCCCTTCCTGAAACAGAGATTCAGCCAGTCTTTTTGCCTTTTCCTTCTTTTCTTCGCTCCAGTCCAGATGCAGGACTATGTCGTTTGGTGGCAGGATCATTCTGTCTTTCTCTATCACCAGAGCGTTTTCTTCGTTGTCCACAAAAGAGAACCTGTAGTGTTTTTCTATCAGGATCTTTTCCACCATTTCTTTAATCCCGTTATCTTTCACGTAGATCTTCTTCACATCCCACTTAACCCTGAAAAGCAATATAACGATCGCTATTGAAAACAGGATGAACCAGTGTCTTTTCATCGCAACTCACCCGGAAAATGACAGGCGACGAAGTGCCCTCCTTCGATTTCCCGAAGGGGTGGTTCTTCCCTGGCACAAACGTCCTTTGCAATAGGGCATCTTGGATGGAACCGGCATCCAGAAGGAGGATTTATCGGACTCGGTACATCTCCTTTCAGTATAATTCTCTTTCTCTTTTTGTTTGGATCGGGTATCGGTATCGCCGACATCAAGGCCACGGTGTAGGGGTGCAGAGGATTCTCAAACAGGGCCTTTTTTGGAGCGAGTTCCACTATCTTTCCGAGGTACATCACACCGATCCGATCGCTGATGTGCTTCACGACGGCAAGATCGTGAGAGATGAAGATGTAGGTTAACTTGTGTTCCCTCTGAAGATCCTCCATGAGGTTTATGATCTGGCTCCTTATGGAGACGTCGAGGGCTGCCACTGCTTCGTCTGCCACGACAAGCTTTGGCTCCAGTGCAAGAGCCCTTGCAATGCCTATTCTCTGCCTTTGACCACCGGAGAACTCATGGGGGAACCTGTAGATGTAAGCAGAGGGAATGCCGACGTCTTCGAGGATCTCTTTGACCCTTTCTTCAACTTCTTTACCGCGTGCGAGTCTGTGTGTGACAATTCCTTCTCTCACAATGCTTCTCACTCTCAGTCTCGGATTCAGAGAGCTGTACGGATCCTGGAAGACTATCTGCATTTCTCTTCTGAACTTTCTCCTTTTCTCCTTCAGATCATCAAGAAGGAGAGCCATGAACTTCTTCGGTGAAGCCTTTGCCTCTTCGAAGAAAAGGTGGGCGTACTTTCTGTCCACTCCATTGAGCTTTTCTATGTCATCTTTCTTCATCTTTCTGAACCTTTCCACATAAGTCTTTCTTATGTAGTCCTTTGCCCTGGAGCGGCTCATGAAGTAGTAGGTCGTGTCTTCTCCATCAACGATTATTCGTCCCGATGTTGGTTCGTACAATCTCAAAAGGGTCATTCCAACGGTCGTTTTACCACATCCCGACTCTCCCACCAGGCCAAAAGTTTCACCCTCGTTTATACTGAAACTCACACCGTCCACCGCTTTGACCCATCCGACGATCCTTTTGAAAACACCAGCCCTTATGGGAAAGTATTTCACGAGGTTTTCTACTCTCACGATTTCCTTGCTCACGTCTCACACCTCGCTTTTTGCGCGTCTGATCTCATCGAGTTTCTGCCAGAAGAAACATCTGACCCTGTGGTTTCCGATGTCTTCCAGTTCGGGTTCCTCAACATCACACTTTCCTTTCACGAAGAACTCACACCTTGGATGGAACTTACACCCTGTGGGGAAGTTGAGAGGATCCGGAACGTTTCCTGGAATACTCTTCAACCTTTCCTGATCTATATCGATTCTTGGAGTGGATTCGAGGAGTGCATAGGTGTACGGGTGTTTCGGTTCGTTGAAGATGGTCTTCACATCACCGTATTCAACCACCTTTCCAGCGTACATAACTGCAACCTTGTCGGACATCTCCGCAACGACACCCATGTCGTGGGTGATCAGAATGATCGCCATTCCGTACTCTCTCTGAAGTTCCTTCATGAGTTCGAGGATCTGAGCCTGGATGGTGACGTCCAGTGCGGTCGTGGGCTCGTCCGCTATCAAAAGGCTTGGTCTGCAGGAAAGAGCCATGGCGATCATCGCACGTTGTCTCATACCACCGGACAGTTGATGAGGGTACTCGTCGACCCTCTTCTCGGGTTCGGGGATTCCCACTTTTCTCAGCATGTCTATCGCCATCTTCCGTGCCTCTTTCTCCGAGACGTTCTGATGAAGCATGATCGCTTCCATTATCTGATCTCCTATGGTGAAGACGGGATTCAAGGCCACCATGGGTTCCTGAAAGATCATGGCGATTTCTTTTCCTCGTATCTTCCTCATCTCACTCTCTGAAAGTTCAAGAAGGTTTTTCCCTTTGAAAACGATCTTCCCATCCTCTATCCTTCCGTTTTGATCGAGAAGTCTCATTATGGAAAGAGAAGTTACGCTCTTTCCACTTCCTGACTCTCCAACGATACCAAGGGTCTCTCCTTCGAACACATCGAAAGAGACTCCATCAACGGCCTTAACAACACCATCTTCTGTATAGAAGTAGGTCTTGAGATTTTCCACTCGAAGCAAGGGTTCTTTCAACTTGATCCCTCCTTAGAATTTGAGCCTTGGATCGAATGCATCTCTCAGTGCATCTCCCAGCAGGTTCCATCCGAGCACGAACAGCACCATGGCGGTTCCCGGATAGACGAGAGCATACCAGTGTTTTCCGATCTCCATCATCCAGTCTCTGGAGTAACTGAGGATAGACCCCCAGTCCGCGTATCCCTGAGGTGCTCCAAGACCAAGGAAACTGAGCACAGCGGCCGTTATCACAAGGGATCCCATGTTCATGGATGCCCAGATCAGAACAGGGAAAATGGAGTTTGGAAGCACGTGTTTTAGTATGATGAGAAAGTCCGGCACACCGATCGCCTTCGCTGCGAGAACGTACTGTTCTTCTCTCACCTGCAGTATGTTCCCTCTTATGAGCCTTGCGGCACCCATCCAGCCGAATACGATCATCGCAATCATGACCTTGTCCAGGCCCGTTCCAAGCACCGTCGTAAGAACAACGGCGGCTATGAGAAACGGAATTGAAAGGAATACGTCGGTGATCCTCATGAGAAGTTCATCTATCCATCCTCCAAAGTATCCGGAGATGGAACCTATCAGGATTCCTATCAGAAGTCTGGCCAGGGTGACTATTATCCCTATTTTGAAAGCCGTCCTCGTTCCCCAGACAACTCCGTAGAATATGTCCCTTCCACCTATGACACCAAATGGATGATAATCCACACCACGTATCGGTTCTCTGTTAGGATTTTTCGCTATGGCGTCCTCTTTCGTAGTCGGTGGCTGAGGACTCTGATCCCAGCTCACAACGGGCATCAAATAGGGATCTGGGAGTTTCATCCTCGTGAGAGGATGAACGGGTGGTGCGATAACGGGCGCCAGAATGGCCACCACCGTGAAAAAAAGAACCAGAGAAAGTCCGAGCACAGCGGATGGATCTTTGAAAAATCTCTTCAGAATTCTCTTCAGCTCCTGATTCACGCCATTTCACCTCTCATCCGAGTCTTATTCTGGGATCTATGAGGGCGTACAGGATGTCTATAATGAGATTCCCTACCACCAGGATCGTGGAGAAGAACAGAGCAGAAGCCATGACGGACGCGTAATCGAGTTGGAGTGCTGCCTGTGCCGTGAAGCTTCCCACACCCGTTCTGTTGAAAACGGTCTCCACGATCACCGTTCCAGAGAACAACCCTATCACCATGCCTCCGGCCACCGTGGTGACTGGAATGAGTGCGTTTCTCTTGGCGTGCTTGTTTATGACCACGTCTTCTGGAAGGCCCTTCGCTCTGGCCGTTCTCACGTATTCTTTGTTCAAAACCTCCAGCATACTGGATCTTGTGATTCTCAAAAGATACGCCCACCAGAGCCAGGAGAGTGTTATGATGGGACCTATGAGGTGTTTCAGGCCGTCCCAGAAAACGTCGAGTCTTCCGTTCAGCAGGGCATCGACTGTGATGAGTTTTGTGTAGCGACGAAATTCAGGAGATCTGATCACCTCCTCAGCCCATAAGCTGAGATTTCCCGGAGGGAGCCAGTTCAGAATGCTGTAGAAGATCATCAAAACAAGCAGTCCAAAAACAAAATCCGGAAAGGACCATCCCACAACTGCGAATATCCTTATGAAATGGTCCAGGAATTTTCCTCTGTGTACAGCGGCTTTCACACCCAGCCAGATTCCAACGAATATAACCGGGAAAATGGCGTAAAGTGCGAGTTCAATCGTGTACGGCAACCTCTTCAAAAGGGCGTCTTTCACGGGTTCTTTTCCCACAAGAGACCATCCAAGGTCTCCTTTCAGGGTGTTGAGAAGCCATTTGCCGTACCGGATCACGAAGAAGTCGTTCAGTCCGTACTTTTCCTTCAATGCGTCCATCTGTTCTGGCGTCAGTTTGTCGAGCATGTTCGGATTCACATAAGCAGCCAGCAGTTTGTCAGGTCCAAGTGACTGGATCATGGAAAACACGATGAACGTTACACCAAGGAGTATCAGGGGAAGCAGAAGCAACCTTCGTATAACGTACGCTGTCACAGGGTACACCTCCTGGTCGATTTTCCTGATGCCTTCATATGATTATACAATAATCTGAACCTTTCTGAAGAAGATGAAGTCAAGGAGGTGTGGTATAATAATCATGGCTGAAACCAGGGGGCGAACGGGTTCGACGGGGATGGAGTCCCCTGGGAAGCGAGCCGAGGTCCCCACCTCCTCGTAAAAAAGGTGGGAACACGAATAAGTGCCAACGAACCTGTTGCTGTTGCCGCCTAATAGATAGGCGGCCGTCCTCTCCGGAGTTGGCTGGGCTCCGGAAGAGGGCGTGAGGGATCCAGCCTACCGATCTGGGCTCCGCCTTCCGGCCCGGATCGGGAAGGTTCAGGAAGGCTGTGGGAAGCGACACCCTGCCCGTGGGGGGTCCTTCCCGAGACACGAAACACGGGCTGCGCTCGGAGAAGCCCAGGGGCCTCCATCTTCGGACGGGGGTTCGAATCCCCCCGCCTCCACCAGAAAGGAAGGGGGTGCCGAAAGCACCCCCTTATATTTTGAAACGTGGTTTTAGACATTTTTTATCTTTTGTTTAATTATATCGTAATTTTTCTGTTATTTTTCCTTAAATCATAGCGCTTGAAGTCGCATGGAAAAAGTTGTATATTTATATTAGCAGTCATGAGTCGAGAGTGCTAAAAAATTTCCGAAGGAGGGATGAAGCATGAAGGTGATACCTCTCGGTGAAAGGTTGCTGATCAAACCCATCAAGGAGGAGAAGAAGACCGAAGGAGGAATAGTGCTTCCAGATTCAGCAAAAGAAAAAACCCATGAAAGCCGAAGTCGTTGCGGTGGGAAAGATAGAAGATGAAGAGAAGTTCGACATCAAGGTGGGAGACAAGGTGATCTTTTCCAAGTATGCCGGTACGGAGATAAAGATCGATGATGAAGATTACATCATCATCGATGTGAACGATATACTTGCGAAAATCGAAGAGTGAGGGAGGTGTGAGATATGCCGAAAGCTTTTGAAGTTCAACGAGGAAGCAAGAAGGGCTCTCGAAAGAGGTGGGACAAGGTCGCAAACGCTGTGAAGATAACCCTTGGACCGAAGGGAAGAAACGTTGTCATTGAGAAATCCTGGGGATCTCCAACCATAACGAACGACGGTGTTTCTATTGCAAAGGAAATTGAGCTCGAGGATAAATTCGAAAACCTCGGTGCTCAGCTCGTGAAGGAGGTTGCCTCTAAGACGAACGATGTCGCCGGAGACGGTACGACAACGGCAACGGTTCTTGCGCAGGCGATGATCAAAGAAGGTCTCAAGAACGTTGCAGCCGGTGCGAACCCGATCCTGCTCAAAAGAGGAATAGACAAGGCCGTTGAAAGGGCCGTTGAGGAAATCAAAAAGCTCTCCAAGAAACTCTCTGGAAGGGAAGACATCGCTCATGTTGCGGCGATTTCCGCCAACAGCCCTGAAATAGGAGAACTTATCGCCGAGGCCATGGACAAAGTTGGAGAAGACGGTGTCATCACGGTTGAGGACTCCAAGACACTCGAGACCTACGTTGAATTCACCGAAGGAATGCAGTTCGACAGGGGATACATCTCACCGTACTTTGTGACGGATGCAGAGAAGATGGAAGTCGTTTTGAAGGAACCTTTCATCCTCATTACCGACAGGAAACTCAGTGCTGTGAAGCCTCTGATACCGATTCTTGAGAAAGTTGCTCAAACAGGGAAGCCACTCCTTGTCATTGCCGAGGACGTCGAAGGTGAAGCTCTGACCACACTCGTTCTCAACAAACTCAAGGGAACGCTTCAGTCCTGTGCAGTAAAAGCACCTGGATTTGGTGAAAGAAGAAAGGCCATGCTCCAGGATATAGCCATCCTCACCGGCGGACAGGTTGCAAGTGAAGAACTCGGAATCAACCTCGAAGACCTCACACTCGAGGACCTTGGAAGGGCCGACCTTGTGAGGGTCAAGAAAGACGAGACCATCATCATCGGAGGAAAAGGAGATCCCGAAGCGATCAAGAAGAGAATCGCACAGATCAAGGCTCAGATAGAAGAGACCACATCTGAGTACGAAAAAGAAACTCTCCAGGAGAGAATGGCCAAACTCGCCGGTGGAGTCGCCGTCATAAAGGTCGGAGCCGCCACCGAAACAGAGCTCAAGGAAAAGAAGCACAGAATCGAAGACGCTCTGAGCGCAACTAGGGCTGCCGTAGAAGAGGGAATCGTTCCCGGTGGAGGAGTCACTCTCCTGAGATCCAGAAAAGCCGTAGAAAAGCTTCTCGAAGAGCTCGATGGTGACGAGAAGATAGGAGCACAGATCGTCTACAAAGCCCTCTCTGCACCGATCAGACAGATTGCAGAGAACGCTGGATACGATGGAGCCGTGATCATAGAGAAGATCCTTGCCAGCGACGATCCGGCTTACGGTTTCGACGCTCTGAGGGGCGAATTTGGAAACATGTTTGAGAAAGGAATCATAGATCCTGCAAAGGTCACAAGGAGCGCTCTCCAGAACGCAGCATCCATCGCGGGAATGCTCCTGACAACGGAAGTGCTGGTGGTCGAAAAACCTGAGGAAAAGAAAGAAACACCGTCTCTGCCTGAGGAATACTGATGACACGTATTGGGGGCGGACGCCCCCTTGTTTTTTTATCTGGTTGTGATACAATAAAAACGTCAATATCTCCTTTCAGGTATGGCGATCTTGCCGGTATCAGATCCAAGAAATCGTTTGAGTTGGTTCAATACTTCCTCCGAGGTCTTTAAAAAAGGGGCCCAATGGCCCCTTTTTCAGATCTTCAGATTCTCTTCAAACACTCTGGTCGTTTCTCCATCGATGTTACATATTCTTATCTCTTTTAGGGACGTGTCCGGATGATGGTCGATGAAATCTCTGATCGCTCTGGCGAAGATCTTTACCGCCCTTTCCTTCGGAAATCCGAAGATACCAGTGCTGATGGCGGGCATTGAAACGCTCCTCAGTTTGAGCTCGTGGGCTCTGAGAAGAGCGTTGTAAACCGCTCTGTACAGAAGTTCATCTTCTCCGTAGTTTCCACCTCTCCAGACGGGTCCCACCGCGTGGATCACGTACTTGGCCTTGAGATTTCCCGCTCCTGTCACCACGGCCTCTCCTGTGGGAACTCTACCGCGTTCTCTCACTATCCTGTCGCTTTCTTCCTGTATCACACTTCCACCTGCTCTTACGATCGCACCTGCAACCCCACCGCCGTGCTTCAGATATTCGTTGGCGGCGTTCACTATTGCATCTACTTCCTCTTTTGTGATGTCACCTTTCACGACCAGTATCTTTCTGCCTCTGTACTGTTGCTCTTTTCTGATCTCAGACATACCATCACCCCCGTACTTTTCAGGCCAGAGGTGTTTTAGCCTTTCAAGCAATTCCTTCTCAAATCCGGTTCCTTTCGGGGAAAATATCACCTCGTTTTTCAGCCTCTCTGGAAGGTAGTCGACCCTGACGAATCCTCCAAAATCGTGCGGATAGAGGTATCCTCTTCCGTAACCTCTCTCTTTCATTTCTTTCGTTACAGGGTTCCTCAAAAAGAGTGGCACTTCTTCCACTGGAAGCTCCTGTGCCTTTTTCATAGCGAGATAGACCGAGTTGCTCTTTGGAGCAAGAGAAAGATAAGCAGCACACTCCACCAGGTTCATCAAACACTCTGGCAGACCCACATGTTCAACGGCAAAAGCGGTGGAGACGGCCAGGATCAGTGCATTTGGATCTGCCAGTCCTATATCTTCACTCGCAAATATGATCATCCTTCGGGCAATGAACCTTGGGTCTTCTCCCATTTCTATCATCTTCACGAGGTAGTAGATCGCCGCGTTCGGATCGCTTCCTCTCATGCTCTTTATGAAAGCGGATGTGAAATCGTAATGCTCTTCCTTTGAGTAACTCACACTCTTTCCGAACAGGGTTTTCAGATCTTCTATGGTCACCTCTTTGTCTTTGAACACCTGGTAGACGATCTCGAGGGTGTTCAGCAATCTTCTTGCGTCCCCTTCAGCGTTTCTCACAAGTGCCTTTTTCACGTCGTCGTCCAGTTTCATATTGAGTTTCTTCACGGCCTTTTCAACGATTTCAAGAAGATCGTTTTCTGAGAGTGGTTTGAAGTAGAGTATCTTGCACCTTGAAAGGAGGGCAGGGATAACGGCAAAACTTGGGTTTTCCGTCGTGGTTGCAACGAGGATGATGTCTCCCCTTTCCACATGTGTGACCAGAACTGCCTGCTGGTTTTTGTTCAGCCTGTGTATTTCATCGAGGAACAGTAGAAGCTTTTTTCCGTATCTTTTCATCTGTTCTCCCCTTTTGAGCACGCTTTTTATCTCAGATACACCGTGGACGGTGGAACTCAGATAAACGACCTCTCCGTTGAAATACCTTTTCAGCAACGAAAAAACCGAGGTCTTTCCAGACCCCGGTGGTCCATACAGTATGGCAGAAAACATGTTACCCGTTTTCAGAGTCCTCCTCAGGATCCCGTCTTCACCGAACAGATGATCCTGTCCAGAAAAGTCATCGAAATCTTCCGGTCTGAGCAGTTCAGTCAACGGCTTTTCTGAAGTACTCAACGGTGAGTCTCAACCCCTCCTCAAGGGGAACCTTCGGTTCCCATCCGAGTTTTTCTTTCGCCTTTGTCCAGTCGAGGATACTCTTTCTCACATCGCCCTTTCTTGGAGGTTTGTAGACGGGTTCTCTGTTGTAACCGGTGATTTCCTTCAGCATGTGGAAGAGTTCGTTCACAGTGGTTCCTCTTCCCGTTCCGATGTTGAACACGTCGTTGTCTCCTCTCTCCATGGCAAGAAGATTCGACTCGACCACATCATCGACGTAAACGTAGTCCCTCACGTATTCCCCATCTCCGAATATGTAAACTTCCTCTCCCTTTAGCATTCTTTCGGTGAAAATGGCTACGACCCCGGCTTCTCCGTGGGGATCCTGCCTTGGACCGTAAACGTTGGCGTACCTGAGGACGGTGTATTTCAATCCGTACTCCCTGGCGAAGAAATCCAGGTACATCTCCACGCTGTACTTTGCTATGCCGTAGGGTGATATGGGATGGGGGATTTCTGTCTCCGGTGTAGGGAAAACTTTCACGTTTTCGCCGTAGATCGCCCCACCGGTGGAGGAGAATATGAACTTCTTCACCCCGTACTTTACGGATTTCTCAAGGAGCACGAGAGAACCAAGGATGTTCGTTTTTGCGTCTCTTGCTGGCTCTTTCACGGAAATAGACACGCTCGCCTGGGCTGCAAGGTGAAACACGTATTCGGGTTTATGCAGGGAGAAGATGCGTTCCATCATCTCTTCATCTTCTATGCTCTGCTCATAAAAGAGAGCGTTCTTGTTGAGATTTTGGACTTTCCCGGATGACAGGTTGTCTATCACGATGACACCGTAACCTTTCTCTATCAGCCTGTCCACCACATGTGAACCGATGAATCCTGCACCACCAGTTACCAGAACGTTCATACTATGCTTCCTCCTCTTCGTCCTCCTCGATCTTCTTCGCTTCCTCCGGTATTTCCTGGACGTTCACGATCCTCTTGCTTTCTTCGAGAAATTCTTTCAGTTCCTGCACTCTGCTCTCGTCGAAGTTCACCATGATGTCGTAGAACTTTTTGAACCTGCTTCTTGTGCGTGCATCCAGGAAGTGGGAAAAGTGTCGCGCCAGTTTTTCGGCCGTTGGAGAGGGGATTCCCATAACGTAGAAGAAAAAGTTCCTCAGTCTGTTCTGCGATCCTCTGAGGGATCTTGCCTTTCTCTTGCCCTTTTCGGTGAGGGTGATGTAACCGTACTTTTCGTACTCCACATATCCGAGTTCCGCGAGCCTTTTCATGGCGTTTGTTACACTGGGAAGACTGACACCCATCTTTCTCGCTATAACACTCACCCTCGCTGCGGGTTGGCTCTGAAGTATCTCCTGAATCACAGAAAGGTAATCTTCGAGTGCAGGTGTCAGCGTTTTCTTTCTTCCTCTAGGCATCTTATCAACCCTCCTTTATGAAACTTTTTGCTTTTTCTAAATCCTCCAGAACGATTTTTCTCAGTTCCTTGCTTCTGTTTCTCAGAAGATAACTTGGATGAAACGTTGGAACGATCTTCTTTCCGCCCAGCCAATCCATTGGATTTCCCCGTACCTTGGTTATGGAGACCTTCTTTCCATCCATGAAGAAGGACAGGGCAGTGGCTCCCAGAGCGACCACAACACTCGGATTTATTATTTCGATCTGTGCAAGCAGGAAATGCCCACACGCGAACATCTCTTCTGTGGTTGGAGTGCGATTGTTAGGGGGTCTGCACTTCACAACGTTGCAGATGTAGACATCCTCTCGCTTGATTCCCACCTCGTTCAAAAGTTCTGTCAGAAGCATTCCCGCCCTTCCAACAAAAGGTCTTCCCGTTTTGTCTTCTTCTTCTCCTGGACCTTCACCAACGAAGACGATCTTCGTGTCCAAGTTTCCTTCACCCACGACAACGTTCGTCCTTGTGAGATGCAGTGGACACGCAGTGCACCTTTCTACTCTTTCTTTCACTGTCTCCATCAATTCCTCTCTGGTGAACAACACTTTCTCCTCCAGAATCAGGTAAAATATTATCAGAAATTAATGGAACCTTACATAATTCTATCACCTTGCATACGGTTTTCGCAAATTCCCTGACCGGGGTGATTGCTGTGGCTTTTAAGTTTAGACTCCAGAGAATATACGCGGTTCGAAGAAAGGAAGAAGAAACTTTGAAAAATGATCTCTCAAAGATCTCTGAAAAGATCGAAAATCTCAGAAGCATTATACAACAATTGACCATCGAAAAGAAAAAAATAGAAAACAACTTTCTTCGGAAAGGTCTGCTTTCGAAGAAAGATCTACTCGAACTCGAACGTGGGATACGCTTTTATGAAATGGAGATAGAGAAGTATCAGAAAGAGCTACAGGAATTGCTGAAAGAGCAGGAAAGTATCAGAAAAAGTCTTCTGGAGAAGATGAAAGAAAGAAAGATGCTTGAGAAACTGAGAGAAAGAAAACTCAAAGAGTACCAGGCAGAGGAAAACCTGAAAGAGAGAAAGAGAATGGACGAAGTTGCAGAAAGGAAATTCTGGTGGAGCTAGTCATCCCTGAATCTGTACTGCAACGCCTCCGCCAGATGCTTCATTTCCACCCTTTCTCTGCCATCGAGATCGGCTATCGTTCTTGAGAGCCTCAACACCTTATCGATTCTCCTGCCGGAAAGCCCGTACCTTTCCACGTACCTTTTGAGCAGGTTCTCGCTTTTATCGTCGAGTTTTACGTGTTCTCTCAACATCCTGTGTGTCATCTGAGAGTTGTAGGAGATGGATGTGTCTTGAAAACGTCGTTTTTGGATTTCTCTTGCTTTCATGATTCGATCCCTTATGGATGCACTCTTTTCTCCTTCGGGTTTTCTCATCATCTCCTCGAAAGAAAGCTTCGGCACGTTCACGACGATGTCTATTCTGTCCAGAAGTGGACCCGATATCTTCTTCCTGTATCTCAGAATGTCCCTTGGAGAGCAGACACAGGGTTGTTTTGGATCTCCGAAGTTTCCACAGGGACAGGGATTCATCGCACCAACCAACATGAAACGGGCAGGGTAAGTGACGGTGAACTTTGCCCTTGAAACGGTGACGCAATGTTCCTCAAGGGGCTGCCTCAGAGCCTCGAGCACGTCCCTCTTGAACTCTGGTAGTTCGTCGAGAAAGAGCACACCGTTGTGTGCAAGGGAAATCTCTCCGGGTTTCGGTGTTGTGCCACCGCCGATGATGGAAACGGTGGAGGCTGTATGGTGCGGTGAGCGAAACGGTCTGATTCGGACAAGACCGGGATAACCCGCTGCACTGTACACCTTGCTCGTTTCGATGATCTCCTCTTCCGTCATCGGAGGGAAGATGGTGGGGATTCTCTTTGCTATCATCGTCTTTCCAGAGCCTGGATTTCCCACCATGAGAATGTTGTGAAACCCCGCTACCGCTATCTCGACGGCCCTTTTCACCATCTCGTGGTCCCGAACGTCCGAAAAGTCAACGGATCGATCCAGCACAGCTTCTTTTATCCCAACGTATTCAACTTCTTCCAACACCCTGTCTCCCCTCAGAAACTCCACGCACTCTCTGAGGGATTCCACCGTGTAGACGTGAAGGTCCTTCACACACGTTGCCTCTTCTTCGTTTTCTTTTGGAATTATGACGGTTCCTCTGAAGTTCCCAGAAAGGGCCAGAAGAACGGGTAGAATGCCACTTACCCTTTTCACTTCACCGTTCAGCGAAAGTTCTCCAACGGCGAGGATGTTTTCGCTCACCTGAACAATGCCCGTTGAAGCAAGGATACACAGGGCTATCGGAAGGTCGAGCATGGAGCCTTCTTTTTTCACATCTCCCGGTGCAAGGTTCACCACGAACTTTCCATGGGGAAGAGAAAACCCGCTGTTCAGAATAGCACTCTTCACCCTTTTCCTGCTTTCCTTCACGGCGGTGTCTCCGAGCCCCACCACATCTATATCGTTGAAAACGCTCCTGTTGTCGAAATCAACTTCCACGTCTATCTTCATCGCTTCTATGCCTTGAAGAGTGGCAGAAGAGAGTCGAGAGTAATTCACTCGATAGCCTCCCTAGGATCGTATTCTGCCTTCATTCTGTTCAGAGCCTCAAAAAGCGAGCCAAGACCATTTTGAATGCTCACTTTTACGAGCTCTTTTGAGTAGCGCTTCTTCAACTCGATCACACCGTCTTTCAGGGATCTTCCCACGTTTATCCTTATGGGAAAACCGATGAGATCCGCGTCCTTGAATTTGAATCCCGGTGAAACCTCGCGGTCGTCGAGGACAACCTCTTCACCCTTTTCCAGAAGAGCCCTGTAGATCTCCTCTCCGACACGCTTTTGATCTGGATCGTTCATGTTCAGGATATCGACGATGACCGTGTACGGTGCTATGGACAGGGGCCAGATCATACCGTTTTCGTCGTGGAAGTGTTCCACAACCGCCGCCATCGTTCTGGAAACACCCCAGCCGTAGCATCCCATGATGAAGGGTTTCATCTCACCGTTTTCGTCCATGAAGTAGGCTTCCATCGCTTCAGAGTATTTCGTTCCAAGTTTGAAGATGTGGCCGAGTTCTATTCCTTTTGTGGCTCTGAGGGGTTCACCGCACACGGGGCAGGGATCACCCTCCACAACGGTTCTCAGATCGCACCACTCATCAACTTTGAAGTCCCTCGGGTGGTTTGCATTGACGTAGTGTGTGTCTTTTTCCATACCACCCACGACGAAGTTCTTCAGACCTTTGATGCTGTGATCTGCCACCTTCTTCACGTTCGTGCCGATGGGGCCGATGAATCCGATGGGAACACCGAAGTCTTTCAGGACCTCCTCAGGAGTGGCAAGCCTCAAAGACTGGTCTTTCAGGTGGGATTTGAGCTTTGCCTCGTTCAGCTCCAGATCACCTCTTATGAGAGCCATCACGTACCCATCTCTTCCCACGAACAGAAGGGACTTCACTATCTTCGATGGAGGAACTCCAAGGAACTGTGAAACTTCTTCTATCGTCCTCACTCCGGGGGTAGGAACCTTTTCCAGGGGTTTTTCTTCCTCTTCCTCGACGGGGTATTCTCCCCTGTACTCGGCTTTTTCATCGCTTGCCTGGTAACCACATTTTTCGCAGTAGAGCACGTTCGTCTCTCCGATCTTTGCGGGAACGACGAACTCATGAGAAGCGTTTCCGCCGATGGCACCCGTTTCTGCCTCTATGACCATGTACTTCACACCGAGTCTTTCCATTATCCTCGAGTAAGCCTCTTTGAACAATTCGTAGGTCTCGTCCAGCGATTCCCAGCTGGAGTGGAAACTGTAGGCGTCTTTCATTATGAACTCTCTTGCTCTGAGAAGGCCAAACCTGGGCCTGATCTCATCCCTGTACTTGTTCGCTACTTGATAGACAACGAGGGGAAGCTGTCTGTAGGAGCGAAGTTCGTTCTTCACAAGGTCTGTCACGATCTCTTCGTGTGTGGGTCCGAGTGTGAAGTCTCTTTCGTGTCTGTCCTTGAGTTTCATCATCTCAGGACCGTAGTCGTCCCATCTGCCGGACCTCTTCCATAACTCGGCGGGCTGGAGAATGGGCATGAGGATCTCCTGTGCACCTATTCTGTTCATTTCTTCGCGTACGATGTTCTCTATCTTGAGAAGAACCCTTCTTCCCAGTGGCAGGTAGGTGTATATCCCGGCGGCCACCTTTCTTATGAATCCACCGCGCAGAAGGTACTCATGGCTCACCGTTTCCACGTCAGAAGGAGTTTCCTTGAGCGTTGGGGCGTACAGCTGTTTCATTCGCAAGGCCGATCTCCTCCTCGATTACGAGTTCTTTTGAAACTATTGTATCATAAGGACTGAAGGAGGGAATATGGTGCGCTACAGAAAACTCAGCGATCATCTGAAGGAAAGGTATGGCGAGAGGGTTCAGAGAATAGTCATCTTCGGGGGATTTTCCTGCCCCAACAGGGATGGAACGAAGGGAACGGGAGGGTGTATCTACTGTGATGCCACGGGAAGCGGTTTCACCACACTCATGAAACTACCCATCAGAGAACAGGTGCTCAGAATGAAGGAAAGGTATGAAAAGAGGGGAATCAGAAAGTTCATCGCTTACTTTCAGGCGTTCAGCAACACGTACGCTTCCATCGATGAACTCAGAAAAAAGTACGAGGAAGCCCTGGTGGATGACAGCATAGTTCAGCTCTCCGTCTCCACAAGGCCCGATCTTGTTCCCGAAGAAGTGCTGGATCTTCTGGAGGAGTTCAAAAGGAAAGTGGACGTTTCCGTTGAACTGGGCCTTCAGACGGCAAATTACAGGACCCTCAGAAAGATCAACAGGGGACACACACTCGCAGAGTTCGTGGATGCTGCTGTCAGGGTGAAGAGAAGGGGAATGGAACTTGTGGTCCACGTGATACTGAACCTGCCGTGGGACGACATGGAAGATGTGGTGGAAACGGCGAAACTTCTTTCGGCTCTCGATGTTGACGGTGTGAAACTTCACTCCCTTTACGTGGTAGAGGGAACCAAACTCGCTGAGATGTACCGGAAGGGAGAGATAGAGATCTGCAGTCTCGAAGAGTACATAGAAAGGGTGATCACCTTCTTGGAGTACCTGTCACCGAAGGTGGTCGTTCACAGACTGGTCGCCGATCCACCGAAAGAAGGCACGATATTTGCAAACTGGGGAAAGAGCAAGATAGAGATCATCAACATGATAGAAAAGGAACTCGAAAGGAGAGATACTTATCAAGGCAAAAGGTTCGATTATCTTAACAGGTAGTCTGTTTCTTCTGCTCTCCGGCTGCTTTTTTGTTCCAAGGCACACACTCTCTTTCCTCGTGTGGATAGCCGCAGACAACGATCTGGAAAAATACGTATCTCAGGACCTGGAGGAGATGAAAGAAAACCCATCTTGGATAGAAGTTTTCGCTATGGTCGATTATGCGTCCGCTTCTGATACCCTGTACCGTGTGGAAAGTGATCTGGTACCTCTGGAAACGTTCAACGAGATAGATTCCGGTGATCCAGAGGCTCTTTCTTCCTTTCTGAAAGAGTACCGGGGAAACGATCTTTCCTTCCTTGTGATCTGGAATCACGGTGACTGGTGGCGTGGTGAAGCCCAGGTGAAGACGAAGGGTGTGGCTTACGATGTAAAAAACTCAGATTTTCTCTCGGTGAAAGAGATAAAGAACGTTTTAAAAAACTCTCCTGTCACGATACTTGGCTTTGATGCCTGTCTGATGGGAACTTTCGAGATCCTGTGGGAATTCAAAGACTGTGCAGAGTACATTGTGACCTCCTCCAAGGAGATTCCAGAAGAGGGCTGGGACTACACCGCATTGAGGGGGGTAACAGATCTTCCTTCGCTTCTTTCCAGAGTCGTTCAAAAATATTACGAGGGTTACGGGGAAGATTTTTCTTTGAGCGTCTGGGACACCTCGAGGCTGGATGAAATCATGTACTGGCTGAACAGAGTTTCTCAGTACATGATGGAAAAGGAGATCTCGCCGTGGAGTTTCACCGTTGAAAGAAGAAAAGCAGAAGGTGTTTTCACCGAACTCATAGAACTTGGAAGTTTTGCAGAAGCACTCTACGGGTCTTCAGACGATACCCTCAGATATTATGGGGAAAAGCTTCATGGTGCCATCGTTTCTGCCAGAATCTACGGAACACCGGAAGGCTACAGAGATCTTCTCATCTATCTGCCGGAGAACATGAAAAACCCTGAGTACTGGGATGATTTTTCCGCACTGAGTGACTTCATAACAGACAGTTTTTGGGACGATCTCATTTCGTACTGGAGGGATAGAGATTGAAGAGGGTGAGCACGAACCTTGCCTGGATAGGTGTGATCTTTTCGATCGCAAGCACCGTGCTGCTGGTAAAATATTACGGGGAAATCCTCGCCGGAAGGCAAGTTCACGTCTTCGGTCTCACGGCACTTTTTCTCTCGATGATTTCTTCTCTTTCTCTTTTTGTTGTCTACAGGCAGTGGACGGTCTTGCTGAACGAAAACGCTTTGAAAACGCAAAGGCTGGCGGAAAGCCACGGTTTTGATCTGAAAGGAGTACTGCTGGTTCCAAACTGGACGTATTTCACCTTCGTTCTTTTCTGGTTTCTTTCCTTTCTTTTTCCGGAGGTGTGGCTGTTTTCGCTTCTTCAGGTGGTGTTCTTTGTAACCTTTCTGCACTTTCTTTTCGAAGCAGCCAGGCACCTTCAGGAGGAAAAAGTACGTCTTTACCGTGTGCTGTTCGATGTAGAGTTTCGGCCCATCATAAAGGAAAGAAACGTTCTAACTGTTCTTCTGCTCACTTTGATCACATTCGGCGTGTACTGGCTGTATCTGATCGTTGAACTTTCAAAGGAAATCAACGAATTTCTCGATGCCGACGAGAGAACCATGAAGAATCTGGAGGTGAAACCGTGAAGGCCTGTCCGAACAAGGAAAGGAACCTCTCCTACTGCAACTGTTCATATCCTGGCTGTCCGAGGAAGGGTATCTGCTGTGAGTGTATGCACTACCACAGACAGCACGGAGAACTTCCGGCGTGCTATTTCCCGAACGACGCGGAAAGAACCTGGGACAGGTCCATCGAGCATTTCAAAAAGGTGGTGTGAGGTTTTCCTCACACCACCTTTGAAACAAGTTCACACACCTTTTCAAGGAACCTCCTGTCTTCCTCGGAAAACGGAGAAAAGCTGTGTGAATCTATATCGAGTTCTCCGATGATCCTTCCGTCTTTGAATATGGGAACGACGATTTCTGCCTTCGTTTTCGGGCTGCAGGAGAGGTAGTTCGTCTCTTTGCTGACATCCTGGACAACGAAGGTCTTTTCTCTTTCGGCGGCCTGGCCACAGATTCCAACACCGAAGGGTATCTCAACGTGTTCTGTGGGCTCTCCCACAAAAGGACCGAGTTTCAGTTTTCCGTCTTCGACGAAGTAAAAACCAACCCAGTCGTAGTAAGAAACGTGGTTTCTCAAAAATCCACAGAGATCTCCAAGGGCGTCTTTTCCTCTTTCCAGGATTTTCTCGATCTCCTTCATCAGTGAATCGAAGTACTCTTTCTTTCGCGGGTAATTTCCTTTCTCTTTGCCTTTTCGAAACTCTATCACCGCCTGAAGGGTGGCGAGTGAAAGTTCTTTGAGAAGGCCCTTCCTCCAGAGGGAGAAAACGTCCACGATCACGATCTTTTCTCTCTCACCGTCCACGACGACCCAGTCTGAGATACCAAGAAGTGACATGAGAAACACGGAGAAGTCTTCTCTTTTCAAATCAAGAAACTCTTCTCTTTCAGAAAGTGCTTCAGCACACTCCACCTTCTTGTTTCTTGAGATGTCCAGCCATTCCCATTTGAACCGGTCGAGTTCTCTTCTTTCCGTGTTCCAGAGGATCTCCTTTATCTTTTCCTCGTCCAGTTCGAGTTTTTTCTCGTAGTTCGGTATTATCGGACCGAACTTCTTTCTGAGTTCTTTCCAGAAGTCTATCCACTTTGTTTTGTCCCATCTCAGAATTTCAAGGCACTCTTCAGTTTTGTTCTGCACGATGCTCCTCATGGGATTCCCTCCTTTATGATCGCTCCTCCAAGGAGTGTGTCTTCGTCGTAGAAGGCAGCGATCTGACCTGGTGTCACTGCAAATATCTTCTTTTCAAATCGAACTTCCACTTCAGAATTTTTCACCCTGACGATCGCCGGTGCCTCCTCTGCTTTCTTTCTCACCCTGCAGACACATCTGAACTCTTCCGGAAGATCGACGTGCCATACGGGATCGACGGCGATCAGTCCAGAGAAGAAAACACCTTCCAGACCAGAGACCACAACGACGTTGCTTTCTGGTATCTTCTCTCTCACGTAAAGTCTTTCACCGAACTTTTCTATCTTCAGTCCTTTCCTCTGGCCGACCGTGTAGAGTGGATAACCTCTGTGGTGTCCGACGACTTCGCCTTTTTCTGTGATCACCTTTCCTTCTGAAAGGGTTATTCCTTCATCTTTCAGAAAGTTTTCGATGCTTCCATCCGGTATGAAACACACGTCCTGGCTTTCCTGTTTCTTTGCCACGTGTATACCGGCCTCTTCTGCGATTCTCCTGATCTCTTCCTTCGTGTAGATGCCGTTTGGAAAGAGAAGTTTCTCTATCCTCCAGGGTTCTATCCTGGCAAGGAAATACGATTGATCTTTTTTTCCGTCCACGCCCTTCTTTATTACCTTTTTTCCGTATTTGCCACTGAACTCAACACGCGCATAATGCCCGCTTGCGAAAGCGTCGAATCCTTGCGAAAGTACGTAGTCCATGAAGTATCCAAACTTCACATACCTGTTGCAATGGACGCAGGGATTGGGAGTGAGTCCTCTGAGCAGATCCCTCTTGAAAGGTTCTATGACCTTTTCTCTGAAGACTTCTCTCACATCGACGATCTCTATTTCCACGCCCAGAGAGCGAGCGATCCTTATCGCATCGGCTGTGTCAGAGGGACTGCAACAGACCTTCTTTTTTATCTCTTTTTTCAGGAAGAACTCGTCTTCTTTTGTTTTCATGTGGAATGCCTTCACCTCGTGTCCTTCTTTGAGAAGAAGATACAGGGCAACAGCACTGTCCACGCCGCCACTCAGAGCCACACCTACTTTCAAGTTCGCACCTCCTCATTTAAGATGATACCATTTCCTTTATTCGAGAAATTGAGTTAAAATAACTTGAGGAGGTGCAGAACATGAAATTCCACGGCACGACGATTCTCGTGGTGAGAAGAGATGGGAAAACCGTGATGGGTGGGGACGGACAGGTCACTTTCGGTTCCACCGTGTTGAAAGGAAACGCAAGGAAGGTGAGAAAACTCGGCGAGGGAAGGGTGCTTGCCGGATTTGCGGGATCTGTGGCGGACGCTATGACGCTCTTCGATAGATTCGAGGCAAAGCTGAGGGAATGGGGAGGAAACCTCACAAAAGCAGCGGTTGAACTCGCAAAGGACTGGAGAACGGACAGGATCTTGAGGAGACTGGAGGCTCTGCTTCTGGTGGCCGATAGAGAGAACATCTTCATCATCTCCGGAAACGGTGAGGTCATTCAGCCCGACGACGACGCAGCCGCCATCGGTTCAGGGGGTCCTTACGCTCTTGCCGCCGCAAAGGCTCTGCTCAGAAACACCGATCTTTCCGCAAGGGAGATCGTGGAGAAGGCCATGATGATAGCCGGGGAAATATGTATCTACACGAACCAGAACCTCGTGATAGAAGAAGTCTAGGAGGTGTTCTTATGAAGAGTTTTGATGAGATGACACCGAAAGAAATCGTTCGGGAACTCGATAAATACATCGTTGGCCAGACGGAAGCAAAGAAAGCGGTTGCGATTGCTGTTCGAAACAGAATAAGAAGGCAGAAACTCCCTGAAGAATGGAGAAAAGAAGTCCTTCCAAAGAACATTCTGATGATCGGGCCCACCGGTGTGGGAAAAACGGAGATCGCTCGAAGACTGGCTCAACTCTCAGGTTCTCCATTCTTGAAGGTTGAAGCAACGAGATTCACAGAAGTTGGGTACGTGGGAAAAAACGTGGATTCCATGATAAGAGACCTCGTTGAGATCAGTGTCAACATGGTGAAACAGGAGAAGATGAAAGAAGTAGAAGAACGGGCGAAAGAACTGGTGGAAGAAAGGATTCTCGATGCCCTCGTCCCGGAATCCAGGGCCGTTCCAGCGATCACGAATCCTTTCATAAACCTGATCACGGGAGGCCAGCAGCAACAGTACACACCGGAGGACAGGCGAAGGTTCAGGGCGAAAAGAGAAGAGATGCGAGAAAGACTCAGAAGGGGAGAACTGGAAGACGAAGAGATAGAAGTGGAAATCGAAGAAACGGCTTCTCCCTTCATGGGGATATTCGGACCGGGCATGGAGGATCTGGGAATAGAGATATCGAACATGTTCAGCGGAATGCTTCCAAAGAGAAAAAAGAAGAGAAAAATGAAGGTTTCAGAGGCGAGAAAGGTTCTCCTTCCCATGGAAGCAGAAAAACTCATTGACATGGATAAGGTGATACAGGAGGCCCTCGACAGAGCTCAGAACAGGGGTATCATATTCATAGACGAAATAGACAAGATAGCAGGGAAGGAAAGCGCTTCGGGTCCAGACGTTTCCAGGCAGGGTGTTCAGAGAGATCTGCTTCCGATCGTGGAAGGCACCACGATCATGACGAAGTACGGACCCGTGAGGACGGACTACATACTCTTCATAGCGGCAGGGGCCTTTCACGTTTCAAGGCCATCCGATCTCATTCCAGAACTTCAAGGACGCTTCCCGATACGTGTGGAGCTTTCACCACTGACCGAAGAAGATTTCGTGAGAATACTGAAAGAACCCGAAAACGCTATCATAAAACAGTACCAGGCGCTGCTTTCAACGGAAGGTGTAGAACTCGTCTTCACCGAAGACGGTATCAGAGAGATGGCGCGCATTGCCTACCAGCTCAATCAGAGACTGGAAAATATCGGTGCAAGAAGACTCTACACGGTGGCAGAGAAGGTCCTTGAGGAGATCTCCTTCGAAGCACCGGATATTCCAGAAAAGAAAGTGGTGATAGACGCAGAGTACGTGAGAAAAAGACTCGAAAGAATCGTCCAGGACGAAGACCTGAGTGCATACATACTGTGAGGAGTGCCGTTATGAGGGTGTTTTTTCTCTCATTCCTTTTTCTTCTTGCTGCAGCCTGTACGCTGACAGGTCCAGACAGGGCGGATCTGTACGTTTATCTGTTCAACATCGGTGTTCTTGATGATGCCACCGTTGATCTGAAAGAAAGTTCTCTGTCGGTGAACGGAGAAGAACACAGTCTCGAATACGTTCTGAGGGAGAAGGGATTCTATCTGACCACCGTGGACATACCTTTTGACACGACAGATCTTCTACTCACCGTGAACGCAACGATTGTGACAGAAGAGCAGACGGTGACGGCGTCTTTCAGTGCAAGGCCAGTTGTGCTGTTTCACGACATCACTGGATTTGAAACATCTACGATCCTTGATGACAACGCCTATCTTCTTCTTGATCTTGAAAAGGAAAGGGTCTTTGCCGTCGAAGAGCCTGTGAGGGTGTCTGGAGGAATCAGTCAAGAAGGAAGCGTTGTGACTTTAAGCTTCGAGGGCTACGAGATGAAGGTTCCTGTCTACAACGGAGAGTTTCTCTTCTACCTGCCAAGACCGTTCGAAAGATACGATGTGGACGTTTCTTTCGACGATATGTCAACCTCTCTCACCTTAGAGGAGGGGAGGGACGAGTACGAGGTCACGTTCTAAGATAAGGCCTCGAAGAAGAAAGAGAGTTTTGAAGTTGAACGTGGGACTTTTAACACTTTTGTTTTTCATGCTGTTTGTCTTCTTTGTGAGCTATCACAACTACCAGATGGCGGAAGCACGGCACAACCAGCTTCTGAAGGAGTACGATGCGCTGAAAGAGAAGATCGAAGAGCAGAAAAGGCTGAACGAAAGACTCTTAGAGGTGATAGAGAGTGAAGCGATTCGTGGTTACAACGTCCCACAAACCGGACAGAGAACAGGTGATGAAGGCCAGGGAACTCGCTGAAAAACTCGGAACGATCTACGTTCCAAGAAAACGTTTGAAGGAAGTAGAGGTGGACTTCTATTATGTGGTGGAAAAGAACAAGATTTCGATAAAATGGCCTGGTGGGGAGTTCTTCTTTCATCCTTCTTCTGCCATTCTTCGCATGAGGAACATAAGGAGTGGACAAAGAGACTATCTGATAGAGACCCTCCAGCCAGAGGGGAACGAAGTGGTTCTGGACACGACCTTCGGACTTGGAAGTGAGGCCATTCTCATGGCAGCCTTCCTTCCCGAGGGAAAGGTAATTGGCCTTGAGGGGTCGATTCATATATACACCGTGGTGAAACACGGTATGGAGAATTTCGAAACGGATATAAAATGGCTGAAAGAGGCCTTGAAAAGGATCGAACTCTATCACGCGGATTTCAAAGAATACATCAGAAAGCAACCCGATAACTCCTTCGATGTGGTCTACTGCGATCCTATGTTCGAAAATCCGGTGTACGAGTCTTCCGCCATGAACCCGTTAAGACCCTTTGCGGTGTACGACACGGTGAACGAGGACGACGTGAAGGAGATGCTCAGAATCGCCAGAAAGAAGGTCATACTGAAAAGCCACATCAAGGACTCACTCTTCAAAAGGATCAGAGTGGATGAGCTGAAGGGTTCCAGAAAAAGCGGGGTGATGTACGGGGTGATCTACAAGCGATGAAGATGGCCATAGTTGGGGGTCCCACCGCCGTTGGGAAAACAGACCTCATGGTGGAAGTATGTGAGGAGATAAACGCAGAGATCGTATCGATGGACTCAAGACAGATCTATCGCTACATGGATATAGGAACGGCCAAACCAACACCGGAGCAGAGAAAAAGGGTACCTCACCACATGATCGACATACTGGATCCTGACGAATATTACAACGCCTTTCTTTACAGGAAAGATTCACTGAAGGCAGTGGAGGACATTCTCAAGCGTGGGAAGATACCCGTATACGTGGGTGGAACGGGGCTCTATGCGGATGCTCTTGTGAGGGGTATATTCGAGGGAGTGCCCGCAGATGAGAACATAAGAAAGGAATTGAGAGAACTCGAAAGAAGGGAACCAGGGATCCTGAGGAAAATGCTCGAAGAATTCGATCCAGAGGCGGCAACACGTATTCATCCGAACGACCTTAAAAGAACCATCAGAGCACTCGAAGTTTATATGAAGACGGGAAGGAGGATATCAGAACTTCAGAAGGAAACAAAAGGAGACGACAGGTTCTTCATAATAGTGCTGACGAGGGAAAGGTACGATCTCTACGACAGGATAAACAGAAGGGTCGACAGGATGGTAGAGATGGGTCTTGTGGACGAGGTAAAGAGACTTTTGAGTATGGGATATTCAAAAGACCTGAACTCAATGAAGACGATAGGATACAAAGAAGTGATCGAATACCTGGAAGGAAAGTACGACTTCGAAAAGATGGTTCATCTCATAAAGAGAAACACAAGGCACTTTGCAAGAAGACAGATCATATGGTTCAAGAGGTACGAGAACGCCATATGGTACAATTTAACTTTCGTGAGCAAAGAGGAGTTGAAGAAGACTTTGAAGGAACTCATAGTGAAGAATTTTTCGGTATAATCTATATTTGAATCTCACGTTGAGGGGGGAGTTCACCTTGGCAGAAAAGTTCAACCTTCAGGACAGATTTCTGAACCACCTCAGGGTCAACAAGATCGAGGTGAAAGTGTACCTGGTGAACGGTTTTCAAACTAAGGGGTTCATCAGATCTTTCGACAGTTACACCGTCCTTCTGGAGAGTGGAAATCAGCAAAGTCTCATCTACAAACATGCCATCAGCACCATCATACCCTCTTCGTACGTTATGTTGATGCCCAGAAAACAGGAGCCAGAAAAGGAGGATGAAACTCCTGAAGACCAGGGATCTTGAAGGGAAAAAGGCGATCGTTGTTGCCGTTGGAAAGGATGAAGAGAAGATAAAAGAGTCCCTTGAAGAAATGAAGGGGTTGTGCAAAACCCTGGGCGTTGATGTTGTTGAATGGCTCTGGCAGAAAAGATCAAAACCCGATCCTGCTACCTACCTTGGGAGAGGAAAACTTCAGAAACTCAAAGAAATAGTGGAATTCTGTGAAGCAGACCTTGTCGTGGTGGACGATGAGATCACCCCGGTTCAGTCGAAAAACATGAGAGAGTACCTGGAAACGGAAGTGCTGGATAGGACTCAGGTGATCCTTGAAATCTTTGCACGCCATGCAACCAGCGAAGAAGGAAAACTCCAGGTGGAAATGGCGAGTCTCCTTTACGAATTGCCGAGGTTGGTTGGAAGGGGAGAGGAGCTCTCAAGACTCGGTGGTGGTATTGGAACGAGGGGTCCCGGTGAACCCCTGCTTGAGGTTTTGAGAAGACATATCAAAAACCGCATTTCACAGCTCAGAAAAAGGCTGAAGGAGATAGAGAAAGAAAGAGAAGTTCAGAGAAAGCAGAGACTGGAAAAGAAGATACCCCATGTGTCCATTGTGGGTTACACCAACGCAGGAAAGTCCACTCTTCTCAAATCACTCACAGAGAGTGATGTTTATATTGCAGACAAGCTCTTTGCCACGCTTGAACCGGTGACAAGACGCTTGAAACTGAAAAGCGGGAAAATCATCCTGGTGAGTGACACCGTTGGATTCATAAGAAAACTTCCCCACACGATCGTGAGTGCATTCAAAGCAACCCTGGAAGAGGTGAAGTATTCGGATGTTTTGATACATCTTGTGGATGCATCCGATCCGTATGCTGAAGAAAAGATGAGGGCTTCGGAGAAGGTGCTGGAAGAGATCGGAGCAGACAGAATCCCGAGGATCCTTGTCTTCAACAAGATCGACCTTTGTCCTGAGGACAGAATAGAGGCGTTGAAATGGAAGTATCCTGAGGCTCTGTTCATTTCGGCAGAAAAGAAGATAGGACTCGATCGCCTTCTGGAAAAACTGGAAGAGGTCCTGAGCCAAAGGGATGTTCAAGAAACCATTGAAGTTCCCATAGAGAAGATAGGGCTGGTTTACGCAATGAAGGACAGGTTGGAGATACTGAACGAGGAGTATCGAGACAGTTATGTTCTTGTCACAGTGAAGGCTGATAAAGATACCGTAGAGCTGTTGAAGGGGAAGGTGGCATCTTGAGAGTGGTCTTTGTCGGAACTCCTGAGTTTGCAGCAGAGATTCTGCGCTACATGGTGAAAAAAGGAATCAACATCGTCGGTGTTGTGACACAACCGGACAAACCGAAAGGCCGTGGTAGGAAAACGCTCCCCACTCCTGTTAAGGTCGTTGCAGAGGAAAAAGGCCTTCCCTGTATTCAACCGGAATCGATAAACAGGAAAGAGGCTCTGGAGTTTTTGCATTCGGTGAATCCGGATGTTCTGATAGTTGCTTCCTACGGTAAGATACTGGGTGAAAAGGTGCTTTCACTTCCAAAGCATGGTTGTTACAACATCCATCCTTCTCTTCTTCCGAAGTACAGAGGTGCTTCTCCTATACAGAGGGCCCTTGAAAATGGGGAGAAGAAAACGGGGGTTACCATCTACAGAATGGTGAAAGAACTCGACGCAGGTCCCATTGCCCTTCAGAGAGAAGTGAACATAGACCCTTTCGAAACGTTCGATCAGCTGGAGAAAAGGTTGATAGAGCTTTCGAAGGAAATGGTGATTGAGTTTCTTGAGAAGTTGGAAAATGGTGAAATACATCTGAGAGAGCAGGATCATACCCGGGCAACTTATGCTCCTCTCATAAAGAAAGAAGACCTGTTCGTTGATTTTTCGAAGGGCGCGGAGACGGTGAAGAACAAGATCAGGGCGTACGACTCAAGGCCCGGTGCAAGGGCTTTTTTGAACGGGAAAGAGGTAAAATTGTTCGGAGCAATGGCTGTAGATAGTTCGAACGATGAACCAGGTTTGATACACTATATAGATAGAGAGGGTGCCTGGATAGGAACCGGTAAAGGAATGGTGAAGGTGAAATACCTGCAACTTCCCGGGAAAAAGAAACTCACTTTCTGGGAACTCAGGAACGGAAGACTGATAGAAGAAGGAATGAAGCTGGAAGGGAGGTATGAGAGTTGAGAAGGTTGAACTACTTCATGCTGAAAGGAGCAAAGACCGAGGAAGACTACAAAAAGGTGAAGAGCGCAATCGAGAAACTCGATGGTGTGTTCAAGGTGGATTACGAAATGGCAGCCGAAGTTGTTGGTGTGGACTACGACGATGAAACGATTTCCAAAGAGCAGATAAAAGCGGTGGTTGACAGTCTGGGTTACACACTCATCGTATGAAAAGGAGTTGTTCAAGGTGAAAACACTGGAAGTGTTGAGCCTGAAGAAGTACTTTCCAATCAGAAAGGGTTTCCTTGTGAAAAAGATCGTCGATTATGTGAAAGCGGTTGACGATATCTCTTTTGCCGTGGAGAAAGGAAAGACCTTCGCTCTCGTTGGTGAGTCTGGCTGTGGAAAGACAACCACCGCAAAGACGGTGCTCCGTCTCACAAATCCGACTGCCGGTCGTGTCATCGTCGATGGTGACGATACCACTTACTATTTCATGAAAACGAAGGAGGCTATTTCTTACCTGAAGACGACCTACGTGGATATATTCCGCAAGATGAAGACCTCCCTCTCACCCGATGAGATAATAAACACCCTGGATGGTGTCGACAAAAAGTACGCGGAGGTCTTTTTCAAAAAGGTAGAAGAAAACGAGGAAAGATTCTATCGAACTCTGCTTGAAAACATAGAAGAGAAGAGAATGAAATTCAGAAGGAAGATACAGATCGTCTTTCAGGATCCGATGAGCTCTCTGAATCCAAGAATGACTGTTGGAGACATATTGACGGAGCCCATCCTCTTTCATGGACTTGCAAAAACCCGTGAAGAGGCCATCGACATGGCAAGGGAACTCCTTCGTAGCGTTGGGCTCAAGGATTACCACCTGGAGAGGTATCCTCACCAGTTCAGTGGAGGGCAGAGACAGAGGATTGCCATCGCGAGGGCCATCTCCATAAACCCGGAAATAGTGATCCTCGACGAACCCACGGCTTCACTGGACGTTTCCGTTCAGGCACAGGTTATAAACCTGTTTCTCAAACTGCAGGAAGAGAAAGGTTTTACGTATCTCTTCATCTCGCACGACCTTGGACTTGTGAGATTTATAAGCCACGAGGTCGGCATCATGTACCTCGGCAGGATCGTGGAGATGGGAAACACCGATGAGATATTCGACAATCCCCTTCATCCGTACACCCAAGCCCTGCTTTCTGCTGTTCCCGTGCCGGATCCGAAGGTTGAGCGCACAAGAAAGCGTATCATTCTCAGGGGTGGGGTTCCAAGCCCGATCAACAGGCCGACTGGCTGCTTCTTCCATCCGAGGTGTCCTTACAAGATGCCCGTGTGTGAGAAAGAGTATCCGGTGATGAAGGAAATTTCCCCAGGTCACTGGGTGGCGTGTCATTTACATTCGTCATAGAGGAGGTGTGATGTTATGCGTAGGTTTCTTGGTATTTTCCTTATGATTGCAGCCGTTGCACTTTTCGCAGAACTTTCACCGTTCGCTCAGTTCGAAACGTACATCGGAGCAGAGTTCACAGGACAGTACGGGGGAGTGCTCGTAGTACCGACGCTTTCTGGTCCCAGAACGTGTAACAATGTCGTGGCTCAGGAGACGAGCTCTAGAGATGTTATAGCGAGGTTCATGGCTTCCATGATCGAGCTCGACAATTACGCAAGGATCCATCCCGCTCTCGCAGAAAGCTGGGAACTCATCCAAAACGAGGACGGAAGCATGGAAATCGTTTGGCACCTGAGGAAGGGTGTCAAATGGAGTGACGGAACACCGTTCACAGCAGACGATGTGGTCTTCACAATTAACGATGTCTATTTCAACCCTGACATACCGAACGATATGCAGGATCTCTTTGCAGACAACTGGCCAGTAGCCGAAAAGCTCGACGATTACACGGTGAAGACAACCCTCAAAGAAACGTACAGACTTGCGGTAAGGTACATTGGAGGTATTCCCATCTTCCCAAAACACCTCGCGGAACCGTATGTGAAGGAAGGAAAATTCAAAGAGTTCTGGACGGTTGATTCCATAAACAAGGGAGAGATCGTTGGACTCGGTCCGTTCATCCCCGTCGAATACGTTCCCGATCAGTACGTGAGATTCGTGAAGAACCCCTACTACTGGAAGTACGACAAAGAAGGAAAGCAGCTTCCTTATCTCGACGGTATCATCTTCAAGATCATTCCGACACAGGACGCCCAGAGGCTCGCGTTTGAAAACGGAGAAGTCGATGTGTACGGACCTCGCGGAACAGAGTACGCAGAACTCAAAGCCATGGCAAGAGAAAAAGGCTGGGTTGTGGGTATCGGAGGCCCGAACTTTGGAACCACTTTCATCAGTTTCAACTGGAACGCTCCCGATCCTGTGAAGCGGAAGTGGTTCAGGAACGATTTCTTCAGAAGGGCAGTGGCGTACGCCATCGACAAGCAGTCGATGATCGATACACTCTACAACGGCCTCGCGGTTGAACAGTGGGGCCCCATCAGTCAGGCTGCGACCGTTTATTACGATGAATCCGTTCTCAGAAAATACCCGTACAACCTCGATCTTGCCAGAACGATGCTCAAGCTCGGTGGTTTCAAATGGGATGAAAACGGCCAGCTCCTCGACAGCGAAGGAAACCCGGTGAAGTTCATCATCATGACTAACGCCGGAAACGAGATCCGCGAAGGAATGGGTAACATCATAACGGAGTCGCTCAAAAAGCTCGGAATGGACGTGACGTTTGCTCCTATAGACTTCAACACACTCGTTCAGAAACTCGTCGTGAACGGTGATTGGGAGGCTGTCATAATAGGGCTCACGGGATCCGACGAACCACAGGGTGGAGCGAACGTGTGGAGAATAAAAGGTGCTCTCCACTTCTGGAATTATCATCCTGAGGTCAAAGACTTCGTTGATCCGAACGACTATTACTTGCCTGACTGGGAAAAAGAGATCGATAGAATCTTCGAAGAGAACGTGAAGATCCTCGATCAGCAAAAAGTGGTGGACATGTTCAGAGAGTTCCAGAGACTGGTCTCTGAACACCTGCCACTCATCTACACCACCCAGCAGCTTTACCTGTACGCGTACAGCAACAAACTCCACAACCTCGAACCCACCGCGTTCGGTGGAATGTGGGGCTGGAATCAGGATTGTGTCTGGAAAGAGCAGTGAAGTGTTTCGGAGGGGGAACTTCCCCCCTCCTTTCCAAACTTCTGATGAAGAGGTGATCCTGTTTGCTCAAGTACATCGCCCGCAGACTGGTCATCATGATACCGGAGCTTCTGATCATATCCTTCCTCGTCTTTATCATCATGCAGGCGGCACCGGGAAATTTCCTGGATATGTATCGCCTGGATCCTTCTGTATCGCAGCAGTTTCTTGAGAAGATGGAAAAAGAACTTGGCCTGGACAGGCCCTGGATCGTTCAGTACGGGATATGGTTGAAGAACGTTTTAAAGGGTGACTTCGGATACTCTTTCTACTACAGAAGACCCGTTTCCACTCTCATATGGGAGAGGGTATTCGCCACGGTGATTCTATCTGTTTCTTCACTTGCTTTTCAGTGGGTGTTGGGGATAATAGTGGGGGTTTTCTCTGCTTTGAAAAAGTACTCCATCTGGGACAAGATCCTCACGGTTGTTGCCTTCAGTGGTATTGCGCTTCCAGGATTTTTCCTGGCCATACTCCTTCTGTTTGTGGCTGCGAAAACAGGCTGGTTCCCGATCGCCGGTATGGTCTCGGTGAACCACAACGACATGACAACGTGGGAAAGATTCAAAGACATCGCATCGCACCTGGTACTACCCACGATCGCCCTCGGTTTTGGTGGTTTTGCGTCCCTGATGAGGTACATGAGGGGTAGTCTTCTCGATGTTCTTAATGAAGATTACGTGGAATTTGCCCGTGCGAAAGGAATGCCAGAACGTGTGGTCATATACAAGCACGCCTTGAGGAATGCCATCAATCCAATGATCACCTTCCTTGGGTTCAGTATTTCCAACGTTCTCGGTGGTGCGGTTATCATAGAGAACATCTTCGCATGGCCCGGTATGGGCAGACTCATCTATCAGGCTCTCCTTCAGCAGGATATCTACATAGTCATGGCGTCTGCTGTGATCAGTGCTATCATGCTGGTGGTGGGTAACCTCATCGCTGATATACTCCTTGCCGCTGTGGATCCAAGAGTGAGATTCGAGTGAAGGAGGAGTCGTCATGGCTGAGGAAAAAGCGATCCACGTTGAGAACGGTGAGATAGAGTTCAAGGAAAAGGTTCTCTCCAGAAGAGAGCTCATCTGGAGGGCTTTCAGAAGAAACAGGCTCGGTATGTTTGGGCTCTATGTCCTCATAGTTCTCTATCTCATGGCTCTTTTTGCCGATTTTCTCTCGCCTTACCATCCCTACGAACAGTCACTGAAACATTCCTTCGCCCCACCGACCAGAGTGCACAGAGAATACAAGGGAAAACGCGTTGGAGCGTATGTTCTTCCAACTGTGAGTTACGTGGACAAAGCCACTTTTGAGAGAAAATTCTACGAGATGCTCTTTCCAAAAAGACTCGTTCTGGATGTCTTTGGATCACAGATCAGTTACGAGATAGGAAAAGAAGGGGTCACCGGTTTTTCCTTCATGGTGGACGAAGAGTACTACCTTGTTCTGAAGGACGGCACCAGAAAGTACGCCGGCTCCACCACCAGGGTGGTGGACTACTTCCTGTTCGGATACGACGACGACGTCCTGGCGAAGGGTGAAGCGGAGATAGAAACCACTTCGCCCGTTGCAAAGGATACGTACTTTGGAAAGTACGGTTTCAGACTGGGGCTCAACTCTCCCGATGATATCAAAAAGGTAATCCTGAAGGAGAAACTCAACATGATCCTGGTGAAAAAAGGTGAGGACATCGAGATGATCACAGGAAAGGTGGTCGATTACGATTACAAAACGTATCCGGTAAAATGGTTCATCAAATCTTGGGGTGGTGACAGAAAGCACAGACTCGGTTATCTTTTTTGGCTCATACCCTTCAGGTACCACCTCTTCGGTGTGGACAATTATGACAACAACGAATACGTGAGATTCTACATAATGGGTGCGGATCAGTACGGTAGAGACATCTGGAGCAGGCTCGTGTTTGCTTCGAGGATCTCCCTTTCCATTGGTTTCATAGGAATGTTCATCACTTTTGCGCTTTCTCTGATCTTTGGCGGAATCTCCGGATACTACGGTGGGCTTGTGGACGAGTTCATGATGAGGTTCTCTGAGATCATCATGTCGCTTCCGGGATTCTACCTTCTGATCCTTTTGAGGTCGTTGCTTCCCCTGGACATTCCATCCACACAGGTGTACATCTTGCTTGTCTTCATACTCTCTTTCATCGGATGGGCGGGCAGAGCCAGGGTGATAAGGGGAATGGTGCTTTCCATAAAGCAACGGGAGTTCGTGGAGGCAGCAAAGGCGCTTGGCTTTCCAGACACGAAGATCCTCTTTCGCCATGTTCTTCCAAACACAACGAGCTATCTGATAGTTGCCGCCACTCTTGCAATACCCGGATACATCCTGGGAGAAGCGAGTCTCAGTTTTCTGGGACTCGGTATAAGAGAACCCGATGCGAGCTGGGGATTGATGCTCGCTCAGGCACAGAACGTAGCCTACATGACAAAGTATCCATGGCTTCTCATACCGGGGCTGTTCATCTTCATCACGGTGCTCTCGTTCAACTTCGTTGGAGACGCCTTGAGAGACGCTCTGGACCCGAGGTCTCTCGGATAGGATGCTGAAGTACAGGTTGAGGGGAAAAAGGGTGGAGGAGCTGGTGGAATACGCACAGGCAGGTTTCAAGGAAGCGATAGATCTCATCATCGAAAAGTACTATCCCATGGTTGTGAAAATTTCCTCCCGCTATTTTGCCAGCTGGGCGGAGCAGGAGGATGTGATACAGAACGGACTGGTGGGACTCATAAAGGCCATTTTCTATTACGACAGTTCCAAGAGCTCCTTCACATCTTTTGCCTGGAGAAGTGTGGAATCTGAAATAAAATCCTTTCTCACCTACATGAACAGGAAAAAGAACAGGATGCTCTCCGATGCCGTGAAGGTGGAGTCGATGGAAAAAGAAGAGGACGATTCACCTTTCGAGATGCCGGATGCCAGCCGAGACATCGCCCAGAGCGCTCTTTCTGATATAATTCTAGAGAAGGTTCTGGAGAATTTGAATGAACTGGAAAAGAATATATTCCTCAGATGGCTGGATGGATACTCGTACAAAGAGATAGCGGAGGAGTTTCGTGTGTCTTCAAAGAAGGTGGACAACACGGTTCAGAAGGTAAAGAGAATGATTTCCGAATTAGGGTGATACGATGAAGAGAGATTTTCTTGTTTCTTTTTTTGCTTCACTGATAGTGGTGGCCATTTTGCTCTTCTTCGTTCTTTCGGTCTTCAACTTCTTTTTTCTCAAAAAGCTCGATGCAAGAGTCTCAGAACTGGAAAGAACGCTTCAATCGAAATTGAACGGTTACGAAGACCGCCTGAAAACGCTTGAAGAGTTGTTGAAACCGAACTCCATCGTCAGTCGTTACATCACCGCCTACGAGTACTTTGAGAAATCCAGGATAGATTTTGAGAAGATCTTTTCCGAGATAGAGGACGACCCAACCACCGGCTATATACGCATCTTCGTTGTGGGGAACGACCCTGTGTGGATCACCATCAAGAATGGAGAAAAGATCATCTTCTCAAGGGACATAAAGCCAGGACTTTCTCCTTACAGGTTCTTCTATTACAAGGAGCCAAAGATCGCTACAGATTACGATATCGTGATCCCCAGAAACGCAACGTTGATCGTCGGTGTTCCAAACAGGGTCTTTTTGCTTGTATTCGGTGTAGGAACTTCTCATCATCCCACGAAGATCGTTCAGGTCACTCAAACGCGCCTTGAGAACATAGCGAGAGATCTGAACCTCTACATACCGAGGTAAAAAACAAAGGAGGGACGATCGTCCCTCCCATGCTTCTTTTTGTCTTAATCGGGTCCAGGGGGGATCGGGGGGATGAGGGACACGCAATTCAAAATTTAACTTACCCCTGTAACACTGAATTGAATCACCATGGAAGAACTTCTTAAATCTTCTTGAAAAACCCTTGAAGGGGGAAGAATATGGAACACGTTTTGATCAAAGATTTGAGATTTTTTGATTACCCAAGTGAAACGATTTTTTTCAGGGAAGAGCTGGATAAAGCCAGGATGGAACTCCTGAACTATGTGACCAGACTCTTCAGGGGGAAAAGGTTCGTTTTCATAAATCTGTTCGGCGACAGCGTGGATCCCTTCCTGGCGGAGAAATTCATAAAGGAGTTCATTCCACCGGAGTCCATCGTGCTCGATGAAATAGTGGAGTACCTGAATGTGCCTGTGAAACGGGATTTTTCTGTTTCTTTTCCCGATTTTTCCTCCTCACCTCTCAGCGAAAAATGTGAATGTCTTCTGTACAATGGCGAAAATTTTGAGCGCTTCGATCTTTCACGTTTCAAAGTGAAGTTTCTGAAAGTAGAAGTTTACGAGGACCTGCCCTTTCTTCCTGAAGATTCTCTGATTGTTTTGAGCGGTATCCTGTGGGACCATGAGTACGAGGGGATAAAGAACAGAAGGAACGTTAGATTTGTAGGAAAGGTGCTGAACAGGCGAAACTGGTCGAAGTTGGATTCTCTCCTTCTTGAAGAAGCAGGGGTGAGGGAAGAGATATGAAGATCAGGCAAGTTTACATCGAAGGATTTGGAAAGTTCGAAGATTTCTCTCTGAATCTTAAGGATGGACTGAACATCGTCTTCGGTGGAAACGCAGCGGGTAAAACCACCCTTGCAAACTTCATCAGATACTGTCTCACGGGAAATTTAGCGAAACTTGAAGACTACAGACCCTGGTATTCGAAAAAGTTCGGTGGTCATCTCGAAACCGATGAAGGGACAGTGCTCTTTGGTTCGGGAGCGGTTGATCCTGAGGTCTTCCTCTTCACCTCTTTTTTACCGGAGCATGTGGATGATACCCTCGAAGGATCTCAAAAGATCTCTTCCCTCGTTTCGGAGAGTTACAGAAATCTTTTCCCTGCAAGAGAGATGGAACGTGTGATGAACGAAGACTTTTCCAGTCTGATGGAAAAGGAAAAGATGCTGAGAAACGAGATATCAAACCTTGAGATGAAGATCAACGAGTGGAAGGGAAAGAGAAAAAAGGTGCTCCTTTTGATGAAAAAAAAGAAAAACCTCGAGGAAGAGTTACTGAAAAGCAGAAGGCTTCTCGATGAAGAGAGAGGACGACTGGAAGAGGAAAAGAAACGACAACTTCAGTCGATTGATTTTCATCTCGAAGAGGTCAAGAAGAAACTCCTGGATGTCGAAGCCGAGTTGAAGGAACTTGAAAGCCAGATCGTCTCATCAAAGAACGACCTGGAGGAAGCCTACGGGCTGTTTCAGAAGTTGAATTATCTGAAAGAAAGGCAAAGCCAGCTTGAAATGGAGATAAAGGAACTGGAGAAAAAATACAACGAGACAAGGGAAAAGATGGAAGACATCCTTAAGGATTTTTCCTGCAGAAGTTTTGAAGAGTTGAAGTTGAGACTGGAAAACCTGAGGCTTCAGATGAATCTTGTCGAAAACGAGCACAGAGCAAGGATGAACGAAATTTCGAGTCGTTTGAAAAGACCTCTGGAAGAGATAGAAAGACAGATGAACACCATAAACGAACGTTTGGAAAAGATAGGAGACAGAATGAAAAAAGCAGACAGAACACTCTCTGTGTTCAAAGTCCTTGTCAGCGTGTTTCTGACGTTTTCTGTGGTATCCGCTGTTTTCATCTTTCTGGCATCGAAGAATCCGTTCATCTATCTGACGTTCGCTGGTGCCGGTGGGGCTCTGCTTTCCATATGGAACTACTTCAGAGTGAAAGAAGAGCTCCAAAATCTGGACAGCGAATTCGTCACTATCTCTTCTCAAAAGAGGGAACTGATGGAGGAAAAGAATCAGGTGTTGAAACGGTTGAAGGAGGCGGTGGGTGTTGAGGATATCGATGGGTTCGAGACCGTGCTGGAAAAACAGTTGAACTCAAGGATGTTTGAAATCGCACCATTTCTCGCAAAATACGGGAGTGATCCAAGGAAGGCCCTCGAAAACGTGGAAAACCAGATAAGAGAGCTTCTCATGATGAAAGACTCTCTGGCCTCTTCCCTTACAGAAAAGAGGAAGAATCTGGAAGAGCTCACAGAATACATGAGAGAGCAGGAAGAAGAGTTCAGAAAAGCGCTGGAAAAGGTCGGTTTAGAGAGTGTTGAAGAGCTCTTGAAACAGCTGGAGCTGAAAGAACAACTCCTGAGACTCGAGAGAGAAAAGAAAGATCTTCAAAATACCATGAAGAAGCTCCTCGAAGAAAAAGAAAACGTTGAATCGATGAAATCGAGCCAGAGAATAAAAGAACTCGAAGAAAGAGTGAACAGCATCGGAAGGGAACTGGAAGCCCTGGAAATTCCACCCCTCGAAGAACCGTACGGTTTGATGGAACAGCTCACAAAAAAGAGACTGGAATTCGCTCTGACGGAAAAAATCATCGAAAACATTCCTGCCTTCAAAGACAGGGTAAAGAGAAAGTACAGTGAATTTGTGATGGGCTATACCGAGGAGTTTTCAAAAGAACTGAGCAGGGTTTACAGGGAATTTTTCGGTGAGTCGATGGTCTTCAACGTCTCTCCCCATCTGGCAGTTGCCGTCAACGTTCCTCAGGAAAAATCGGTGATGAGAGTCCTGAATACGTCCGCTCTGAAAGTTCTGGCGCTTCATGCGAAGGATTTTGTATCGCGTGTCCTCGAAATCGATCTCCCACTTGTGATAGACAACACATTTGTGGACCTGGACGACGGCAAAATAGATCTTCTCTGGTCAAAACTGAAAGAGACAGCCCGGACAAGACAGGTGATACTGTTCACAAGTGATCGAAGGCTCCTCAGAGAAGAACCCATCTTCACCCTCTAACTGCAGATCATCTCTCCGTGGCAGCGGTTGCATTCCAGCTGAACGGTCACGTGGGTGACACCGAACCTTTTCAGTCTGGATTCAATTTCATCGAGGATCTTCTGTGCGTCTTTCAGTTCCATGTTCTCCACTTCCACATGGCACTCGAAATGGATCTCTTTCTCTCCCACCCTCCAGGCGTGAAAATGGTGGGCGTTCCTCACACCTTCTATTTTTTCAATTTCCTCCTTTATTTTCTCAAAGTCCAGGTTCGGTGAAGCTTCCATGAGGATCTCAAAGGACTCTTTCACTATTTCATAAGCCTCTTTGAACATGTATAAGGCTATAACGAAGGCGAGAACAGGGTCGAGCCAGTATATTTTCCAGACCCTCATGAAAACAGCCCCAAGAACCACAAGGATCGAGGACAGGGTGTCCGCGATGAGATGCAGGTACGCGGATCGAACGTTCATACTTTCTTTGCTGTGGGTGTGAAGAAGGATGACGGAAAAGAAGTTGGCAGCGAGACCTATCGAGGAGACGAGGAGAAGCACCGACGTGTGAACGGTGGCGGGGTTCCCCAATCTTTTCACCGCTTCGATGACAACGAGTGTTGAAACAACGAAGATGGATACGGAGTTCAAGAAAGCCACAATGATTTCGCTTCTTCTGTAACCGAAGGTGTACTTTTTGTTCTTCGGTTTCTCGCTGATCTTCATCGCGATGAAACTTCCAAGAAGACTCATGGTATCGGAAAAATTATGAAGGGAGTCGCCCAGAAGGGCGAGACTCCCAGATATCAAGCCGCCGGCCACTTCAGAAAGCGTTATGATGGCGTTCAACCATATGGAGAACAGCAGTTTCTTCTTCACGTGTTTTACCTCCTCACACGTACGCTGTGAGATCGAGCAGACCGTGGCCGCTCAGAGTGAATACTATCACACGTTCTTTTCCTTCTTCTTTCGCTTTCTTTGCTTCCCTCTTTCACGAGTCTTGCTATTATTGGTGCAGAACCATGGTATCTGAGCCCACCCGCGTGTATCTTCGGTGGAATGAAGTCTTTTCCGAGCGTGTACATCTTGAGAAGGGGTGTGAGGCCGGCCGTGTCTCCGAAGTCGTAGTCGTACTTTCCTCTGGTCAGTGAAGGACAGGCGGTCGGTTCGCAGGCAACGAATCTGATGTTCTCTCCAGAAAGTTTTTCCGGTATGAAGGGAAGGATCGTTCCTCCAAAATTCGAGCCTCCTCCGTGACATCCCAGTAAGATGTCTGGTTTTTCACCTATGAGTTCGAGCTGTTTCTTGATCTCGAGGCCTATAACCGTCTGGTGGAGCAGAACATGGTTCAATACGCTTCCGAGGGAGTACTTCGTGTTCGGATCAGACACGGCCACTTCCAGTGCCTCACTGATGGCGATGCCAAGACTACCTGGATTGTCTGGATCTTCACTCAGGATCTTCTTTCCGAAGTTCGTTTCTTCACTGGGGCTTGGAGTTACCTTTCCTCCGAACAGATTCATCATGTGCTTTCTCATAGGCTTTTGCTGTTGACGTCCTCCCGATCCCCTAAGGAAATCAGGAGGTTTTTACCCACTCGAAGGTGGGCTTCCACGGTGACCACATGGCCACCGGGCAACGAAGGTGTGAGTTGTACATCACACCCACGGGGGACGCCAAAGCCCCTACTACCAGGCTCTCGCCTGTATACTTTTTCCTGATGTTCAATGCCCCTACCGCATCCCTGTGCCATTCAAAACCACAACCCAAGCACCTGAAGTTCCTCGTCGATGTTTTGTGTTTTGCACCACAGACAGGACACGTCTGTGATGTGTAGGACTCGTCAACGAAGACCACTTCAATACCGAGTGCTTCTGCTTTGGTCTTGATGAGATCAGAAATTTTTCTGAACAGCCACTGATGGATCTTCTGGTTGGCAGTAGAGTTGTAGTCGACCCTGTCTCGTATACCTCGAAGGTCTCCGATTGCGATGGTGCCTACTCCTTCTGTCAGGCACCACCCGACAAAGTGTGTTGTGTACTTGTGGAGAATGTCTTTGATCTGGTTATAGAGCTTTGCAAGAAGCCTTCTTTTTGCCCGAACAAGTTTCCTGTAGCGTCTTGAGCCAGGTTTCTTCTTTGCCAGCTTCTTTTGGAGCTCAGCGAGCTTTTTGTTTCGGTAGCGAAGCTTTGAGTTGAGCACTCCGCCGTTGTAGATAACTGCCTTGTCCTCTGTTGAGGCAACGATTGGGTGCACAACGCCAAGGTCGACGCCGACTACTTTACTACCAGAAATGTTCGTCTGGCTTTCGAATGAAACTGTCACATGGAAGAAGTATTTGTCTTGTCTTTTGTCGTAGACAAGTTCGACACGTCTTATGTCCACTTCCTTTGGGAGGGTTGTTGGTATGTAGAGAGGATCGTTTCCATTTCCCATCGCAAGTCTTAGGGTTCCATCTTCAAGAAGTTTTACTGCCTGGTTTTTCCAGACAACGTTTGTGTACTTTGGTGTTCTAAAGGGTGGTTTGAGGCCTTGGTTTGTTTTACTTGCCTTGAAGTAGGATTTGAGGGCTTCAAAGTATCTTTGCACCAGGGCTTGTTTGGTCTGAGAGTGAAGGGGAATGTTTTGTGCCCATCGAAGGATGTACTTTTGTACCGTGTTCATAGAAAGCCAGAAGCCTTTTTTCTTGTGGATTTTTCTGACAAGAGAAACTGTCTTGCTGTATACTCGTCCAGCAAGTTTTGATAGTTCTTTGCATTTTGTGTGGTACTCAGGTGGTGCAGGGAATTTGTATGTTTTCATGTGTTTTGCCATGTTCAGCACCTCTAGTGTTATATTAACACTTCTTGCCGTTCATCACGATCTCATAAATGGGTTGTGCTTTCTGGCAAGTTTTCTGTAATAGGCCTGTGCGATGGCCGTGTTTGGCTTGTGGCTGCCGGTAGGGCTAACTCCTTCGTACTTGTAGTAGATCCTTGCAGGTGTCTGAAGATACTCTTCCAAGAAGGTGGCTCTGATGAGTGGGGTAGGTCTGTAGACTGCGTACTCCCTCAGGACGGGTTCTGGTATCTCGATGAATCGCTCCTCCGAAACTTCCTGTTCGATCAGACTCATCGGAAATATCACAGAGAGCTTTTCTGGTGAGACCGGTTTTTTTGTTTCTGGGTCAAGAGGTGGATCGAGTTTGAAGGGAAGATCTGCGAGAACGTTGTACCAGTACCTTGGAATTTCCTCAGGTTTCAGATTCACAACAACTCTCATAATCCCCCTCCTTCGATGATATAATCTCCATTGAGGTGAAAAGAGTTGATCAGAGCACACACCGTTCTTGAAAAAGTGAAGAAAGCCATTGTAGAGGCCAACGTAAGAATAAACGAAGAAGTCAGAGAGATCATCGAAGAATACGAAGGCCCCTTTTCTGATATAATAAAGGAAAACTATCGTATTTCCAAAGAGGAAAACCTTCCTCTCTGCCAGGACACGGGAATGGTGGAGTTCTTTGTTTTTCTTGGTCACACTATCGAACTGGAAGAACCCATCGAACAGACACTGAACAGAGCGGTTGAAGAGGTCTACAGGGAATATCCTTTCAGGTTCTCCGTTGTTTCCGATCCTCTATTCGACAGAATCAACACGGAAACCAACACCCCCGCCGTTGTTCATCTCTTTCAAGTTGAGGGAAAGAGGCTTGAGATCAGATTTCTTGTGAAGGGTGGTGGAAGCGAAAACCTCTCAGTTCTTCGCATGATGAATCCAACCTCCGGGGTGGACAGAATCAAAGAGTTCGTCGTTGAGCACATCAGAGAAAACGGAGCGAAGGCCTGTCCTCCTCTTCATGTGGGTATCGGAATAGGTGGTACGGCTGACAAAGCAGTTCTTCTTTCCAAACTCGCTCTGACAAGAGACTTCAAAGAAAGAAACGAAGACCCAAGGTACGCCGAACTCGAAAGAGAACTTGAAAGTGAACTGAACCTCCTTGGAATAGGATTTCAGGGGCTTGGAAGGGGAAAAACCGTTTATTCAGTTCATGTGGAGCATTTTCCAACCCACATCGCCACCCTGCCCGTTGCCATCTCGGTGGACTGCTATCTTTGCAGAAAGGGGAAAGTGATCGTTGAAGGTTGAAGAACTGAAAGCCGGCCAGGAGGTACGCTACTCCGGGAAACTCATCGTCATGAGAGATCAGGCACAGAAGAGACTGAAAGAACTTTTAGAAAAGGAAGAAAGGCTGCCCGTGAACCTTGAGGGGCAGATAGTGTTCTACGCAGGGCCCGCCAGAACGCCTCAGGGGAAAGTGATAGGTGCCATAGGTCCCACCACGAGTGCCAGGATGGATGATTATCTGGAGATGCTCTTCAGACTGGGTGTCGTCGCAACGGTGGGAAAGGGAAAAAGATCAAAAAAGGCGATCGACGCCTGTAAGAGGTGGAAGAGGGTCTACTTCATAACACCAAGTGGAACGGCTGCTGCCCTTTCAAAAAGGGTGAAGAGCGCCCGGGTGCTCGCGTTCGAAGACCTAGGGCCTGAGGCCATATACGAAATAGAGGTGGAAGAGTTCCCCCTCATTGTGGCGATAGACAGTGAAGGAAACACAATCTTCAAGGAGTGAGAGAATGGATCCTCTGAAGATTCATAGATTTCTGAAGGGAAAGATAAGGATCTCTCTCCCCGTTGAGAGGGTGGACAAAGAGATCCTTTCTCTTCTCTACACCCCCGGTGTTGCTGAAGTTGCCAGGGTTTGTGCCGAAAATCCAGAAAATACCTACACCTACACGTCCAGATGGAACACGATCGCCGTCGTTTCGGATGGAAGCGCCGTACTTGGTCTTGGAAACATAGGGCCTTACGGAGCGCTTCCTGTGATGGAGGGAAAGGCGTTTCTTTTCAAGGCCTTCGCGGATCTTGATGCCTTTCCCATCTGCCTTTCTGAAGATGATGAGGAGAAGATCATTGAAATCGTGAAGAGTCTCGAGCCGAGCTTTGGGGGGATAAACCTCGAAGACATAGCGGCACCGAAGTGCTTCAGAATCCTTCAACGTCTTTCTGAGGAGATGAACATCCCCGTCTTCCACGACGATCAGCAAGGAACGGCCGTTGTTGTGTCTGCAGCCTTTCTCAACGCACTGAAACTTGTGGGGAAAAAGATAGAAGAAGTGAAAGTGGTGGTGAACGGGATAGGGGCTGCAGGATACAACATCGTGAAATTCCTCCTTGACCTTGGGGTGAAGAACGTTGTGGCGGTGGATAGAAACGGCATCCTCAACGAGAAACACCCGGAAACCTGTCTGAACGAGTACCACCTCGAAATCGCCCGCATCACCAACCCAGAAGGACTCTCAGGTGGTCTCGAAACCGCACTCGAAGGCGCGGACTTCTTCATAGGTGTTTCGAAGGGAAACATCGTAAAACCAGAGTGGATAGGGAAGATGAACAGAAAGCCCGTTATCTTCGCACTGGCAAATCCAACTCCCGAAATAGATCCACGTCTTGCAAAAGAGGCGGGAGCATTCATCGTTGCAACGGGAAGGTCGGACTATCCAAACCAGGTGAACAACCTCCTTGCCTTTCCCGGCATCATGAAAGGGGCCGTAGAAAAGAGATCAAAGATCACAAAGAACATGCTCTTTTCCGCTGTGGATGCGATCGCAAACTCGTGCAAGCCCCATCCTGACAGAATCATCCCCGAGGCGTTCGACATGAGAGTGCACCAAAGCGTTTATTTCGCTGTCAAAAACTCATCGTGAGCGTCTTTTTATTTGCCATCCAAGAACGACATAGTCCGAGTTGAACATCCTGAAGGCAGCACTTATGACGATGATGGAGAAAACAGCAAGGTAGATTATTCCCGAGACGATGAGATGGTAATCTCCATAAAAGACCAGTTTTGGAGCCATGATGGGATGAGAGAACGGAATGGCAAAGATTACCACCTTAAGAGCACCCGGAAGGTTCGAAAAATCCACGATCATGTTCGCTATCATGGGTATCAAAGCAAGGATCGATATGGGAAAGGTGAGAATCTGTGCGCTTCTGTTATCCTTTGCCATCATGCCAAGGAACATGCAGAGTGAAAGGCCGGCAAGGATGGAAAGGAACAGACTGGTTCCTATCAGTAGAAGATCCGTTGCACTAAAACTCATACCTATTCCCTGCGTGTTCTGAGTTAGCGATCTCAGGTAGTTGTAAAACCCCACCATGTATATTCCTGCAAGAATCAGGCCAACGATCGTGCTTCCCAGGATCTTTGCGAGTACTATGTGTTCCCTTTTCACAGGCATCGTGAGGAGTGTCTCCAGAGTTTTGTTTTCTTTCTCCAGGGCAAGGGAGGATATGAGAGACGATCCCGACATGATGATGAGCATCATGATCAGTATGGGAATCATTATGTTTTGGGAATAGAAGATGTTCATGATCGCATCTGGCGAGCGGTTTTCGTAAAACTTTCCTTTCAGGTACGTGTGCTGAACGATCGTGAACGGATCAAACAGAAACTGTGCCCTTTCCGGATCACCGAGTATCAGGGAAGCGATCTTCACCCTGATCGGCTCAAGAAGGGAAAGAACCATCCCTGTGGAGATGCTGTCGGATATACCCGTTCCCTTCAGATACCAGATGACCTCCACGTGAGTTTTCTTTCCTGATGTCAGATCTCTGGAGAAACTATCCGGTATCAGAACAATCGCAGAGGCCTTCTTTTCCATCACCGCTTTCTCTGCTTCCTTCAAATCGTTTCCCACGTAGATGAGATCCGACATGTTGCCGAGTTCCTGTTTTATCAGTTCAGAGAACGCTCCGGTGTCTTCCATCACCACCGCTATCTTCGGTTTCTGTGTGGACTTTTCTATCGTGCTTTCGAAGACACTCCCCAGAGAACCGTACAGAACGGCGATCACAATCACAGAAACGATGGCCCCAAGATTGAGAAGTTCTTTTATCTCTTTCTTCAGGAGTTTTCCGAACATTTTACCACCTCCTCGAAGACCTCTTCTACGTTCTGTGCACCGTACCTTTCCTTGAGTTCTTCCACAGTACCGGATTCAACGATCCTGCCGTCGTGGATCAGGGCGATCCGGTCGCAGAGGTATTCCACTTCCAGCATGTTGTGGGATGAAAGCAGTATGGTGAGACCTTCCCGAACCGCCTGTTTCAGAATCTTTCTCACCTCTCTTGCGTTGAGAACGTCGAGTCCGGAGGTGGGCTCATCCAGTATGGCAAGACGTGGGTTCACCATCAGAGATCTTGCTATGAGGAGTTTCCTCACCATTCCCTTGCTGTAGGTGGAGATCCTGTCCTTCACTCTGTCTCCGAGTCCGGAGATTTCAACGGCTTTCTCGACCATGGCTTCCATTTCCCTGGAATTTTTCGTGTAGAAACCCGCCACGAATCTCAGATATTCGATTCCCCTCATGTTTCTGTACGCTCCTGCCTCTTCCGGGAGATAACTGATCAGTTTTCTCACCTCGTGTGGCTCTCTGGTCACATCCTTTCCGAAGATGGAAACTTTCCCGGAGGAGGGTTTTATGAGGGTGGAGAGGATTCTGAGAGTGGTGGTTTTTCCCGCTCCGTTGGGACCTATGAGACCGAAGATTTCTCCCTCTTTGATCTCAAACGAAATCCCCTTGAGGATTTCTCTTCTTCCGATGCTTTTCTTCAGGTCCTCGACGATCACAACCCCCATGAGAACACCCCCTATTCTGAGATTATCAACCCCCTGTTGTTCACCTTCAACTTCAGAACTTCCTTCAGATAAGGTATTCCCTCGAAATCTTCCAGGTCGGTACATACAGAGGGTCCCGAACCACTCACAAACCAGTATCCCGGTTTTTTCGAAAGAATGGCTTCAACGAATTCCTTCATCTTTTCGTTTCCGTTTATCCTGTAGTTCTGATGAAGACGGTCTCCCACGTATTTGAAAGCCTCGTTCAGTTTACCTGAGGCGATCTTTGCCAGGAATTGACAGGAGTTCTTGATGTTGAAAACGGCGTCTTCAAACAGAACCTGCCTGGGGAGGACCTTTCTCATGGTGTTTGTGCAAAGAGAAAAGCTGGGCACGAGGAAGGTGAGCTCAAAATCCAGTTCGAACTTTTCAAAATCAAAGTTTTCCCCATCCTGATAGCAGACAACCAGTCCCCCCACAAAAGCCGGAACAACGTTGTCAGGATGTCCTTCGATCTCTGCGGCAAGTTTCATGAGGTCCCACTGAGAAAGGTTCGCCTTTGTTCCCACGTTTGCTATGTGAAGAGCAGAAACGATCACAGCAGCACTGGACCCGAGCCCACTGGAGATCGGTATGTTGCACACCTGGCTTATCCTCACGGGAGGCACTCTGTAACCTGTTTTTTTCTCGAAGAACTCGAAGACCTCAAAGAACAGATCGTGATTTTCAAGATCCGGTGCGTACTTTCCTGTGCTCTCAATGATGGTTCTATCGGTGTCAAAAGAAAAAAACACCTCGTTGAAGAGATCGAGGGCAAGACCGAACACATCGAAACCCGCACCGAGATTGGTGGTCGTTGCCGGAACCATTATTCTCATAGATCCAGTACCTCCAGGATCTCATCTATCTTTCCCTCTATCGTCCTCGGTGGCTCCAACTGTGAAATGACCACGTTTGGATCCTTGAGGCCGTTTCCGGTGAGGGTGCACACCACCGTCTCTCCACCTTTGAAGAGTCCCTGACGGTGTTTCTTCAAAAGTCCCGCTATCGATGCAGCGGATGCAGGCTCGCAGAAGATTCCTTCCTTTTGAGCCAGAAGTCTCTGGGCTTTGAGGATTTCCTCGTCACTCACCATGTCGATCTCTCCACCCGACTCATCACGGGCTCGAATCGCCTTTTCCCAGTTGGCAGGATTTCCTATCCTTATGGCTGTGGCAACCGTTTCTGGATTTTCGATGGGATGCCCTCGAACGATCGGGGCTGCCCCCTCTGCCTGAAATCCCATCATCCTGGGAAGCTTAGAAGAAAGGCCATGCTGGTAGTACTCCTTGTAACCCATCCAGTAGGCAGAGATGTTTCCGGCGTTTCCCACGGGAATGAAGTGATAATCCGGAGCATCACCGAGTTCATCGACGATTTCGAAGGCGGCAGTCTTCTGTCCCTCGAGTCTGTAAGGGTTGATGCTGTTCACGAGTGTGATGGGATATTTGGAAGTGATCTCCTTCACCAGTTCCAGACATTTGTCGAAGTTTCCCTTCACCTGCAGCACAACGGCACCGTATATCATCGCCTGGGCGAGTTTTCCCAGAGCGATCTTCCCCTCAGGTATCAGAACGATGGCCTTCAACCCCGTTCTTGCAGCGTAAGCGGCGGCAGAAGCAGAAGTGTTTCCCGTCGAGGCACACATGATGGCTCTGGCACCTTCTTCAAGGGCTTTGGCAACGGCAACGACCATTCCCCTGTCTTTGAAGGATCCCGTTGGATTCGCCCCTTCGTACTTCACATAGACCTTTATCCCAAGTTCCCTGCTCATGTTAACAAGAGGAATGAGCGGAGTGTTCCCCTCGTTGAGTGATATCATGGGGGTTTTTTCTGTCACCGGAAGAAACTTTCTGTACCTTTCGAGTATGCCCAAGTTCCTCACTCCCTGTCCAGTTCGAATCTACTGTGGATCGCCTTGACGGCGTCTTCCACGTATTTGCTGTCTATGATCACAGAGATCCTGCTGCTTGAAGCGCTGATCATGTCGATGTTGATGCCCTCGTTGGCGAGTGTTTCAAAGAGGGTTGCGGAGATCTCCGGTGAAGAGGTGAGATTCACACCGACTATGGAAACCTTCGCAAGGCCCTTTTCGATTATAACCTCTCTGGCGTCGCTTCTTGTTTTCAGAAGGTCAAGGTCCAGTTTCTCAAGTTGGGATTCCGGAACGATGAAAGCCACGGTGTTGTACTCACCGCTCTTCATTCCCTGGATGATCATGTCGATGTTCACATCCATCTGAGAAAGGGTTCTCATGATCCTCGCAGCAACACCGGGTTTATCGGGAACGTCTTTCAAGACCACCTTTGCCATGCCGTCCTCGAAGGTAACCGCCCTGACAATTGGATTTTCCACCTTTGTCCCCTCCCATATGAGAGTGCCGCGCGTCTCTCTGTGCGCGTTCTTTATCAACACCTTGACACCGTACTTTCTTGCAAATTCCGCTGCCCTTGCCTGTAGAACCTGCGCTCCGTGCCTGGAAAGTTCTATCATCTCTTCCCAGGACAGTTCCTTGATAACCCGGGCGTTCTTCACAATCTTGGGATCTGCCGTGTAGACACCGTCCACATCTTTGTAAAGCTCGCACAGGTCCGCACCGAGAGAGTACGCAAGGGCGATCGCTGTGAGATCCGATCCACCCCTTCCGAGTGTGGTTATGTCCCCCGTTTCCGTTATACCCTGAAATCCCGCGATGACCGGTATAAAATCCTGCCTCAGATACCTCGAGATGATGTCCGTGTTGATATCGATGATCCTTGCAGAACCGTACCTTTTGTCCGTTATGATTTTCAACTGGTTTCCGGTGAAGGAGATGGCCCTGTAACCTCTTTTCCTGAGAGCAATACTCATCAGAGCAACACTCTGAATCTCTCCTGTTGACAGAAGAAGATCGAGTTCTCTTGGATCGGGATTCTCGTCTATGGTCTTTGCGAGGTCTATCAAGCGGTCGGTGGTGTCACCCATCGCCGAGAGGACGACAACCGGTCTTACACCGCTTTTCTTTCTCTTTATGATCTTCTCCGCTACCTTTTCCAGTTTTTCCACATCGGAGATGGCCGCACCACCGAATTTCATCACCACAACGGAGAACTTTTCAGCACCGCCGAGCACCTTGTACTTTGCCACTCTGAACAGATCCGCTATCACCGCACTGGCTGTCGGGTATCCGCCTGCTCCCCTTCCCTTCAGAAGAAAGTCCCCGGCCAGATCGGTGGACACTTCTATGGCGTTGTCCACACCATCGACGTTGAAGAATGGATCTTCCGGCGTGACCTCCCTCAAACGTACCTCGTAGGTGTTCGTCGAAAAGTCGAGTTCCCCGATCAATTTGAGTTTTTTCCCGGAGCGAACGATTTCTTTCAGATACTCGGGATCTATGCCCGTTATCCCCTCGAATCGAACGCTGTGGATACCGGGGAACCTTCCCGTCACCACGCCCGCCAGGACCGAGACCTTGTACGCGACGTCGTATCCTTCGACATCGTTCGTGGGATCTGCTTCGGCGTATCCGAGTTTTTGAGCCTCTTTCAAGACCTCATCGAAAGGCCTTCCCTTGCTCATTTCTGTGAGAATGTAGTTTGTCGTTCCGTTCATGATCCCGCGTATTCTGGTCACCTTCTGAAAGATCAGATAATCCTGAAGAAGGGAGATGATCGGAATGCCTCCACCAACCGAGGCTTCGAAGAAGAGTTTTCTCTTTCTTATGTAATCCACGAATTCGTTTCCGTACTCCGAGATGAGGTTTTTGTTGGGAGTCACAACGATTCTTCCAAGTTCCAGGGCTCGTCTAACAAGATCCACGGCCACGTCCGTTCCACCGATGGCCTCTATCACCACGTCACTGTTCAGGATCAGATCATCGAAATCGAACGCTATTTCCTCCGGAGGCACGCCGTAGACCTCGTATTTCTGCGGGGAACGATTTATGACCTTCGATACGATAAACCTTTCACCGACTCTTTTCTCTATCTCTTCTCCCCTCTCCTTCAGTATTCTGTATATGCTTCCACCCACGGTTCCAAGACCCGCAATTCCCACCCTCACCTTTCTCACTCCTCAGCAGAATTTGTGAACATTTTAAACGATCGATATGTTCCCCTCTTATCCTGAATTTTACATTTTCATGATGAAAATGCTACCGATACTAAAAAATTCGACTCGATAACTTGACATTGTAAAGCACGTGATGATACTATTCCTAAAAAACCCCCCATGATTCGTTATTCCAAGATTTTGGTATAATCATTCAATACCCGAGAGGAGTGATCCACGTGAAGATGAAAGGTTCCAAGATGTTGTTCGAGGCGTTTCTGAGAGAAGGTGTGGATACGATCTTTGGTATCCCTGGAGGCGCCATCATCAACGTCTACGACGAACTCTGCAATTACGAAGACAAGATAAATTTCTACCTCTTCAGACACGAACAGGGAGCCACACACGCAGCGGATGGTTACGCGAGGGTCACCGGAAAACCAGGCGTGGTCATAGTCACCTCTGGTCCTGGAGCCACCAACACGGTGACGGGAATTGCCACCGCTTACATGGATTCCATACCGCTTGTTGTGATCACGGGTCAGGTTCCAACCTCCTTCATTGGAACGGATGCCTTCCAGGAAGTCGACGTCACCGGCATCACGATGCCCATCACAAAACACAATCACCTTGTCACGAGCATAGAAGAACTTCCTTATGCCATAAAAGAGGCGTTCTATGTTGCCACAACGGGAAGACCAGGTCCTGTTGTTCTGGACTTTCCAAAAGACATTCAGACAGCAGAAGGAGAGTTCAACTATCCCGATGAAATAGAGATTCTGGGATACAAACCCACCGTGAAGGGTCACCCAAAACAGATAAAGAAGGCAATGGAACTTTTGAAAGAATCAAAGCGTCCCATCGTCATCGTTGGGGGCGGAGCGAACCTCTCCGGTGCCATGGACCTGGTGAACAGGTTCATCGATAAATTCGGTGTACCGGCTGTCAGCACCCTGATGGGACGTGGAGTGAATCCGTCCGATGAAAGGCTCTACTACGATGGAATAGGGATGCACGGTGCGTACTATGGAAACTACGCAGTGGCGAACGCCGATCTCATCATAGCCCTCGGTGTGAGATTCAGTGACAGGATACTCGGCAATCCCCGAACCTTCACCAGAAACGCCAGGATCGTCCACGTTGACATAGATCCCGCTGAGATAGGAAAGAACGTCTCCGTGGATGTACCCATCGTTGGAGATCTGAGAAACGTCCTTGAGGAGTTCTTGAAGTACGATCTGGACACAGATTTTTCCGAATGGATCGAAGAACTCCAGGAAGTGAAGAAAAAGTACCCATTGACCTACAAAAGGGATGGAAAACTCATAAAACCCCAGTACATTGTGGAGAAGGTGAACGAGGTCTTTCCCGATGACACGATAGTTGTGGCGGACGTGGGACAGAACCAGATGTGGGTGGCGCAGTACTACAGGTTCAAACACCAGAGGTCCTTCCTGTGTTCCGGTGGTCTTGGAACGATGGGATACGCCCTTCCGGCGGGGATAGGTGCGAAGATAGGAGCCCCTGACAGGGAAGTTGTGATCTTCGCCGGTGATGGTGGTTTTCAGATGAACATCCAGGAACTCATGACGGTGAAAAGGTACAACCTTCCGGTGAAGATCATCGTTATGGACAACAAGGCTCTGGGGATGGTCAGGCAGTGGCAGCAGCTCTTTTTCAACTGCAGGTACTCCGCCACCATCCTTGCCGACAACCCGGACTTTGCAAAGATAGCAGAGGCAGTCGGTATAAAAGCGATGAGAATAGAAAAGCCAGATGAAGTAGACAGGGCGGTGGAGGAACTCGCAAGATCGAAAGAGCCCATGCTCATACACGCGGTCGTTGATCCTGCCGAGAACGTGCTTCCGATGGTCCCACCAGGAGGGGATGTGGGAACACCCCTTGTCGAAGCACCCTACGATGAAAGTTTCGTCGAAAGGGTTCTGAAGGTTATCGAGGAGAGCAGGAGAGGTGATGAAAGATGACGAACCAGGTCCATGAACATCTCGTTTCCATGCTGGTCCACAACAAACCCGGTGTGATGAGGAAAGTAGCGAATCTTTTCGCAAGAAGGGGTTTCAACATCAGCAGTATCACGGTTGGAGAATCGGAAGTGCCGGGTCTTTCCAGGCTTGTGATCATGGTGAAAGGGGACGACAGAACGATAGAACAGATAGAGAAACAGGCGTACAAGCTCGTTGAGGTTGTGAAGGTAACTCCCATAGATCCTCTTCCGGAAAACCGTGTGGAAAGGGAAATGGCCCTCATCAAGGTGAAATTCGGGGAAGACAAGCAGGAAATCTTTCAGCTCGTTGAAATATTCAGAGGCAAGATCATAGATGTTTCCAAAGAGGGAGCCATCATAGAGATCACCGGAGCAAGAAGCAAGGTGGAAGCCTTCATAAATCTTCTTCCGGAAAAACAGGTGGAGGAGATCGCAAGAACGGGTATCGTCGCTATGAACAGGTGGAACACAAAAGAGAAGGAGGGGTTTTGATGGCGGTTATCTACTATGACAAGGATGCCAATCTCGATTTGATCAAAGACAAAAAGATCGCCATAATCGGTTTTGGAAGTCAGGGGCATGCACACGCATTGAACTTAAAAGACAGTGGACTCAACGTCATAGTGGGTTTGAGAGAGGGAAGTAAAAGCTGGAAGAAAGCAGAAGAGCAGGGACTCACCGTGAAGACCATCGAAGAAGCAGCAAAGGAAGCAGATATCATCATGATTCTCATTCCAGACGAGCACCAGCCGGAGGTGTACAAAAAGTACATTGAAAAGCATCTTACAGAGGGAAAGATGCTGATGTTTGCCCACGGTTTCAACGTACACTACCATCAGATCATCCCGCCAAAGAACGTCGATGTGACCATGATCGCTCCGAAAAGCCCAGGTCACATCGTGAGAAGAGAGTACGTTGAAGGAAGAGGAGTTCCCGCACTTGTGGCGGTCTACCAGGACTACACCGGAAAAGCCAAAGAGATCGCTCTTGCCTACGCAAAGGGAATCGGTGTGACGAGAGCGGGTGTGATAGAAACAACCTTCAAGGAAGAAACGGAAACGGACCTCTTCGGAGAACAGGCAGTCCTTTGCGGCGGTGTGACGGCTCTCATAAAAGCGGGATTTGAAACTCTCGTGGAAGCCGGATACCAGCCGGAGATTGCTTATTTTGAGTGTCTGAACGAACTCAAACTCATCGTCGACCTCATATATGAAGGTGGACTCAGTTTCATGAGGTACTCCGTCAGCAACACCGCAGAGTACGGTGATTACATCAGCCAGGAAAAGATCGTCACCAGAGAAGTCAGAGAGAACATGAAACAGATGCTCAAGGACATTCAGACAGGAAAGTTCGCAAAAGACTGGATACTCGAAAATCAGGCAGGAAGACCGTTCTTCTACACCATGAGGAAGAAAGAATCCGAACACCTCATAGAGAAAGTGGGAAAGGAACTCAGAAAGATGATGCCCTGGCTCAAGGAGAGGAATGTGGATGAGGAGTGATGTGATAAAGAAAGGACTGGAAAGGGCTCCACACAGGTCCCTTCTGAAGGCACTTGGAATAACCGATGATGAGATGAACCGACCCTTCATCGGTATCGTGTCTTCGTGGAACGAGATCATCCCCGGCCACATGCACCTTGACCGGATCGTTGAGGCAGTGAAGGCAGGAGTGAGGATGGCCGGGGGAGTTCCGTTCGTCTTCCCAACGATCGGGATCTGCGACGGCATAGCGATGGATCACAAGGGAATGAAGTTCTCACTACCTTCCAGGGAACTCATAGCCGATTCCATAGAGATAGTTGCAAACGCTTTTCCCTTCGACGGTCTGGTGTTTGTTCCAAACTGTGACAAGATCACTCCAGGGATGATCATGGCGATGGGAAGGCTGAACATTCCCTCTGTCCTGATCTCCGGTGGTCCCATGCTCGCTGGTCGATACGCTGGAAGAGACATAGACCTCATCACCGTTTTCGAAGCCGTCGGTGGTTATAAAGTGGGAAAGATCGACGAAGAAACCCTCAGGGCGATCGAAGATCTTGCCTGTCCGGGCGCAGGATCCTGTGCAGGACTGTTCACCGCCAACACGATGAATTCTCTTGCAGAAGCATTGGGGATCGCTCCTAGGGGAAACGGAACGGTGCCTGCCGTTCATGCAAAAAGGCTTCGAATGGCAAAAGAGGCCGGTATGCTCGTCGTCGAGCTCGTGAAAAGAAACGTAAGACCTCGGGACATCGTCACCCGGGAGTCCCTCATGAACGCAATCATGGTGGATCTTGCAACGGGAGGATCGACGAACACCGTACTTCACCTGAAAGCGATCGCAGAAAGTTTCGAGATAGACTTCGACATAAGACTCTTCGATGAACTCAGCCGGAAGGTTCCCCACATCTGCAACATCTCACCCGTTGGACCTTACCACATACAGGATCTCGATGAAGCGGGTGGTATCTACGCTGTAATGAAACGCCTTCAGGAAAACAATCTTCTGAAGGAAGATGCCATGACCATCTATTTGAGAAAGATAGGAGATCTTGTCAGGGAAGCAAAGATCATGAACGAAGAAGTGATCAGACCCTTCGACAATCCATACCATAGAGAGGGTGGGCTTGGAATTCTCTTCGGAAACCTTGCCCCGGAGGGGGCAGTTGCCAAACTCTCCGGTGTCCCCGAAAAGATGAAGCACCATGTTGGACCTGCCGTTGTGTTCGAAGATGGTGAAGAGGCAACAAAAGCCATTCTTTCCGGAAAGATCAAAAAGGGAGATGTGGTGATCATCCGTTATGAAGGTCCCAAGGGTGGACCCGGCATGAGGGAGATGCTCTCTCCTACGTCCGCGATCGTGGGGATGGGCCTTGCAGAAGATGTGGCTCTCATCACGGACGGGAGGTTCTCTGGAGGTTCACACGGTGCTGTCATCGGTCATGTGTCTCCGGAGGCAGCAGAAGGTGGTCCCATAGGCATCGTAAAAGATGGAGATCTCATCGAGATAGATTTCGAAAAGAGAATGATAAACCTGTTGATATCGGAGGAAGAGTTCAACAGAAGAATGAGGGAATTCGTACCGAAAGTAAAGGATATGGACAGTGATTATCTGAGAAGGTACGCCTTCTTCGTTCAGTCTGCCAGCAAAGGGGCTACGTTCAGAAAGCCCTGAGGAGGTGGTCTTTTGAGTATCAAGATCTACGATACGACTCTCAGGGACGGGGCTCAGGCTTTTGGAGTTTCCTTTTCCCTGGAAGACAAGATCAGAATCGCCGAGGCACTCGATGACCTCGGCGTTCACTACCTCGAAGGGGGATGGCCCGGTTCGAACCCGAAAGATATTGCATTCTTCGAAGCCGTGAAGAACATGCGCTTCAAGAATTTAAAGGTGGCCGCTTTCAGTTCCACAAGAAGACCAAACACGAGGATAGAAGAAGATCCAAACATACAGACGCTCATAAAAGCCGAAACACCGGTCTACACGATATTCGGTAAAAGTTGGGATCTACACGTGGAAAAAGCCCTTCGAACAACTCTCGAAGAGAACCTCAAGATGATATACGACACGATCACTTACCTGAAAAGATTCGCCGACGAGGTGATATACGACGCTGAACATTTCTTCGACGGTTACAAGGCAAACAAAGACTATGCCCTCAAAACCCTCAAGGTGGCAGAGGAGGCGGGGGCAGACTGTCTTGTTCTTGCCGACACAAACGGCGGCACACTCCCCCACGAGATCGAAGAGATCGTAGAAGAGGTGAAAAAACATGTGAAGGCTCCCATAGGAATACACGCACACAACGATTCCGATGTGGCCGTAGCCAACACGCTCGCTGCCGTGAGAAAGGGAGCGGTACACGTTCAGGGAACCATAAACGGCCTTGGCGAAAGATGTGGCAATGCGAATCTCTGTTCTGTGATTCCGAACCTCGTTCTCAAGATGGGACTTGAGGTCATACCGAAGGAGAACCTGAAAAAACTCTTCGACGTCGCACATCTTGTGGCCGAACTTTCCGGAAGGCCACACATTGAAAACATGCCCTATGTGGGAGATTATGCCTTTGCACACAAAGGTGGAGTGCACGTTTCTGCCATAAAGAGAGATCCCAGAACCTACGAGCACATTCCTCCAGAACTCGTGGGAAACAGGAGGATCATCTCGATCTCCGAACTTTCTGGAAAAAGCAACGTGCTTGAGAAAATAAAAGAGATGGGATTTGAAATAGACGAATCCTCGCCCAAGGTCAGGGAGATACTCGAAAGGATAAAAGAACTCGAAGCGCAGGGATATCATTTCGAGGGTGCAGAGGCATCCTTTGAACTTCTCGTCAGAGAGATGCTTGGAATAAGAAGGAAGTATTTCGAGTTTCTTGGCTTCACCGTCATGACCGTGAAGAACAGGGACGAAAAGAGTTTCTCAGAAGCGACCGTGAAGGTAAGGGTACCCGATGAAGTGGCGGAGAGGCTGGGGCACGATGAACCCTTCGAACACACCGCGGCAGAGGGTGAAGGACCCGTCGAAGCACTGGACAGGGCGGTGAGAAAGGCACTTGAGAAGTTCTATCCTTCCCTGAAAAACACAAAACTCACCGATTACAAGGTGAGGATCCTAAACGAACAGGCGGGTACCAGAGCGACCACGAGGGTTCTCATAGAGTCCAGCGATGGAAAGAGAAGATGGGGAACGGTGGGTGTTTCCCCGAACATCATAGAGGCTTCCTGGACGGCACTGCTTGAATCCCTGGAGTACAAACTCCACAGGGATGAAGAGGAGATGAGAAGAAATGAGAAGGATTAAGATCTTCGATACAACGCTGAGGGATGGAGAGCAATCACCTGGAGCCTCCATGTCCGTTGAAGAAAAAGTTGAGATGGCCCTCATGCTTGAAGACCTCGGTGTCGATCTCATCGAAGCGGGCTTTCCCGTCTCCTCGCCCGTTCAGTTCGAAGCCGTGAAGAGGGTGGCAGAGGCTGTTCAGAGACCCATAGTGGTGGGGCTTGCAAGGTGTGTGGAAAAGGATATCGACGCGGCGTACGAGGCCCTGAAAGATCGCCCAAAAGACAAGAGGATGATACACGTTTTCATAGCAACGTCTCCCATACACAGAAAGTACAAACTGAGAATGGAAAAAGAAGAGATTCTCGAAAGGGTGAGAAAGTACGTCACCTACGCCAGACAGTTCTTCGATCTTGTGGAGTTCTCCGCAGAGGATGCCTCCAGGACGGAAGTGCCCTTTTTGATAGAGGTTTACAGAACGGCCATAGAGTCCGGCGCAACAACGATAAACGTTCCAGACACCGTGGGATACGCTCTTCCCGATGAGTTCGGAGAACTCATAAGAACCCTGAAGGAAGGAGTTCCCGGGATAGAAAACGTCGATCTTTCCGTTCACTGCCACAACGATCTTGGTCTTGCCGTGGCAAATTCCATCGCTGCGGTTCAGAACGGTGCGACTCAGGTGGAGGTGACCCTGAACGGGATAGGAGAAAGAGCCGGTAACTGTGCACTGGAAGAGTTCGTAATGGCTCTCAAGGTGAGAAAAGACAGACTCCCGTACGAAACGGGTATAAGGACAGAGTTGATATACCCTGCTTCCAGACTTCTCACCCACATAACGGGCCTCATTCCGGCAAGAAACAAGCCCATAGTGGGAGAGAACGTCTTCTTGCACGAGTCGGGCATACACCAGGATGGTGTTCTGAAGCACAGAGAGACCTACGAAATTATGAAACCCTCGGACATAGGAAGGTCTTCTGAAACGCTCGTTCTCGGAAGGCATTCGGGGAAACATGCCTTGAGAAAGAAACTGGAGAGTTACGGCATAAAACTGGACGATGAGACCTTCCAGAAGGTGTTCGAGAAATTCACAGAGCTTGCCGACAGAAAGAAAGAAGTCTACGATGACGATCTCTTTTCCATCGTCTCTGAAGTCTTGAAGGAACCCCTGAATGGTTACAGGCTCGTTCACTTCCACGTGCACACAGGAAACACCCTGCTTCCCACGGCGGCGGTCGTTCTTCAGGTTGGAAACGAGAAAAAAGAGGCAGCGGAAACAGGAAACGGCCCTGTGGATGCCATTTTCAAGGCCATAGATAAAGCACTCGGGCTTCAACCAAAACTTGAGGAGTACATAATCCAGGCGGTTGGAACAGGAAAGAACGCTCAGGGAGAGGTGAAACTGACCCTGAAGATAGACGGTGAACTCTACAGTGGAAGGGGTGTTTCCACGGACATCGTTGAGGCCTCCGCCATCGCTTACATAAACGCTATAAACAAGTATCTCATAGCAAAGGGGCTTTTGAGAAAAAACGGAGGTGTTGAGTGAATGACACTTGCAGAAAAAATCCTCTCGAAGAAGGCCGGAAGAAAGGTCGAAACGGGCGAGTTTCTCCTTCTAGAGCCAGATATTGCCCTCGCCAACGACATAACGGGTCCTCTTGCCATAAAGAAGTTCAAAGAGTACGGTGGAAAGAGGGTTAAATATCCAGACAGGGTGGTTCTCGTACCAGATCACTTCACACCGAACAAAGACATAAAGTCCGCCATGCAGGTGAAGATGATGAGAGAGTTCGCCAGAGAGCAGGGAATAGAAAAGTTCTTCGAAATAGGAAGAATGGGAATCGAGCACGTTCTACTCCCCGAGGAAGGGATAGTGAAGTCTGGCGACCTCGTTGTGGGGGCAGATTCTCACACGTGTACCTACGGGGCACTGGGGGCCTTTGCCACGGGCGTTGGTTCCACGGACATAGCGGGCTTCTACCTCATCGGAAAGGTGTGGCTCAGGGTTCCAGAGAGCATAAAGGTGACGCTCTATGGAAAGTTCAACGAAATGGTGACCGCCAAGGACCTTGTTTTGAAACTCATATCCATCCTCGGGGTGGACGGTGCAAACTACAAGGCCATAGAGTTTTCTGGTCCAGGTGTGAAGGAGATCTCCATGGATGGCAGATTCACCATATCGAACATGGCGATCGAGGCAGGAGGGAAAACGGGTCTCTTCCCCGTGGACGAGACAACAATAGCCTACGAAAAAGAAAGAGGAATAGAGGTGGAAGAGATGTACCCGGATGAGGACGCAGAGTATGTGAAAGAAGTGGAGATGAACCTCTCTGAGCTCGAACCCCAGGTTGCCTATCCCTTCCTGCCGTCCAACACGAAGGACATCTCCGAGTCAGAAAAAGAGAGAATCAAAATAGATCAGGTGGTGATAGGAAGCTGCACCAACGGAAGAATAGAAGACCTCAGACTCGCAGCCCAGATCCTGAAGGGAAGAACAGTTTCTCCGAACGTGCGGTGCATCATCATACCCGGCTCTCAGAAGGTTTACAAACAGGCCCTGAAGGAGGGTCTCATCGATATCTTCCTCGATGCCGGATGCGCCGTTTCCACTCCAACGTGTGGTCCCTGTCTTGGAGGACACATGGGGGTCCTCGCAGAGGGAGAAATAGCCGTCTCCACAACCAACAGAAACTTCGTGGGAAGAATGGGACATCCAAACAGCAAGGTGTTTCTTGCATCCCCCGCCGTTGCCGCAGCCAGTGCGGTGAAAGGATACATAGCAGATCCCAGGAAACTGTGAGGTGATGAAGATGAAGATAAAGGGGAAGGTATTCGTTTTTGGAGACAACGTGAACACAGACGAGATCATACCCGCAAGGTATCTGAACACCTCGGATCCTCAGGAACTGGCAAAGTACTGCATGGAGGATGCAAGACCTGGTTTTGGAAGGCGGGACGACATAAAGGGAGGCATCATCGTCGCCGGTGAAAACTTCGGATGTGGTTCCTCAAGAGAACACGCCCCCGTTGCCATAAAGGCTGCGGGCATCTCCTGTGTCATCGCCAAGTCCTTTGCGAGAATATTCTTCAGAAACGCTATAAACATAGGTCTTCCCATTGTTGAGCTGAAGGAAGCGGACGAATTCGAAGAAGGTGATGTTGCCGAGGTGGACCTTGAAAACGGTGTCGTGAAGAATCTTTCGAAGGGAAAAGAGTACAAAATAAGGCCCTATCCCGAGTTTCTCATGAATATCATGAAAGCCGGTGGATGGCTCGAATACTGTCTTAAAGAGATGGGGGAGTGAAAGATGAAGATAGCGATCCTACCGGGAGACGGTATAGGTCCTGAAGTTGTGAGAGAAGCCCTGAAGGTCCTCGAGGTTGTTGAAAGAAAAACGGGCAAAACCTTCGAGAAGGTCTTTGGTCACATCGGAGGAGATGCCATAGACAGATTCGACGAACCTCTCCCAGAGGAGACCAGAAAGATCTGCATGGAGGCAGATGCCATCTTCCTCGGGAGTGTGGGAGGCCCAAAGTGGGACGATCTTCCACCTGAGAAAAGACCGGAGATCGGTGGCCTTCTTGCCCTCAGAAAGATGCTCAATCTCTACGCGAACATCAGACCGATAAAGGTTTACAGATCACTTGTATCCATCTCTCCTCTGAAGGAAAGGGTGATCGAGGCCGGCGTAGATCTTGTCACTGTAAGAGAGCTCTCCTACGGAGTGTACTACGGCCAGCCAAGGGGTATCGACGAGGAAAAAGGTTTCGACACCATGATCTACGACAGAAAAACCGTGGAACGGATAGCAAGAACCGCCTTTGAAATTGCAAGAAACAGAAGGAAAAAGGTCACCTCCGTGGATAAGGCGAACGTTCTCTACAGTTCGATGCTCTGGAGAAAGGTCGTGAGCGAAGTTGCAAAGGATTATCCAGACGTGGAACTCAACCACATGTACGTGGACAACGCGGCCATGCAACTCATATTGAAACCCTCACAGTTCGACGTGATACTCACAACGAACATGTTCGGAGACATACTCTCAGACGAGAGTGCCGCACTTCCAGGATCTCTTGGTCTTCTTCCTTCCGCTTCCTTCGGCGACAAGAATCTCTACGAACCGGCGGGGGGATCGGCACCCGACATAGCTGGGAAAAACATCGCCAATCCCATCGCTCAGATCCTTTCCCTCGCCATGATGCTCGAGTACTCTTTTGGCATGGTGGAAGAGGCAAGAAAGATAGAGAAGGCGGTCGAGATGGTCATAGAAGAAGGGTACAGGACAAAGGACATCGCGGAAGATCCGGAAAAGGCCGTCTCCACCTCTCAAATGGGAGATCTCATATGCAAAAAACTTGAAGAAATATGGTGAAGGGCCGAAGAGGCCCTTCACATTTTCCATGTGTCGGTGAGTTTTCTCACCTTCACGATCGAACCCCTCTTCATCTTTCTGATCGCCGCCACCGCTGCTCTGAGTGCCTCCACCGTTGTCAGGTAAGGTATCTTTCTCTTCAGTGCTGTGGTTCTAATCATGTATCCCACCGTTCTTCTTCCCTCTACCTTGAAGGGGTCCTTTCCGTGCGAGACCGCAACGAGTGAGGGTTCATCGCTGGATTGGGTGATCACCACAAGAGAGATCTTTCCCTGCTCCAGAAGGTCGATCACATCCGGCCTTCCTTCACCCACTTTGGGAACAACTTTGACGTCCACTCCATGGGACTGGAGTGCCTTTGCCGTTCCCTTGGTCGCGTAGATCTCGAATCCCATGTCCGCAAGGTGTGCAAGAAGTGGGATGGCGTCTCTCTTGTCTTTGTCTGCGATCGTTGCAAGGATGGCACCCTCTGTCGGGAGCGGATTTCCCGCAGCGATCTCGGCTTTCGCAAAAGCCTCTGCAAAATCCTCTCCTATTCCCATGACCTCTCCTGTGGAGCGCATCTCAGGACCCAGAAGAACGTCTGTGCCGGGGAACTTGTGGAATGGTATCACCACTTCCTTCACGGAGAACATCCTCGGCCACGGTGTGGGAAGGATCTCGCTGTCTCCCAATTTGTCCACCTTTGTTCCCGGTCTTGTTGGATAGGGGAAGTACTCGGAAAGAAGTTCTGGAAGGGACCTTCCCACCATGATCTTGGCGGCAATCTTTGCCACAGGAATTCCAATTGCCTTGCTCACAAATGGAACGGTTCTTGACGCCCGTGGATTTGCCTCTATTATGTAGATCTCTTCGTCTTTTACCGCCATCTGAATGTTCGCGATTCCCACTATTTTCAGTGCCTTCACCAGTCTGTGAACGGTTTTCTCTATCTCTTCAACGAGTTTTTCCGAGAGGCTCACCGGCGGAAGAACACACGCCGAATCTCCGGAGTGAACGCCCGCTTCTTCGATCTGTTCCATCAAACCCGCTATCCACACGTACTTTCCATCCGATACAACATCCACATCGAGTTCTATCGCATCTTCCAGGAACTTGTCTATCAGTATGGGGTACCCCGGTGAGACGATCGCCGCTTCCCTGACGTATCTTTCCAGTTCTTCCGGTGTGTCGACGATCGCCATGGCCCTTCCTCCAAGGACGTAACTTGGTCTTACAAGAACCGGGTATCCAAGATCCTCTGCCACCTTCAGTGCTTCCTCCACGGAAGATGCCGTCCCGAACGGGGGGCATCTGAGCCCGATCCTTTTGAGAAGTTTTGCGAACTTTTCCCTGTCTTCAGCGATCTCTATCGACTCAAAACTCGTTCCTATGATGTTCACACCCTCTTCCACAAGGTGCCTTGCGATCCTCAAAGGAGTCTGACCACCGAACGCCACCACAACACCTTTTGGCTTTTCGTTCCTCACGATCTCGAGGACATCTTCAACCGTGAGGGGTTCGAAGTAAAGTCTGTCGGAGGTGTCGTAGTCTGTCGAGACGGTCTCCGGGTTGGAGTTCACCATGATCGCCTCGTACCCTTCTTCCTGAAAAGCCCACACACCGTGAACGTTCGTGTAGTCGAACTCTATACCCTGACCTATTCTGTTTGGGCCGGAGCCGAGGATCATGATCTTCTCTTTGTCTGTAGGTATTGCTTCATTTTCCACTCCGTTGTACGTTGAGTAGTAATACGGGGTCTGGGCTTCGAACTCTGCCGCACAGGTGTCCACCATCTTGTAGACCGGAAAGATCCTGTTTTTCTCTCTCATCTTCCTCACATCTTTTTCGGAAACCTGCCAGATCTCGGCAATTTCCCTGTCGGAGTATCCCCACTGTTTCGCCTTCCTGAGAACCTCGACGTCGAATTTCTTTTCTTTCAGTTCTTCCTCGAGGTCTATGCAGGCCTTCATTTCCCTGAGAAACCATCTGTCTATCTTCGTGAGTTCGTGTACTTCTTCCACATCCATTCCGTTTCTGAACGCAGCAAAGATATAGGAGATCCTCTCAGGAGTTGGATTTGCAAGGTGTTCCCTTATGTGGTCAAGATCGAGTTTCGGGGCAGCATCGAGTTCGAGAGACCTAAGGGCCTTTCCCAGTGCCTCTTTGAAGGTTCTTCCTATTGCCATCACTTCTCCAACGGATTTCATCTGGGTGTTGAGCCTTGGATCGGCTCCGGGGAATTTTTCGAGCTGGAACCTCGGTATCTTCACCACGACGTAGTCTATGGAAGGTTCAAAGGCCGCCAGCGTCTTTCCCGTGATGTAGTTTGGGATCTCATCGAGGGTGAATCCAACGGCAAGAAGTGCGGCTATCTTCGCAATGGGGTATCCCGTTGCCTTCGACGCCAGAGCGGACGATCTTGAAACTCTCGGGTTCATCTCAATGACGACCATCCTACCGGTCTTCGGATCCACGGCGAACTGGATGTTCGAACCACCCGTTTCTATTCCTATCGCATCGATGACTTTGTACGCTGCATCCCTCATCCTCTGGTACTCAACGTCGGTGAGCGTCTGGGAGGGAGCCACCGTGATGGAATCTCCCGTGTGTATCCCCATCGGATCGAGGTTCTCTATAGAACAGACGACGATGAAGTTTCCTGCTCCATCCCTCACCACTTCGAGTTCGTACTCTTTCCAACCGATGACGGACTCTTCTATGAGAACGGTGTGTACGGGACTTTCTATGAGTCCTTTTGTAACGATCTCCCTCAACTCCTCTTCGTTGAACGCAACTCCTCCGCCCGTTCCTCCCAGTGTGAAACTGGGTCTTATGATGACGGGATAGCCGAATTCTCTTGCCGTCTCCAGTGCATCCGTGAGGTTGTTCACCAGTCTGCTTCTCAGAACTTCAAGGCCAGCTTCCTCCATGGTCTTTTTGAAGAGTTCTCTGTCTTCAGCCTTCTTGATCGACTCAAGTTTGGCGCCGATCAACTGAACTCCGTACCTGTCAAGAATACCACTTTCGGCGAGTTCTACGGCGAGGTTCAGAGCGGTCTGTCCTCCGAGGGTGGGAAGCAGAGCGTCCGGCCTTTCCTTCTTTATGATCTCTTCCAGAAACTCGACCGTCAGGGGCTCTATGTAAACGGCGTCCGAGAACTCCGGATCCGTCATTATGGTTGCGGAGTTTGAGTTGACTATGATCACTTCGTATCCCGCACTTTTGAGGGCTTTGAGTGCCTGAGTGCCCGAGTAGTCGAACTCGGCGGCCTGACCGATCGTGATCGGACCGGATCCTATGACGAGGATCCTCTTTATATCCTCTCTTCTGGGCATTACCTTACCTCCTTTATGAGGCGTTTGAATTCTTCAAAGAAGTACTTTGCATCGTGAGGACCGGGAGAGGCTTCAGGGTGGTACTGAACAGAAAAGGCTGGATAATCAACCAGCCTCATTCCTTCTATCGTTCCATCGTTGAGAGAAATATGGGTGATCTCAACTTTTATTCCCTGCGGACTGGTTCCCTCAAGAACGGATATCTTCTGAAGGTTGCTGGTGAGAACGTTCGCATCCTGATCTTCGCTTCCAAGTTCTGGTAGGCCAAAACTCTTTGGATCCACTGCAAAACCGTGGTTGTGGGTGGTGATCAGAACACGTCCATTTCTCAGATCCTTCACAGGATGGTTTATTCCTCTGTGTCCAAACTTCATCTTGTAGGTTCTGGCTCCTATTGCAAGACCAAGAAGCTGATGTCCAAGACAGATTCCCGCAAGGGGTATTTCCTCCTTCAGAAGGTCTCTTATCAGACGGACAGTTTTCAGCAGGGCGGCCGGGTCTCCGGGACCATTGGAGATGAGAACACCATCCGGATTGAGCTTTTTGATGTCATCTATGTCCACACCGTAGGGTACCCTCACCACCCGTGCTCCCACTCTCTTCAGGTCTCTGAGGATACCCCATTTCACCCCGGAGTCCAGGACAACGACTGAAAATTCCCCATCTTCGTTTTCCACGATGATCTCTTTCGGAGAAACAAGACCAACCAGGTCTCTTCCCACTATGCCGGGACTTTCCTTCACGCGTCTGACCAGGGATTCTGGGTTCAGATCCACCGTGGATATGGCACCTTTCATGGCACCTTTCACACGGATCTTCCTCGTGAGGGCCCTCGTGTCCACACCTTCGATGGCAACTATGTTGTGTTTTTTCAGATAATCCGGAAAGGAGATGGTGGCTCTCCAGTTGGAAGGAACGGACACACTTCTGTAGACAACGAATCCCGCAACCTTTATCCCATCCGACTCCACATCCTCTTCGTTTACTCCGTAGATTCCTATCTCAGGATAGGTCATCACAACGATCTGACCCGTGTAGGAGGGATCTGTGAGAACTTCCTGATAGCCGGTCATTCCTGTGTTGAAGACCAGTTCGCCGAAGGTTTCACCCTCTGCACCCAGACTCTGCCCAAAAAAAAACGATCCGTCTTCCAGAGCAAGAAGCGTTTTCATGTTGCACCTCCTTCCCTTTCTCAGAGATTATAACCACAGGTAAAGGGCTAGTCAGTTTTCTTTACTTTGAATTAAAGGAAAGTCACAGGGTATTAATTTGGAATAAACATTTACTACTTGAACATTTATATGCAAAAATGATGAAGGCTATTTTCCTGACAGACATTGAAAACCGAAAGGAAAGGATTCTGGAATACATTATCTTCACAGAACTGAACACAGATTTAAAGGATTCTTCCTATCATGTGAACGGAGGTGGGAATCTATGAAGGATTCTGTGGAATGACTTCTGTGCGATTTTCATGTGCACACAAACATGAGCGATGGACACCTTTCTCTATCACATTCTTGCCATAGATGTAAAGGGGTACGTGGACCCTTCTCTCCCGGTGGAGGAGATCGTGAAAAGGTTGAAAGAACAGAATGCACTGGTTATAGCAGCACATCCAGATAGAAAAAAACAGGACGAGGAACATCTTTCCTGGTTTCTCTGGGTGAACATGGAGCGTTTCAAAGACATGTTCGATGCCTGGGAAGTGGCGAATCGAGATGATCTTTTCAACTCGATCGGTGTGAAGAAATACCGGTACGTGGCAAACTCCGATTTCCATGAGGTGTGGCATGTGTATTCCTGGAAAACACTGATCAGATCGGAGAGGAACGTAGAGGCGATCAAAGAAGCGATAAGGAAGAACACGGATGTGGCGATCTATCTGATGAGAGAAAAAACTTGACTTTTCCTCTGGGAAAATGGTATCATAAACCAACACTTTCGATTGAAACAGTTTGGTTCTTTCACGGAAGTGCTAAACGATTTTCAGGAAGATCGAAGGGGGCGTTAACATGGCGAGAGTAGCAAGAGAAATGGTTGAAAAGGCAGGGGTGGATGTTGATCGTTTACTGGAACTCCTGATAAAAAACGCAGCGGCAGAACTCACAACTTATTACTACTACACCATCTTAAGAGCAAATCTCATCGGACTTGAAGGAGAGACTCTCAAAGAAATCACAGAAGTGGCCAGAATTGAAGACAGAAATCACTTTGAAGCGCTCGTTCCCAGAATCTACGAACTCGGAGGAAAGCTTCCAGATTGCATGAAAGAGTTCCACGACCTTTCTGCGTGTCCTCCTGCAAGACTTCCTGACACTCCAACCGTTCAGGAGATATTGAAGGTGCTCGTTGCCGCTGAAAGGTGTGCAGTGAGAGGCTACACGGAAATTTGCAACATGACGGCAGGAAAGGACCACAGAACATACGAACTTTCTCTTGCAATTTTAAACGAAGAGATCGAGCACGAGTCCTGGTTTTCCGAATTTTTAGGAGAAGGTCCTTCCGGGCATTTCATGAGACGCGGGGAAACCTCACCGTTCGTCTCGAAGTTCCTCAAGTGAAGGCTTCCGTGATCAAAAAGGGCGCACCCGAGGGTGCGCCTTTTGTTTTAAAATAGGATGAACAAAGAAAAGGGAGGGATTGTGATGGAAGATCGTGTTCTGTCCATCAAAAAGGGTCTTCCTCCGGGAACGCTCGTTTATACAGGAAAGTACAGAGAGGACTTTGAGATTGAAGTGATGAGTTACTCACCTGAGGAATTCAGAGAGTTCAGGACAACAAATGTTGAGGATGTTCTTTCCCTCAGAGATTCTTCAATGACCACGTGGATAAACATCGTTGGTGTCCACAGAACAGACGTTGTAGAAAGAATAGGAGAACATTTCGGGATACACCTCCTTGTTCTGGAGGACATCCTAAATATCAATCAGAGACCGAAGATCGAATTCTTCGATGAGTACGTATTTCTCGTACTGAAAATGATCACCTACGATGAGAATTCCTCTGAACTTACCTCAGAGCAAATCAGTTTGATTCTCAGAGGAAACTGTGTTCTCACGTTTCAAGAAAAGAGGGGAGATGTCTTTGATCCTGTGAGAGAAAGGATAAGACACAACAGAGGGGTCATAAGAAAGAGGGGAGCAGACTATCTTCTTTATGCGCTGGTGGACGCTCTGGTGGACAACTATTTCGTCCTGCTGGAGAAGATCGACGACGAGACCGAGATACTGGAAGAAGAAGTTCTGGAAATGTCCGCAGAAGACACAGTCCAGAAGATATACGTGTTGAAGAGAAACCTCATAGAACTGCGAAAGACGATCTGGCCTCTGAGGGAGGTTCTGAACGAAATCTCTAGAGGTGAATCTTCACTCATCAAAGAAGAAACTCTTCCTTACTTCAAAGACGTTTACGATCACACCATCCGGATTGCAGACACCGTGGAAACATTCAGGGACATCGCGAGTGGCCTTCTGGACGTGTACCTTTCGAACATGAGTAACAGAACGAACGAGGTGATGAAGGTTCTCACCATAATAGCAACGATCTTCATGCCCCTCACCTTCATAGCGGGTATCTACGGTATGAACTTCGAGTACATGCCAGAACTCAGTTGGAAATGGGGTTATCCAGTGGTTCTCATTGTGATGGGTGTGATAGCGTTTCTGATGGTGGTCTATTTCAGGAAAAAGAAGTGGTTATGAGATGAGAATTTTGACTTTTGAGTTGTAATGATGATGGGAGTAGTTTTTCGGTATCACTCAAAGAAGTGTTGTTTACTCTCCTGAAGAGCTGATAAACGCCGTTTCAGAGATAAGAGACAGGTTTGGTTATGACAAACCAATCCTGGTAGAGGAATTTCTGACGGGGAAGGATCTGAGTGTGGGTATCATAGGAAACCCACCAGAATCTTACGTCGTACTTCCCATAATAGAAGAGGACTATTCTGCACTTCCTCCAGAACTCCCAAGAATATGTGGGTATGAAGCGAAATGGTTGCCCGATTCTCCATACTGGAACATAAAGTCTGTCCCCGCACAACTTCCAGAGGAAACGGAAAAGTTCATAATCGAATGTTGTTTGAAACTGTTCGAAAGGCTGGAGTGCAGAGATTACTGCAGATTCGACTGGCGGCTCGACGCTGAAGGAAATCCGAAACTTCTCGAGGTGAATCCAAATCCCGGATGGTGCTGGGATGGTCATCTTGCAAAGATGGCAAAGATAGCAGGAATGTCCTACGCAGAAATGCTGGAGGCAATACTCAAAGCGGCAGAGGAGAGGTTGAACATCAGGTGAAGCACGGGGGCCTGGCCCCCCTTTCAATGTTTTTCAATGAACTTTCTCATCTTTCTCTTCCAGAGAAAGTAGACAACCATCAGCACTGCAAAAAGAGCGATTCCCAGAATTTTTGAAAACTCTAGAAAGACCCTGCCAGCCGTCAGTGTGGTGAAGAAGAACACGCTTTCGTATATTAGATCTCCGGCCCATATCACAAGAAGTGTTCTGAAGGGTCTTTCCATGTATCCTGCAAGAAACGGTGTGGCCTTTCCCACCCACGGAACGAACTTGCAGAACAAAATCAGGATCTTTTCCGAAGAGATGTAAACATTCGAAAACTCCCTGAGGATTTTCTGAAAAACCTTCCAGTTGAGTCTGGAAAAGAAAGGTTTCAGCATCTTTCCCGCAAAGAAGGTAAGAGAGTCCCAACTTAAAAGTCCCAGGTAGATCGCAAAGAAAGCCGGTCCTGCCTGCATCTTCCCTGCTGAAATCAGTGTGGACGCTGCTAGAATAGGAAGGGGTGTTCCCGAGTTGTCGAAAAGAAACGTTGTCAAAAAGAGTAACAGATACTTCAAGTTTTCTCACTCCCTCTGCGAATATAATAGCGCACGGAGGTGATGAGGAAATAATCGATACGGTCGAAAGAACCAGTGAAAGGGTTCTGAACAAAATATTGATACTTTTTCTTGGAATTCCAGCCGTTTTTTCTCTAATCCGTGCCAAAATTGTTGAGACGGTGGGTTATTTCATATTCTGGCTGGGAGGTTTTTCCCCGTACGTGTACGAAAAGATCGTGCACCAGGAAGTGCCTGAAAAGACAAAACTGATGCTCTCTTCGTCCATATTTCTTCACTCCGTTCTGGGGCAGTTCATGAACTTCTACGAGAAGATCCCCTTCTGGGACAAGTACCTTCATTTCTATGGATCTTTCGTTGTCACTTACTTTTTCTATCAGATTCTGACAAAGAAATCCAGGTACTGGAACGAGGTTCCAGGAGCGATACTGATGGCCTTTCTTCTTGGTACCTTCTCTGGACTCCTCTGGGAGATCGCTGAATTCGTCACTGACAAGGTTGTTCCGGGATACAACACTCAAAAAGGACTGGACGACACGATGCTGGATCTCATCTTCGACCTTCTTGGAAGTTATGTGATGGCCAAAATCCTCTACAAAAAGAAGACAGGACACGTGTTCTGGAGACCGCGGTCATGAAAAACACCTATCTTTTTCTCACACTCGAAGGTATCTTTTCACTGTTCTATTCTTTGCTCGTTCAGGGTCCCGTTTTTACGGGACTTGCGATGCTTTTCAACCTGGATGAGTTCCTCCTAAGCATCGCCGCCGCCGTACCACCCATGATGCAGTTCTTTCAACTTTTCGCTTCTTTCTTCGTGCGAAAGTACAGAAAGAGGCGCTTTCTCGTCAACGTGTTCAACGCCCTGAGCAGATTCAGTTTTGCAGCGCTCGTTGTGTTCATTCTCCTTGGAAAAACAGATCCGATTGTCTTCATCGCTTCCCTGATGATCTCACAGATCTTTGCGGCCCTCTCAAGCAGCACCTGGAACTCCTGGATGAGAGATCTCATTCCCCCTGAAGAAAGGGGAAGGGTGTTCGGAAACAGAAACATGTTCCTTTCCATAGGCAACGCCTTCATAATATACCTCTACTCCTTCCTGGTCGATCGTTTCTCCATGGGTTTTGTCTTTGTGCTTCTCATCTCCTCGGTGGGAACTGTTCTTTCCATCCTCTCGATGAACAAGATTCCAGACGTCCCGGTAAAGGTATCGGGAAGTGGTGTCCCTCTGAAGGCCGTCTTCAAAGACGACAACTTCATGAGGTTCGTTCTCTTCACGTTCTACTGGAACATGGCGGTTACGTTCTCTTCTGCGTTCTACCATTACCACCTTCTGAAGAACCTGAACGTGAGTTACACCTACATCGCCTACATGATGATACTGAACAATTTCGTGGCGATGCTGGCCTACAGGGTTCTGGGAAAGATCTCCGACAACGTCGGACACAAAACGATAGCAGAGTTTGGAATAGTGCTTGCCTCACTTGTTTCTGGGATGTGGCTTTTCATGAACGGTGGAACGTACAGGACTTTGATGTTTGCAGATGCGGTGATCTCCTCTGTGGCCTGGTCTGCCATAAACCTGTCGCTTGCCATTCTCCCCATGGAGGTTGCCTTCGAATCGGACCCCATCTTTTTCGGCCTGAACGCTTCTTTTGCCAGTGTGGGAAGTCTGGCAGGCTCTTTCCTGGGCGGGATCGTCGCAAAACTTCTTTCTGACATCTACGTGAACGTAAGCGGTTTTGAGATCTACGGTCTTCAGATACTCTTTTTAATGGCTGGATTCTTCAGATTCTCTGCTATATTCCTGTTGAGGAAAGTTAAGGTGAGGCAGTACATTCCGTTCAGGGCGTTCATGTTGAGCACCCTATTTGTCACCCTGAGAAGGCCCGTGTACAGACTGATGGATGTGTATCTTATCCTGAAAAGGAGTGGTGAGCGTGTACGAAAGACTGCTGGAAGACTTAAGAAAAGGAAGGGTGATTCTGACGAGCAGGGCAAAGGACAGAGTTAACGGCATGACTATAGGGTGGGGATTCTTCGGCATCATGTGGGAAGAAGAGTACTTCATCACCGCTGTGAGGCCTCAGAGATTCACCTGGCGTCTCATCAAAGAGAGCAAAAGATTCACTCTGAACTTTCTGAGCGAAGAACACAGAGAGGCGCTTAACTACTTTGGACGGGTGAGTGGATACCAGGAAGACAAGTTCGAGAAGGTACTTCTTCACCTGGATGAACTGGAAGGCTTCAGTGCTCCCATAAAAGAAGCACACACACTGATCGAGTGCTCTGTGACTTTCGCAAACAACGTAGAGCCCTTCGTTCTTCCTCAGGAGATCATCGACAGGTTCTACAAAGATCACGGCTTCCACACGTTGTTTTTTGGGAAGATCGAGAAGGTGCTTCAGAGATGAAACTCGAGATACCCTTCGACGAAGAAGGGATTTTTCTTGAAAGGAAGACCAGATTCACGGGTATCGTCTCTGTTGGAAAAGAGAGAACACAGGCACACATCCACAACACAGGCCGTCTTCCACTGCTGTCACCTGGAAAAAGGGTCCTTTTAAAGCGGGCAAAATCCGAAAGGAGAAAGACAAAATGGGACCTTCTTGCGGTCGAATACAGAGAAGAGTTTGTCTTTGTTCACTCTGGATACCACAGCCTCGTGGCAGAAAGGATTCTCGGGGAGATGTTCCCGGGTGCCAGAATAGAAAGAGAAAAGACCTCAGGAAACAGCGTGCTGGATTTTCTGGTAGACGGGAAAACCTTTGTGGAAGTTAAGGGATGTACGTTCGAAGAAAACGGCGTTGCCATGTTTCCGGATGCTCCAACAGTGCGGGGAAAAAGACACGTGGAAGAACTGATCCGATGTGTTGAAAGTGGTTTCAGGGCGCTTCTTTTGATACTGGTTTTCCTTGAGAGCAGGTGTTTTCTTCCAAACAGAAAGGTTGATCCTTTCTTTTCCGAGATCTTCTGGCACGCTTTGAGCAAAGGGGTCGATGTTTGTGTATTCAGGTTAAAATATGATGGAGAGTATCTCCACTCGATGGGAAATCTGCCGATCTGCGAGGAGGTGTAAGAGATGGAGAATCCAACCATCGAGCAGCTTGTGAGAAGGTACGTGGAGATAAAGGACCTCATGAAGGAACTCAGGGCGGAGAAGAAAGAAATCGAGGAGGTTTTGAGAGAATACGCTCAGAGAACTGGAATCAGAGAATTCGAGGTGGATGGGAAAAAGGTCTTCTTCGAAGAGAAACTCAGTTTGAAAGTGAAATGAGCCCGCACGAGGCGGGCCTCACATTTGTTTCAACTTCTCTTCCTGTTCCTTCACAAGATCTTCCAGGGTGACGCTACCGAGTACCTTCTCTATTTCTTCTTCCACCCTCTTCCAGAGAGATCTGATGACACAGTCCAGTTCATCGGGACAGCCAGGCATGTCGAAGAACACCCTGGCCTTTCTGTCCAGAAGAAAGATGATATCGGACACTCTTATCTCCTTTGGCGGTCGTGCAAGCCTGTATCCTCCGGTCTTTCCTCTTTTTGTTTCCACGATGCCTGATTTCCTGAGGGTGTAGAGTATTTTCTCTGCGAACTCTCTGGGAACGGAGTTTTTTGCCTTTTCCAGTATCTCCGTCATCGAGAGGTATCTGTCGTACTCCTTTGCCATCACGATCATGAGTCTGAGAGCGTACTCACTCCGCATCGTGAACACGTCAATCCCTCCAGACGAAAACTCTGGACACGATCTTTCGGTTGTGAAGCGCCTCTCTTATGCTGTCCAGGTATATGTCGATCTTTCTTCCCTTTATGACTCCTCCGATGTCTTCCACGACGAAAACACCACCGTTTGGGGCGTCTCTGAGTTCAGGAATGTAAAGAACGGACCCGATGGGGAAGACAGACGTGTCAGCCGCGGCCGTTTGCCACTCCTTCGGTATTTTCCCGGATTTTGTGAGCCTGAAAGCAGGATGTTCAGGAAGTTTTCCGTCCTCCCACTCTGTGTAGAAACTGATTTCGAACTCTCCCATGTTCGAAAAGAACAGGAGCATGGGATCCTTCGGTTCTCCCTCCACGTAGAGTTCGAACTCCACGTTGCTTCCTCCGTATCCGATCGTCTCTCCCGCACCAACCCAGTCACCGACGTTGACTCTCACAACGGAAAGATTCCTGTACACGGTCTCCACGTCGTTTCCATGGTACACAACGACCGTTCCATCTTTTACGCTCTTCACCCTTCCCGGAAGAGCAGCCTTCACCTTCTGGCCGGAACTTTCCAGCACAACTCCCGAAGAGAACGAGCCATCCGATTTCAGGCCGAATCCAGCGACCACGATCTTTGGATCGGGCTTTTCTCCCACCGGGAAACTCGCAGAAAGATTCGTCACGGGCACTTTTATGATCTGTCCCGCTATGAGCTTTCTGGGGTCTTCTATTCCGTTGAGTTTCATGATCTTCTCCACTCCGTCCGGTCCTAGATTGAAGGCATCGCTGATCTTTGCAAGGGTGTCTCCCCGCTCCACCCTGACGAAAACGTATCCCTCTTCGATTCCAAGAATTCTGGCTATCTCGTAACTTCTCACCAGCCTTCTGAACTCGTCCAGGTACTTCCTCAACTGCTCGGTGTACGATGCCGGATTCACATTCACAAACTGGGAAGTATCGATGTTTTTCATCTCCTGCACTACTTGCTCCAGGTTCTTCTGGTTGTTTTCCAGCTGCGAGAGTCTGTTCTCTATTTGTTCGATGCGGCTTTCGATCTCATCGTTTGTGGTGTACACGACCGTTTCTCTGGCCTCGTTCTGTGACAGCACGCGCAGAGCCACCTTGGAGAGAAGTTTTTCTGAACTTTCCAGTCTTTTCTCCATTTCGTCAACACGCGAAGAGTTTCTCTCCAGACGGGAGACCCTCTCCTCCAGATCAAGGAGGATGTGCTTGAGATCTTCAGAAGGGGATGGGGAACTTCCGAGGGTGGCTATGCTCATCTTTCTTTCGAGTTCTGAGACCTTCGTCTTCAGATCTTCAAGATCAGACAGAACAGAGACAGCCTTCTCAACGGCAGGAAGTTTCATGGAAATGGTGTAGTAGCTACCTTCGATCTCATCCAGTCTTGTGCGGAATTCTTCCTGCAGGGAAGAAAGATCCTTTTTCAGGTACTCCATTTCTCTCTTCAGCGACTCCATCTCCTCCTGAGAGGCGTCCTGGGAGTTCACTCTTTTTTGAAGATCGTCGATCTTTTTCTCCAGAAGATCCATATGGGCGTTGATCTGCCTGATCTGTTCCTCCACTCTGTCCAGTTTTTCTCTCCATTCAGAAGGCACACACGCTCCAAGAAGAACCAGTACCAGAAGGAAGATCACGATCTTCTTAAGTCCTGCCATCTTTCTCTCCCCACTTTCGCATACAGGGAATCTCTGTGCTTTCCAAGGAGACGCTCGTACCACCTTGCAGCTTCTTTCCTGTTTCCAAGGATCTGATTCAACACTCCGAGGTAGAAGAGTATCATGGGCTCATCCGACTCTTCATAACTGTCGTATTTGAAGTGATTTTCAAATTCCCTCAGAGCACGCTCAAGGTATCGCTTTTCATCTTCTGGTTTTCCCATTTCTCTGAAGATCCAGGCGATCTTGAGGTAGGAAATTGCCACTTTCTTCCGCTGATTCAAAACAGAGTACACGATTCCGCTCAGTGCGTACCGCTTTATCGCTTCTGTGGGTGTTTCTTCGTCCTTTATTTTGATCTTCTTTCTGGCCTCTTCGAGCAGTTTTTTGAGTTTTTTCTCTGTTTCCTCACCTTTTATTTTGATGGTTTCAAAATCCCTGTCGAACGCGGAAAAGTAGCAGTTTGGACACGTTACTACCTCGTAGAGCATGGGATTTACATCCTCAAAGATTGGTTTCAGGTCGATGTCTCTCGATTTGATCTTCACCGCATCGAAGAAGACCATCTTTTTTTTGAACCTGTGTCCGCAGAAAGGGCACGTGAACTCTTTTTCCCAGAAGGTTCTCATTCGGAAAGGAGCACCTCCACGAACGCGTTGGGGTCGAAAGGTTTCAGGTCGTCTTCTTTTTCACCAACTCCCACGAACTTTATGGGAATTCCCAACTCCTTTGCTATGGCAAGGACAATTCCACCCTTTGCGGTACCATCGAGCTTTGTCAGAATGATTCCTGTGACGTCCACCGCATCTTTGAACACCTTCGCCTGAACGAGTCCGTTCTGCCCTGTGGTGGCGTCTATCACAAGGAGCACCTCGTGTGGAGCCTCCGGGATCTTTTTCTTTATCACCCTGTGGACCTTTCTCAGTTCTTCCATGAGGTTCTTCTTCGTGTGAAGCCTTCCAGCGGTGTCTATTATCACCACGTCCTTGTTTCTGGCAAGAGCGTGGGAGACGGCATCGAACGCAACGGCAGCGGGATCTGCACCTTCTGAATGGGCTATCACGGTGGCGCCGACGCGATCTCCCCAGAGTTTGAGCTGTTCTATGGCAGCGGCTCTGAAGGTGTCGGCGGCTGCCAGTACAACGCTTTTTCCTCTATCAGCGAACATCTTTGCGAGTTTGCCACAGGATGTGGTCTTTCCCGTTCCGTTCACACCGACCACGGTTATCACGAAGGGGGGGTTGTCCGGTTCGTTCAGTGCTGTGTCGAAGTTCAGAATTTCAAGAAGGGTTTCTCTCAGTGCTTCCAGGGCGTTTCCATCTTTCTCCTCGAGCCTTTCCAAAATGTACTCTGTTGTTTCAATACCAACGTCTGCCTGAATGAGAAGTTCTTCGAGTTTTTCGCGGGTTTCGTCGTCGAGTTTCTTTCCTTTAAGAAGACTCACCACTTTTCCAAAGAACGCATCTTTTGTTTTCTGAAGACCCTTTTTCAGAAAGTCAAAGAGTCCCATCTTTTCTACCTCCCGATTTTTCCATCAATATAAGAATACCACATGTGTTTTTTGAACCGTCTGGGGAAGATGTGTGTCTAAGAAACCGGAAACCTCACCGAAGGAGGGATCAAGGATGAAGAAATTTCTCGCACTCATCTTAACTGTGGTTGTTCTCTCCAGCGTCTTTCCATACGTCAATCCCGACTACGAAAGTCCCATCGTGAAGGTTGTGGAGGCGTGTGCACCGGCCGTTGTGAAGATAGATGTGACGAAAACGGTGAGAACCTCCTTCTTTGACCCCTATTTTGAGGACTTCTTCAGGAAGTGGTTTGGAGAACTCCCTCCGGGTTTTGAAAGACAGGTTTCCAGCCTTGGATCTGGTTTCATCTTCGATCCTGAAGGTTACATCCTCACCAACTACCACGTGGTCGGTGGGGCCGACAACATCACCGTGACGCTGCTGGATGGAAGCAAGTACGATGCAGAGTACATAGGTGGTGACGAAGAACTCGACATCGCCGTTATAAAGATCAAGGCAACAGACAAAAAATTTCCATACCTTGGGTTTGGTGATTCGGACAAGGTGAAAATCGGTGAGTGGGCAATAGCCATAGGAAATCCGCTTGGATTCCAGCACACGGTGACCGTGGGTGTGGTCAGTGCTACGAACAGAAAAATACCAAAGCCCGATGGCAGCGGATATTACGTGGGACTCATCCAGACGGACGCAGCGATAAACCCCGGAAACAGTGGAGGTCCTCTTCTGAACATCCACGGTGAGGTGATCGGAATAAACACCGCAATAGTCAATCCTCAAGAGGCGGTGAACCTTGGGTTCGCCATACCCATAAACACAGTGAAGAAGTTCCTGGACACCATTCTCACCAAAAAGAAGGTTGAGAAAGCCTACCTCGGTGTGACCGTCATGACCCTCACAGAAGAGACGGCCAAAGCCCTGGGACTTGAAACCACAAGCGGTGCCCTCATAACGAGTGTACAGAAAGGCTCTCCCGCAGAAAAAGCCGGCCTCAAGGAAGGTGACGTGATTCTCAAAGTCGATGATCAGGATGTGAGGAGTCACGAAGAACTCGTTTCCATCATCCACACCTACAAACCAGGAGACACCGCAACTCTCACCATAGAGAGGAAAGGAAAGATCATGAAAGTTCAGGTAACGTTCGGATCTTCCTCTGAAGAGGAAACCGCGGCAGCAGAAGGAGAAAAAACGATAGACGTTCTCGGAATCACGGTGGCCAACATCACACCGGCGGACAGAGAAACTTATTCGATCCCAGAAGAGATCCGGGGAGTCATAGTAAGAGAGAGCAGCGGAAAGTTCGGAATCCAGAAAGGAGACATCATCGTAGCAGTTTACATAAATGGAAGAAGATATGATATAAATTCAGTGGAGGATCTCGAAAGAGTCGCTTCAGGAATCAAGAAAGGAGACTATGTGGCTCTGTACATCTACAGAAACGGTGCGAGGGTGTTTGTGAGTTTTATCTATCAGAGATAGAGGAACCTCCCCTCAATGTCAATAAAGCCCCCTGCGGTGGTTCCCCCTCCAGTGGAGGGGGATTTTTTTTGATATCATAGAAACGAGGTGAGAAGGATGATACCACTTTCCAGACCGGATATAACAGAAGAAGACATAGAAGAAGTCGTGGAAGTTCTGAAGAGTGGCAGACTGAGCCTGGGAGATCACACCAGAAAGTTCGGCGAAGTCGTGGCCCAGTACGTAGGAGCAAAGTACGGCTGGCCCGTCAGCAGCGGAACCGCAGCCCTTCATCTCATACTGGAGAGTTTGGACGTGAAAGAAGGAGACATCGTTCTTGTTCCCTCCTTCACTTTCATTGCTTCTGTGAACGTCATCCTCATGAAAAAGGCAATTCCCGTTTTTGTGGACGTGGACAGAAGAACACTGAACGTCTCTTCTGAGACACTTGAAGATGCCATCAAAAGGTGTCTGAAGGGATTCAAACAGGGAGATGTTCACATAAAAGGTGTTCCCGGGTTCTTCATGGCGGTGGATGTGTTCGGGCATCCCCTCGACTGGGACGGTGTGCTGGAAGTTTGCAGCAGGTACGGGATCACTGTGATAGAGGATTCATGTGAGGCCCTCGGTTCAGAATACAAAGGAAAGAAAACGGGAACCTTCGGTGTGGCGGGAGCTTTTGCCTTTTACCCGAACAAGCAGATCACCACCGGAGAAGGTGGGGTCGTTGTGACAGACAGCGAACAGATCTTCACACTCGTAAAGAGCATGAGCAACCAGGGAAGGGGAGAAGACGAGAAGTGGCTTTATCATGTGAGGTTTGGCTACAACTACAGGATCGATGAGATGTCCGCTGCACTCGGTTTATCGCAGATGGAGAGGATCGACAGGATACTGGAAAAGCGTTCAGAGGCGGCAGACAGATACTCGAAGATGCTGAAGGATCTTCCATGGGTTCAGGTTCCCGTTGTCGAAGAATACGTGACCAGAATGAGCTGGTTCGTTTACGTGATCAGACTGAACGGACCGGACAGAGACCGCGTTATGAAATACATGGAAGAAAAGGGTGTTCAGGTGAGAAATTACTTCCATCCCGTTCATCTTCAGCCCTTTTACGAGAAGACGTTTGGAAACATGAGAGGACTTCTGCCCGTAACGGAAGAAGAATCTAAAAAGACGCTCGCGCTTCCCTTCTTCACAAACATATCCCCGAAAGAACAGGAGCGTGTGGTGGAAATCCTCGAGGAGGCGGTGGAAAGGGTTGGCTAGTTTTTTTCTCAGTGTTTTATCTGGGGTTCTCACGGCCCTTTCAATGCCCGGCTTTCTATCCGGGGCTTTGATCTGGTTTTCCCTGATCCCTCTTCTCTTCGCCATGGAGCGGGTGGGGATCTGGAAGAAGGCACTCCTTTCGTTTCTCTACTTCTTCACACACATTCTAATTACCTTCTTCTGGGTTCTTCCAACATTGACGGAGAACCTTCCTTTTGTTTTTGGAAGGTACCCGTCGTGGCTCGGTGTTGTGGTGTATCTTTTGATGGGAGTCATAGAGGCTGCTCCGTTCTTTGGTTTTGGATTCCTTTCCCACTTTGCACCGCGTGGAACGCTTCTGAGGTCACTCTATCTTGCTTCCATCTACACGATGTTTGAGTACATCCGTGGGATCGGAGAACTGGGGTTCACAGGAGGAAGGATCTCCGAGGCCCTGTTCAGACACACCGGTCTTTTGCAAGTTGTTTCTGTCACGGGAACACTGGGTCTTGTGTTTCTGATAGTGTTTCTGAACACCGTCTTCTACGAACTTCTGAAGAAAAGAAAGGCTGTTTTCATTTTTGTGCTGATCGCTCTTGTTTACATCCTCAACGCCACGGTGGAACATCTTCTTCCACTACCGGAGAGTGGAACGTTCGAAGTGATGGCTCTTCAGCCCAACGTTTCCACCTCTTTGAAGTACTTCACGTCGAGCGAGAACATGCTCAACATCCTCGAAGATATGTTGAAAGGAAAAGAAGACCACGTTGTGATCACACCCGAGGCGTTTTTCCTGGAAGATGTCAGGTATTCATCTGTTTCGAACAGTTTGAAGGAGATTTCAAGAAAAAACTCGATCATCCTTGGCTTTCCGGCCAGTGGAAGAAACAGTGTTTTTCTGCTGGAAAACGGTGAGTTCAAAAGAGTCTACTCGAAGGTGAAACTCTTTCCCTTCGTCGAAACACTTCCTTATCCTAAAGTCTTTGGTGTCTTCAGTTTTTTGAGAGGGCTCTCTTACTATGAACCCGGTGAAGAATTTTCCGTCTTCAAAGTGAGAGAAAGTCCTTCGTTTTCCGTTCAGATATGTTTTGAGAGTTACTTTCCGGAGGTGTCCCGAAACTTCGTGAAAAACGGAAGCGAGTTCCTTGTGACCGTGACGAACGACGGATGGTTTCACTACAAAGTGGCGCTGATCAACCACTTTGTTCAGGGAGTCTTCAGGGCCGCTGAAACAAGAAGACAGTTTCTTCAGGTTGCAAACACGGGTATCACCGGGCTGATAGACGAGTACGGTAGAATTCTCAGGGTGCTTCCATCTGAAGAAAGGCTTCTGGGACTGTTTCATGTGAAACCGAGAAAGGGAGAAACTTTCTACGTGAAATTCGGAGACTGGTTCTTCTACTTCTCGATTCTTCTCAGTGGTCTTTCCTGGGTGCTATCGAAACTGTGAGGTGATGATAATGAAGGTTTCAGAGTTCGATTACGAACTTCCGCCAGAGCTCATCGCACAGGAGCCGGTAGAACCGCGTGACGCCTCGCGTCTCATGGTTCTTCACAGAAAGACAAAAAAGATAGAACATCGTATCTTTCGTGAAATAGTAGAGTATCTGGAACCTGGTGATCTTCTCGTTCTGAACGTTTCAAAGGTGATACCTGCTCGCCTTTACGCAAAGAAGAAAACAGGTGCACACATAGAGATACTCCTTCTTGATCGCCTGGAGGAAGGAATCTGGCGCTGTCTTGTGAAGCCCGGCCAGAAGGTGAAGAAGGGAACTGAACTGTTGATCGATAACAATCTTTCGGCAGTCTGTCTCGACAGAAGCGAGGATGGAACAAGGATACTGGAGTTTCGACCGAAAAACGACGACCTCATCCTCAAAAAAGGAAAAGCCCCGCTTCCTCCCTACATAAAGAAGGAAGTTCCGCTGGACAGGTATCAGACTGTCTATGCAAAAGAAAACGGGTCCGTTGCAGCACCGACTGCCGGGCTTCATTTCACACCTGAGTTGATAGAGAAGTTGAAAGAGAAGGGAGTAGAATTTGCCGAGATCGTTCTTCATGTTGGAATAGGGACCTTCAGGCCGGTGAAGGTAGAAGAAGTGGAAAAACACAGAATGCACGAGGAATACTACCGGGTACCCAGGGAGGCCGTCAGAAAGATCAGAGAAACAAAAGAGAAAGGAAAGAGGGTTGTGGCGGTTGGGACCACAACCGTGAGGACTCTGGAGACGATAGCCCGGCTTCCCGAGCAGGAGGAGTACGCGGGAAAGACGGATCTTTTCATATACCCTCCTTTCGAGTTCAAGATGGTCGATGCACTGATCACGAACTTTCATCTTCCCAGATCAACCCTCCTCATGCTGGTTGCGGCGTTCGCCGGAAAGGACTTCATCATGGAAGCCTACAGGGAGGCTGTGAAGAGAAGATACAGATTCTTCTCTTTCGGTGATGCGATGCTGATTCTGTAGCGGTTTGGAAAACACGACTTTCTCTTAAACAGATGGTATAAAAACCGAAAATATGTGAACAGTATAATGGAGGTCGGACGGTTGAGAATCCTCGGTGTTGATCCCGGGTATGGAATAGTGGGAATAGGCATCATTGAGATCTCTGGAAACAGGATATCCCATGTCTTCCATGGGGCGATAGAAACCTCCAAAGATCTTCCCAGGGGGAAAAGATTGAAGCAGATACACGAAGAATTTTTGAGGATTCTGGAGAAATTCTCTCCCGATGAGTGTGCCATGGAAACGCTGTTTTTCGTCAAGAACGTTACCACCGCCATAGGTGTTGGAGAAGCACGTGGAGTGATTCTTCTTGCCCTGGAGGAAAAGGGCGTTCCTGTTTTCGAATACGCTCCAAACGAAGTGAAGATCTCTCTGACGGGATACGGAAGAGCGAGCAAAAGACAGGTTCAGGAGAACGTGAAGCGTTTTCTTGGACTTTCCGAGATTCCCAGGCCCGATGATGCTGCGGATGCCCTTGCCATAGCGTGGTGTCACGCCCTTCAGAGCAGAATGAGGAGGGTAACACATGGAAAAGATTGAAAACCTGAGATGGAAAAACATCACCCTGAAAAGTCTGGTGATCGATCCTGGTACCGGCGTCGTGACCATATCTGTTGAGAACTACTCCGAGGAAGTTGAAGATCTCGTTCGGTCTCTGGAGAAGGAGACGAGGTTTCGCGTCGTGCTGAACGGATACCACAGAGATGGTAGTGATCTGAAAGAGAAGATCCTTTCCATTCTGAATGGAAACGTTCCCTACATAAAGGATGTCGTGCTTGAGGGAAACAGGCTCGTACTGAAAGTCCTGGGAGATTTTGCCCGTGAAAGAATCGCATCAAAACTCAGAAGCATGAGAAGGGAACTGAATAATATTCTACCCTCCGGTGTTGAGATCATGCTGGAAGTTATAGAACCTTCTGATGATCTTCTGAAGAAAATCCTCCCGCAGATAGAGCCAGAAGATGAGAAAAAGTCTGAAGGTGAAGAAGTGAAGGTCGAAGACAGCAACCACGTGTTCGGGCAGAAACCAAGAAAGATCGTCTTCACCCCCTCGAAGGTGTTCGAATACAACAAGAAAACCTCCATAAAAGGAAAAGTCTTCAAGATGGAAAAAGTGGACGGCAAAAGGACACTTCTCCTACTCTATCTCACAGACGGTGAAGACTCTCTCATCTGCAAGGCCTTCAACGGCATAGAAGAGATAGAAAAGGGAGTATCGGTAGGTGACGTCGTTGTTGTGACAGGGGATCTGGCTCAGGAAAATGGAGAGCCGGTTCTTTACGTGAAGGGTGTGACCAAACTTCCCGAAGAGAAAAGAGTGGACAACTCTCCCATTAAAAGGGTGGAACTTCATGCCCATACCAAGTTCAGCGATCTTGATGCAATAATGGATATTGAATCATATGTCAATCGTGCGAAAGAGTGGGGATTTCCGGCTGTGGCAATCACAGACCACGGAAACGTTCAGGCGATTCCTTATTTCTACGACGCAGCAAAGAGTGCCGGGATAAAGCCCATATTCGGAATAGAGGCGTATCTTGTGAGCGATGTGGAACCCATACTGAAGAACTTTTCGGGCAATGCAACGTTCGAGGATGTCACCTTCGTCGTTTTCGATTTTGAAACAACCGGTCTCGATCCTCAGGTGGATGAAATCATTGAAATAGGAGCGGTGAAGATAAAAGAAGGACGTATCATCGATGAATACCACACGCTCATAAAACCGTCCGGAACCATTTCCAGGAAAAGTGCTGAGATCACAGGAATCACTCAGGAAATGCTCGAAGGAGAAAGGGCCATCGAAGAAGTTCTACCGGAGTTCCTTGAGTTCCTGGAAGATTCCATCCTGGTTGCGCACAACGCGAACTTCGATTACAGGTTTTTGAGGCTCTGGATCAAAAAGGTACTTGGAAAAGATTGGGAAAAACCCTACGTTGACACCCTTGCACTTGCCAAATCCCTTCTGAGACTGAAGAGTTATTCTCTTGATTCCGTTGTGAAAAAACTGGGTCTTGGTTCTTTCCGACACCACCGGGCACTGGACGATGCAAGAGTCACCGCTCAGGTCTTCCTCAGATTCATCGAAATGATGAAAAAGATCGGAATCACTAAGCTCTCCGAGATGGAAAAACTGAAGGACTCCGTGGATTTCACCGCGCAGAAACCCTATCACTGCACGATACTCGTTCAGAACAGAACAGGCCTGAAAAACCTCTACAGGCTGGTATCCGACTCCTACACGAAGTATTTCCACAGCGTACCAAGAATTCTGAAGAGCGAACTGATAGAAAAACGAGAGGGTTTGATCGTGGGAAGTGCCTGCATCTCAGGTGAACTTGCACGTGCAGCGCTTGAAGGAGCCAGTGACTCTGAACTCGAAGAGATAGCAAAGTTCTACGATTACATAGAGATCATGCCCCTGGATGTAATAGAAGAGGACGAAGAGGTCGACAGGGAAAGGCTCAAAGAGGTCTACAGAAAACTCTACAGAATCGCAAAGAGATTGAACAAACCGGTTGTCATGACAGGGGACGTTCACTTCCTGGATCCAGAGGATGCAAAGGGACGCTCCGCACTCCTTGCTCCTCAAAGCAGGAATTTTGAAAGACAGCCCGCTCTCTATCTCAGAACAACGGAAGAAATGCTGGAAAAGGCGATGGAGATATTCGAAGATGAAGAAATAGCAAAGGAAGTGGTTGTAGAAAATCCAAACAGAATAGCCGAAATGATAGAGGAAGTCCAGCCTCTTGAGAAAAAACTCCATCCACCCGTCATAGAGAACGCGGACGAGATCGTGAGAAATCTCACCATGGAAAGGGCACACGAACTCTACGGGGACCCGCTTCCCGAGATCGTTGAAAAGAGGATAAAAAAGGAACTCGATGCGATAATAAACCACGGTTACGCCGTTTTGTATCTCATAGCGAAGGAACTCGTTCAGAAATCCATGAGCGATGGTTACGTTGTTGGTTCAAGGGGCTCTGTTGGATCTTCACTGGTTGCCCACCTTCTTGGAATCACCGAGGTGAATCCGCTTCCTCCTCACTATCGCTGCCCCAGGTGCAAATACTTCGAGATAGTGGAAGACGACAGGTACGGTGCAGGCTACGACCTTCCAGACAAAAGCTGCCCGAAGTGTGGAACTCCACTGAAAAAAGATGGACACGATATACCCTTCGAAACGTTCATGGGATTTGAAGGAGACAAAGTACCCGATATAGACTTGAACTTCTCAGGTGAGTATCAGGATCAGGCACATCGGTTTGTTGAAGAACTCTTCGGCAAGGACCATGTCTACAGAGCGGGAACGATAAACACCATAGCGGAAAAGAGCGCCGTTGGTTACGTGAAAAGTTACGAAGAAAAAACGGGCAAAAAACTGAGAAGGGCAGAGATGGAAAGACTCGTCTCTATGATCACCGGCGTGAAGAGAACAACAGGACAGCACCCCGGCGGTCTCATGATCATACCGAAAGACAAAGAAGTCTACGATTTCACTCCGATACAGTATCCTGCAAACGACAGAGAAGCGGGAGTGTTCACCACGCACTTTGCCTACGAAACGATACACGACGACCTTGTGAAGATAGATGCACTCGGTCACGACGATCCCACCTTCATCAAGATGCTCAAAGATCTCACCGGGATCGATCCCATGAGCGTTCCCATGGATGACCCCGATACCCTCGCCATATTCAGTTCGGTGAAGCCTCTTGGTGTGGATCCCGTGGAACTGGGAAGCGATGTGGGAACGTACGGCATTCCAGAGTTTGGAACGGAATTTGTGAGAGGAATGCTTGTTGAAACGAGGCCAAAGAGCTTTGCAGAACTCGTGAGGATTTCTGGACTTTCGCACGGGACGGATGTGTGGCTGAACAACGCGAGAGACTGGATAAACCTGGGCTATGCCAAACTCTCCGAGGTGATATCCTGTAGGGACGACATCATGAACTTTCTCATCCACAAGGGAATGGAACCATCTCTTGCGTTCAAGATCATGGAGAGCGTGAGAAAGGGAAAGGGCATCACAGAAGAGATGGAAAAAGAGATGAGAAGGCTGAAAACACCGGAGTGGTTCATAGAGTCGTGTAAAAGAATAAAGTACCTCTTCCCCAAAGCCCACGCTGTGGCGTACGTGAGCATGGCTTTCAGGATCGCCTATTTCAAGGTTCACTATCCGCTTCAGTTCTACGCGGCGTACTTCACGATAAAGGGTGATCAGTTCGATCCCACCCTTGTGTTGAAGGGCAAAGAGGCCATCAAAGCGCGTCTCAGGGAACTGAAGATGATGACAGGAAAGGATGCTCAGAAGAAAAACGAAGAGAGTGTTCTGGAAGTTGCCCTGGAGATGATACTGAGGGGATTTTCGTTCCTTCCACCGGATATATTCAAGTCGGATGCAAAGAAGTTTCTGATAGAAGGAAACGCCCTCAGAATCCCCTTCAACAAACTTCCAGGGCTTGGTGACAGCGTTGCAGAATCTATCGTTCGGGCACGTGAAGAGAAACCGTTCACCTCAATAGAGGACCTCGTTCGAAGGACGAAGGTGAACAAAAACCACGTCGAACTGATGAAGAGTCTGGGGGTTCTGAGAGACCTTCCAGAAACGGAACAGTTCACGCTCTTTTAATCGAAAAGAAGTGCCATGATGAGTACATCTTCATAGGAGCCGTCGTCTTTTCTGACGGCTTTTTTCTTCACACCTTCCACCTCGAAACCGAGTTTTCTGTAGAGGCCTATCGCTCTTTCGTTTGATTTCAAAACCTCCAGCTGAATCCTCTTGAAACCGTTCTCCTTTGCCCATTCGATAGCGCATGTCATCATTGCCGTTCCTATACCAAGGCCCCAGTACCTTCTTTTGACGCTTATTCCGAGTTCACCAACGTGCCTTGTTCTTTTTCTACCAAATCCCGTGAAGGTCAGCATGGAAACGATCTCTCTGTTGATCTCCCCTAAGAGCATGAGTTTTCTGGGATCGTTTCTGTACATTTTTATGTAACTTCTCTCGGTAGAAACGTCGTACACCTCATCCGGCCTTGTTATGAGAAAGTCCGTCTCAGAGGTGACCTCTTTCATGTATTCAACGATCCTTTTTGCGTCCCAGATGTTTGCTTCACGTATCATGAGAGAGGATCCGTCTTTGAGTAGAACCCTTTTTGGAAACACTCATTTTCCCTCCAGTTCTAGAGCTTTTCTATGAGATGCAAGTAGAGATTCTATGATCCCACCTCTCACGGCAGATTTTTCCATTGCAACTATCCCTTCGATGGTGGTTCCTGCCGGTGAGGTGACCCTGTGTTTCCAGACGGCAGGATGTTCTTTTGTCTCAAAAAGAAGTCTTGCAGAGCCTTCAAAGAGTTTGTACACAAGATCCCTGGCCACCTCAAAGGAAAGCCCCATCTTCAATGCGGCATCGAGGAAAGCCTCTGTCATTACAAAGACAAAGGCCGGTCCACTTCCTGTGAGGGCAGTTATCGCAGGAAAGTGTTTCTCCTCTATTTCCACAACAAGACCGAGGCTTTCAAGAAGTGATTTCACACCTTCTTTTTCTTCGGAACGGACTTTTTCACTGTAACTGACGGCAAGAACACCTTCTTTCACCCTCACACCGACATTTGGCATGACACGCGCCACCTTCAGGATGCCGTATTCTTCTATCGTTGATATCTTCAACCCGGCAACTATGGATATGAGAACACCGCTGTATCCTTTCAGTTTCTCCAGGATGCTTGAGGCGTCCTGTGGTTTCACAGCAAGTACGATGTAGTCAGAAAGTTTTGCCGTTTCGATATCGACTATCTCGAATGGTTCTCTTTTGAAACGAGCAAGTTTTTCCGGCACTTTTTCAACAAGAAGCACCTTTTCTGCCTTCTCAGACAGTTTCTCTGCAAAGATAGACCCCATGTTTCCAACACCGATAACGGATACCTTCATACTCTTCCCTCCGACATTGGTTTGTGAATATTATACAATTTCGTTCCTTGTTGTTAGAAGAAAATTAGTAAATAGAAGGTAATACAGTTTTATTCACTAAAATACGGTAAGTTCCATTTATTCACAAGGTGGGTGGTGATTGTAACTGGCATTGGATGTGTGATACAGAGTATGCAATTACCGGTAACGAAAAAATTCATGCGGGTTTGAGAGAGGTGATGTATGCATGGAAAATGGAATAATGAGCGAGAATGTGAAACATGATATGAGAATATGTCTTCATCTGTGTTTATGTATCTATCATGAATAAAGAAACCACACACTTAGTCTCTAACCTTTTAAGGGGGACCTTTTTGAACAAACTTGTGAAAACAGGAACTAGACGGTTTTCCCTTGAAACACTCCAAAATGCCCTGACCTAGGTTAGGATAATTTATCTTTTGATTTTGTCTTTCTTTAGGCTTTTCATTGACTATGCAATTATTCCATTTTTCCAAACAGTACTTGACTGAATCTTTCTGTGTGTTAGAATCACCTGTGATGAAACACCCTCTGTATGTTCTCATGTACTCTTGCTTTTTGAAATGCCTTGTGGTATAATTTCTTTGAAATCCAACGGTTTCAATCCTTCCTTAGAGGTATGGAAACCGTTCTGACACGGAACGAATACGGCATCGATTCGTTCTTGGTTTCAATCCTTCCTTAGAGGTATGGAAACTAAACCAAACAAGACTCCTCCTTCCCAAGTTTCCAAGTTTCAATCCTTCCTTAGAGGTATGGAAACTTCTGGTTTGGAGAGTGGTTGGGGAAAGTCTCTTTTGGTTTCAATACTTCCTTTGAGGTATGGAAACCAAAAAGTTTCTTTCTGAGGAAAAATCCTATTACAGCACGTTTCAATACTTCCTTTGAGGTATGGAAACAATCCACCGGCATTCTGGAAGTAAACCACGATTTCGGTTTCAATACTTCCTTAGAGGTATAACCCTTTTGAAAAACATTCATTATCTCCCCATACTCTCACTGGGGAATCTTTTACCAACCGGTCTTGAAATTCTCCCACCTGCTGGTAAAATAGAAACTAGAGGGAGGCCAGCGTAGCTCAACCGGCAGAGCGGCGCATTCGTAATGCGCAGGTTGTGGGTTCGAGTCCCACCGCTGGCTCCATTTCTTTTCATAGAGGGGTGTGAAACATTACCGAAGAATTTGAGGAAAGGTTCCTAGAATTCGTGAAGGAAAATCGCTTGATCGGTGAAGGTGACATTGTTCTCGTTGCCGTCTCCGGTGGAATAGATTCGATGACCCTCCTGTACATCCTGAAGAAACTCTCCCCCCTTTTGAAGATCGAAGTTCTGGGTGCTCATCTCGATCACAGAATAAGAGAAAGTTCAGAAAGGGACAGAAAATTCGTAGAAGACATCTGTCGTCAATGGAACGTTCCTGTGGAAACTGCTGTTGTGGACGTTCCTGCACTGTGGAAGGGCTCTGGAAAGACTCTGGAAGAAGTGGCAAGAGAGGTGAGGTACAGTTTTCTTGAGAAAGTGGCAAAAAAACTCGGGGCAACAAAGATCGCTCTTGCTCATCACAAGAACGATCTTTTGGAAACAGTCCTTCACAGACTGGTGAGAGGCACCGGCCCTCTGGGAATTGCTTGTATTCCGGTGAAGAGAGAAAAGTACATAAGGCCCTTTCTTGTTTTCAAGAGATCTGAGATAGAGGACTACGCTCAAAAACAGAAGATCCCGTTCGTCGTGGATGAAACGAACTACGACATCAAATACACCAGAAACTTCATAAGACACAGGGTTGTTCCTCTTCTCAAGAAACTAAACCCGAACGTAGAAGATGCTGTTTACAGACTGGTTTCGATCAGTTTCATGTTGAGAGAATTCGTTGAGGAGACTGTTCAGAACTTCGTGAAAGAAAAAGTTCATTTTTACAAGGATTTTGCCGTCTTCGAAGAGCCGAAGAACCAGTTCCTGTTTCTTGAAGTCACAAGATGGGTGCTGAAAACCCTCTATGGAAGAACACCGGATTACGAAAAGTTAATAGAATCGTTGAAATCAAGAAGGGTTGAGCTCTGGAAAGATGTGTTTGTGGAAAGATCGTTTGGATACGGGGCGGTGGGGAAAACTCTGTTCAAAAAGAAGTACAGGTTGGAGGTGAAAGATGGCATTTTCGACATCGAAGGGTTTAAAATAAAGGTGAACCTCCACGGAATTGAACGTGCGTTCTGGCTCAGAAATAGAAGAAAAGGTGATAGAATTATAATCAACGGCTCGGAAGAAAAACTGAAGGACATTTTCATTGAAAAGAAAGTGCCAGTGTTTTACCGGGACAGAGTGCCCCTGCTCGTTGACGAACAGGGCAGGGTTCTCTGGGTACCGGGGATCGCATTTTCAGACGAGTTTCCACCGGAAGTGAACGTGGAACTTTTAGAATTTCCGATCGGTTACGTGAAAGGAGGTACGAGTTTTGAACAGGTCTAGTATCTGGAATCTATTGTTTACGATTCTCATAATAGTCTCTCTGTTCTGGCTCGCAAGATTTTTCTACATCGAAAGTTCTCCCGTTTCCAAGCTGAGTTACACGAGTTTTGTTCAGATGGTGGAGGACGATAGAGGACTGGTATCCGAAGTGGTCATCAGGGACGATGGAGTGTTGAGGGTTTACACCAAAGACGGAAGGGTTTACGAAGTTGACGCTCCATGGGTGGTGAACGACTCACAGTTCATCGAAAAACTCGTCTCGAAAGGAGTAAAAGTTTCCGGTGAAAGAAGTGGCAGCAGTTCCTTCTGGATAAACGTCCTGGGAACTCTCATACCGACGATTCTCTTCATAATCGTCTGGCTCTTCATAATGAGGAGTCTTTCTGGTAGAAACAGTCAGGCTTTCACCTTCACAAAGAGCAGGGCAACCATGTACAAACCTTCTGGAAGCAAGAGAGTCACCTTCAAGGATGTGGGTGGAGCAGACGAGGCGATAGAAGAATTAAAAGAAGTCGTGGAATTTCTGAAAGACCCATCGAAGTTCAACAGAATCGGAGCCAGAATGCCGAAAGGAATTCTACTCGTTGGACCACCGGGTACCGGAAAAACTCTCCTTGCCAGGGCCGTTGCCGGTGAAGCGAACGTTCCATTTTTCCACATCAGTGGATCCGACTTTGTAGAACTCTTCGTCGGAGTTGGAGCGGCAAGAGTGAGGGATCTTTTTGCACAGGCGAAAGCCCACGCTCCCTGTATCGTCTTCATCGATGAGATAGATGCGGTGGGAAGACACAGAGGAGCGGGTCTTGGTGGGGGACACGATGAAAGGGAGCAAACGCTGAACCAACTCCTCGTGGAGATGGACGGTTTTGACTCGAAAGAAGGAATCATAGTCATGGCCGCCACGAACAGACCGGACATCCTTGACCCGGCCCTCCTGAGACCTGGAAGGTTCGACAAAAAGATCGTGGTGGATCCACCTGATATGCTTGGAAGAAAAAAGATACTGGAAATACACACAAGGAACAAACCCCTCGCTGAGGATGTCGATTTGGAGATCCTCGCAAAGAGAACCCCTGGTTTTGTGGGCGCCGATCTGGAAAACCTTGTCAACGAAGCAGCGCTTCTTGCGGCAAGAGATGGAAGAGAAAAGATCACGATGAAAGATTTCGAAGAGGCGATAGACAGGGTGATAGCCGGTCCTGCTAGAAAATCCCGTCTCATTAGTCCAAAAGAAAAGCGCATCATCGCATACCATGAGGCAGGGCACGCAGTTGTCTCAACCGTTGTTCCCAACGGAGAACTCGTTCACAGAATCTCGATAATTCCAAGAGGTTACAAAGCACTCGGATACACTCTTCATCTTCCAGAGGAAGACAAGTATCTTGTTACGAAAAATGAACTCCTCGACAAGCTCACCGCCTTGCTCGGGGGAAGGGCAGCGGAAGAAGTGGTCTTCGGAGATGTGACGAGTGGAGCAGCCAACGATATAGAGAGGGCAACCGAGATCGCCAGAAACATGGTGTGCCAGCTTGGTATGAGTGAAGAACTCGGTCCCCTTGCCTGGGGCAAGGAAGAGCAGGAGGTCTTCCTTGGAAAGGAGATCACACGTCTGAGAAACTACAGTGAAGAAGTGGCGAGCAAAATCGATGAGGAAGTGAAAAAGATCGTGACGAACTGCTACGAGCGTGCAAAAGAGATCATAAGAAAGTACAGAAAACAACTTGACAACATTGTGGAAATTCTTCTGGAAAAAGAGACCATTGAGGGAGAAGAGCTCAGGAAGATCCTCTCTGAGGAGTTTGAAAAGGTGGTGGAATGATGGAATTTGACTTTCTTGAGGGAAAGAGGCTAACGGAAGACGTGGCGCTCGATGAAACGATGGCATGGAATGAGGACGTGATGATGCTCGATCTTCATCTTGTCTCCACATCTGCTCTCATGGGAGTTGTACACAGGGTGTCCTACGACCTTTTGAGCAGATACCTTCCCGACGACTACACGGCTGTTGTCGTGGAAAGCTGTGTAAGGCATGTGAAAGCCATTCCCACAGGAACAAGAGTAGCTGTTGGTGTGAGGGTGATCGGAGTCACAGGAAACCGGGTGAAGTTCAGGGGAATCGTGATGAGTGGCGATGAAAAAATTCTGGAGGCAGAATTTGTAAGAGCTATCGTTTCCAGGAATTACTTGCGGAGGGTAGCGCTTGAGAAAACCGAGAAGACCCCAGGATTTTTTGGAATATGAAAAGGTCCTGGGCTTCAAAAGCAAAGAAAGACAGGTTGAAAATCTGAAACTCGAGGGCGACGTTCGTGTCGCCCTCATTGTTCCCAACGATTACATCGTTGCAAGTTCTGGACTTGCCTTCTATTACGTTCAAAAACTTCTCAACCATCATCCACGTATCAGGTGCGAAAGGTTCTTCTACGACGAATCCTTTTCAAAATACTATTCTCTTGAGACACAGACTCCCCTTGATGAGTTTCCCATCTGGCTTTTCTCTGTGAGCTTTGAGAACGATCTTTTGAACCTCCTCGATCTTCTCAAAAAAAAGGGAATCCCTCTTCTCTGGAAAGACAGAGAAGAGCATCATCCCCTTGTTGTGGCAGGTGGTGCTGTGACCTATCTGAACACCGAGTTTCTTCTTCCCGTTGCTGATGCGGTCTACTACGGTGAGCTGGAAAAACACCTTGAAGAGTTCTCAGAAGCTCTCACCGGAGAGAAAAAAGAAGACATTCTGAAAGCACTCGCCGAGATTCCTTCGATGAACGTTCCTTCTCTGGGAAAGAAACACTCGGAGATAGCAACCGGTGTGATCGTAGATGAGTTTCTTCCCCATGCACACATCGTTTCGGATGCTGGTGTCTTTCTCGGAAAACTCCTGGTGGAGCTGGGAAGAGGCTGTATAAGAAGGTGTGCCTTCTGCATATTTGGAAAGAATTTAAAGCCCGCCCGGTTTGTGAGACCGGACAGGTTTGAGAGTCTTGTGGAGGAAATACCCTGGAAGGAATACGGGCTCATAAGTGCCACCATAACCGATTATCCATGGCTCAACGAACTCCTCGACGTTGTTGAAAGGCATCAGTTGAAGATCTCGGTCTCCTCCCTGAGACTCGACCGCCTTTCTGAAAGACTTCTGAAGGTACTGAAAGAATCGGGGCAGAGATCCTTCACAATAGCCCCGGAGGCCGGCTCTCAGAAGATCAGAGACATACTGAAGAAGGACATAACGGATGAACAGATCGAAATCGCCCTGAAAATGGCAAGAAACGTCGGTTTTGATAGAATAAAGATGTACTTCATATACGGTCTTGAAGAGGAAACAGAAGAAGACCTCAGGGCTTTCAGAAAGATAGGAGAGCTCGCACTCCAGATGGGCTACAGGGAGGTCCATATGAGCTTCAACCCTCTCATTCCAAAACCGGGAACGGACTTTGAAGAAAGAAGAATGGAGCCCGTGGATGTTCTGAGAGAAAAAGAAAAGTTTCTGAAAGAATATCTCAAAGGTTTCAGGGTTGACTTTGAGAGCATCAGAGAATCTGTGATACAGTACACGATAGCACGTGCTTCCAGAGAAGAGATAGTCGAGTGGGTGAAGTCGTTCGAAAACAAGAAGCGTTTCAGAAAGATGATCTTCAACGAAGGGAGGAAAAGGCTGTGTTGAAGGAAAAACTTGTGAGCAGAACGGCAGTGGTAGGTGTCATCGGTCTTGGATACGTGGGACTTCCTCTGGCCGTGGAGAAAGCAAAAGCAGGATACAGAGTGATCGGCTTCGATATCCAGAAAAAGAGGGTCGATATGGTGAACGCGGGAATAAACTACATAGGGGACGTGGTGGATGAAGAGCTAAAGGATCTTGTGGAAAAGGGGATGATCAGGGCCACCACAGATTTTTCTGAACTGAAAAACTGCGACGTTGCAACGATCTGTGTCCCGACCCCACTGGGAAAATACAAAGAGCCCGATCTGACCTACGTGATAAACACCGCCAAAGAGATAGCAAAGTACCTCCACAGGGAAATGCTCGTTGTCCTTGAGAGCACGACCTACCCCGGTACCACAGAGGAGGTCGTTCTTCCCATACTGGAGTCCACTGGTTTGAAAGTAGGAGAAGATTTCTACCTTGCGTTCAGTCCAGAGAGGGTGGACCCTGGAAACAGAATCTACAAGACGAAGAACACACCGAAGGTGGTGGGTGGAGTCACAGAAAAGTGCACTGAACTTGCGAAGATCCTCTACGAGAACGTGCTCGAAGCACCGGTGCACACCGTCTCCTCCCCAAGAGCAGCGGAGATGTCAAAAGTACTCGAAAACACTTTCAGACTCGTGAACATCTCACTCATAAACGAGGTGGCGATCCTTGCAAGAAGGATGGGAATCAACATATGGGAAGTGATAGACGCTGCCGCTACGAAGCCCTTTGGTTTCATGCCCTTCTATCCCGGTCCTGGAGCGGGTGGCCACTGCATACCGATAGATCCATTCTACCTCGCTTACAAGGCAAAAGAGTACGACGTGAGACTCGATCTTGTGGAGATGGCAGGGGAGATAAACGATTTCATGCCCGAGTACGTTGTGATGAGGGTCCAGGACATACTCAACGAGAGAAAAAAACCTCTGAACGGCTCGAAGGTCCTTCTCCTCGGGGTTGCCTACAAGGGCGATATAGACGACGTGAGGGAGTCACCTGCCCTCAAGGTATGGGATCATCTCGAAAAGAAAAAAGCGATCGTCGAGTTCTTCGACCCCTACGTTCCTGAGGTGAAGAGAGGAGAGAAAATCCACAGAAGGGTCGAACTCACAGAAGAGTACCTGAAGAGCGTGGACATCGTCGTGATAACAACTGCTCACAAAAACGGAGTGGATTACAACTTCGTTGTAAAGCACGCACCCGTTGTCTTCGACACCAAGAACATCACAAAGGATGTGAAGGAAAACAGAGAAAAGATCATCCTGCTCTGAACCTTCTGATCGCCTCATCGATCTCCGGGATCTGTCTGATCAGGAAAACATAAGAGAGAACCACAAGTGAAACGGTGAGAATGGCAATGGCTTTCCAGAGGGCCCTTCTCTTCCACGAGAAGGGCTTCATTGTGTATCCAAGGAGCATCCCAGACAGAAATCCTCCAAGGTGCGCCGCGTTGTTGATGTTCGTTCCGGGAAGAAACCCGTACACCACGTTTATCAGAATGATGGGAAGAAGAGAAACACCGGTCACCGGCTTCATGAAAAAGGGTGTGTCCTTTCTGAAGCCTGCCGCAAAGAGCACTCCTATGAGGCCAAAGATCGCACCACTTGCACCAACAGAGATCGTGTCGTGGTAGAAAATGTGCGTTGCGATGTTTCCAACCACTCCCGTGAAAAAGTAACTGAACAGGAACTTCTCCGAACCGTATATGTCCTCCACGATCAGCCCGAAGTAGTATAGGGCATAGGAGTTGAAGAGAATGTGGAGGATTCCTCCGTGGACAAAGAGGGCCGTGATCAACCTGAACCAGTCTCCCGCATCGACTCTGGGACCGTACTGGGCACCGTATCTGAGAAGAAGAAGCATCTGAAGAATGGGCTCTCTTGTGGAGAAAACCCCGGAAAGCGCCATCAACACGAATATGAACGCGTTGAACAGAAGAATGAAATAAACAGCCCTTTTTCTCATCACAGCTTTACTCCCTTCATTTCCTCTGTGGAAAAATCGAACGGATACTTCACCGGTCTTCCCTCCAGGAAGGACTTGTATATCCCGAGCACTATCTCCACAGCCTTCTTTCCATCTTCTCCTGAGATGTAGGGTTTTCTGTCTTTGAGGACCGCTTCGTAGAAGTCTCTGTACACGTACTTGTGACTGTCTCCATACACCGTGTCCGGATCTGGCAGGTTCATGAACGGATGGGACTCTTCTTTTTCGAACCTCCAGGTGAGGATCCTGTTGACCGCAAGCCCTCCAACGACGACGGTTCCTTTTTCTCCAAAGATGGCGAGTGTTTCCTCGAGATTTCTCGGGAACACGTTACTTGTTGCTTCTATCAGACCCGTTTTTCCTCCTTTGAACTTCACAATGGCAAACCCGGTGTCTTCAGCCTCTATGTAAGGGTGGTTCGTGTTCGCTATGTGGCCGTATATCTCCTCGATCTCTCCACCGAGAAACCACTGAAGGAGGTCTATGGCGTGGGTGGACTGGTTCATCAGCACTCCTCCATCCATCTCCCAGGTACCCCTCCATTTTGCCTGCCTGTAGTACGCTTCGTTTCTGTTCCACCTCACCGCCACGGACGCATAGAACACCCTTCCGAAAGCCCCAGAATCCAGCTTTTTTCTGACCTCCTGCACAGGCGGATTGAACCGGTTCTGAAAGAACACACCGAGTTTCAGGTTCTTTCTCTTCGAAAGTTCCACCATCTCGTTCATGTGCCGTGTAGAGAGTGCCATGGGTTTTTCCACAAGAACGTGCTTTCCGCTCTCCAGTGCCTCCATCGTCATTTGATAGTGCTTTCCGCTCTCTGTTGCGATGGATACAACATCTATGTCGTCTCTTCTGAGAATTTCCCTGTAATCCTTCACAGTCTCAGGTCTTTTAAGACCCGCTTTCTCAAACTGATCGGCGGCCACGTTCATCCTCTCTTCCACCAGATCGCATACGGCCACCGTATCGAAAAGATCCCTCGTTTCAATCAGAGCAGGAACGTGCTTTTTCTGGCCGATCCTTCCGCATCCTATCAGTGCTACTCTCAGTTTCATGTTCTGCCTCCCTTTCGAAGATGGAAAGTCCCAGAACAACGAGCACAACTCCTCCGATCAAAAGAGCAGACGGAAACCTCATCTTCACAGTGTGTTCAACCACGGCCGTTACAACTGGTATGTAGTATATCATGTTCGTTGTTCTCCTGCTTCCAAGTTTCTCGATCGCCCTGTTCCAGAGAAAGTATGCAAGGCCAGAACACAAAATCCCAAGATAGATCAGAGACACGATTACAGAGGCATTCATGTCCAGCACCTGATGGAACTTTCCAGCAGAAAAGGGAAGAAAAAGAACCATTCCCCAGAACATGATACCGGCGTTCTCTTTGAAAGAAAGACTTCCCAGTCTTTCCACATGGTGTGTGTAGAAGACCCACGACAGGGCCGCCCCGAAGGCGAGAAGGTCTCCAATCGGATTGAGTTTGAGAACGAACCGTCCGTTCAGTATGACGAGGACAACTCCCAGAAAAGAAAGCAGCACGCCAAGGTACATGCCCGCCGTGGTTTTCTTCTTCTGGACGATGTGTGAGAAGAGAAGAAAGAAGATGGGAGCAGATGAGACGATGATCGCAGCGTTGGTAGGTTCTGTGAACATGAGAGCAGAGTTCTCAAAGGCAAAGTAACCAAAAACGCCCCAGAAACCCGCCATGAAGATATCTCTGTTGAAGATCTTCGGCCTTCCCGATACCAGGCTCAGAAAGAGGAAAGAAAGCAGAAATCTCAAAAAGCCTGCAAGGAAAGGATTCAGAACCTGTACAACCACCTTTGTTGCAAGAAAAGAAACACCCCAGAGCACTATCACAAGCCACGCAAAAAACCTCTCCAAGGGATCATCTCTCCCTTCTCAGGATATCTCCGATCCTTGGAACAAAATCCTTCTTTCTGGACATGACACCCTTCAAAAGGAAGAGACCGTCTTTCTTTTCTGCACCATCGAAGGCTTTCTCCAGTATCCTCTGATCTCCCTCCACCATCACAAGGCTCGCCTCTTCTATCGGATTGGTGAAGAGAACAAAACAGTGCGTCACACCGAGCTCTCCTTTGAGGCTCTTCAGGGCAGTAGCGAACTTTTCTTTTTCTTTCAAAAGGACGGAGAAATCTGACGTCATGATCTGGGAAACTGCAAATGATTCCTCACCCATCTCGTACACCTTCACGTCCCTCTTCAGCAGATCGAGGGGATCGACGTTTTCCGGGATCTTCATTCCTTCCTTCAGCACCTTTTTTGCGAACTTTTCCAGATCGAGCTTTGTGATCCTGGCAAGGAAACCTGCCATCGCTCTGTCTTTCTCTGTCGTCGTGGAAAGCTTGAAGAAGAGGGTGTCGGATACGATCCCGGCAAGAAGAACCCCGGCGATTTCTCTTTCCATCTTCACACCGTCTCTCAGGAAAAACTCCGTGACGATCGTGGAGGTGCTGCCCACGGGTTCGTTGTAGAAAAAGACGGGGTTCAGGGTACTCAAACCACCGAGCCTGTGATGGTCGATGATCTCAAGGATCTCCGCCTTTTCCACGCCCTCCGGCGCCTGTGTGATCTCGTTGTGGTCCACCAGGATGACCTTTTTTCTCACATCCTTCATCAGGTCTGTTCTCGTTATCACACCAAGAAGTTTTCCTTTTTCGTCCTCCACGAACGCTGCCCTCAGTTTGGAGGTGAACACGATGTTTTTCACGTCTTCGAGCGTGTCTCTTTTGGTCACCGTTGGAAATTTTTTGCTCATCACCAGTGTCACAGGAAGAGCCAGGTTTATGAGCTTTGCCGCACCGAAAGCGTCGAACTTCACTCTCAGGACGGCGGCACCTTTCTCCTTTGCGATCTCAAGTACCCTGCTGGAAACGGGCGCGTTGTTCACGATTATCATGAGTTTTGCTCCCTTTTCTAAAAGCGCTATCTGGGATGGTTCGTTGTCTCCAACAATGACCACGTCACCTATTTCGATCTTTCCAAGGAGCACGTGGAGCGCGTCAACGGCGATGTGGACCTTTCCGGAGATGGTTTTTTCTTTCAGGTGATCGCACACGACTTCTGCTTTCAACACTCTGACGAGTTGTTCAAGAGGAACGGGATGTATGACTAGTGGTTCTATCTTCAACCTTCTCACATAAACCCGGGCAAGGTTGCTCTCTGTGACCACTCCTATCATCTTCCCTCTGGACACTACGGGAACGTTCTTTATTCCCTTTCCTTCCATCAGCATGGCGACATCGTAAACCGGTGTGTCAGGGGAGACGAAGATCGGATCTTTCAACTCGAGGTCTTCAACGGTGGGCTCCAGCGTTTCAAGAAAGATTGGTGGCCTCACCTTGAAATAATCGAGGACAAACAGTGCTTCGTTCGTCAGCTCCCCGCACCGTGCTGGGATGAATTGTTTTTTCTTTTCCACTTCAGCCTTGTAATGGGCGTACCCTATTGCAGAGCACACACTGTCCGTGTCCGGATTTCTGTGTCCCACCACGTACACTCTTTCCAAAGTCTTCACCTCCGTACTAGAAATTCTATCAGATGGTATAATCCTTAACAGCAAGAGATTGTTGAGAGGGGGAAGAAGGTGTTAAGAAAAGACATAGGAATCGACCTTGGAACGGCGAATACGCTCGTTTTTCTCAAGGGAAAGGGTATCGTTGTGAACGAACCCTCCGTGATCGCGATAGATTCCTCTACAGGCGAAATACTGAAAGTTGGTCTCGAAGCGAAAAACATGCTGGGAAAAACACCGGCCACTATAAAGGCCATAAGACCCATGAAGGATGGAGTAATAGCCGACTACACCGTGGCTCTTGTGATGCTGAAGTACTTCATAAACAAGGCAAAAAACGGCTTTAATTTCCTCAAACCACGTGTTGTTATAGGTGTTCCTATAGGCATCACCGATGTGGAAAGAAGGGCCATACTGGATGCAGGACTCGAAGCCGGAGCGAGCAAGGTCTTTCTGATAGAAGAGCCCATGGCGGCAGCGATAGGTTCCAATCTCAACGTTGAAGAGCCCTCTGGAAACATGGTGGTGGATATCGGTGGTGGTACAACAGAGGTCGCCGTGATCTCCCTTGGCAGCATCGTCACCTGGGAGTCAGTGCGTATAGCAGGAGACGAGATGGATGAGGCCATCATGCAGTACGTGAGGGAAACGTACCGGGTGGCGATCGGTGAAAGAACAGCAGAGAGAGTGAAGATCGAAATAGGAAACGTTTTCCCGTCCAAAGAGAACGACGAACTCGAAACGACCGTTTCCGGAATAGATCTGTCTACAGGCCTTCCAAGAAAACTCACCCTGAAGGGTGGAGAGGTGAGAGAGGCCCTCAGAAGTGTCGTGGTCACAATTGTGGAGAGTGTGAGGACAACTCTGGAAAAGACACCTCCCGAACTCGTCTCTGACATCATAGAGCGGGGAATCTTCCTCACCGGTGGAGGTTCCCTTCTGAGGGGTCTGGACACGCTTCTTCAGAAAGAAACGGGCATCAGCGTGATCAGAGCAGAAGAGCCCCTCACAGCTGTTGCGAAAGGAGCGGGAATGGTCCTCGAGAAGGTGAACATCCTGAAGAAACTCCAGGGTGCTGGATGATGAAAAAAGCGATCGTTTTTCTTCTGTTTTTGACCGTCTTCTTTCTGAACGAAACGTTCGACGTCTCTGACAAACTTCATCCTTTTTTCTACAGAGTGTCGTTTCCCTTCCTGAAACTGAGGGCGTCGATCGAAGACGTCATTTTGAAACTGAAAAACAAAATCTACCCCGGAGACATCTACGTGGGATCGAAAAGTGTTGGGGGCCTTTTTTTTGTTACAGGAAGGGGTGATGGATACTTCTACATTCTCGGAGAGGTGCAGGAAGGCTCTCTCGTACTCGATCCCTTCGAGAGGAGATTCCTTGGAATCGTTGTGGAAAAGGGGCCTCTTTCGAAAGTGGAAACCGTGTTTTCCGAGGACTTCGTTGAGAGGGTTCGGATAGAGAATGCATCTTCTTCCGTTGTGGGGGTGTTGAAGGGAGGGGCCGTTCCAAGGGTTTCCATACTCGAAGACGTGGACGTGACGGGATGGAAGGTGTTCCTGGAAGATGAAAAGTGGAACGTGGCTTTGAAGGACTTTCTTTTCGTCGGAACTGTGGCAGGTTACGACGGGGGGTACTTTCTTCTGAATGCAGAAAAAGACCTTCCCGACAGAGTGGCCGTGGTAGGGGTGGTAGAATGATCTACGCTCTTGCCGTCCTGAGTGTTCTCTGGGATTTTGTCTTCAAAGACGTTCTGATGTTTTTCCCTGCCTTTCTTGGACTTGCTCTCTACAGAAGGAAAAACACCCTCTTTTTTCTTGTTCTCTTGATCAGGTTCCTTGCCATGCCCAGCTACTGGTACGTGATCATCCTCCTTTCGTTTCTTGTTCTTGACGCACTCAGGGGTCATTTCTCATCGATGATCCTGCCCGCTTCTGTTTTGATCGTGATGGGATGTATCCCTTCTGACTCTGTTTCTCTTGTTCTGTCTGCTCTTTCCGGGATATTCCTTCTGTTGTGGGTGAGGCGGCGGTGAAGAACAGATTGATATTGCTTTTCATGGCACTTTCGTTCGTTCTGATCATCATCAAGGCTTTTCAGGTTCAGATCCTCGAGCACGAGGAACACAGAAAGTATCTGGAACTTCTTCAGACGAGGATTGTGAAGGTGCCTGCTCCCAGAGGAAAGATCCTCACCAGTGATGGAAAGGTCCTTGCCAGAGACGAGGAGGTGTACGTTCTCGATCCGTGGTTGAACAACATCGATGAACTGAAAAAAACAGGTCTTCTCACATCAGAGGAGGTCCTTCGTCTCATAAGGGGTGAAAAGGTCGTTCTCGATAAGGCACGTGCGGACGTTCTTTCAAAAAAGGGAGTGCGCATCAGTCTGGACTACAGAAGAAGATACACCCTCACTGCATCTCACGTTGTGGGGTACGTGAACGTGGACAGAAAGGGTATGTACGGTGTTGAACGTGTTTACGATGAGTTTCTGACGGGAATCGAAGGAGCAAAGATGGTGTTCGTGGAACCCTCCGGGAGGGTCACCTCAGAAGTGATGAAAAGCCCTCCAAAGCCAGGAGAGGACATAACGCTCACCATCGACTCCAGGATACAGAAAGTCGCGGAAAAATCCCTGGAAGAAGCTGGAAAACCAGGTGCCGTGATTCTCTCCAGAGTGAAGACAGGAGAAATTCTCGCTCTGGCTTCTTTCCCGGAGTACAATCCCCAAGACTTCTATGAAGGGTTCACAAGGAGGGAATGGGAAAGACTACTGAGAGATTCTCCCTCTCCTCTCATCAACAGGGCGATCTCTTCTGTCTACAATCCTGGCTCTGCCATCAAAGTCCTCTGGGCTCTGGCTGCTCTTTTGAACGGGATCGATCCGAACGAAAAGATCGACTGCCACGGAGTGTTCAACTACAGGAACAGTAAAGGAGAGGTTGTTGCAAGGTACAGGGACTGGAAAGAAGAAGGGCACGGCCCAACAGATCTCAGAAAGGCGATCAGGGTCTCCTGCAACGTCTACTTCTATCAACTCGGATTGAAACTCGGTGTTGAAAAGATGACGGAGACCGCAAGAAAGTTTGGAATTTTCGAAAAAACAGGGATAGACCTTCCCGGAGAAAAGGAAGGCCTTCTTCCAACGCCTGGGTGGAAGATTGAAAAGGTCGGAGAACCATGGTATCCCGGTGACACCATCTTGATGTCCATCGGCCAGGGATACCTCGAGGTCACCCCCGTAGAACTTTTGAAACTCGTCTCACTTGTGGCAAACGAAGGTGTGTTCTACAGGCCACACGTGGTCAAAAAGATCGGCTCAGAAGAGGTGAAACCAGAGATCGAAACACAGATTCAGATCGACGAGAAAATCTGGACTTTCCTCAAAGATGCCATGGTCGATGTGACATCTTTCAGGGGAAACGAAGAGGAAGACCCCGGAACCGCGTACCACGTGTTCAGGGGTTTTCCCTACAGGGTGGCTGGGAAAACGGGGACGGCAGAGACTTCAAACGGTGATCCACACTCGTGGTTTGTGGGCTTTGCCCCTGCCGAGGATCCCGAGGTTGCGATCGTTGTGATGGTGGAACATGGAGGTTACGGTTCTGGTGCAGCCGCCCAGATTGCAAAAGAGGTCCTTTCAGAATACTTCAAACTGAGAGAAAGTGTCCGAGAAACTCACGCGTCCTCTCACTCTCAGGATTAGAAAAGATCTTCTCCGGTGGGCCACTCTCAACGATCTTTCCCTCATCCATGAAGATCACTCTGTCGGAGACGTCCCGGGCAAACCTCATCTCGTGTGTCACGATCAGCATGGTCATGCCCGTCTGCGCAAGATCCTTTATGACGTCGAGAACTTCTTTCACAAGTTCCGGATCTAAAGCGGAAGTGGGTTCGTCGAAGAGCATGAGTTCAGGATCCATCATGAGAGATCTTGCTATCGCCACCCTCTGCTGCTGGCCTCCGGAGAGGTTTCCCGGCTTTTCATTTATCTTGTCGATGAGACCAACCCTCTCAAGCAGTTTTCTTGCCTTCTCTATGGCCTCTTCCTTTGGCATGTTCTTCACCTTCACCGGTGCCAGTATGAGGTTGTCCAGAACGGAAAGGTGGGGAAAGAGGTTGAACTGCTGGAAGACCATTCCGATGGAACTTCTTATCCGGTTTATGTTCCTGTGGGTTATGAGTTCTCCCTTGAAATAGATCTTCCCCTTCTGGTACTCCTCGAGCAGATTTATGCAGCGAAGAAGTGTACTCTTTCCGCTTCCGCTCGGTCCTATTATCGATATCACTTCGCCTTTTTTCACTTCAAGGTCAATTCCCCTGAGCACGTGGAGTTTTCCAAAAAACTTGTGGAGTCCTTCGATCTTCAAAACGGTCTCTTTCATATCTTTAACCTGCCTTCCACGAACCTCACCAGTCTGGAGACGGAAAAGGTGATGGCAAAGTAGATCAGCGCCACTCCACCGTATATGGGAAAACTCATGAAGGTTCTGCTGACGATGTACTGGGCGCTCCTCATGAGTTCGACCGTTCCTATCACCATCGCAAGAGAGCTGTCTTTTGCGAGGGCGATGAACTCGTTTCCAAGTGCGGGAAGAATGTGCCTGAACGCCTGTGGAAGTATCACGTGAACCATCGCCTGAAAGTGTGACATTCCAAGGGATCTTGCCGCCTCGTACTGTCCCTTCGGTACGGACTGTATTCCTGCCCTCACGATCTCGGCAACGTACGCTCCACTGTTTATGCCCAGTGCAACAACGGCAGCCGTGAACCTGTCGAACTCAAGGCCAAGTTCGGGAAGCCCAAAGTACACCAGAAAGAGCTGGACCATCAACGGGGTTCCCCTGATGAACTCCACGTAAACGGAAGATGGGTACCTTATGATCCGGTACTTCGAAAGCCTTCCCATACCGACGAAGATTCCTATGGCAAGTCCTATAAGAACCGCAAGTGAAGTAAGTTGAAGGGTGCGCAGGGCACCCTTCAGAAGAAGAGGCAGATTGTCAACGATCACCTTCAACCATTCTGGCATCCTTCACTCCTCCATCACTCTGAGAACCATTTTTCTATGAGCACGTCGTAGGGGCTCTTTTTCAACTCTCTCAGAACACCGTTGATGAACTCAAGAAGATCCGTGTCCTCTTTCCTCACGGCGATACCGTACTGTTCACTGGAGAGAACATCACTTGAGATGACAATGTCAGGGTTCTTTGAAACAAAGGCCCTTGCGGTAGCAGAATCCAGCACCACGGCGTCTGCCCTTTTCCTCTTCAGTTCCAGAAAGGCATCGGTAAACTTGTCGAACCTGACGACGTTGATTCCCTCGTATTTCGAAACCTCTATGTCTCCTGTGGTTCCTATCTGAACCGCCACGGTCTTTCCCACAAGGTCCTCGTAGGTCTTCGGCCGGAAGTCGCTGTCCTTTCTCACCACGATGACCTGTCCCGCATCGAAGTATGGATCGGAGAAGGCCACCACTTTCTTTCTCTCTTCTGTGATCGTCATACCGGAGATGATCACATCGATCTTCTTCGTCAAAAGACTTGGAATGAGGCCATCGAAGGTCATGTCGACTATCTTGAGTTCCACACCAAGCCTTCTTGCTATTTCCTTTGCAAGATCTACATCGAATCCCACGATGTTTCCGTTCTCATCGACGAACTCAAAAGGTGGAAAGTCCGCAGAGAGCCCAACAAGAAGATACCCTCTGCTTTTGATCTCCTCGATGGCTCCTGAAAAAGCCACCATTGAAATTGCAAGAACCAGTACTGCGATCAGCCTTCTCATTCTATCACCCCTGAGTTATTATACCATCTTTTTGCATATCAATGCTTTATGAAGAGAAGCCACAGTGCAAAAGCAAGAGCAAGGATCCACGTGAACCAGTGAACCTCCTTTGTTTTTCCAGAAAAGAGTTTTACCAGAGCGTAGGAGATGACTCCGAGTGCAATACCGTTTGCTATGGAGTACGTGAGCGGCATCGTTATGACCGTGATGAACGCAGGCAGTGCCTCTGTTATGTCATCCCATCTGACTTTTCCGAGGTTTCCTATCATGAGGGCTCCGACGAAGATCAGAGCGGGGGCTGTGGCGTATCCGGGAACCGTCTGGGCAAGGGGGGCAAAGAAGAGCATGGCGAGCATACACAGTGCCACAACGAGAGCGGTGAGTCCCGTCCTTCCACCCTCTGCTATTCCTGCACCGCTCTCTATGTAGGTCGTCACCGTCGATGTACCGAAGAGGGCACCAACCGAGGTTCCTATGGCGTCCGAAAGAAACGCCCTGTTTGCTCGTGGAAGCTCCCCGTTCTTCATGAAGCCGGCACTCTGGGCAAGCCCCGTGATGGTGCCGAGCGTGTCGAAGAAGTCAACGAAGAAGAACGTGAGGACCACGATCCAGAAATCAAGACTCAGAAACCCAGAAAAGTCGAGTTTCATGAACGTGGGGGAAATGTCCGGAATGGGTCCAACGATCCCCTGGTACTTCGTAACACCTATTCCCGGAATGGCACCCACGAGTGTTGCAACGAGGATTCCGATCATCACAGCACCCGGAATCTTCCTGTGGTAAAGCGCCACGATCACAAGAAGCCCCACAACAGTCACGAGAACCCCGGGATTTGTGAGATCGCCTAAGGCAACGGAGGTTGCAGGATTCGACACGACGATCCCTGCGCTCCTCAATCCTATGAACGCTATGAAAAACCCGATTCCAGCAGAGATTGCGATCTTTATGGATTCAGGGATGATGCCGGCCACGAACTTTCTGAATCCAACGAGCGTCAGACCGATGAAGATGAGACCTTCAACGAAAACTGCCGCAAGTGCCACCCTCCAGTCGATCCCCATTCCAAGACACACTGTGTAGGTGAAGTACGCGTTCAGCCCCATACCGGGGGCGAGTGCGAAGGGATAGTTGGCAAAGAGGGCCATCACGAGTGTTGCCGTGGCAGATCCCAGGATCGTTGCGACCATGAAGGCTCCGAAGAACTGCTGATACAGAGGGCTTCCCGCATCCACTCCAACTGCCTGAACGAGGATGGAGGGGTTCACGAAGACGATGTAGGCCATGGTGAGGAAAGTTGCGATACCCGCAAAGATCTCCGTTTTCACGTTCGTTCCATGCTCTTTCAGATGGAACACACACCTCACCTCCGGTATAAAAAATTTAAAGGGATCGGAAGATCCCAGGCTTTGTTTTGATTCTCTCATGTTTTCTTTAAGAGCACTTTAAACAAAAGAAAAGCGGGAGGAACACCCTCCCGCTCATTCGCCGTACTCTTCCTTCAGATACTCTTTTATCTTCTGATCCGCCGTCTTTATCGCCGTTTCCATATCGACTTTTCCGTTTATGAAATCGGAGAACATGTTTCCAACGACCGTTCTGATCTCGTACCAGACACCAATCTGCGGATCGAACACGGCGTTGTCTATCTGAGAAAGTGGTATCTCAAGCAGAGGATCGGACTTTGCCGCCTCTTTCCAGATGGAGGTCTCGAGGGCACTTCTTCTCACCGGAATGTAACCCGTGTTTATCGCCCAGTAGGCGGTCACTTCAGGAGAGATGAGGTACTTCATGAACTCCCAGGCTGCTCTTTTTTCTTCTTCACTTGCTGTGTTGAACATGATGATATCCGTTCCCGCGAAAGGCACCTTGTTCGTCACCCAGGTGGGAACGGGTGCCCAGCTCCACGTGAACTTACCCTTCGTGGACTGCTCAACGTAGGGTCTTCCCGCTATCGTGCTTATGTACATCATGATCTTCTGCTGTCCAAAGACCCCATCCAGGTATCCTCCCTGGTAGTAGGCGATACCATCGTCGACCATCTTCTTCACGAAAGCAAGAACTTCTCTTGTTTCCTGACTGTCGATGTTGGACACCCACTTCCTATCGACTTGTTTCAGAATGGATCCACCGCGCAGAGTGAGAAGAATCTGGAAGAAGTCAACGGTGGTTCTGAAGCCAAATCCGTACTGGTCGATCTTTCCGTCTCCGTCGAAATCTTCCGTCATGATACGTGCTGCCTCGTAGAGCTCATCGATCGTCTTGGGAACGTCCACACCGTACATCGCAAAAGCATCCGCGTTGTAGTAGAGTACATAGAGACTCTTGTTGAAAGGAACAGCGTATATGGTGTCACCCCACATACAGTTCTTCCTCAAAGGTTCGAAGATGTCTTCCCATTCTTCTTTCGTGAGGCCTATCTTTGGATCGTTCACGAACTCGTTCAGAGGCTGCACAACTCCGCTCTGTATGAGTTTTGCCGTCCAGTTGGAGTACGCCTGGGCGATGGTGGGAAGTTCTCCTGCCTGTGCGGCCGCAAGGAGTTTCTGGGAAAGGGCACCGTAGTTTCCAACGTAGACCGCTTCCACTTCGATGTCGGGATGGAGTTCGTTGAAGGTGTTCACTATCTCCTGAAGTGTCTTACCGTGTCCACCACCCATGGCGTGCCAGAACGTGACCTTCACCTTCGAAAGAGCCAAAACACTCAAAACCACCATCAAAAGAACAAGAACTTTCTTCACAGAAATCCCTCCTTTCTTGAGCTTTCACCACAATGAATTATACCGCATAGGTTATAATTTGAGTGTGAAGAAACCACAGGGAAGTGAGGGCTGAAGATGAAGGTATCGAAAAAGCTCAAGGAGACGGTCCTTGCGTATCTTTTTCTGCTTCCTTCACTTGTGGTCCTCGGTATGTTCGTCTTCTGGCCGGTTGGCTTTTCCTTCGTTCTGAGTTTCTTCAAGTGGGACTTCAGAAACATGAAGAATCCCTACTTCACAGGGCTCGACAACTACATCGAGATCTTTCGCTTCGAATATCCTCCGAAGTACTCATTCATATTCACCGTTTTGAACACCTTCTTCCACCTTGCCGTTGCGGCCGCCGTTGTTCTTCTGATCGTTCACCTTTTGAAGAAAAGAACGCTCTCTGGAATCCTCTCGAACGTGGCTGTTATCATGATGTACGTTGCCTTGAACCTGTTCAACGTAGAAAATCCTCTGCTTTCCTTCCTTGTGGCGGCGATCTCCTGGTCGTGGCTGGTGTACGATTTCAGAAGACTGAACATGAAAAACACCTGGATCTGGTTCGTTCTGTTTCTTGTGGTTTTTGCCTTCGTGGAACTTCGTTCCTCTCTTCCCGGGATGGTGAACTTTCTGCTCGATGCAAAGGACAAGAACCTCTTCCTCAAGGCTCTCACGAACACGCTCTATTACGTGATACTCAGTGTTCCAACCCAGATCTTTCTGTCTCTTGTGATAGCCCTCCTTTTGAACAGCAACGTCAAATTCAGGGTCTTCTTCAGGACCGCCTACTTCATTCCCTTCGTCACGTCCGTCGTCGCCATATCCCTTGTCTGGAAGTGGATATTCAACGACGAGTTCGGTCTTTTGAACTACATCCTTTCACTGTTTCACATAGATCCAGTTTCCTGGCTGAAAGATGAAAGGTGGACGATCCCCACGATCGCCATAGTCTCTGTCTGGAAGACCGTGGGGTACGACGCGGTGATATTCCTTGCGGGCCTTCAGAACATAGACAGGTCCTACTACGAAGCGGCGGAGGTCGACGGTGCGAATTCCTTCCAGAAGTTCTTCTACATCACCTGGCCCCTTCTGTCTCCAACGACGTTCTTTCTGCTCATCGTCTCCCTCATAGGCGCCTTCAAGGTCTTTGCAGAAATTTACATTCTCTACGATGGACTTCCCGGCCCTTACAACAACAGTGGAATGACGCTCGTGTACTACGTGTTCGATCTGTTCTACAGACAGCAGAGGATGGGAATCGCCTCGGCGGCAGCGTACATCCTTTTCGCCATCATCCTCGTCTTCACCTTCATTCAGTACAGGGTTGGAAGAAGAGCGGTCGAGTACGTATCGTGAGGTGGTAGCGTGAAGAAACTGATCGTTTACCTCCTTCTCATATTCGGTGCTGTCATCATGCTTGGGCCCTTCGTCTGGATGGTGCTCACTTCCTTCAAGGCACCCTCTGAGGTACAGCAGTGGCCTCCGAAGTTCTACACGAAGAACTTCTCATTTTCCCGTGATGTGAAGGTGGTCCTGAAACCAGGTGTTCAGAAGGTGTCCAGGGGAGTCAGCTTGAGGGAGGCCTACGCACTGAAGGTGAAAGAGGAAAACCTTCTGACCATCACGGTGAACGACGACCCGTTCTACAGAGGAACGATGACGATCCCTCTGAAAGGAGCAAGGTACACAACGAAGGTGGACGAGGAAAGAGTCAGAGAAATCGCTTCGAAGGCTCCTTTTGAACTTTCCTGGAACACGCCGGAGGAGTTTTTCGAGCAGTTCTTCATTCACTACAGAAGCGGTGCGAGTCCATACTTTCAGAGGGCAACCCTGATAAACGAGATTTCAGGTGCGATAGAAAACTCGCTGAGAACGATCTCTCAACTTGAAAGGTTCACAGAACTGAGAATAAAAGACGACGCAGAAAGAGAGAGGTTCCGCCTGTTTCTTGAAGCCAAAAAGAAAGAACTCTCCACACTCCAGGAGAACGTAGAGAAGATGAAGGCAGGAAGCACACTCATTCTCTCCGACAACGAAATAAGGGATCTCTATGCAATACTGAAAGGTGTGAACCTCGAGTACTCTGGAGACAACCCTCTCGTTTCCGTGTACGAAAACAGAGTGGTCCTTCCCATCGAAGGGATAAAAGACAACATCTCCTACTACCTCGAGGTCAATGAGTTCTTCCAGAGCGCTCAGAACCTCACGGTCGAAAAGAACATCGTTGCAAGGGCGATGAGTGAAAAAGAAAGAGAAGCGCTCTTTTTGAAGAAGATAGAACGCTTCCCCGACAGAAAAATCGTTGAGAAACTCCTGAAAGAGTCGAAAGAAAACCTTCTGGAAAACTACGTGTCGTTGAAGGAAAAAGAGATCTCAGAAAAGTATCACATCGACCTTCTCACCATAGCCACGTTGAAACCCGTCATCTCTTCTCTGATCAGTCTAGCACAAGAAAATGGCATCGAAGAGGAAGACTTTTCCACGATGATGGAGAAACTGGACACCGTTCTCTTCGATAGTTCCACCTACAGGGTCCTGAAGTCAAAACTCTCCCAGATTGATCTGAGCGAAGATGTGCTCGGTGCGATTGCGCAGTACCTCAGAAGTGTTGCCGTTCTCAGAAAGGCCTACGAGGATGCCATGAGTTCCTGGAAGATCGTGGACGCTCCAGATTTCGTGAAGGAAGTCCGGGTGAAAAACGGTGAGGTCATAGAGATCCTCCTTGAGGGTGTTCCCGCTGTCTTTTTGAGCGACGAACCCATAAAATCCGTGAAACTCAGGTTTTCCTTCCGTGAGGTGCTGGCGAACATCTTTCAGAACTACGTCGATGCCTGGAACGCCGCTCCGTTTCCAAGATACTATTTCAACACCTTCTTCGTTGCCTCCGCAACGACCATCCTTGAGGTGATCACCGCGTCCCTTGCCGCATACGCCTTCTCCTGGATGGTCTTTCCGGGAAGGGATTTCATCTTCGGGCTCTTTCTTGCCACGATGATGATTCCGGGTGAGGTGCTCCTCGTTCCCAACTTCATCACGATATCGAAACTTGGCTGGATAGACACCTACTACGCTCTGATCGTTCCCTGGATCGTCAGTGTCTTTGCCATATTCCTTCTGAGACAGCACTTTCTGACCATTCCAAAAGAACTCTTCGACGCTGCGAAGATAGATGGGTGTTCTCACTGGAGGTTCCTATGGCAGATAGTCGTTCCTCTCAGCAGACCAGCCGTGATCACCTCGGCACTTTTGAAGTTCGTTGGAAGCTGGAACGCCTTCCTCTGGGTTCTGATCGTGACGAACAGCGAAAAGTACAGAACACTCCCCGTGGGACTTCAGGCGTTCAGTTCCGACGTGGGAACACAGTACAACCTCCTCATGGCGGCGGCAACGTTCTCCATTCTTCCCGTGGTGATCCTGTTCATCTTCACCCAGAAGTACTTCATACAGGGAATCGCAAGGACCGGACTGAAGTGAGGGAGGCGATAAAATGAAGAAACTGGTGCTCTTTTTACTTGTTCTTTCCTGTGTGGCCTTTGGAGGGATATACTACGGAAATCTGCACTCTCACACGTCCTACTCTGACGGCTCCGGAACACCGGATCAGGCCTACGAATACGCGAAGAACTACCTCGACGTTCTTGCGATCACGGACCACGCCTACTATTTTGCTCAGAAGATAAACGGCAAGACAAAGCCGTATCTGACAAAACTTGCCGCAGAAAGACACACGGAAGATGGAAAGTTCGTAGCCCTTCAGGGGTTCGAGTGGACGGCGGGTGTTGGGCACATAAACGTGTACGAGTCCCTCGAGTGGATCGACAGAAACAGAGAGAGCAGTCTGGAGGGCTTCTACAGGTGGCTCGTCGAACACAGAAAACTTGCCCAGTTCAACCATCCCATAAGCACCTTTGGAACCTTCGACTCGTTCAGGTATTTTCCCGAGGCGGACGAGTACGTGAATTTGATCGAGGTGGGAAACGGAAACTGGTCCTCGGGTGATGTGATAAACCCCGAGATGTACGGAAACTACATCCTCGCACTCAACAGAGGATGGCACCTTGGAGCCACCGTCGGACAGGACAACCACAAGCCAAACTGGGGAAGCGCAAACGAGGCAAGAACGGGGATAGTGGCAGACGCACTGACTTACGACTCCATCATGGACGCCCTCTGGAAGAGACACACCTTCGGAAGTGAAGACAGAAACGTTCGAGTTCTTCTGAAGAGCGGCCAGCACCTCATGGGAGACGTCGTCTTCGTGGACGATCTTTCCCCAAGGACTCTGACCGTCGAGTATCAGGATACGGAAAAACTCCTCTACCTTGCCGTCATCTCCCAGAGTGGGACCGTTCTGGAACTCAGACCGAACATAGAAAGACTGAACCTGACCCTCTCGGTCACACCTTCCGATGGTTACGAATGGTACTTCGTCTACATGAAACAGATGGACGGTGACGAAATCGTCACCTCACCGATCTGGTTTCAGATACCGTCTTCTGTCTACGTGAACAGTGTGAGGGTGTCTCCAGAGGAGATCCACGAGGGTGAGGTTGCAAAGATTTACTTTGAGATTTACAATGTAACGGACGAAAAAAAGAAGGTGTCGCTCTCTGTACTTCTGGACGGTGAAACACTCAGGAAGGTTCCCCAGGAGTTTTCTCCGTACCAGGTGAAGAGATTCGTTGTTTCCACCGGGGCGCTGAAGAAAGGATTCCACCGGGTATCCTTCCTCGTTGATGGAAAAATCGTTCAATCTGTGAGCTTCTTCGTTGAAGAAAGACTCAGGGGCGTGATCATGATAGACACTCTCCACGAGAACGACCATCTGGAAAAACTCAAAGTCCTTGCAGAAGAACTGGAAAAGAAAGGATACAGAGTGGAGTATCCGAAGGTGATGCTGAAAGACCTGTCAGGCGTTGACATCCTCATCATCTCGACACCGAAAGAAGGTGGACTGAGTTTTGCCAAGAAACTCTCTCAGAAAGAGCTGGAGGCGATCGAAAACTTCAAAGGTAAAATATACATCGTGCCGGGTGGTGATGAAGAGTACAGAAAGACCTACCTGGAACAGATAAAAGGTGAAGTCGTCACAACCGAGGAGTTGAAGGAGAAACTGCTTGGGGAGTGATGTGGTTGAAGAAACTCGGGATTGTTGGTTTTGGTGCGAGTGCAATCGGTTTCATTCACGGCCTCATAGAGAGTGGAAAGATAAGCAACTACAGGATCACCATTCTTGAGAGGGGAAAGGACTACGCCCACAACACCATCTCCGGTGTGAGGATGGATGGAAAGATCTTCATCTCATACGGCATGGGAGGAGAGATCTACATTCCCCTCGAAATCCAGGCAAAGACGGTGGAGTTCTACCTGAAGTTTTCCGGCTACAAGCCAGCCGCTGACAGAAGAGAAGGCCTCATAAACTATCTGAGATCCTTCGAAAGAGACGGAAAAAAGATCGAGTTTGGAGAGTCCTTTTCGAACGAGAGAGTCTACAAACTCTTCTACCACCACGGCTTTGAGCCGGTGAAGTCGTACTTCTTCCATCTGGGAACTGACATACTCAAAGAGACGAACGAGAACATATACAGACACTTTTCCTCGTTCGAAAACATCGAATTTCTCTTCGGAGTTACCGCAGAGGACGTGGACTTTGGGCCACCCCACAGGGTACACACCGAAAAGGGAGACTTCGAATTCGATGAACTCGTGATCGCCGTAGGAAGAAGTGGTCACAGACTCATGGAACGTCTCAAAGAGAAGTACCCACAACTTGTGAAACCGAATCAGTTCGTCGACATCGGAATCAGATACGAACTTCCAAACCACGTTATGGATCCCTTCTCCGACATGTACGAGGTGAAGATCCGTTACAGAACGAAAACGGGTTACATCTGCAGGATCTTCTGTCAGAACCCGGCAGGGAAGGTGACCCTGGAAAAGTACGAGGACTTCACCACGGTGAACGGATACTCGGACAGTCTTCGAAAGACAGAGAACACGAACTTTGCCATCCTGGTCACCACGCGTTTTACAGAGCCCTTCAAAGACCCGACGGGCTACGGGGTGAATCTCGCAAAACTCGCAAACATCCTCGCAGGAGACAGGGAAAAAGTGATTCTCCAGACGTATGGTGATTTCAAAGAGTTCAGAAGGACCAAAAGGCTTGGAAGGGTCCACCCCACCCTGGACCCGGAAAGTTACATTCTCGGAGACGCGAACCTCGTGTTCCCCTCGAAGATAAGAGAGTCCCTTGTGGACTTCGTTGAGAACCTCGACAGGGTGATACCGGGGGCTGCTTACTTCGACAACCTGCTCTACGCGGTCGAGGTGAAGTTCTACACCAACAAGTTCCTCAACGACGTGGTGGAAGACCTTCACGTCATCGGAGACTGTTCAGGCTGGACAAGATCGGTCCAGTACGCCACATCGATGGGCTACATGAGAGCAATGGGAATGAAGATTCAGCCCCTGTGAGAGAGAATCGCAAAGAATCCCCACTCTATGAGAAGAACAGAGAAGAAAACAACGAAACCTTCCCAGAAGGTGAACCTGTGGACACCGAAAACGTGAAGCACAAGAACGAGGGCTATCGCACAGGAGACAAGCCCGTTAGGGAAGCCCTTCCTCACGAGGGCGTTCACCCCCGTGTAACCAAAGAGTGCCGCAAAGACAAAGCCCAGAAACTTTCCAAAGGAAACATCGAAGACGTTGAAGACAGAAAGAAGAATGAGTACCCCAAGGAGTATCAGGACCATTCCGAAGAACTTCAACTTCATCACCCCTTCACCTGCGTTCAACGATATTCTACCATCCCGACATCTGTGTTAGAATAACCTTAAAGGGAGGTAGAAATATGTTATCACCGACCGAAAAGCGATACCTTCTTGCGGTCCTTTTGACACTGGATGAGGGAAGCACAAGGCTGAAGAAAGTATCGGATTTTCTCAGAGTGAAGATGCCATCTGCCAAGCAAATCCTCGAAGAACTCGCATCGAAAAAACTGATAAACTACGTGAGAAGGGGCCCCATTTCCCTCACAAAAAAGGGTACAGAACTTGCCCAGAAAGAACTGGAGCGCTTCAACAACCTGAAGGAGTTTTTGAAGAAGATCCTGTTCCTCGATGAGGAAGAGGCAGAAAAGGGTGCGTGGGAGATCTTCTTCAATCTCGAGGAGAAGATAGCAGACAGGGTCGTCGACTTCATGAACTTCCTCACACACTGTCCTCACATAACGCCCATCTGTATAAAGGGCTTCAAAGAATATCTGGAAACAGGAGAGTTTCCAACCCTTTGCAGACTCAAAAGGTGATGGTATAATCGTGAGAGTGAAATCCCGCTCCACCGAACCGGAGGTGGGGCCAGATGTCCGAGGGAGGTGAGTTTTTGTGGCTTACGTGAAGGAGAGGATCTACGAGAGCATGTTCATCATCGCTCCAAACGTACCAGAAGAAGAAAGAGAAAAACTCGTCGAAAGAGTCAAAGGAATCATCGAAGAGAGGGTCAAGGGAAAGATCGACAAAGTCGAAAGGATGGGCATGAGGAAGTTCGCCTACGAGATCAAAAAGTTCAGCGAAGGAGACTACACGGTGATCTACTTCAGGTGTGACGGACAGCACCTTCAGGAACTGGAGAATTTCTACAGGATAACCCCGGAGATCATCAGATGGCAGACCTTCAGAAGGTTTGACCTGGAAAAGAAAGAGAGGAAGGCTCAGAGCGAAAAGAAAGAGGCTGAGGTCTCTGAGGGTGAAGGAGGAACCGAAGCCTGATGTCTTTTTTCAACAGGATCATCCTCATTGGAAGACTCGTGAGAGACCCTGAAGAGAGATACACCCTGAGTGGAACGCCCGTCACCACCTTCACGATAGCGGTGGATAGGGTTCCAAGGAAGAACGCCCCCGACGATGCTCAAACGACGGACTTTTTCAGGGTGGTGACATTTGGAAGGCTCGCAGAGTTCGCAAGAACTTACCTCACCAAAGGAAGGCTCATCCTCGTCGAAGGTGAAATGAGAATGAGAAGATGGGAAACCCAGACCGGAGAAAAGAGGGTCTCTCCAGAGGTGGTTGCGAACGTCGTGAGGTTCATGGACAGAAAGCCTGTCGAGATGCCCAGCGAAGACATCGAAGAAAAACTGGAGATTCCAGAGGAAGATTTCACCGATGATACCTTCAGTGAAGACGAACCGCCATTCTGAGGGAGGTGTGTGCTGTGGCTTACAGAAGAAGAAGAAAGAAGATCAAAAAGTGCAGACTCTGTGAGATGAAATTGGATTACGTTGACTATAAAGACACAAAACTCCTCAGTGATTTCCTCACGGACAAGGGAAAGATCATTCCAAAAAGGCTCACCGGAACGTGCGCCAAGCATCAGAGAATGGTGAAGGTGGCCATCAAGAGGGCAAGACAGATGGGACTACTTCCTTACCTGAAGATATAAAACAAAAGGGCGCCGATGCGCCCTTTTTTCATTCCCCGTCCTCTTCGAAGAACATCTCTTCGATATCGGGAATGCTCTGCTGCCACTTCTCGAAGACTTTTTTCGCCGTTTCGTATTCTACTCCTTCCAGCATGATGCCTTCGGGAGTCTCGTCTGCCTTGAAGATGTAAACTTCACCGAGGTCTTCTATCATGTCCCTTGCGTCGTTCAGAAAGACCTCTTCGCAGACCCAGAAGGTATTCCCTTCGTCTTCAACTTCTCCCAGTTTGTGGAAGAACACCTCGTTTCCATCCTGGTCGAACAGGCTGAAGACTTCCGTCTGATGTTCATGTTCGTGTTCATGCTCGTGCATACTCATAATAAAAACCTCCTTGAAAAAACTGTGCTCTGAGAAATACTACCATTTGTGAAAGAGAAAATCAAGTCTCTGGTATAATCTTCCAGAGATCCGCCCATCAGGAGGTTCTGAAACCGTGGAGATAGAACGCCTCACAGAGAGGGTGTCTTACGTTCCAAACCCGGTGAACATAGGAGTCGTTCACGCAGAAAATTCCAGCGTTCTCATAGACAGCGGCATCGACGAAAGCGTTCCGAGAAAGGTCTCACGTCTTTTAGAAAAGCCTCCGCTCTATCTCATAAACACCCACTCACACGCCGACCACTGCGGCGGGAACGCGTTTTTGAAAAAGCGTTTTTCCACCAGAGTGCTCGCCTCGGAACTGGAAAAAGAGATCATAGAACACACCGTCCTCGAACCGTTCTACCTCTACGGTGCCTTTCCACCTGAAGAACTCAGAAACAAGTTCCTCATGGCAAAACCTTCAAAGGTCGACGAAACACTGAAAGAAGGCCCTCTCATTCTCGATGGAGTGGAACTTGAGATCGTCTCTCTTTCCGGACACTCCCCAGGACAGATCGGTGTGGCCGTGGATGGTGTTCTCTTCTGTGCCGATTCGGTCTTTTCCGAAGAGTCGATCAAAAAACACAGGATCTTCGTCGTCTACAACGTGGAAGAGTTCCTTCAGACGCTGAACTTTCTGGAAAAGACAAACTACAACTACTACGTGCCGTCTCATGGGAAGGTGGTTCAGGACATAGAAGAACTTGTTGAACTCAACAGAAAAACGGTAGAAAGCGTCATCAACACGATCCTGGACATTCTGAAGGTTCCAGCAAAAACAGAAGAACTCATGAAGAGTCTTTTCGACAGGTTTGAAATCACCCTGGAGAACCTCACACAGTACGTACTCTACAGATCCACCGTTCATGCGTATCTGAGTTTTCTTCTGGATAGAAAAGAAGTGGAAAGAGAGTTCAGAGAAAACACACTCTTGTGGAGGCGAGTGTGATGGTTGTGAACTGGCTCTTTCTTTCCCTTGAATACTTCCTTGGAGTTTTGCTTGTTTTCATCACCATTCGTTTCTTCGGATTGAAGGGAATATACGCCCTCGGGGCGATGCTGGTGCTCTACATGAACGTGGCTGTGTTGAAGGCGTACGATCTGCTTCCCGGTGTACAGCTGTACGCCGGTGTCTTCCTTGGCCCCTTTTTCATCACGCTGGTTGCCATCGTGACGGAGGTTTACGGATACAGGGAAGCACAGAAACTGGTTGCCGTTGGTTTCTTCGCCCAGGTTGTGTTCCTTGCGGGAATGCTTGTTGCCCTCGGATACGTTCCATCGAACGAGGACTGGGCTCACGAGCACATGAAGGCTCTCTTCCTTCCCGTCTGGAGGACCACGATCTTCAGCTGGATTGCCTTCGTTGTGTCCGGTGTCTTCAAGGCGCGCTTTCAGGATTTTCTGAAGAGAACAGAAGGTCTTTTTGGAAAACACCTGTGGCTCCGTGACAACGCAGCGACGAAACTCGCTCAACTTGTGGACAACGTGATCTTCTTCTACGGTGCCCTCACCGGGTACTTCTCCCTGAGAACAATCACCGTTTTTCTCATCTGGACAACGCTCTTTGAATGGCTCTTCGACTATCTGGACACCTGGGTCGTGGTGAAGGGTGTGAAGTGGATGACGGGTTTTCATGAAGAAACAATCACTGTGAGAGGTTGAAAACGACATCTTCAAAGGAGTGACTGCTGTGAAGATTCTTGTCATCGGATACATGCATTCTCGAGACGACAAAAGGGTCTTCAGAACGGTGCGAGCACTGTCTAAAAGATGGAAGGTCATATACCAGTACCGAACGAAGGAATCAGAATCCGGTTTCGAGGAAAGAGGAATTGAATACATACCACTAAAATGCGAGAACACAGGAAGCGTTTTGCGCAAACTTTCAGAAAGAAGGATCTTCGATGAGAAGATCTGTCATCTTGTGGAAAGAGAGGACTACGATGTGCTTTACCTCCATCACTTTCCGGCCACGAAGCCCTTGAAACCATTTCTGATAACCAAAAAACAGGGGAAAAAGATCATCTACGATATTCACGAATACCATCCCCAAAATTTCCTCAACGTCCTTCCCAGACCATTGAGTGATCTGAAAGAATTTTTCATGTGGAGAATATTCAAAAAACAACTTGAACTGTCTGACCTGTGTATCTTTGTCTCTGAAGAAACACGGGATGAGATCGTCGCAAAAACTGGTCTGGCCCCGTCAAAGACCTTCGTTGTTCCGAATTATGCGTCATTGAAAATCGAACCTGATTCCGGCAGAAAAAGAAAGGAAATCATCATGGTGGGAAAAACCCAGAGAAATCTCACCTATGAAAAGAAACTCATAAAGGCACTGATCGAAAAGGGATTTTCTTTCAGAGTAATAGGAATGGAATCAAAAGTGTTCTCCGATGTGCCTCACACATACACTTCCTTTCTACCGTATGAGAAAATGATGGAGGAGATCTCAAAAGGAATGTTTTCGCTTGTGTCTTACAGTACAATCGGGAGAGAGGACTACAAGAACGATTTGTACGCTCTGCCGCATAAATTTTACGATTCCATCGCTGCCGGTACTCCGGTTGTTGTCAAAAAATCCTTCGTATCAATGGCAAGGTTAGTTAAAGAGTTAGAGATAGGAGTTGTCATTGATCCTTCAAATACAGAGGACAGTTTGAGGAAAATAGAAGACGCCTGTCAAAGATACGAAAGAATACTGGAAAACATCAAGAAACATCAGAACCTTTTCGTCTGGGATGAAAGGAAAGAAGAAGAATTTCTGAAGAAAATAGCCGAGGTGATCGAATGAAAGTACTTGGATCATATTATCCAGATGGACTGTACGGTGACGGAAACGCTGCCGGAAGGATCGTTGAGGTGATAGTTCTCACAAGTGCATCTTAGAGAATCGGGCAAAAGCCTGTTCTTTCAACCGGGAAACGGTATCTTTCCTTTCCACAAGGAGTTTCAGTGTTTCGATCACCCTTCGATCCAGTTTACCCTGAGAGGCTTCTTTTTCCAGAATCTTCAGTGCTTCAGAAACAGAGAGTGCCTTTCTGTATGGTCTGTCCTCGATGAGTGCTGAGAACACATCCGTTACCTGAAGAATCTTCTGGTGCACGGTGAGGTTTCGTGAGGTCAGCCCAAGAGGATATCCAGATCCATCGCACCTTTCATGGTGTGCGGCCGCTATCTTTGTTATGTAGCCAAGGCCTGCTTCTTCCAGAATTCTGTAGGTATCCACCACGTGGTTTCTCATGATGAACATCTCAACCTCGTTCAATTTGCCCGGTTTGTGAAGTATCTCAAGTGGGACGCTGATCTTTCCCACGTCGTGAAGCAAAGCGGCGATGTAAACAAGTTTGGCATCCTCTTCGCCCAGCATCTCTTCAGCAATGATTCTGGAAACTTCGGCAACCGTGAGTGTGTGCTGTCTCGTGTAGATGCTTCTCACATCGAGCAAGAAGGCAAGGATCTTAACGAGGGGTTCAAACTCGCTGAGAGACAAAAGCCTGGGAGAATGGAACCTTGGATTCTCATCCAGAAGATATACAATGCAGTGATCGTGCAGAATTTCCAGTGCCACCTGTTTCACCGGTGAAGTTATGCCCGGATCATTCTCTATTCTCTCGGTTGCTTCTTTCAGAAAGTCCACACTTAACTCTTCGGTGTGGTGTTTCAGATGAATCTGGGAGATCCTGTCAGCGGCGTTTATACAGTTTGCAAGCAAGGTTGTTGTTTCATCTTTCAGTTCATGGTATGGTGCGTGATGATACAAAACGGCCTCTTTACATTCTGAAGACAGAAAGTCCACGGAGGAAATGAGTGTATGGGAAACACCAGCGTGTCTGTTCTTTTCATCGAGGGAAAATACGAGTTTTTCCAGGTCGGCCACTCCTCTGAACAGGTCGCTGAACCTTTTGTAGTTCTCCGTCGATGCGAGAAGAACAAGCCCGGTGTCATGTACCAACCCGGAAAGATAGGCAAGATCCAGATCTACCGGAAGTGAGAGTTTTTCTACCATCTCCCTTGTAATTTTTGCAACCTGGATAGAGTGCTTGACAAAATTTCTGTACTCGAGGATTCCAAAGTGATTGAATATTTTCACAAAAGACTCAAGGGGAACCTGCACCGTTAAATTCAACATTTTTCACCTCGTTGCAGGGAAGTTTCCAGGACAATTATATAATATCGGTGATATCGAGTTCAGGGGGGATCAACATGAGGATGAAAGTGTCTGGTGTGCTTTTTTTACTGATCTCTCTGATACTTTTTGCAAGGGGAACATTCTCCGTTCTGGATTTTTCAGCGAACAGGTCCTATGAAATCCACTATATGCTTGATTCAGAACTTCATACGTGGGTGGGACACGATGACTACGTGGACATTTCAAAAAGTGAATTTGAGCAATTGAGATCTGTGATTCAGCGAAACGAAAGTTATGTTAAAAGTCTGAGGCAGAAAGTGAGTGAACTGGAGAGCCAGATTGAAGATCTTAAAGACCAACTTTCAAACAAAGAACAGACCATAGGAGACCTGGAAGATCGGATCACGACCCTCACTGCATCTGTGTCTTCCCTAGAAGGCCTGCTGAAAGAAAAAGATCAAAAAATAACAGAACTTCAAGATCGTGAGTCTGACCTGGAAGATCGGATCACAACTCTCACCGCGTCTGTGTCTTTCCTGAAAAGCCTGCTAGAAGAGAAAGATCAAAAAATAGCAGAAAAGGATCAGCATATTCTCAACCTGAAAAATCAAATCCAGGATCTGGAAAATCTACTCGATGCGAAGAACGAGGAGATCACCATTCTTGCTTCGCTTGCAAGTGCACCGGCTACGATAACGGAGATTTTCAAGGAAAACAAAGATCTGAAAAAGCGTCTTGAGACAGCAGAGTCCACCATCACAATTCTGAAAGAAGAGATTCGAAAAAGGGATGAACAGCTATCTCAGGCCAAAACTCAGCTGGAGCGAATGAACGAGCTGGAAACTCTGGTAGAAACTTACCAGAGCTCACTGACCACCCTTCAGGAGGCTTTGAAGGAAAAAGACGAACAGCTGAAAATCCTTTCAGAAACTCTAACCAGGGAAGTTGAAAAAGCACAGGCAGAATCTGAAAAACTTCGAGAAAAATTGAAGAAAGCACTATCAATACTCAAATCCCTCAACGATATCCTCAGGGTTCTGAAAGAGAATCTCTCCAGCCTTGAAGCCATCAGCCTTGAAAGCTAGAAAATATCAGCACAGTTGTTGGAGAAGAATGAATCAAAACGCTTGAAAACGGAAAAAGTTAGTGCTGCTATTCAATGACCGTGTTGCAGAGTCCAATCATCCACTCTGTCGGGATACTGTTATGAAACAACGATACACAATATGCTTGGGCGATGGGAAATATATGAACGAAAACCTGATGACCTGGCTTTTAGTGTACCCCATAGGTGTTAGGAACAGAATTTTTCGACAAAATACTTGAAAGATCTGTTTTTTTGTTTGGCTGTTTCTATGGAAAAGTTTTCAAGCAATTCGATCATAAAGTTTATTCTAGAATATTTCTCTGGGATCAAACGGTTGAATTGTTCCTTTGTTATATTTTCGGTGTTTTTTAATTTTCTTTCTTTGATTTTTAAATCTCGAGATTTGTCTTTGTTCAATCCAGCAAGATACCAGCTTTCTATCTCTCTGATAACAACGACAACCCTTTTTGGATCTATATTGGGCAAATAATTCTGTATTTGTTGCTTTCTCGCAGTTACACATGGTGAATCGTCCATATCAGTTACATAAATGTAATCCCATCCAGCACTTGTGATGGAACGTATATAACTCTCAAGCCGCTCTTTTTTCATCTGAGCGTATTTTACCAATTTCACACTATCAAATTTTTTCTTCAAAACTGGCACCACAATTCTTTCAAAGAATCTTTCATCATCATTTCCTTCAACAAATATGATCAGGAGCATGCTTGAACCTCACAGTAAATTCTGGACATAGAGTTCATCTATACCTATTTCGTTCTTGAGAAATACCTCTACCTCTTTTTTATTTGCGGGTCTTTCAATCCTCGAAAAACCCTTTTCATCACGAAAGACAAAGAGCAAGTTTTCTAGACCTGCATACTTCACAAACTCCGGATTGTGTGTGGTGATTATTATCTGCTTTTGACGAGAAGCATCTTTCATCATATCTACTATCTTGGAAACAAGGTAGGGGTGAATGTTTCTTTCTGGCTCTTCTATGATCACCACACGTTTCTTTTCGAAATACAAAACGAGAACAAGGGCAATTATATTGATTGTCCCATCAGAAATCAAAGGTGCCGGTATGTAGTCTTCAAAGTAATTTTCTCGTATCTTGAACAACAGAGATTTATCTACAAGTTTTTCTATATCAAGGCTTTCCACAAAAGGAAGAAGGTCTTTTACAAGATTGAAAAACTTTTTTCGGCTTTCTTCGTTTTCCAGTATTTTCTTAACCACTATTGGTAAGTTCTGGCCATTCTCTTCCAGTTCGGCTTTCCCTGTAATAGGAATAGCCTTTTTTGACAGTTTTGGATCGAAGTCGTAAATTGCGATCTCTCTGAATATATCACCAAGTGGGGTCAGGAACCTGAATAAAGGAGTTTCCATCAAAAGAGAATTTTCTGGTATATTTTCTTTCAATAAAAAGAGCGTATTTTCGACCATCTTTTTGTAATTAGAATCTGGTACCTCTATCTGGTAGTTCAATTTTCCGTTTTTCCGAAGAACTTTTAAAAAAACATCTGTCTGATCTTTTCTTGTAAAAATTTTAAGATCTTGTTTCAATTCTTCTTTTGTTACTCTACACCATGTCTTTTGGTCAAACCGCAAGCAAAATTCGTACTCAATCTTTACTATCTTTAAAACTTCTCCGTTCCCTAGAAAAGATGGTATTTCTTTGTTTTGCGACTGTGATTCAGAAGAAGTTACCTTTAGCGATAGATCCTGGGTTGAACCTATTTTCATGTTTCTTATGTACTCATGCCCTCCCTGCAGGGATATTGCGTTATCCAGGCCAAAGTTGGCAATATCTCTTAGAAACTCAAAAATGCGAATGAAATTTGACTTTCCTGAAGCGTTAGGGCCAATCACAACATTGAAATTCCCAAGATCGACTTTTAGTTCATCAAAACTCTTGAAGTTTTTTCCCTCTATCTTTTCAATAAACATATTTCCTCCTCCCTTCAACACTATATTACTACATAAATCAATTGTCGGTAAAACAAACCGCAGAACTCAACTTATAGGAATTATAGTCCAAAATATAATAGTCTGAACTATAACCTTTCAGAGTAATCAGGCTGAAGTAGCAGTTTCATGCTTGCTAGGTGACGAGAAATGCGGGAAGAGATCTGGTGGTTGGGTCTTTAGCGTACCCTGCTGGCATGAGAAACGCTCTGGATCTTCACCGTCCACTGTGAAAAGCCCATCTCCAGGTAAACAAAAACCCCCTGACAGATGCCAGGGGGTCGAATGCCCTATGTTTAATTCAGACAGAGGCGAAGGATACTGATCTAACCTTCAAAATTGTACTCCCAGGTTTATACCAAATCCAAAGCCTTCCATGAAAATATTTGGAAGAGAAATGTCTTCTTCCAGGTCTGATTCATTCCAGATGAGGAAGTAGTAACTATAATCGATGTAAGGGTTGATGTACACATGGTTGAATCTTATTTTGTAACCAAGTGATCCACCAAAAACAGGCGCGTGAATGTTAAGAGATGTGTCGTTGAGTTTGTATGTTATCAAAGAATAACCAAGTGACACACCAACATATCCTCCGTTGAAAACTTCTTTGAAATATCGATTGTACGAAATCTCCCCTCCAAAAGCCAAGATTTCGATGTTCGAAGGATCAGACATAGACGCTGTGTATCCAATTCCGCGGATGAGAACAGTGTCCGTGTTTGACACAGAGAACTCCACACCGCCGGTGAAACCACCACTTCCTTCAATGATTCATGGAAGGACAGAAAATACAGGATCGAAGAAAAACCACACTTCGTTTCCCAGAAGAGCCACCCCGAAGAGCATTAAAACAACAGTTCTCACTTTAATTAACGGAAAATTTTATTTTACAATGTGTAAAAGTAAAAACACTGACATCTCAACGTATATTACCTATTTGAAAGATATTGAAACAAACATCAAACCGCGTCGAGCAAAAAGAGATAGGCAGGCAGAACTTTTATTTTCACACCATCCAGGGAGAGTTCGGTGTGCAAATCCCAGGTTATAAGATATCTTTCGGGCATCCGAAACAACCCCTGGGTATTTCTTTTCCCGCTTTATAACACATATTGACCTATCAAAAGGTCAAATCTTCCCAATTTTGACCTACATATAGGTCAAAATCTCCAAACTAGTGGGGTTATAATAATCACGAGAAAATCTCTACTTACTTTTCTTCACAACAGGCAGCAGAAAAAGCCGTAAAAGCCGTGTTCCAGAAAATGGGAGCACAGGCATGGGAACGTTCCATAGCAGATCTGCTCGAAGAACTTTCCAGACACTTTGAAATCCCTGAAGAACTCATGGACCATGCCCTTGAACTGGACAAAGCTTGTATCCCCACAAGGTATCCGGATGCCCTTCCTTCCGGCTCCCCCAGAAACAGGTATTCCAGAATTGAAGCCGAAAGGCTGGTGAACTATGCTGAAAAGATCATCCGATTCTGCGAAGATCTTCTATCCAGAATATAAAAGGGAAAAGGTCCTGGGAATCATCAGAAATTCCCTTCCACAACTCCTGAAGAAACTTCCTGTGAGACTTGTGGTACTTTTTGGCTCTTATGCGAAGGGAAATTTCACCGTCTTCAGCGATGTCGATCTTCTTGTCGTGTACGAAGACCCGTTCAGAGAAGACGCTTATAAAATCGTGAAAAGGACCATCAAATTGAAAGGACTGGAACCGCACGTCTACTCTCTGAGTGAATACAAACAGATGGAAAAGACCATCTCGAAGATGATCGAGGGTGGAGTGGTTGTTTATAAAGCGTTATAGAAATCTCGACAACCTCGACAAACTCGACAGACATCGAACGGGATCGACAAACCGTCAGATCTCCATGTAACTGAACTTTCCAGAGATCCTGTAGCCTTCCTTTTCAACAAGGAGTATCCGCTTTTGAAGGAGTTGATCCATGACTGAGTACGCCGTTGTTCGCTTGAAGCCCTCTTTCTGAAGTGTTTCTATGATCTTTTCTCTGGAGTAGACAGAACCTCTCAGGACTCGAATGGCCTTTTTCTGGTTTTCTGTCAGGTTCAGAGTCAGCCCGGTGTACTCTGATATCGTCCTGTTGATCGTGTTGATCAGATCCTCTTTACTCAACAGTTCCTTGTGAATGTTGTCGTAGATCGCCTTTGTCAATATCCACAGGCCGTCTCTTGGGTTTCCATCGGAAAAACCGGCCACTATATCGAGCACTCCGTCTTCGATGAGTTCAATGTAAGATCCAAGCCTTTTGATGATCAACTCTTTGATCTCAAGTTTCTTCAGAGTCTCAACAAAAACGATGTCCGTGAATATGTTTTCCAGATTTCCTGCTTCGTTCCATCTCAGTCTGTCGGCAGCGTATTCGCGGTATATCGAAAAGGGAAGAGAAAGTATAACGACAAAATCCTCCATGATGATGAAGTTCTTTATCGAATCTATCACCCTGAGAACGTCTTCCTTCTTCTCCTTGTCCAGTTCGTCTATGATCAGAAGGAATTTTCCCTTTCTCTGAACCGTCTGTTTTATCAGTTCTCCGAGTTTTTCTCTGGCTTCGAAGAAGTTGAACCTCGGTCTGATCGATTTCTCGTGTGTCAGGCTGGCGTTCACACCAAAGGAAACACCAAGGGAAAAGCCCTTTATGGTTGAAACTTCATCCGTTATCCACTTTCTAACCTCTTTTGCAAGATCCGACACTCCCTCCACCTTCTCCAGGGAAAGCGCCAGACTGTGCAAAAGATCGTAGAGTATGCTCTCCATGGAGTCTCTGAGCGAGATGTTCACCCTGACCGTGAATACTCCTTCCGGGTTCACGAAGTTGAGTACCGTCGTTTTTCCAATGCCCGTCTCTCCAGAAACACCAACAATCCCAAAAGGTTGATGAAGTGCTATTGAGTTCAGATAGTTTATCTCCCTGGCCCTGTTCACCAGGTACTCTGATTCGCCTTCTCTGAGCGGTCTGTCCACCAGAACACTCAAAAGATCGGCCACCGTTTGCTTCACAAAATCACCCCTGTATTATTTTCTGTTTTGTTTAGATTATACTACAAATTCCTGTTACCGTCTCGACACCGTCGACAAACTCGACAGACACCGGACAGGTTCGACAGCTTTCTCAGGCGGACGTGACTTGAAAATCAAACACGTCAATATTTATCGAACCAATTCGATAAATTCGTACGTTTTTATCGAATGAGGTAGATAAATTCGAACGAGTATGGTAAAATAAGATGAAATCTCTCCAGGGAGTGGTTCGCAGTGAGGATGGACGAGCTTTACATTATGAATCCGTGGTGGCGAGACCCAGAGGTCATAAACACTGATCGACACATATCGATGTTCGAAAACAGCACATTCAAATACTTTCCAGAAAATCTCTTCAAGAAGATTCCGCTGAACAAACCCGGGATATACACAATAAGGGGACCTCGCCAGATAGGAAAAACTACGTTCTTAAAACTCTACATAAGGAAGCTTTTAAGAGACGGTGTGAAACCATCGAACATTTTCTTTTTCACATGCGACGCCGTGAAAGATAGGTTCGAATTGATAGAAACGATGAAGACCTATTTTCAGATTTTCGAAAGGAAAGCCGGTGAAACAAGATACCTATTCATAGACGAGATAACCGCGGTGGAAGACTGGCAGAAATCCATCAAATATCTGGTAGACATCGGCTTGCTTGAAAATTCCCTCCTCATACTCACAGGTTCCTCTGCTTTCGATCTGAAGAGATCGAGTGAAAGACTTCCAGGAAGAAAGGGTTACGGTGAAGACCTGGTGTATCTTCCTCTCACCTTCAGAGAATTTCTAAAAAGCCTTGGAGTTTCGGTGGAAAGAATGTCAGTGGATGATATCTTCTCGAAAAGCGAGGAAGAACTTCGAATTCTGTATCTCAAGAACTCTTTTCTGAAGGAATACTTCCTGAAATACCTGAATACAGGTGGATTTCCAAAAGTGATAGATGTTTTCCTGAAAGAAGGCAAGATCGACGAGATCACGAAAGGAGTTTTTCGAGATTTCATCCTGGGAGACGCGGAGAAATACCTGGGGTCGAGAATTAAGATCATAGAGATCTTCAAAAAACTTCCAGATATAGTGGGGCAGCGTTTTTCATGGAACTCCCTTGTTGACATATTCAGTGGCGCTATAGAAAGTGTTGACACGATTCAGAAATATTTCGAGTATCTTGGTTACAGCTTCATTCTGATGAACGTGTTTTTCGTGGATATTTCCAGAAAAACCGTCAGATTGAAGAAACAGAAGAAGACGTATCCCATCGATAGAGTTGTGGTCGATATCATTGAAGAGATCAGCGGAAAGCAGATCAAGCTTCCCCAGATTGTGGAGATGCTAACTCTGAGACATCTCATGGGAAACGGAAAGACCTTGCCGAACGGCATGAACCTTTACGACGGACCATTTTTCTGGTATTCGGATCGTGGCAATGAGGTAGATTTCGTTTTCGAACACGGAGATTCTCTCATACCGGTTGAAATCAATTTCCAGAACAACATACACAGGTCCGATTATGCTGGGATGAAGAAAGTCTTCAAGAAAGGAATCGTCATCACCCAGGATGCGATCTTCAGAGACGAAAACATCGTGGCGGTACCGGCATGGCTCTTCTTTGCAGTGTTTGAAGGAAACGAATAGTAACCTTTGTCTTCACGCTGTTCAAAGAAATCTCTGTTCTCAGTCCATAGCGCTCCCATAAATGTCGATCAGTTCCCACCGCCAGGGATAACGATCTCAGAAGCCCCGGTGAAAGCCGAGACGACGCAGTTGCAACAAGGCTGGTGAGCTTGCTGAAAAGATCGTCTGAGACTCGTGGTGCTCTTCGCTTCTCACGCAAAGAGAAAAATCACCGCCTTCAGTGATATCGATCTCCTTGTGGTTTATGATGATCCAACACAAAGATGATCGAAAACGGAGTGGTTATTTACAGGAAAGAAGATATTTGAAGAGATTCTATGTACTGTGTTCGAAAGAGACTGACCTACAGAAAGGTCAAATTTTGACCTGTGGATGGGTCAAATCGAACTATAGTTTCTCCGATGAAGTTCTACTAATGATTTCCAGAATTTTAAGTTCTGTATTGATATATGATACATCAGAATGGGAGTGAATGATAATACAACAAAAATTGAAGAAAGACTCTGCTATCTGATGGAACTGTGGAAGGTAGACTGTCTTCCTCTGGTTTCTACCGTGTCTTTGTAATTCTTCATCTCTCCCACTGGGATTTTCACAAGTATAGCAGTTGAAACGCTTTTCCGAAAAGATCATATTTGACAGTATGGTGATGTACGGTGGTGTATTCGATAGATTACTTTGGTGTCTAATGCGACTCTGATTTGTAAAAGCGGGAACTGGGATGGAGAATTCTTTTCCTCTAAATATATGTAAACAGTCCTTTTGTGCCCTGTTTGTTGCTTTCAGATCACTTTTTTCTGAGTTGATTCTTTATGTAGGAAAACGCATCTCTGTAAATCAGTAAGATAGCAAGCATCACTAGAACGCAGAGGATGCCGTAGAACGCATAGTTTTTCACAAATGTGCCGGCTGCAGCAACAGTGATTGTCAAAAGGGTGCACAGATAGATTCTCCCAAGGTCAAAATCAACGGGATAATACTTCTTCGCAATAACCGTTCTCAGTATAAAAAAGAGAATGTAGGAAAGTCCTGTTGATACAGCGGCGCCTCTTGCACCAAGTATGGGAACAAGTAACGTATTACCTAGGAAATTCGCAATGGCAGAAAGGCTTGTGATGACAATGTGCCAGTGGGTCTTCTTGGAGAAGTTGATACCTAAAACAGTGGTTTCAGAGATCGTGTACATAATCGGATAGAGTATCAAAAATGGAGCGATGTACGATGCTTCTCTGTAACTTTTGGCGAACAGCAGAAATATGAGATCTTTGAATCCAAGAACAAAAATGCCGGCTACAAACAAAATAGCACTGACCATCGTGTTCGCCTTTTTGAAAAACTCTTTCGAATCATTGTTCAATTCGTATTTTTCATAGGCAACGGGTATCCAGAAGGTGGTGAAGCCGCTCTGTAATAACTGCATTACCGAGACAATCTTGAACGCAGCGCTGTAAAGGCCTATTTCTGTAAAGGTGGAATATTGTCTCAACGAGATTCTATCTATCGACGAGAAAAGCCAGTACAGGAGAGAAGAAGGCACAAAAGGAAGGCCGTACTTCAGGAAAATTCTCAGAAGGTTTATGTTCAACTTTGCGAATTTGCGAGACGATCTATCGGCAAGAAATCCAGCTATTAAGGCAGAGATGTTTCCAACTATCTGACCAAGTACAATTGCATAAAAACTTCCTGAAAGGGTCAACACAAATAATACTGTTCCTCCAAAATTGCCTAGAGAAGAAATGATATCCAATGTGGAAAATAAAATCCCTTTCTTTTGCATTCTAATGGAGAGTTGATTGTATCTCTGTAGAATTCCAGTAAGCAGTGATAATGCAAAAAGTAAACCGATCCAGCGGTAATGTTTTCCATACAAAACCACACTCAAGGGTCTTTCAAACAATATGAAAATTACTGAAATTCCCATTCCGAAAACAACGGAGGGTATTAGACAGTTCCAAAAGGTTTCACTCTTGTCCTGTTTTTCGTAGTAATACCTTACAAAACTCTGATCAAGTCCAAGAAGGGAAAACAGCAGAGCTACATTGTACACTAACGTGAACATCGAAGCACGGCCGAACTCTTCGGGCACGATCAAGTAGCTGATGACGGGAGTGGAAATGAAACCAATTATCGCACGAAACCAGGTACCTAACGAAAAAGATAGAAAACCTCTCAAATACTGCTTCATGGTTTCCGCACCACTCGCTTGTACACATCTATCTCCTTTTCTACTATATATTTCCAGGCAAATCCTTTTGCTCTCTCCAGAAGTTTGTTCATATCGTATCCTTCCCTTAAAACCTGTACCACTCTTTTTGCGAATCTCTCTTCGAATTGATCTCCTTCCTCGACAACGTACTCTGGAAAACCTATCGCTTCTGGAATTCCTCCGTTGCTACTTCCAATCACACATGTTCCACAAGCTTGGGCTTCTATTACAACAGCACCAAAACCTTCTTCTCTGCTTGGAAGCATCATCACATCCATTGCGTTCATGTACTTTGCCACATCTTTCTGTGGAAGTCTTCCTGTAAAGATGATGTTCAAGCCTTTCGTTTCTTTTTCGATCTTTTTTCTCAACGGCCCATCTCCAACTATGATGAAGAACATCTCTGGTATCTCTTTTGCAATGAGATGGAATATCTCTCCCAGTTTATCTGCTCGCTTTATCGGTATGAGGTTTCCTACAAAGCCCACGTACTTGTAGCCTTCTCTGTGTATTCCAAGTTCTTTTCTTACAGCTTTTTTGTCCATGGGTTTGAATATTGTCTCGTCGTAGCCGTTTGGAATCACAACAGCGTTTTTGCCGGAAAATCCTAAAGATTTTGCTTTTTCAAGAAGCGCCTTACTAACAAATATCGTTGCCGATGCACTTTCAAGGATGGACACGTATATCTCTCTTCTCCGCGGCATGAGAATATTAACATCACTTCCGTGTAGGGTGACAATGAAAGGTTTTCTGTACTTTTCTGCTAAGATCTTTGCTATTAAACCTGCTGGAACACTGTACATACCGTGAGCGTGTATCAGATCGTATTCTCTGAAATCGAACGATTGTTCAATCGCTCCGACAAATCGCTCCGCAATCTTTACAAAATAGCTTCGAGAGATTTTGTTCATCAGTACTGTATGCAAGTTTCTGTGAATCAGAACAGGTTTGAACTTCACTCTCTCATATTCTTCCAATGGATATTCTCCATTCTGCTTCTTCAAGAGTTTCTTCAATAGAACCACCAATTTGCTATTCTCATAGGCTGGTGAAACAGCATCGAAGTTCACACCATAAGTCTTGTAATGCTTCAATCTTTGGACAATGAAGATTCCAGAATTTGGATTTGAAACCTTTGGAAAAAGATTGGTGATGAGGAGAGTGTTCATATTTTGAAGTTACCCCCAGTGTTCTTCGATTTTGTAGAATGTGAAATCCTCTCTTATGATATCTCAAAAGCAGTAATTAGAAAAAAACGATTCTTTCTTTATAAAAAGACTATTGGGATCATTTTTAGGAGGGATATATTCTTAGGAACGAAAGGATTTTTCTGAAAACAAGAGTATTTATGGAAGATTTCAATATCATCTCCACTGAAACATAAACAGTTAAACCTGTAGCGAGTTCCAAGACAATCCTCCAGATCGGATTTAGATTGATCTGAGACAAAAGGAACAATACAAGAAGAGTTATTAGTCCTGCTACAATGTGTTTCCAGATCTGAGAGAATAAAGGTTTTAGAGAAATCAGCTTTCGTACCAGGATCATCTGAACCAGTGTAACTGTAAACTCTGCTACAACTGTTCCGATAACTGCTCCCAAAGCTTGATAGTTTGGAATCAACAGCAGGTTCATTGTGAAATTGACCAATGCTCCAGCTATCACGGAGGCTGTCAGGTAATTTTCTTTCTTCATCGGCACCATGATCTGGATACCAAACAGATTGCTCCAAGATATGAAAAGAATTATGGGTGTTATATAAATCACAAGATCTTTTACCTTAAGAAACTTACTTCCAAAGAACAATGGCACGAAATCCTTCATCGTAACCAAAATGAGTACCATTGCAAGAATAGAGTATTAGGTAAATCCTATCCCTATACGTCTTAGTTGGGATAAATATGTAAATTACAAACTAGTTCTCTACTTAAATATCTCACCAATCAATTCGATGAATTCTTTTTTATAAATTGTAATTGTCAGTAGAAAAATACCCGCTCCAAGAGTGACGAAACCTTCCATGAATCCCAGGACAAGAGTACATATAAAGAACAGAGATAAATAAACAACTAAGAATAGAAATTCTTTCTGATGAAATCGAAGATCTCTAAAATCTTTCAGAGAGTAGAACAGCCATATATAAAAGGTGATAGTTGTGGCTAAGGCTATAGATTGACTATTGTGGCCGATAGATAGAGCTATGGTATTCAAGGTGAAAGAAATAATAAGTATTGTGACAACAGTCCTGAAATACTTTCTTTCCAGTTTATTGACTTTATATAAATTGGTATATAAAACACTGATAATAGCAGTGGCAGGGAAGCTGGCAAAGAGTATTGATATTATGTCTAGTGATTTCACATATTTAAAGAGAAAAACCTTCACGATCAAACCTATAATAAAATATGAAGTTGATGAAATGCTTCCAACAATGATAAGATAGCTTTTCAGTTTGTTGAGCAATGATTCTGTATATCCTCTCGATAAATATGGATAAAACGTCATTGCAACAGATGAGATCACTAAGTTTATAACTGACATCAACGATACTGCAAAGGAATAGAAAGCAAAATCTTCTATTGTAAGCCACAACTTGACGAACCACCTGTCTAAAGAGTAAACGAGAAGTGTTGAAAGATTTCCGAGCATTATAAATATTCCTATTTTAAACAACATCTTTATTTCAGAAAAATCTTTTCCAACAGCGACATTGTTTATTTTAAACGAGCGATTGTATTCTATTTCATATACAAGGTATGGAAGATAAAGTGCTATTAGATAAGATATTACAAAAGGAATATAACTTTTCGAATTAAGGACAAATATTATAATCAAATTAAATGTAAGCAAGCTGATTGGATAAATGACTGCAATTTTTGAGTATACTGAAAATTCTCCCATTGCTTGATAGAGAAAGTTAAAGAATGTTCGTAAATTGGAAGGCACAATTGTCAGAGCAAATGATATGATTATAAAATCTTTTTTTAGTACACCCAAGACAATAAATATTAACGTTACAACCAGTTGAAACTTAAGAAGAAAATTACGTTCGTACTTCAGTGAGGATAGATCTATTTCGTGTCTTTTTCTCCCTCCATATTTTAAATAAATACCATCGTTAAACCCAAAATGTAATACACCAACGTAACTTGTGTAAAGAGTAAAAGTTTTTAGATAAGCATATTGATCAATTTCTAAGACAGCAGGTATTAGAAAGCCATTAACCACTCCTATCAAAAATTGGATAAAGTTAGCGCCTAAGACTTTTACCAAATCCTTTTTCAAATTCATATTCAGTAATCACTTCCTAATTTTTCGATAAATTCTGTTGTTCTCCTTTTCCACGATTCCATCTTCATCCCAGTAAATTCCCTCAATCCAAACCCATCCAACACCGAAAACTTAGGCCTTTTCGCGGGAAGATTAAAATCTTCCTGCTTTGCTCTCTTGAGCTCTCCATCCCACCCTATTTCGTTCAGAATGAACTCAGCCCATTCATATCGAGAGCAATAGCCACTGTTCGTTATGTGATACAATCCGTACGCTTTGAGTTTTATCAACTCCCACGTTGCTTTTGCAAGATCTGGTGCGTACGTTGGGGAACTCACTTCATCATCTACGATTCTCAGCACTTTGCTTTTCTTGCTCCATTCCAAAACTTTTCTCACAAAGTTCATACCATCACCAAACACCCAGCTCGTTCTGATGAGGTAGTATCTGTTAGAAAAGCTCATAACGAATCTTTCTCCAAGTACCTTACTCTCACCATATTTGTTTATAGGATCGGAAGTGTCGTATATCGTGTATGGAGATCCTTTCTTTCCTGAAAAGACATAATCCGTTGAATAATGAACGAGTTCCGCACCTATTTCGTTTGAAACTATCGCAAGATTTTTCGGGCCGATGCCGTTGACAAGGTACGCTGTTTTCCAGTCTCTTTCAGCTTCGTCCACTTTGTTGTAAGCAGCACAGTTGATGATGTGGGTGATCCCTTCATTTTTCCGTACAAACTCCCTGATCTGCTGAAGGTTTGTGATATCGAGCTCTTCCTTTGTAGCTGCGATAAAATCTATTCCTTGTTCCTTAAAAAGTTCCTGAAAGGCTCTCCCAAGCTGCCCATTGGCTCCTGTTATGAGGACCAGCATTTCCTCATCTCCAATTAAAAATTATTTTTTTGTAAATTTGTCTTAACTTGACTTTCATTTTTAGAAGGAAAATCTTGCTTCTTAATACAATGGTGTTTGTGGGCCATGTACCCATTGTCGTATATATCCTTTTTATTTTTTTATGCTTGTTGCTCACTTTTCTTAGGATCTTAAAATAGCTTTCGTCCAATGATCCAGAGGATTTGTGGTAAATGCCCTCTATACCCATTACATATGATTTTGCCCTAAATTTTTCATATGCCTCTAGGCAATAATCAACGGCATACAAATGCCAGCCGTCAATTGTTGTTTCATCAAATCTTAATTTTTCAAATAATGATCTCGGAATAATAAAAAGACATTCATCAACGGTTTGTACTTCTATAACATCATTTTTCACATTCTCCTCACCAGCTCTTACTGGTGGATAACCGTGGGTGATGTTTGTCAAAACACCTTTTTTTGGATCACGACCAGCTACTCCAAAAATTGCTTCCTGTTTTCTTGAATTTGATGATAATATCTCAACAATATCCGACAAAACCGTCGGTTTTTCAAATTTTATATCTTGATGAACAAACATTATCCACTCACCTTTTGAACGCTTTCCTCCAACGTTTAGAGCAGTAGCGGCGGATTTGTATTTATTTCTTCGGTTATCCAGCAGTATAAGCTCATAATCACTGTAGGTTTGGATTTCTAAACTTTTTATTAGATACTCATTTAAAATGTTTTTTTTGTTATAGACACAAACTATGGAAATCACCTAATCACCCCCTCAATCCCACTAGCTCTTATTTATTCTTTCAATCTCTCCCCATACATCTTTTCGTAGTATTTCATATATTCACCGTTTATAATTTCTTCCCACCAGTTTCTGTTTTCAAGGTACCACTTTATAGTGCTTCTGAGTCCTTCCTCAAAAGAAATCTTTGGTGACCAGCCGAATTCTTCCTTCATCTTCGTGATGTCGAGGGCATATCTTCTATCGTGTCCGGGTCTATCTTTCACGAACTTGATGAGACTCTCGGGCTTGCCTAATTCCTTTAAAATCATCTTCACCACTTCTATGTTGGATCTTTCGTTTTCCCCACCGATGTTGTAGATTTCTCCTTCTTTTCCTTCGTGTATTATAAGATCTATCGCTTCGCAGTGGTCTTTCACGTGTATCCAGTCTCTGACATTTCTTCCATCTCCGTAAACGGGCAGAGGTCTATCGTGGATAGCGTTGATAATCATCAATGGAATCAACTTTTCAGGGAACTGGTATGGACCGTAATTGTTGGAACAGCGAGATATAGTAACAGGAAGTTCGTAAGTTCTGTGGTAGGCCATGACGAGAAGATCGGCAGAGGCTTTAGAGGCAGAATATGGAGAAGAGGGTTTTAACGGGCTTTTTTCTGTGAACTTCAGATCGGGTCTGTCCAGTGGAAGATCTCCGTACACCTCGTCTGTTGAAACCTGGTGGAATCTTTTGATGCCGTACTTTCTGCAAGCGTCCATCAGAACCTGTGTGCCTATGATGTTGGTCTTGAGAAAGATCTCCGGATCTTCAATGGATCTATCCACATGCGACTCTGCAGCGAAGTTCACAACGATATCTGGCCTTTCTTCCTCGAACACCTTGTAGACCAGTTCCCTGTCACATATGTCTCCCTTTATGAAGCGGAAATTCTCTCTATTCAACGCACTTTCCAGGTTTCTTAGATTTCCAGCGTAGGTGAGCTTGTCAAGACAGATAATTCTGTAATCTGGATGTTTTTCCATCATGTAGTGTATAAAGTTGCTTCCTATGAATCCTGCTCCACCTGTGACGAGAATTTTCACTGTTCATCACCACCATAGACAAAGTTACAGTCACTGTCTTTTAAAAACGGAGCGTTTCTGTCCTTTTCTGAGAGGATAGGTTCTTCTATTGGCCAGTCGATCCCTATATCCGGGTCGTTCCATCTGATGCTTCTGTCATGTTCTTTCGAGTAGTATTGATCGACTTTGTACTGCACTTCTACATCATCGGTGAGAGTTAGGAAGGCATGACCAAAGCCTTTTGGAATGAAGAGCATCCTTTTGTTCTCCTCTGAGAGTTCTACCATGATCCATTTTTTGTACGTGGGTGAACCCTTTCTCAAGTCAACTGCCACATCGAGGATTTTTCCCCTTGTACACCTTACTAGCTTTGCCTGTGCCACCGGATTATTCTGGAAGTGTATTCCCCGGAGAGTTCCTTTTCTCTTAGAGTAGGAGTGATTATCCTGGACGAACACAGCATCTATTCCAAGCTCTTTGAATACTCTGTAAGAATAACTTTCCATGAACCAGCCACGTTCGTCTTCAAAGACTCTGGGTTCTATAATCAAAACTCCTGGCAAATCTGTTTCCATGACCTTCATTTCTCTTCCCTCCGGTATATAATTTTACCTTCTGCAACTCTCCTCAGATATTCTCCATAGACGGAATTTTTGTACCTTTCAGCAGCTTTTAAGAGTTCTTCTCTTGAGATCCAGCCGTTTCTGAAAGCAACCTCTTCCGGAGATGCGATTATGATATTCTGTCTTTTTTGAACAATCCTCACAAATTCTGAAGCTTCGAGCATTGCGTCCGCTGTTCCTGTGTCGAACCAAGCGAATCCTCTTCCAAGTATTTTCACTTCGAGAAGGCATTTTTCCAGATACAGCTTGTTCAGGTCTGTTATTTCCAGTTCTCCTCTTTTGCTGGGTTTCAATGTCTTTGCAAGTTCAGAGACACCTTTCGGATAAAAATAAAGTCCCACGACTGCGTAGTTCGATCTGGGGTTTTTAGGTTTCTCTTCTATGGAAAGCACCTTTCCCGTTTCGTCAAACTCCACGATTCCAAATCTTTCTGGATCATCAACGTAGTAGGCAAAAATAGTAGCTTTCTCCGTGTTACTGCTTGCCTCTCTGAGAAGTTTTGTGAGGTCGTGTCCAAAAAAGATGTTGTCTCCAAGAACAAGAGCGCTCGGATCGTCCCCTATGAACTTTTCCCCTATTATGAAAGCTTCCGCTATACCCCTTGGTTCAGATTGCTCAGCGTATTCGAGATAAATTCCAAATTGACTTCCATCACCGAGAAGTCTCTGGAAATTTGGAAGATCCCTGGGTGTTGATATGATAAGAATCTCTCTTATTCCAGCCAGCATGAGCGTGGTGAGCGGATAATAGATCATGGGCTTGTCATATATGGGTAACAGTTGCTTACTAGTTATAAGGGTCATAGGGTACAGGCGTGTTCCAGCTCCACCAGCGAGGATGATGCCTTTGCGCGCAATGCTATTCATTTACTTCTCCCCTCCTTTGTTCACACGGAAATTCAAGCCATCTATAATACCCTCAAATGTGTTGACTAACTTTCCTTTCATCAAAAACTGGAGGAATCTAATGAGTCTTGTTGGTATCAGAAATCCAAATGTGAACAGGTAGGCTCTGAAAGTCCCAAAGTACTTTTTGCAAAGTATTATCCTGTTTCGGTTCATCCAGTAATATTTTGGAGTCTTCTTTGTGTTGCCGGAGCTTGCTCCCACTTTGTGCCAGATTTTAGTGTTAGGATTGTAGATAATCTTGTAGCCGTTCCGCTGTAGCTTTAAACAATAATCTGTGTCTTCGAGGTAGAGAAAGTACTCTTCAGGAAGAAAACCTACTTCCTCAAAAATCTTGGTGGGTACAAACCACAAGCACCCAGTGGCAAATGTTATTTCTCTTATTTCATCGTTATTGACAACGACTGTGTCATATTTATCGTAATTAGAATGATAACCACTGCATTTTAACTTAGAGAAATATCCACCATCGAACCATATTTTGTCTTTTTCGTTGTAATAGTAGATCTTTCCAGTAACGATTCCTATCTTTTGATCTTTGAATCTTTCGTAAGCCCTTAATAGTTCCTCATGTAAGTGCCTGTCAGCAATCGTGTCATTGTTTATAAGGAGGAAAAAATCTGGCTTGGAATGTTCCATAGCATACTTTATCCCAAAGTTGTTACCATAGGCGAAACCACCGTTCTTTGGGGTCTTGAGAACAACCACCTTGGATTCGTTTGAGAATACTTCTTTGAGTTTTTCATAGTCATTGTTAGGAGAAGCATTATCAACAATCACTATCTTATGTAGTGGTACCGTTTGATTAAGCAGAGTTTTTACGCATTCTACTGTGTCATGGAAACCGTTATAGCTCACTAAAATGGCAACTGTTTTTGGCACCATATCACGTCCTTAAAGGTTCTATCACAATCATTTATTTATTGCAGGATGCTTTTATATGGTAAGTAGAAAATACGATTTGCCCAGAGTACTACAACGACAAATCGTGCAACGATATACGTAATTATTAAAAATTCAAAGAGCTTTGTGGCTAAGAGACTATTGTAGTCACTTTTACGAAGTCTAGAACGTAGAGCTTCTGGCAACGTTGATAACAACAGTACGTCTGAAAATCTAAAGTAAGCAATTCCTCTTCCTGCTATTACTCTTGCAGTAAACATGAAGAATATGTAATATAATGTGGAAAAGCTGTAAGTCGCTAGTAAGAATTTACCAAATCTATTTTTACGATAAAAATTTTTTCCGATTATGATAAAGAGCAGATTGAAAAGTATCCTTTCACTAACTAAAAGAGGATCACGAAAGCTGTAATCAATTATCCCAAGTGTGCCCCTTTTTCCCTGATACACAACCATTTTCATTAATATGCTGGAGATTACTGGAATATTTCTATTGAGCACTAACGAGTTGTTGATGATCCAATATGATATTGAGAAAAAGACAATAAGAAACAATGAGATTACCAAAGGATTTATTTCGAAAATTCTTCTTCCCCTTTCTTCGATCATACCGTAGATAATCATAGGTATGATAAAGATAGATGCCGAATAATGGAAAAGAATTGCAAGAATCCACACTATTATAGATGCAAACGTTTTATTCTTTAATCGAAACATTAAAGAAACCATACATAAAGCTACAGCCAATGCTTGTCGTTGTCCCCCCATGTAATCTGCAAACCTGAACATGTAAATAGCCAGCAATAAAATTGTAGAGCTATATCCCCTTGGTTTCATTGTCTCAAGTGCTATTTTGTTTACGGTGTAAGTTTCTACCAGGAAAAAAGAACCTATAACGAATAAAAATGCATAATAATTGTTGAATAACAATTTCACAATAATTGCCAACAGTTTATAAAGGGGTTCAAAATAATGTTCCAACATCAATTTATATGAGGGAAGATGAAAAAATTCATAGTATGGTTCCCAATCTGTGCCTATTCTATACCTCAATGATGAAATGAAAATGAAGGTAACTGAAAAAAACAGGATAATTATCTTGGAATACCTAAAATTACTTTTCGATAGTATTAAATTCATAAAGAATAGTACCACTACAGGAAGCAGATATACCATTATTTATTCTCCTTATGAGAGAATCGCATTCATGTATTTTTCTATAACCTTAGACCATCTAAGGTTTTCATCAGCAAATTTAAACGCGTTTTCAGCTATTTCAAAATATAAGGAAGGTGACTCATAAAGTTTAACAACTGCGTTGACATAATCATCATCAGTTTCTGCGACCATAACATTTTTGAGATGTTGAAGTTTATCATCGAAGATAGCCTGAGAAGTTATAACAACGGGTATAGCGGATGATAATCCTGTCAGAAGCTTGTTTTGGATGCCACTGACTACTGTCATTGGAAGTATTATAATGTCTGTCTTGACTAGAAGCTCATGCAAATCCTCAACGTAACCAAGCAATTTTATTTTTGCATTATTCCCACATAGCCTTTTTAGTTTATTTGAAGGATTCGACCCCACTATGTACAATTCCAGATCTTTTTTGTGTTTCAGTATTTGTGGAAAGATTTTTTCGACCAGTCTGATAGCAGCTATTTCATTCGGATAATAATTTAAGGTTCCAAGAAACAACAATCTGTTGTTAAACACAAAAGCTTTGTCTCTTATCATCTGGACTCGTTTTTTCCCAACTTCTAATATTTTTTCATCTACTCCATTATAAGCTACCTGTATCTTGTTGTAATCTGATTCTTCAATTTTTTCTTTAAAAAATTGTTTTTCTTTTTCAGTTGTTATGAAGATTGTATCTGCATTCCTTATTACTTCAATTTCTTCCTTGAGAATCCTTTCCTTAACTTTTTTATACAAAATCCTTCGTAAAATCGGAATATTTTTGTCTCTCAATGCATACTCCATGTGAAGAGATACAGAATCAACAAGATCAACTATTTTTTTTTTACGTTATGAATATCCTCAAAAACTTTTGCTGAATAAAAATAATTTGCAAAAATCATGTCTATTGACTCCTCATGTATAAGATTTTTAATTGTGGCCTTGATTTTTTCATTATAAAACAAGAAGTCGTAAAACGTACCATTAAGTAAGGTGGCTCGAAAATACCCTGTCATTTTTTTCCAAGGACTCATATAAACGGGAATTATGGTCTTTGCTCCTATGTTTTTGAAATGCTTCAGCTTATTTGCTTCTTTTTCTGGAACGAACACCAACATATAAACGGAAAAATTCTGACACAATTGCTGGAATATTCTTAAAAATCTGTTTGTCAAGCCAGAGCTGATTGTAGGATCAAAAAAACGTGTAATGTAAAGCATTCTTTTCATCATTCAAATACCTCCTTACGCTATTTGTAAGGAAATACTCGTGAGTTTTACGAAGTATTATGGAAGCTTAGGAAATGTCAATATGAGTTTTGAGAATATGAATGTGGATATAGAGTAGAAATCAAAACCGAATTTTGCTTTCTTCAAATAACCGAATTATTTTGAATTTTCATCAAAAATTCTCTTGATAACAAAGGATTATCCTTAGATCCAGAAAGATGTTTCTGTTCTTCACGTACCAAAGATCGTATACTGGTGAACACAACTCCGTAGTACTCTCTGAACTTTTCCATGACCACGAGGAGCATTTTCAGGAGAATTTTTAAAACAAACGAAATCAAATTTCCTCCTTGCTATCTTCTTCACGATTTTCAACTCAAAATCCTGTGATGCTTAACCCAAAAACGCAGTAAACCAAGAATATGAAGTATTCCCAGTTTTGAAAAAGGTTTTTTCTTTGTGATTCGTTGAGCATCATGAATTATGGTAACCTTTGGATAGTACCAGACTTCATACCCTTTTCTCCATAATCTTGCACAGAATTCTGCATCTTCTGGGGCATAGAAGATCTTTTCATCAAGAAGGCCAACCTCATCAAAAACAGAACGTTTTAAGAACCAGGCAGCTGAAATGGCATAATCAACAGTTGTGATTTTTTCATTTAATACTTCTTCTATACTCTCCAACTTTTTTCTGATTCTTTCCCATCCCATTAACCGAGCAACTTTAATCCAGAAGGTTGGAAATCGCCTAGCTGATTCCTGGAACGTACCATCTGGATAGACCAGCTTGGGATGAATTATTCCTATTCTGTTTGATGGTATTTCCTGGAAAGCGTCAATTATCTTTTTTATAGTTCCTTTTGGAACCATCGTATCTGAATCAAGAATTCCAATATACTTTCCACGTGCTATGCGTATCCCTATGTTCCTCGAGAAAGTTGTACCTGTGTTTTTTCCAAGGGGAATGTATATAAAATTTGGTTCTCTGCTACGATATTCTTCCAAGATTTTCAAAGTGGAATCTTTCGAACCGTTGTCTATGATTATAACTTCGTAGGACAAACCACTTTCTTTTAAATCTTCTAAAATCGAATCTAAAAACTTCTTCACGTACTTCTCACTATTCCACGTCAAACTTATGATCGAAATATCCAAATCGCTATTATTCACTTCGCCCCTCTCCTCCACAGCACAGCCTCCAGCGTTTGAAGGATTATCCTTAGATCCAGAAAGATGTTTCTGTTCTTCACGTACCAAAGGTCGTAGCTGAGTTTCTTTTTGACTTCTTCCAGACTGGAAGAATACTTGTACATGAGCTGTGCCCAGCCGGTGATACCGGGTTTCACCTTGTGTCTCAGGTGATAGAAGGGAATCTGTTTTTCAAAGATTCGGACAAACTCCACCTGTTCCGGTCTTGGTCCTGCAACGCTCATTTCTCCTCTGAGCACGTTCACAAACTGAAGCGCCTCGTCTATTCTGAATGGTCTTATGATTCTTCCAATCTTGAGTATCCTGTCTTTTTCCTGGTCTGCGAACTTCGGTGTTTTCTCCTGCTTTTTCCTCATACTTCTGAGTTTTAGCATCGTGAATGTTTTCCCATCTTTCCCAACCCTCTTTTGCCTGAACACAACGGGCCTTCCATCTTCCAGGTATATAATTATACCAACAACGAGCATGATGGGGGAGAAGACAGCAAGGGCGATCAGAGAGACAGCGATGTCCAGGATTCTTTTTGCCGGTGAGTCATCATTCACAGCGCTGAAGCAAACCTCGTAGTACTCTCTGAACTTTTCCAGGACTTTCATGGGGATTCTCTTCAGGGTTTTTTCCACAAGGTTTGGCAGGTATTCCACACGTTCGATGTTCACCTTCTTCAGAACGTCTTCGAACTCTGGGTCTGCAAGAAGGACTCCGTCGTAATGGACGAGTTTTCTTTTCAGAACTTCAACCGTTGGGTTTATGTACTCTGCAAAGCGGTACTTTCCCGTCGTTTTTTCTTCTATTTCTTTCAGGATGGGTTCTATTTCTTCTTTTCTTCCCACGACAAGGAACGTTTTTGTGGGCTGGTTTTTGATGAAGAGTTTTCCAAGAAGGGTGTTCAGAGGAGGGATCAAAACGACAGAGACCAAAAAGTTGTAGAAGAAGTTGTATCGGGTGATGTCTTTTTCGAAGAGGGGATAGAAGAAAAGGATCAGTATGAAAGAAAAAAGAGTGCCAACAGTTGTTCTTATGATTTGTTCGTTGTAGTTTTGAACATTTTCAAGGTCGTAGAGCCTGAAGGCAAAGAAAGAAAGTGTCATACACAGCGAAAAGAGTATTCCCACGTACCAGTTAAAAAAAGGGAGGTTGAGTGCAGAAAGCACCACAAGATCGAAGACAATCAGTTGATACAAAACATTCGCCTCCCCTTAATTAAAAGTTATTCAACACAATTGTAAACATCAAGGCACTTTTTTGCGTACACCGGATCTGTTGCGTATCCCAGTTCCTGAAGGAGATGAAAATATAACCTGGGGTTCTTTCTTTCTGCCCAGGCCTTATTATAACACTCTTTTATAAGAATCAAGTAGGCGATCATACTGTTTTCTGGACTGACAAAAGTTTGAAACGTATCGCTCGTTTTCACCCCATCGAACTCTTTCGTTTCCGCTTCAACTCCTCTTTCGAGCCAGGAGAGTTTCTTTATGCCGAAGAGGTTGTTTCCCACCGTGTGTCTTCCCCAGCCAGTTTCGAGGGCGGACTGGGCAAGGAGTATCTTCGGATCCATCCCGGTGAGCTTTCCAAGAAGAAAGGCGGTTTCGCCGAATCTTTCGAGAAACTTCTCTTTCATCTTATCACCTCCAGAAAGAAAGCGGGGGAGACCCCCGCCTTCAGAGATTTTCTTCTTCGAAGTCCATCAGTTCGCAGCGTGATTTGTATTCTGTCTTCAGGATGTCGAATGGAGCATCGCTGCAACCTGGAAGGGGTATACCCTGAAGAAGATCGATCACCTTTCTGTTTATGGTGGACTTTAGATGCGCATCGAACCTTCCCTTTTCTTTTTTCCACGTTTTATAAGCGTAGGTGAAAATACAGGCTACCGTCTGGTAGAGGTCTTCGTAGGAGTGGACCTTGTATCCCCACTTCTTGAAGAAGTACCTCGTTTTCGCTTCTACCTCGGCCCTGTATCTTTCGAAGAGTTCGTTGATGTTGAGTTCTTCATCTTTCAGTTTCTTCGTATTTCTCTTAGGCATTGTTCCACACCCGAATGTTGAAGAAATCGACGATGAAGTCTATCGCGCGGTCCAGTATGTGTTCGAAGATGTCGTCGTCGAAGGGAAGGTCGATACCGAAGTCGTCGAAGAGGCTGAACACGATCTCTTTCACCTCTTCTTTTTTGGCCTCACCGTCCCCCGGTCTTTCGACCAGGGAGACGGCGAGCGGGAGGACGTCCTTCAAAATTGGAAGTATTGTCATCATGCAGACGCCCTCCCTTCGTCACTGAATGAGATCAAAAAATTCATTTGAAGAAGTCTCTACAACCACTGCCCTGTCGATCGCGTATCCTTCCAGGACCTTCGAGTCAAGGAGTGTCTGCATGGCCGACTGAACCTGTTCTGCTGTGAGGCCTTCCACGGGATCGTTGACGATGATCCTTCTTCTTTTGTTCTCAGTTTCGTTGTAAAAATCCAGATAGAGCCTCTTCATACCCCATCACCTCCTCATATGGTTTCGTACGTGACGAGTTGAGCGGAGACGTAGGTGTGGTTTGTGAGAGAATCGAGAGCGTTCACCGCGTTTGCAAGGTCCTGTGCCGTGGCGTTCGGACTCACAGAGATGGTCTGCCTTCTTGTCACTGGGTCACCGTTTTCGTCCACCTCTCCCGTTGCCCAGAGGATCCTGAGAGCCTTCTCCACAGAGAACACCTCCTGACGAATTTTTTTTTGAGGGCTGCGCAGCCCCTCCATTTATATAAGTCCTGACAGGAATGTTAACTCTTAATATGTTATTTTAAGTTAAGAAAACAATTTGATGTATTCAACATATTAGTGAATAAAAGTAGAATAGCGAACGATCTGTCTGTGCCGATTTTGTCCGTTCTGGGGTATAATCTTTTCAGAAAAGAGAGGAGGAGGGAATTCGATGAAGAAGGTTTTGTTTGTGGCATTTCTTCTGATGACGGTGCTTCTTCTTTCCTACAGCATCAGAAAGGGAGACGTTCTGAGGATCGAGGTCGTGGGGTATCCGGACCTCACAAGAGACTGCACCGTTGATATCGAGGGTGCGATCACCTTTCCCTACGTGGGGACGGGTGAAGGTGGAGGGTCTTGGCGTTGAAGAGGTGATGAAACTTCTGGAAGAAAGACTCTCTTCCAGTTTTTCTGAGCCAAAAGTTGTCGTGTCTCTCCTTCAGATCGCACCGAGGAACGTCTACATCTCAGGTGTTGTGAACAGGACCGTGGACATGGGAATGGAAGATCTCACCGTCTCAAAGCTCCTATCTCTTCTCAACAACACAGTAGATCTTTCCATGGTGGATCTTTCCTCGGTAAAGGTGGTGAGGAATGGGAAGGTATATGCGCTCGATCTTTCCTCTCTTCTGTGGGGAGAGGTACCGGAGAAAGATATTACGCTTCAAGAGAACGACCAGGTCATACTACCAGAGAAGACCTACACGGACTTTGTGAAGGTCGTTGGGGCCGTGGCAAAACCCGGAGTGTACCCCTACAGGAAGGGAATGACCCTTGTCGACCTTCTCGCGGTGGCAGGTGGGACAACGCAGGAAAGTTCTGGGAAGATCGTTGTTCTCTCAAAAGATGAAACCGTTGAGGTCTCAGAAGAGGAACTCTACCAGAAGAACGTTCCTCTGAAACCAGGTGACACGGTGCACGTTCAAAAGATGGACGAAAGGTTTGCCTACATCGTGGGAGCAGTTTCAAGGCCTGGCATGTACGCGTTTTCTAAGGAAGAGTCTCTCACACTCAAGAACCTCGTGGCGAAGGCCGGAGGACTCTCCGTCGATAAAAGGTTCATCGAGAAGGCCCTCATCACAAGAGGTGGAGAAACTCTCGAGTACGACCCGGACGTTCTGGACGAAAACGTTGAGATAGAAGTCGGCGACGTGGTCGAGATAAAGAAGTTCGAAAAGACAGAAGTCTATGTTTCCGGATACGTTTCAAGGCCCGGGGTTTACGAGATCTCCCCAAAAGAGAACGTGACCCTGGAAAAGCTCCTCTCCATGGCAGGAGGCATAAAGGGTACTCTGGAAGAGGTCGACAGCATCGTCGTGACAAGAGATGGCAGTGTGATCACACTCTCACCGAACAATCTGGATTTTTCTGTGAAGCCAGGAGACGTGGTGAACGTGAAAGAGTTCGTCCCGAAGAAGGCCTACGTACTGGGATACGTGAGAAATCCGGGGCTTTACACCTTCGGAAAGAACGAGGCGTTCACCCTGAGAAACCTCATCGCAAAGGCGGGGGGCTTCGTTGACGAAGGCCAGGTCGTGTCCGTGAAGGTGGCAGGAAAGGAGTACTCCCCGGACGAGATCGTAAAGGAAGACATCTTGCTCGAAGATGGTGTGTTCGTCTACGTGGAGAGGTATACGGACAGGTTCGTCTACATGGTGGGAGACAACGTCTCAAGGAATGGAAAGATGAGTTTCGAGAAGGAAGAACCCTTCACACTTTCGACCGCTCTTAAAAAGTACGGGATCGAGGACTTCTCTTTGATAAAGAGCCTTTCGCTTTTGAGGAATGGCAGAGAGATGACTTTCGATCCGGAAAAGATCCTCACAGAAGACGTTCCCCTCGAAAAGGGTGACACGATCCTTGTGAGAACGGTTCAGACAAAGAGGGTCTACTTCACAGGGGACGTGTACGGCTACGTTGACTTTGCAAAGGACGAGGATATCACACTGGAAAAGGCGCTCGCAAGGTTTGGAAAGGTTCAGAGAAAGTACATCGCAGGTTTGAAGGTGATCATGGATGGAAGGGTTCAGAAGTTCGATGAACTTGTGGATGTTCCGCTTGAAGACGGTGCGGTTGTTGAACTGAATCTGAAGGAGTCGATCAGGGTCTACGTGGACGGCTTTGTGAGAGCACCCCAGATGGTCGTGTTCGAGCCGGACGAAACTCCCGTGCTCGACAGGGCGATCGTGAAGGCAGGAGGTTACAGAGAAGACACACTCTTTGAGGCAGGAAACATAACTGTTCTGCGAGACGGCCACGAGATCACCGTTCCAAAAGAGCAGACAAGTTCCTTTGAACTCGAGGATGGAGATCTTGTCTTTGTGAAGTACAGAGAAAAAACCCACGTGTACGTCTTCGGTGAAGGGATCACGAACACACTCGTGACCTTCGAGGACGAAGAGACTCCCACTCTGAGGAGCGTTCTTGGAAAGGTCGGTGGTGTGAAGAGCACGGGCTCTGAGAGGATAGTCGTTGTGAAACCGGACGGCGAAAAAGAAGAGGTGGACTACGAAGAGGTGATAAAAACAGGTGGCCCCGTTCTTGAAAGCGGCAGTGTGGTCTTCGTGCCCCTTGAGACGGAGAACTTTGCCTACGTGGTCGGAGAGGTGGCACGTCCAGGAGCGTACGAGTTGAAAGGAGACGTGACGCTTCTCAAACTCATCGCACAGGCAGGTGGCCTGAGCAACTGGGCACTGAGAACGAAGGTGATCTTGAGAAGAGGAGAGAAAGAGTTCACCTACGACTTCACCAGCATCGAAGAGGTCCAGAACGTGAAGGTGGAGCCAGGAGATGTGGTGTACGTGCCACCCGTTGAGACGAACTACGTGTACGTTCTTGGAAACGTGAAAAACCCCGGCATTGTGAAGGTGGACAGGTATTCCACCGTGTTCGATGTGGTGATGAGGGCAGGAGGCTTCACAGAGAAAGCGGCAGCAAGCAGGATCTTCCTCTTCAGGGGAGGGCCGCAGGGAGAGGTGACCGTCTGTGATCTTTCTGGAGTTTTGTCTGGAAAAGGTGGTGGAGTGAACCTGAACGTTTCGCCGGGTGATGTGGTCTTCGTTCCGGACAACCCGCTCATACAGGTGACAGAGGCACTCTCCATCGTGAACACCATATTCAGCACTATAAGAAACGTCAAAGACGTGATGGGGTGGTAATATGAAAAGGAACCTTTTCCTTCTGATCCTCCTTCCGGCGCTTGTCTTTGCCGGAGGGAGCGTTTCTTTTGATCTTTCGTACGAGGGCTCTTTCAGGTGGACAGGGGAGCTGGACTGGACTCTGCCACTTTTCAGGGACTGGGCCTTCAGTTTCGAGGTCGGTGTGGGAAAGGGATACGGAATCGTTCACACCGGAATCATCGACGAACTCAAAAAGTTCGTGGAGTTCTACTACTTTCCAGAGGCGTTCGTTTCCGGAAATGTTGGGCCTTTCGAGTTGAAGGCGGGCATACTGAACGAGGAAAGAGGCCCCGGGATCGACAAACTCTTTCTGGACGACAACTCCCGCTTTTACGGTTTTCCCGGTGTTTCTTTGAAGTACAAAAAGGACAACTGGCACGTGGAATCTCTCTGGCTCAACATAAACGAGGAAAAGAGTTTCAACTACAGAACGGTTGTGTTCGATTTTGGGCAGTTGAAGATCGCCTACGAAGACGCCGTGGTCTATCTGAACGAGGTGTTCAATCCGTATTACTTCTTCGTTCCACTTCCACCGATCGCCATCCAGGAGATCTGGCTGTCTCAGGAGGGAGCACCCTGGAAAGATGAGAGCAAAAACGCAAACGCCCTCATGGGAGGATGGATCGAGTTCAACTTCGGTGCGGGAAGAGTCTATTTTGAAGCCCTGATAGACGACATGAGCCTGAACAGGCTTCTTGGAACAGGAAGTTATCTGAATCCGGACAAGGTCGCACTCCTTCTTGGAGGAGAGTACAGAACTGGTGCGTGGAAGATCTACGGGGAGGTGTCCGGTGCGAGCGCGTACACCTTTGAGAGAACACAGGAGAATCTTCCGTACGAGTACACCTATTTTGACACGGGAAAGATCGAAGAGAGGATGATCGGATACAAATACGGCGAGAACTCCTTCTCTTTGAAACTCGGTGTGAGAAGGTTCTCTGGATGGTGCACGCTCGATCTGATGTACCACTACCTCGTCTACGGAGACAGAACACCGGAGACGCCCTGGCATGGAAAGGAGATGCCACCCGACACCAAGTGGCTCATAGGAGACCTCACAAAAGAGCACACGCTGAAGGTTTCTGCAGAAAGCGATTTTGGAGAGTACGGTGGAAAGGTGGAGGTCTGGTGGAGCAGTCTTGAGGGGATTGGAGCTGGGGTTTTTTTGAGTTTCAAGATGTAGCAGGAGGGGTGAAATGATACGAAACATCGTCTTCGATCTTGGAGGAGTTCTGATCGACTGGAGGCCTTGCGAATACCTGGTGGAGTCCTTTCCAGAGGACGTGGCAAAGGTTCTGGAGAGGGAGATCTTCAAGCACGAAGACTGGAAGAAAATGGACAGGGGAACTCTTCCAGAGAACGATCTCTGGGAAAAGAAAAAGAAAGAACTTTCAGAGTACAGAGAGTACGTTGAAAAACTGGAAAGGGAGGTCCCGAAACTCTTAAAACCCATAGAGGAGAACGTGAAGTTGCTTTCTATTTTGAAGGAAAAGAACTTCAAACTGTACGTTCTTTCGAACTACGGGAAGATCTATTTCGAGATGGTGAGAAGAAGATATCGATTTTTTGACTTTTTCGATGGGATGGTGATCTCATCGCACGTTGGTTTCATAAAGCCAGAGAAAGAGATCTATCTTGAGTTGATCAGAAAGTATAAGATCACACCGAAGGAGAGTCTTTTCATAGACGACATGGAGGAGAACGTAAAAGCAGCAGAAGAACTTGGCTTCAACACGATACACCTTCCAGAGCCTTCCAGGTTGAAGGAACTCCTGTTTGAAACTCTCAAGATCGGCAGGTGAGAAGATGAGGTGGCCTGTTTTTCTCTTCGTGATGCTTTCCTGCGTTCTTTTTTCTGAGCCCCTCGTCACACAGATGAGTCCACAGTTCGTGTATGAGAGTCTTGAGAGCAAAGAAGCGCTTCCCGGTGTTCTTCCTGTGCCGTCCGGTGAGAAGGGAAATGGAATCTCTTTTCGTGTTTCACCGTTTTTCTACTCTGGAAACTTCGAAGGAAAGACGAAAACGGGCTGGTTTGTTCTGTCGGATCCACCCTGGGAAAACTTCTATCTGTACGAGAACACCCCACCGCTTTTCAGTGTCATTCTGGAAGGAAACGTGGGGGATCTTTCTTTCTACACGGAAATTCCCTTCAACAACAACTACAACTACTTCTACAAGGAGTCTTTAAACAACATTCCACCTTTGTGGAAGGAGATAGCAAGTCCCGACTCGAACTTTCCTTACACTGCTTACGGTGTCTATGATGGAGACTCCTTCTACGCTGTCATCGGAAGGTCGAAGATCAGATGGGGAAGTTCTGAGTTTCCGGTTGCGATATCGGACGTGAGTCCCTATTTCAATCACTTCACGTTTTCTACAAAAGGAAAGATCCAGTACACGTTCCATCTTGTATCGATCAACCCGGTTTTGACAGAAGATGAGTGGGAAAAGCAGAGTACTTTTGTTCCGGTCAACGCGGATCCTCTTTCTCCTTACACGGAGAAGGTGAAGACACTTGCAGCACATCGACTGGACTTTCATATCAGGGAGAATCTGAGACTCGGTGTGGGAGAGCTCACGATGATCGGTGGAAAGTACCCTGATCTTTTCGCCGTGAGTCCCTTTTCGATCTGGCACAACAACTACAACGAGGGCTACACGAACTCGATGGCATCTTTCGACTTTTCCTGGGTCCCAAAAAAAGGCTTTGAAGTTCACGGAGAGTTCGTTCTCGACGATCTTGTGGGAACAACTGAGGATGAGTCAAAACCCACCGCTTATGCGTTCAACGTGGGTGTGAGAAGAGCGCTTTCCACCGGATCTTTGAAAGGCGTGCTCGGTGTGGAGTACGCTCTGGCTACAAAATTCGTCTACAACACGTTCCTTCCCTACTTGAAGTTCAACAACAGGATCGTCTATCTCACAAATCTCCCATCTTCCAGAACGATCGTTGACTATCCTGTAGGTTTTGCCTTCGGGCCGGACGCAAAACTTTTGAACGTATCTTTTGATCTTTTCAAAGAGAACGTCAGTCTTGAAACGGATTTCTTCTACCTTGTGAAGGGGCCGAACACACTCTATACGGAATATCCGACGGCGGAGGAAGGGGAAACGAAAACCATTTTCGGGGCGAGTTTGAGGGGGAAAATCGGGCACGTGAGTTTTTCTCTTCTTTTTTCAGGTAGTGAGTTTCTGGCTGGTCTTGGGATCGAATTTGGCTTTTGAGGAGGAAGAGAAGTTTGAGATGGTTTCTTTTGATTGTGGTTTCTGCTCTTTTTCTTTCTGGATGTATGCCGGAGATCTACACACACGCGTCCACACCTTCCACAATAATCGCGGATAATGAAACCCACATCGCTGGGAGATACGCTTTTGTGGACGTTCAGGTGCTCGACGAGTACGGTCTTCCCGTCTCAGGTGAGGATGTTTCTTTCTATGTGGATGGTGCCTTCCTTGGAGAAGCAACCACCGACACAAGCGGTGTAGCAAGAATAGGTTTTTTCTCTCCATCGGAGAAAACTTACACATTCACAGCGGTGGCAGGTGGTGTGAGCAGGTCTTTTGATGTTAGTTTCACAAAACCGAAGTGGCTTTTCATCGTGTGGATGGCAGCAGACAACAATCTTTATTACTACTCCGAGGATGACCTTTCCGAGATGAGAAACGCCAGTGGAAGTGTTTCTGTGGTTGTTGTCTACGATGGTGTAGAAATTGGTGATGGAGTACTGGTGCTCGATGAAAACGGAAACTGGCAGGCTGTTGTTGGAATGGTGGGAATTGACTTCAACAGTGGATCGTACACAAATCTGGAAGCCTGGCTTGAGATGATTCTCAATCAATTCGATGCCGATCGCTACGCGCTTGTGATTTGGGATCACGGGAGTGCGTGGATCGGTGACTCATACTACATCTCAACGAAGGCTGTTGGGTTCGACGAGACTCGAGGAACGGCAATTGCTGTAGCAGACCTGAGGAAAGCACTTGAAAACGCTCTTTCTGGAGACAAACTCGACATCCTCGGGTTTGACGCGTGTCTCATGGGATCTCTTGAGGTGATATACGAACTCAGAAACACAGCAGATTATATCGTGGCATCAAGTTTCAACGAGCCAGCTGAAGGATGGGACTACTCCTTTCTTGGTGAGATAGCATCAGATAGCACTCCGCTGGACGTAGCGAGTATGATAGTTGACAGTTATAGGGAGTACTATTCCTCTTATGATTATTACCGCCAGATCGGACTGAGTCTTGCAGTGTACGACACCTCGCAGGTGGAGGTGTTTGTTTCTGATTTAAACTTGTTCATCAGTGATCTGAAAGCAGATCTGAGCAAGGTCGATGCGGTTTATTCTGATGTGGTGAAGAGTTATATTGACGATTACAATCAGACAGTTCTTGTTGATCTTGGAGATTTCATAGACAAGTGGGTTTCTTCAAGGATCACTGCTGCTCCAGATCCGAGATCTGTTGTCGTTTATTCCTACGGTGAGATATCCTACAGTGAGATGGCCAGACAGCCACTCTCTTCTCCCATCAGTATCTTCATGCCAGAGAGCATGTTGTGTTATCAGGACTATTGGGAAGACTATCAGACACTTTCCTTTCCGTATGACACTCAGTGGGACGAGTTTCTGGAATACTGGTTAAACTAAAAAGGCGGCTCAGCCGCCTTCATTTCACATACGTTGAATTGTTCTTCGTCAGGCCGTTCAGGATGAACCCGTCGATCTTTTTGAGAGAGTGAAGCATCTTGAGGTCTTCGGAGAGGGTGTGTTCCAGTCGGATCACGATGTAGACGGTGTCGCTCTTTTCTGCAATTGGGAGAAAGTCGGGTGTCCTCTTCAGGGATGGAGCGTCAACGATGATTTTGTCGTAGCGCTCTTTCAGTTCTTCGAGAACGTCAGGATTTTTCAGAAGGTCGAAAACGTCTTTTCTGTCGAAAGTGCCTTCCACTTTTTCTTCTGTAAGGAGTAATACCTTTTCTTTTTTCGAGAGCAGTTCCGCCATGTATCTCGCGATTGTACTCACTCCCGCTCCGTCTTCGAGTGCGGTGATGAAGGTAACCTTTCCTGATTTCACGGCGGGAATTCCCAGGGCTTTTTCTATCACCTCTTCGTTCTGTGTTAGTGGAACCCTTGCGACGATCTTTTCCAATCCCAGGAGGTATTCCGCCTCGCTTTCAGACTTGATCCTTCTGTCCGAGAACTCAGCGAAGAAAACAGCGAGGATTCCAAGGAATATCCCCAGAACACCTCCAATTGCGAGCGTGAGTTTTTTGTTGGGTTTGGATGGTTCAAGAGGTGGCACCGCCCAGTCTATGACGTTCGCGTTGGCGGTGATGGCGGCTTCGGAGATGAGAGACTCGTACTTTGCCTGAAGCAGTGTGGTGTAGATCGTTTCTTTCACCTTGTAGTCTCTTTCGAGTTCTATCAGTTTCTGTTCGAGTTCGGGAAGTTTTGAAAGTTCTTTTTCCATGTCCTCGTAGAGTTTCTTGAAGGCTTCGTACTGAGACTGATACAGGATTTTCTCCGACTCTGCCTTTATGAGACTGCTGAGTGCTTCCTCGTAGATGGGATTGCCAGTCTTTTTCACTTGGGAGGTGAGGAGTCTTCTGAGTTCTGTTTCGAGTTGTTTTTGTGTCTCTTGAAGTTCTGCTTTCTTCTGTATCACCGCCGGGTTTGTCTCTGTGTAGCGTTCCATGAGACCGGCGAGTTCTATCTGAAGGTTGATCAGCCTGCTTTTGAGCTGAGAGATGATGGGATCGAAGGTGATACTGTCCTTGATCTGCTCAATTTCGATGTCGAGATCTTCGAGTTCTTTTGAGAAGAACTCGGACTGTTTCTGTGCTGCCTCCATGGCGATTCTGGCTTCTTCCATTTTTTGAAGAAGAGAAGCATATCTTTCTATCAGAACCTCTGTCTGTGTTTCTACAGAGTAGATTTTGTTCTGTTCTTTGAAGACCTTGAGTTTGCTCTCTGCTTCTTTGAGTTCCTGTTCTATCTTCGGGATTTGCTCTTCGAGGAATGCCTTCTTTGCTCCAAGTTGACTTTTTGCGATGCTTTCGCTGATCTTTGTGTAGTTTTCAACGATTTTGTTTGCTATTTCTGCTGCAAGTTTGGGATCGTGCCAGGTAACCTTGACTTCCAGTATGTTCGAGTTTTTCACCGGCTCTACCGTTATGAGTTTTTCCACCATGTAACTGTAGAGGGATAGTTTCAGATCGTCTTCTGTGAGGCCGTTTTTCTTTGCCTTCTCTATGTCTTTTTCGTCGAGGAGTTTGTGAACAAGGTCGAGTTCGTCGATCACGGCCATGATGTTTCGTCTTGAGAGCATGATCTCAATTTCGTCTTCGATGGCACCTCCACCTGAACCGAAAAGACTGGAGAGTCCTCCAAGAAGGCCCTCGATCGAAAGGCCAAGACTCATTCCTTTCTGGGTTGAAACCTTCACCTTCGCGGCGGCTTCGTACCGGGGTGTCGCAAGGAAAAGATAGATCCCTGTTGCAAAGACAGTCAGAACAAGAACGAGCCAGAAGAGTTTTGATCTTCTTTTGAACATCAAAAGAATGTCAGAGAGTGTGAGTTCTCTTTCTTCCACGTTTTTCCCTCCCTGGTGTGTTCTGTATCATATTCTATCAAAAGTGATGGGAATGTCTCTTCTGTACTTTTCTGAAAATTCCAGAATCTTCTTCACCCTCTCGACTTTTTTCGGGTCCTCGTCTGAGAGGTCTTCGTTTTTTTCGAGTTTCATCAGAATGCGGTCGAGTTCCAAGTAACTCATGTTGAACGCCATCTCGTCTGTGATGCCGGGAATGAGATCGGGAGAAGGGGGTTTTTTCAGGATCTTTTCTGGAACGTTCATCTCTTTTGCGAGTTCGAAGACCTGTGTCTTGTACAGGTGCATGATGGGTTCTATGTCGACTGCCTCGTCACCCCATTTCACATAAAGGCCCGTCAGATACTCCGTTCTGTTTGTTGTTCCCACGACGGCGTATCCTCTCTTTTCTGCCTCGAAGTAGAGAAGGCACATTCTGATTCTGTGCTTTATCCTGTAGTACGCAAGACCTTTCAGGAACTCTTCAGGGCCGGTGTTTCTGAGATCGTCCAGGAAAGGGTCTTTCGAGAGTGTGTTCCACCTGTTCAGGACGTATCTTTTCACGATCGAGTTTGGAAGGAAAAACCTTGGGGGAAAGAGCCTGTAGGCGCCGATCTTTCTCAGAATGGGTGTGATCGATCTTTTCCTGTACTCGACACCGAGAGTCTCACAGAGATCTACGGCATCCTTCAATGAATCTTTCGAGGAGTCCCTTTCAGGAAGGATGAGCGCAAAGACCCTGTCTTTTCCCAGTGCCTGAACACACAGCGAGAGAACGACGGCGGAATCCACCCCACCACTCACACCAACGACGGCTCCTCTGTAGTTGTACTCTTCTATCTTTTCTCTTATGAAACTGATGAGACTTTCTTTCATTGTGGTCACCCTCTGGGATTTTAACATGTAGAATATGTGAATAGAGGAGGGGGATTTACATGACGGTTTTGATCATCGTAATTCTCATCATCGTTGTTTTTATCCTGACAAGAAACCTTCTGAAAATGTCACGCGAGATCCAGGAACTCAGGGGAAAAATTGAGAGCAATGCTATGAAAATGTTTGAAGAGTGGAAGAAGAGCGAGTGGGAACTCCAGAGAAGAGTTCTTGAGGCAAATTTGAAAAGAGAATACGAAGTGAAATTTCAGGAGTGGAAGATGGAAGAGGAGAAAAGGATCAGAGAGGATGCCATCAACAAAAGCAAAAGTGTGATAATGGGTCAGGTTACAGAGCACCTGATACCTTTCTTCCCAGAATTCAGATACAATCCAAAAGATGCAAGATTTATAGGAACTCCAGTGGATTTTGTGGTCTTCGATGGTTTGAGTGAAGGAAACTTGAGAAGAATAGTGTTTGTTGAGGTCAAGACGGGAAAAACGGGAAATCTGAACACCAGAGAAAGACAGGTAAGGGACGTGGTGGAAAAAAGAGAGGTTTACTGGGAGAAACTGCACTATCGTGGAGAGTGATTCCATGTTCATCGGCTTTGGATACGACAGACATCCGCTCGTTGAGGGAAGAAGGCTGGTCCTTGCCGGGGTGGAGATAGACGCACCCCTTGGAAGTCTTGGACATTCCGACGGAGATGTTCTCTCACATGCGATCATAGATGCCCTTCTGGGGGCAGGGTGTCTTGGCGACATAGGAACGTGGTTTCCGGAGACGAAGGAGTACAAGGACGCAAACAGTCTGGACCTTTTGAAAGAAACGGTGAAGATACTGGAGGAGAGAGGATTCAGTGTGGTCAACGTGGACGCAACGGTTGTGGCCTCCATCGTGAAACTCTCCCCCTACAGAGAAAAGATCTTGGAAAACCTCAAAAGTGCACTTGAAACATCCCGTGTGAACGTGAAGTTCAAGAGCGGAAACACGCTGGGGTTTGAGGGAGAAGAAAGGGGAATCTCCGCATATGCGGTGTGTCTTGTGGAGGAGAAAAAATGTACGAAGAGTATATAAGGGCCTGGGTAGAGAGAAAAAAGAAGGAAGAAGAAAAGATGAAATTGATGGCTCAGAAGGCTCTTGAAGAGGCAAGGAAGGTCACCAGGGTACTGAGAGAAAAGTACGGTGCAAAAAGGGTGGTTCTTTTTGGCTCTCTTGCGAAGTACTTAAGAGGGGCAGGAGAGTTCACTGAGCGATCCGATATCGATCTTGCGGTGGAAGGCCTTCCGAAAGAGGAGTACTTCAGGGTGCTCTCTGAGATCAACAGGCTCTCTGAGTTCGAGGTAGATCTGATCGATCTTGAAGGATGTCCTGCGTTCCTCAGGAACCTGATCGAGAGGGAGGGAATGGAGATTGAAGAGGGAACAGATTCTCTCACTGATAGCGGAGATAGATAGATGCCCTTGATGTGGTTGTGAAAGAGATGAAAGAGTAAAGCAGAGAATTTTCCAATAAAGAGCCAGACCGTTTCATCTTGAGGGCGCTCGGAAGTCTCCTTCGAACTGATATCTTATGAGATGAACGGAGCGAGGTTACTGAACAAAATGTCGCTTGAGATCCCGAGGGTTCGTCCCGCTGTGATTTCAAAAAAACTCAGGGAAACTCTTGATGAATATCTGAGATTCAGACATGTTTTCAGGAACGTGTACGGTTATCTTCTGGAATGGGCGAGGATGAAACCTCTTCTGGAAAGAGCGTGGACTGTTTACGAACGTTTCAGAGAAGAAATAGGCGAATTCAAAGATTTTCTTAAAGAGCTTGCAGAAAAAATGTGAATCAAGGTGTCCTTCCTGTAGGGGCTCTTCTCCCATCGAGCACGTCCTGTGCGATCTTCAAAAGCCACTCTTCGTTGGAAAAAACGAGCACTCCACCACCCCATGGATCGTTCACACTGATTCTTCCCGTGTTTCTATCCAGAAGGACTACGGAGCTTTCCAGAACTTCCCTTCTGAGATCTTCGTAGTCTATCTCCTTTCCATAGGCCCAGGAGAATCTTACTGGCCTTCCCACGAGCACGTTTCCCTTCGTGTCCATAACGAACGTTGTGGTGTAGCCGAGTTTTTTCAGGTACTCGTACTTTTCCATATCTTCCACCATCACAGGGTAGGTGGCCTTTCTCGTGATGAGAGCGGTGACAACCTGATCATTGACGGGGCCTGTTGCGTTGAAGACAGGAACGACACCGGCGATGGAGAGCCCCTCTGCAAGGAGAGAGAGAACCTGTGCGGTGATGTATGGGGAGGAGGAAACTTTCAGGAGGGGATCAGGGTCTGTTCTTCTCAGAACGTCGAAACTGCCAAATACGTAGTAAGAGACTCCCCTTTCTTTCAGGATCTTTCCCACGGCGATTCCTACATCCCTCGAGAGGTTCAGGTTTCCAGAACTTCCAAGACATAGAAGGGAAACATCCTTCAGTATGCTCTGAAGGGGAACGTTCACCGCCACAGAAGTACTGGTGCTCTCCGGTATCTCACTCATCAAGACAATCTGTGGAAATGCGCTCAAGAACATAAGACACACCAGAATCGTTGTTAGTGAGCGTGACAACGTCCGCCGCCTCCTTCACCTTGTCGATGGCGTTTCCCATGGCCACGCGAAGCCCCGCTTCCTCGAACATGAACAGGTCGTTCTCGTTGTCACCGAAGACGACGATCTCTTCCTTTTTCCAGTTCATCCTCCCTCTCAAAAACTTCAGTGCCTTTCCTTTGTCCACGTTCTTCGGAACGATTTCAAGGTAAGTAGGGAAGGACTTGAAGACCTTCACCACATCTTTGAACCTTTCAGAGAGAATCTCTTTCAACTCGTCGAGTCTTTCCGGGGTATCGATGAGAAGAAGTTTCGTCGTTCCCATCTTTGAGACGAGTTCAGAAAGGTTCGGTTCAACGCGGTAGTCCACGTTCGAGTGTCTTGCGTAGCTTTTTATCTCTTCGTTGTCCTTTTCGGAGTAGAGCACATCGTCAATGTAAGCCTGCCAGTGAACGTTGAGCGGTTTTATGTATTCTATGATGTCTTTTGCTACCTCAGGCGGGATCTTTTCGTTCAGGACGACGCCTTCTTCTGGAAGGTACACCATCGCACCGTTGTAAGCGATCGTGGGAAAGGTTCTTTTGAAGTACCTTTTCTCCACGTTCAGTGTGGAAACGAGCATTCTTCCGCTTGCAAAAACGACGTGGCAATTTCTCGAGAGCCTTTCGATCACTTTTCTGTCCTTTTCCGAGATCTCCAGGCTGTCGTTCAGGAGCGTTCCGTCCAGGTCAAAAACGAACACCCTGTACAAAGTATCCCCTCCAGATCCTGTTGAACTCTTCCTCGAAAGATTCTACGTACTCTCTGTTACTCGTTTCGAACATCACTTCCACATTTCTGTGAAACCCGCTCTCTGTGAAGTTGGCAGAACCCGTGATCAGAGTTTTTCCATCGACGACAAGAAACTTGTGGTGCATCAAGGGTTCTCTCACCTCGAGGACGTGGAAGGTCTCAAGGGGAAGTTCCCTGAGCCTTGAAGACTCGAACCACTCGTCCGTGATGATGTACACCTCCACACCCTGCGAGGAGAGGAATTTCAGCGTGGCAAAGACGTCTTCATCTGTGAAAGCGTAGCTGCAGAGAAGAACGTACCTTTTCGCTTTCCAGAGCGAATCCAAGACGATCTCTTCGACATCCACCGCGGGGATCAAAAAGAACTCACCTTCTTCAGTCTTGAGCCGAACCTGTGGCCTTTTCCCGTGAACGAGCCAGTCATAAATTCCCTCGAAAAAGTCCGCTATCTCTTTGGAGTGAAAGACGATGAGGTTGTTCAGATGTTCTTCTAAGCTGGAGCGGTTGAAGTTCGCAGAGCCGAAGATCACCGTTTCGTGGTCGAGGACGATGAACTTCGAGTGAAGAAGCCCATCTGAGATGTGAACGAAGGCACCTTCTACGGGAACTTCTGTGGCCATGCTGCACTCTTTCAGGCCAAGATAATCAGGGTCGATCGAGTAGGCGACCACCGTCACATCGCTTGCAGACTCCAGGTGTGAGATGACAAGAAAAGAAAGGTCATCCACCATGCTGAAGTAGACCTGTGAAAGAAGAACTTCACTCAGAAGAAGAAACGGGAGAAGGAGTCTTTTCAACCCAGACCACCTTTCCGTAGAGGGGCCCTGCAGTGATCTTTTCCACTTTCACGTCCGCAAAGCGCCCTATCATCCAATCTTCACCTTCGAAGGCGATGATCTTGTTCCTGATGTCGCGGCCGTAGAAGAGGCCGTTCTTTGCCTGCGCTTCGACGATGATACGCACCGTCTTTCCTCTGTATCGCTCGTTGAGTTTTCTGTTGATCCTCTTCTGGAGGTTCATGAGAAACTGCATACGTCTCACCTTTTCTTCGTAGGGCACGTCGTCTTTGTAGTACTTCCAGGCTACAGTTCCCTCACGTGGAGAGTAAATGGCAAGGTTCAGACGCTCGAACTGTGCCTTCTCTACAAGGTCCACCGTCTCCATGAAGTCCTCTTCCGTTTCCGTGGGAAAGCCCACGATGATGTCACTGCTTATTGCAACCTCTGGCACCTTCGATCTGATCTTCTCGAGGAGGGCAAGGTACTCTTCCTTCGTGTACCTTCTGTTCATGAGTTTCAAAATTCTGTTGCTTCCGGACTGAACGGGAAGGTGAACGGACTTTGCCACTTTCGGGTTTTTTGCTATCACCTCTATGAGTTCATCGGAAAAGTCCGTTGGATAGGAGGTGAGAAACCAGATTCGCTCTATTCCCTCGATCTTCGAGGCTTCCTCGAGGAGTTTTGCAAGAGAGGAGCCATCCTTCAGGTCCTTTCCGTAGGCGTCCACGTTCTGGCCGAGGAAGGTAACCTCACGGTAGCCCTGCTCTGCGAGTTTTTTCACCTCTTCCAGGATGTCCGCCATCGGTCTGCTTCTTTCCCTTCCCCGGGTGTAGGGGACGATGCAATAGGTACAGAACCTGTCACAGCCGTGGATGATCGTGACCCATGCGTGGTGCCTGCTCGTTCTTATCCTTGGAAGTTCGTGTGTGTACTCGTCCAGGTGGTCTTCAAAGAGCGCCACCTTTTCTCCTTCGAGTGCTTTTTTGACGGCCTCTGTCACCCTCGGAACGGCACGGGTTCCAAGGACGAAGTCGGCTCCTCTCTCCAGGAGTTTCTCTCTTTCCTTTTCGGCGACACAACCCGCAACTCCCACAACGAGCTTTCTTTTCCTTTTGATCTTCAGCATCTGACCGAGCTCGCTGTAGGCCTTCTCCTCAGACTTTCTTCTCACTGCACAGGTGTTTATGATGACCACATCCGCCTCTTCGGGAGCCGAGGCGGGGGTGAACCCTTCCTTCATTAGAAGACCGGCCATCGTTTCCGAGTCGTTCTCGTTCATCTGACAGCCGAAGGTCTTGATGTAAAATCTCATGTTCGACCTCCCAGTTCGTTCAGGCTAATTAGATTATACCAGAAAGGAAAAACCCCGCCGAAGCGGGGCTGTTCACATCAGTCCGAGTTCTTTCTTCACGAAATTCGGGAGGGCAAAGGAGGCAACGTGGACTTCTTCGTTGTAGTACTTCAGTTCTTTGTTGAACTTTCTCACCTTTTCCGGGTCGAAGTCTTTTATCGGGTCTATTCCCTTGGAGGCGAAGGTGTAGGACCACATGCCGGAGGGATAGGTGGTCATGAAACCAAGGTAAACCTTCGTGATAGGAAAGACCTTGCTGATCCTCTTGTAGGCGAGTTTGAACCATCCAATGTCGTAGAACGGATCCTCCGTTTCTGCAGAGAAGACTCCGTCTTCCTTCAATGCGTCGTAGCAGGCCTGGTAGAACTCCTCGGTGAAGAGGTGCCCGCCCTGACCCGCCGTCGGGTCCGTGGAGTCTATGATGATGACGTCGAACTCGTTTTTGAACTTCCTCACGTATTCGGCACCGTTCGCTATCACGATCTCCGCTCTGGGATCGTCGAAACCACAGGAGGTCTGTTTCAGATATTTCCTCGCCGCTTCTATGACGAGGCCATCGACCTCACAGAGAATCGCCTTTTCCACACTATCGTGCTTTAAGACTTCTCTGAGTGTTCCTCCGTCTCCTCCACCGATGATGAGCACCTTCTTCGGGTTGGGATGAAGGAACATGGGAACGTGTGCGAGCATCTCGTGGTACATGAACTCGTCTTTCTCTGTTGTCATCGTGATGCCATCGAGTGCGAAGACTACACCGAGATCGGGGTTTTCAAAGATGTCGATCCTCTGTATGTCGCTCTGTCCTGAGTAAATCACGCGGTTCATCTTCATGAAAAGCCCCACGTTGTTTCCCGTGTAGTATTCGAAGTACCAGAGGTGCTGTCTTGGCTGAAGTTCTCTTTCCAGTTCTTTCAATTCACACACCTCCTCAAACGGTGACTTTGTGCGGCGAGTCCTCCGGGATTCCTATCTCGTCGTACCTGCCTCTTTCGTGTTCCACAACGTGTACCCTCTTTGCCTTGAGGACTTTTTTCAGATGGTCAAACGCCTTCCATGGGTCCACGTCCTCTCCGCAGGTGAACAGATCGATCGCAGCATAGCCGTACTCTGGCCAGGTGTGAATGGTTAGGTGGGATTCGGAAATCACCACCACACCACTCACCCCGTAGGGGAGGAACCTGTGAAACGTTGATGTGACTATTGTCGCTCCACTTTCGTAGGCTGCCTGTTTCATCTCCTGCTCAATGAGTTGCACGTTGTCGAGAATCTCCTTGTCACATTCGTAAAACTCCGCCACCAGGTGCCTTCCCAGGCTTTTCATGTGAATCCCTCCCCTCTGAAGATTTTCAGTCAATCATGATCCAGAGTAACACCGCCTTCTTCTTACCCGGATTCTTCACGTAGTGTTTCTTGTCCGCCCTGTAGTAGAAGCAGTCTCCTTCCTTCAACCTGTACCTTTTGCCGTCGAGATAGAGATCGATCTTTCCCTGAATCACAAAACCAAACTCCGACCCTTCGTGATAAGATTCTTCCTCTGTCTGAGCACCGGGCTCGAGCGTTACCAGTATTGGATCTATCTCCTTGTCCTCCACACCACTCATCAAAATCTCGCTCTTCACACCCTCAGGCTCGTCGTAGACCGGAACTCTTTCCTCTTTTTTAAACACAACCCTTTCCTCTTCGAAGTCGGAAAAGAAGTGTTTCAGATCGGTTCCCAGTGCCTCGAGGATTCTCTCGAGTGTGTCTATGGAGGGTGATGTTTTGTCCGACTCAAGTTGTGATATGAAACTCCTTGAAAGATCCGTTCGTTCTGCGAGTTCCTCCTGAGTGAGTCCCCTCGAGAGCCTGAGTTTTTTGAGTTTTTCACCGATCCTCACAAAATTCCCAGCCCCTTTGACCACTATAGTTGACAAATTTGTTCAGTATCACAGACATTATTATACACACCCCCTCCTCGCTGTCAAGGTTAATTTTGTGTTACTTTTATTACAAACAAATTACTTTGAAAGACAATTAGTGTATAATTTAGTTACGTGATATCCAAAAATTTTTTATGAGT